>JAXEIN010000012.1:0-22467 GCA_034102025.1 Tidjanibacter sp. | reverse complement strand
GCGGCAACCGTAGTCGATAACCTCAACGTAGGCACCCGAAGGGTTACGGAGCGTGTAGAGCGTCACCTGCTCGCCGGTCGACAAATGGCCAAAATCGGCACTCGTCACCCAGGGCCCGCCTCGGTCGCAACCGCACGAAAGTAGTGCCACACCACCCATTACAAAGCCCAAAAATCTAATGATATTCATCTTTAATGCTGTTATGTAAGACTTCTTATGCACTGCGCAGGATCACTTCCGACGATAGTTGTGCGAGAGCAACTCGCTCGGAGCTGCTCCCAACTCGCGTCGGCAAAATCGATTGAACGAACTTGCCGAGGTAAACCCTGCGGCATACATCAACTCTTTGACCGACAGCATCTGCTCGGCCACCAGAAATTCTATACGCGCCACGGTTTGGTGGGCTATCCATTTGTTGACAGGCATACCGAACTCGGCCACAAATCGTTTGTAGAAGATACTGCGGCTCATATTCGACATCTCAATCAGCTCGTCGGCCTTGATGCCGGGGCGGAACAATTCCAGCACGCTGTTTTTGAAGTCGAGCGACGGAGCCCCAATCGGATAGAACAACGTCGCCACCTCGTGTTTGGTGTAGAAGCCGCGTAGCAGAAAGAAGAACTCTTTCTGTTTGATTTCGTGAATGTGCTCACAGTTCATTGCGTTTTTGAGCAGATAGCACATCAGGTCGGCAAAAGCGGTCAGCGGATAGCGTATTTCGATGCCACCGAATCGGTAATCATCGGCCTCGTGCGACGACCAACACTCCGAAAGTGCCAACTTGTCGCAGTTGTTGAGAGGGACATCGAAAAGCATCACCAGTAATCGGCAGGGCTTAATGATACTAACCTTAAACATACTTGATCGGGGCACCAGAAACATCTCGTTGGAGTGGAACAGGTGGGTGGCATACTCGCCGTACGACACCTCGCAACTGCCTTCGAGCAACATCACAAGTTCGTTTTTGGTGGTTTCGCGCGTAAATTCGCACGGGGAGTTGTATTCAAGGCAGATAAAACCATTTTCAACCGTGTGGAGATAGTGGCGACAAGAGAGATGCTCTTCAACGTATTTAAGGTCACGGTAGCCTTGTTCAGACATCTGTTTGATTTGGTTTAGTTTCACAAATATAGCATTTTTTACCCCAAATTCCAAATTTGCCGCCACAACATCACATTGCGGCACTCCCAAACAAGTCCTGATACCATAAACCAAAACGTTCATAAAAAAAGGCCGCCTTGAAAAAAAGCGACCTTCGAGCCGAAACCGGGACTTGAACCCGGGACCTCTTCATTACGAGTGAAACGCTCTACCAACTGAGCTATTTCGGCAACCTGTTCCCGATATGGTTTCGGGTTTAGCGGTGCAAAGATACGTAAAAATTCAAAATTCAAAATTCAAAATTCAAAATTATCATCACCTTACGCCAAATTATTTGGTGCAGGGCACTTGGGGGCGGCATTTTGTTTTTCGGCCAAAAAGCGATATCTTTGCTATCGGTAAATTAATTACGCTTTTTGAAAAACACTAATTACTCTTCGGAGTCGTTATTTTAACGAACCATTCGGGGTTCGTACATCATAGTTTTTCGACCCGCCGAGAAAGGGTCGGACATATTATTCGTACCTATAAATCAAACAATTACAAAACAATGGAACAAGATCAAAATACCATTTCTGACTTCAATATGAACCTCATCATCGACTTCTTCAAGAATGTCGACCGCCAAGGCCCGGGTTGCGCCGAGTCGAGCAGACGCGCGCTCGGCTTCATTCCGACACCGACCGCCGACAGCACCATACTCGACATTGGTTGCGGCACCGGCAAGCAGACCGAGATACTTGCCTCAGAAACAGCTGCCCAACTAATTGCGACAGATATTGCGTCCGAGATGCTCGTGATGCTCAAAGAGCGCCTTGCGGCCTATGGCGACCGCCTTAAAACCGTAGCTGCATCGATGGACAGCCTGCCGATAGACGACAGTTCGGTCGACACCGTTTGGGCCGAGGGTTCGATCTTCATAGTGGGTTTTCGCAACGGCCTGCGAATGTGGAGGCGATTGCTCAAAGCAGGCGGCTATATTGTTGTCAGCGACGCAGCCTGGCTCACCCCGACGCGCCCCGACGAGATTGAGCGCTACTGGACGGAGAACTATCCCGACATTGCCACTGTCGCAGAGGATATTGCCATAATGGAGCAGGAGGGCTACTCGCCTGTGGGTCACTTCACTCTGCCGGAAGAGGGCTGGACGGAAAACTACTACGTACCGATGGCTCGTGAGATAGATCGTTTTGCGGCCGCACACCCTTCCGACCCGGCAGTCGACGGACTACTCGACTCGTTGCGGCACGAAATAGCCACCTACGAGCGTTACAAAGAGTATTACGGCTACGTCTTTTTTATTGGGCGCAAGCGAGACTAACGGATAGATTGAGAGAGGCGACCAACAATAAATGTCTTGCTGGTCAGCCCCCCCCCGTTTTGTAGGGGCCAAAGAGACCAAAGAGACCAAAAGGGCAAAAGTGATAGATGGTTTCTGATTGTTTTTTCTCTCTCTTTGGCCCCTTTGGTCTCTTTGGCCCCTTTCTCTCTTTCTATACGCCACAAGCGGCCTTCTTGGGCAGCCCTGCTCAAATTGTTGGCCGATAATTTGGTAATTCAACAAATTAGTCGTATTTTTGATGTGGTGTAGGTTGTTGTCGTTATAGTTTTCGACGCGACCGTGACACTGCGCCACCAAACAGAAACCTGCTTCCTATGTGTCAAGAAGCGAATATTGTATATGACTGACTTTATGAAAAAACTTGCCTACATTGTTTTCCTTGCCGTTGTGTTGTGCTCCTGCGGTACTTCGCGTAAAGCTCAAACAACCGCCACCCAACTGACCCCGCAACAAATTGCAGCAGCCGACGCTGCCGAAGCCTCCAAGAAATACGAAGCCGAAGGGTGGAAATGCTACCCAAGCGACCTGCCGATGAAACGCCAACTCGAACAGAATTACCTGAAATTGCAGGAGGTTGACGAAAGCGGGTTCCCACTCTACATTACCGGTTCGGGCCGCGCGGTTGGCGAAACTCACTCGGCTGCACGTATGGCAGCACAAATGGTTGCCATTAACGACCTTGCCGCCAAAATCGAGACTAATCTTCTGGCAATTGTCGAGGAGTCGGCAGGTAACCAGCAGATTGACCCCGAATCGGCTGCATCAATTAGCAGCGTGGTTCGCGGCAGTCAAAACGTCATCTCACAGCGTTTGGGTCGCACCATTTCGCTTGTCACCTTCTACCGCGAGCTGCCGACCAAGAATATTGAGGTCGAAATGACGCTTGCCTACAATGCCAAATTTGCAGAAGAGTCGGCCAAAGCCGTTGTTCGCGAGGAGCTGACCAAAAAGTCGGCCGAATTGCTTGATAAAATAAATCAAGTCAGAGGTTTCTAATCGCCCGATTGGCCGACCGGTGTCAATCCGCTGCCCGATGAAACAACTAACGCTCGTCATAGTTGCCGCCGCGCTCGCGGTCTTTGCCGTCGACGCCTGTCCAAGGGCGAAGGCCGACGTGGTAGGCGGCACCTATACCATCTATTTGCCGTCGAGTTACTCGGCCGATCTCGCAAAATCGGCCGCCGAGGAGCAGGCACGCCTGCTGGCTTTGGCAGAGCGCTACGGCTCGATTGTCTACGGCACCACCTCGCTTGCAACCATATCGACCACACGCGGCAACGTCCGTGCCGAGGAGCTAAGCAAACTTTCCGTCTACACCTCGACCGATGTCAAAGGCGAGTGGATAGCCGACACAACGTCGCCCGTCACACACCGCACTTTCGACGAGGAGAGGAACAGTTGGATTGTCGAGGTAACGGTTTCGGGCACGGCACGTGCAATCAATCGTGCTGCTGTCGAATTTGAGGCCAAACTGTTGCGCAATAGCGCAGACGAACGCAACCAGACTCGCGAATTCAACGCGGGCGACGACCTCTACCTCTCGTTCAAAACACCCGTAGAGGGCTTTTTGGCTGTCTATATGCTGACCGAGCAGGGTGAAGCGGTCTGTATGTTGCCCTATGCAGCCGAGAAACGCGGCTCGGTAAGAGTTGTTTCGGGCTACAACTACATCTTCTTCTCGATGGAGGCCTTTTTGGGCGACAAGCAGCGCCAATACTACGATGTTGCCCCCGACGAATACACTTTGGGGTGCAACGGCGATATGGAGCACGACCGAATCATCATTCTGTTCTCAACCACAGAGTTCAACCGCGCCATCGCCTCACTCGACAAGGGGTTGCAACAACTAAGTGCCGAGAATTTTGACCGTTGGTTGAGCCGACGCATTGCCTACGACCCCAATATCCAGATAGAGAAGATAGGCATCGGCATTCGTCGTAACTAAGTTACACGAAGCAGCTGTGCAGAAACACCGCCGAGGCTTTTCACACCAACAAATTGCACGCAAATTTGGTTCGGTAAGGAATTTAGTATATTTTTGAGGCGTGAACAAACCCAAAAATAGAGAATAATGAATTTTGCCTTCTTCGTATTGGCTATGCTGTGCCTGCTGATTGGGCTTGCAACCTGCTTTGTCCCCAGAGTACCTTCGGCACTTATTGCGTGGCTTGGTATGTTTATAGCCAAATTCTATGGTTCGCCAATCGACCGACACGTCTGGCTGCCTCTGTTAATAGTAGCGGCAGTAATCTACATACTGACCTTGCTGGTTCCAAAGTGGTTCCCTTCGCCTGACTACGAAGACAGCCTCGACGCACTGCGCACAACCGAGCCATTGAGCCGCAAGGCCTACATTATCAATATGATTATCAACCTCTTGACTGTTGTTTCAATCATAGTCGTAACGATAGTCAACATAGCCGACTAACATAGAACATAGTGGCAGTCCGATAAGGTCTTTTCTGTCATTTTCCGGCAGTGGCGTGACAGGAGGCACGCTCGCCGCTTTCGGTACTGTCGACAATCTTGCGATACTCGGCAGTGCGGAGCAACATCGCATCGAGTTTTTCGAACAAGCCCTCACGCAGTGAGGTCAGCAGTTCCACCTTACGACGGTTTCGCTTGTTCAGGAAGCGGTATTCGCCAATGTATTTGATCAAATAGCACATATAGTTCCACGCAAAATAGAGCAACAGCGGAAAGGCAAAGAGGTAGATCAATGCCCAAAGCCACCCGACCGTACACCATAGCACAATGGTCGGAATAATGCAGCAAACGGGATAGGTGACCAGAACTGTCAAGCCAATATTGATAGACGAGCGGAACATTTGGTCTTTGATAAACCTCTTGATGAAGAGGTTGGGGGCAATAAACATCAGTGCCGTAGGGATAATTGAGGCCACAAAAAGCGGAAGTCCCAAGACGAGCAGAATGCCGTGCCAAACCTGCGCCCGACGATTGCAGTTGCTCTCGAAGAGCCAGTCGCGCACACCAAGTTCGGCGAGTCCCTGACGCAGGGCGTGGGTCTTCTCGCAGATAGCACGGTACTCTTCGGGGGCGTTTTGACGCACACTATCCAACTCCGAGACCAACTCCTTGTCGGCCAGAAGTTTTTCGGGCAACTTGTCGGGGCTGAACCCTTTTTGACGGGCAAAAGTTTTACCGAACGAGCTTTCGCGCAAGAAATCTATGTCGTCATAGTTGTCCAAATCGCGGATATTGAGCATCAGCTCCTCGATTTGTGCGCGTACCACCTCGTTGACTTGACGCATCGCCTGACGGGGTGCTTTTTGGTAGAGCTGGTAATATGGTTTTATGGAGATTGGCTTGCCAAACTTGATCATCATATCGCTGCGCGCGTGGTAGTAATCGGAGTAGTGGTTTGCCGTCGGCATCACAAAGACCTCTTGTTCGAAATTCGAAGCGGCCGCAGCACCGAAAGCCATCTTCAAATAGGCTTGCGAGAAGTCGCCCAGCCACCGCTTGTCCTGATGTCCGCATTCGGGATAGAGAATAACTGTTTCGCCGTGACGCAAGGCAACATCGACGGCATCTAACGTATCTTTGTTCTTGCTCACCGCCGAGAACCCGTCGAACTTGACGCGATAGGCAGGCAACAGTCCCAGATAGCGCAGAAAGCGGTTGGCAACCGGGTTTTGGAAGACGTTGGCACGAGCCAAGAAATTCGGCCGGCGGTCATTGAGCATCAATGCCAACGCCAAAGGGTCGTTAAGACAGTTTTGGTGGTTCGAAACGAGCACCACAGGTGTACCGTCCTTGGGCATATTCTCGATACCAACGGCGTGGATATGACGATAGTAGAAACGCGAATTGATGAAGTTCACGTAGCGTTTGAAAATCGAATAATAGAACTTTGGCTCACGCGGTTTCGGCTCTTCCATATTCTATGTATGTTTTGGTTTACTGCTCCCTTGTCGATGCAAACATACAACTTTTTGGCCGAAAAAACAAATCTGCCACCCGAGGGTCAAGTCGTGGCAACCTCAGTCAAGTACGCTCTCGGCCAACCCGATAATGATTTCGGCACACTTCTCAACGCCCGCCACCGACGAATTGAGCGTTATGTCGTAGCTCTCGGCGGCGCCCCAGGTTTTGAAAGTGTAGTAGTTGTAATAGGCCGCACGTTTGCGTTCGGTTTGGCGCATAGAGGTTGTTGCCTCCTGCGCGGTGGTTCCCGTGTGGCGCATAATGCGGTTAATGCGATCCGATTCGGACGCGGTAATGAAGGTAGAGAGCACATTGGGCTGCTCGCGCAGAACGTAGTCGGCACAACGCCCAATCACGATGCACGACTCGCGCGAGGCGAGCTCGCGAATGGTCTGACTCTGCAACCCGAAGAGCGTGTCGTTGTTGATATACGACGAGAGTATCGAGGTGGCCGAGATATCGGCCGTCAGCGCACCGACCAACGGCAGGTGGAGCGGAGCCTTTTCGTCGGCGTGCTCAAAGAGCTCGGGATTGAGTCCGCTCTTGCGTGCCGCCTCGTTGATAAGTTCGCGGTCGTAGACCTTAATACCCAGACGTTCCCCAATAATATGGGCTATATCGCGTCCGCCGCTACCAAGTTGACGGCCAACAGTAATTACGAATTTCTCTTTCATAATTGTTCGGTTTTATCGTCAATACCCTTGAACCCTATGGTTTGAGGCGACCGCTTGAATCGCTTCGCGATGTCGACCAACATCACTACGGCCACTACTGTGGCAACCGTATCGGAGACCGGCATACTGATCCACACGCCCTCCAAGCCGAAAAACAATGGCAACACAATCAGGCAGGGAATCAAAAAGAGCACCTGACGCGAGAGCGAGAGGAATATGGCTCGCGACGGCATACCGATGCTTTGGAAAAAGTTCGAGGCCACCATCTGCATACCTACTATCGGGAAGACCGCGAGGGTTATGGTAAGCCCCTTGGCAGCCAGGTCGATTAGTGTCGGGTCGGAGGTGAAGGCCGCTACGGCTATTCGCGGACACAACATACCAATCAGAAATCCGGTCGTGGTAACTATTGTCGCCCACATAATTGTGCGCCACAGCGCGGTGGTAACGCGATCGTACTGTCCCGCGCCGTAGTTGTAGCCCACAATCGGCTGCATTCCCTGCGTGAAGCCCATAACGATCATCACAAAGAGAAAAGCAATGCGGTTTATTATTCCGTAGGCGCCGATTGCCAGATCGCCGCCCCCGTCGACTTCAAGCTCGCTGCCATACTTGTGGAGCCGGTTGTTGATGAGTATCACCACGAAACACGAGGCCAAATTCATCAGAAACGGAGCCAATCCTATTGCTATCGACTCTTTTGCAATCTTCCAGTCTAAGGTGAAGACGCGGCGCTCGAAATGGAGAACCTCGTTCTTGCGACTGAAAAGCATCAGCAGCCAAACGAGCGACACCACTTGCGCAATAATGGTTGCAATGGCCGCACCGCGTATGCCCATATCGAGTACGAATATAAAAATCGGGTCCAAAATGGCGTTCAACACCACGGTCAGAATCGTTGCCCACATCGCCGTGCGTGGGTGTCCCGACGAGCGCATCATAGCATTAAGGCCGAAATAGAGGTGCGTCACGATGTTTCCGACCAAAATGATTGTCATATACTCGCGGGCATAGAAGATTGTGTTCTCGCTCGCACCGAAGAAGTAGAGAATGGGGTTTATGAAAAGCAGTCCGACAACGGTAATCAGCAGCCCAACAAAGACATTGAGAGTCATCACATTGCCCAATACCTTGCGCGCCACAGTATAGTTTTTTTGGCCCAAGAGCATCGACACCAGCGCCGCACCGCCCACCCCGACCAGAGTACCGAAGGCGGCCGAGATATTCATCAGCGGGAATGTTACCGCCAAACCCGAAATAGCCATATTGCCCACACCCTGACCTATATAGATGCTGTCGACCATATTGTAGAGCGACGAGGCGGTCATAGCAATAATGGCCGGCAGAGCATATTGCCGGAGCAGTTTCTTAACGCTTTGTGTACCCAGTTCTATTGGAATATTCTGCGTCATTACGACTTTGTTAAAGTTCCGAATCGACGTGCTCAACCTCAATACCACTGCGACGTAGCAGTTCAATGCCGTCGGTGTTGTGGTAGAGGTCGCAGTAGACAACACGTTTTATGCCCGACTGAATGATTAGTTTGGAGCACTCCACGCAAGGCGAAGCCGTCACATAGAGCGTACCGCCGTCGCCACTGTTGTGGCTCTTGGCCAGTTTGGTAATGGCATTGGCCTCGGCGTGAAGCACATAGGGCTTGGTTACTCCCGAATCGTCTTCGCATATATTTTCGAACCCCGACGGTGTGCCGTTGTAGCCGTCCGAAATGATCATCTTGTTCTTGACAATCAGAGCCCCCACCTGACGACGCAGGCAGTAGGAGTTTTCGGCCCACACTTTGGCCATTCGCATATAGCGACAGTCGAGCAGATGTTGTTTATCTTCTTTGTAGCCCATTGTCTTAAAAAAGTTTTTTCTTTGAGGTGGTGACTATGAAATCTTTAAGGTAGAATGGCTCGAAATAGGCCACGTCCTCGGTTTGGCCGGCCACAAAACGTTGCTCGGCCAGACGGCAGAGTCCGCGTGCCGAGTGTCCGATTTCGACAAAACGAGCCTCGGGCAACACCTCGCGGCATTTTTGGGCTCCATTGCCGAAACATAGCAGGATTCGTCCTGCGGTCTCGGCAAAACTCTCCGCAGTAACCACCTCGGCCTTGACCTGCGAGAGTGGGTTGAGCGAGCTGTCGAAGAGCTCGGTGTAGACCTCCATTCGACGGGCATCAATCATCGGGCAGAGCACCGTTTGTGCCCAGTCGTCGGTATCCCACAACCCTGCCTCGTGCTCCTCGACGGCACATTCGGCCAGCGACAGCAACGAATCGACAGCCAGCAGCGGAATCCCCACTGCATAGCACAGCCCCTTGGCAAACGAAACGCCTATGCGCAGTCCGGTATAGGAACCCGGGCCCTTGCCGACAGCCACCGCGTCCAAATCGTCGGGCGTGAGGTCGTTGCCGCGCAACAGTTCGTCGACGTAGACCCCAATCTGACGTGCGTGGTCGTGGCCGACGCCGTCACTCTCGCGCAGGGCAATCAATTCGCCATCTTTGGCAAGTGCCGCCGAACAGATGTCGGTGCCTGTTTCGATACACAAAATCAAACCCATAATTATAACTGATATCTATCTTTTAATGCTCTTGCGCACCGACTGCAATTCGCGGTCGGAGTCGCGTTTCTTGATTGTTTCGCGTTTGTCGAACTCGTGCTTGCCGCGGGCAAGTCCAATGGCGAGTTTGGCCAATCCGCGTTCGTTGATAAACAGCCTCAGCCCCACAATCGTAATACCTTTGTCCTGCACGGCGCGTTCCAGCCGCAGCAGTTCGCGCTCTGTGAGCAGCAGTTTGCGGTCGCGGCGCGGGGCGTGGTTGTTGTATGTTCCCCAATCGTACTCGGCTATGTTCATTCCGCGTACAAAGAGTTCGTGGTTGACAAAATAGCAATAGCAGTCGGTCATCGAGGCCTTGCCCAGCCTTAGCGACTTTATCTCGGTGCCGGCCAAAACGATACCGGCCACAAACTCTTCCAGAATCTCGTAGTTGAAATAGGCCTTTTTGTTTTTGACCGATATGTTGCGGTAGTCACCCATACGTAATCTAACTTTCTATAATATGTTGCGGGCAATCTTGCGGGCAATTTTGGTACGCTCGCGGTTGAGCATATCGATTGCCACCAAAGCTCGTTCGTGCTCCTCGTCGGAGAGCGACTCGTCGGCAAGCTGCTCTTCAAGCCCTCGGATAATCATCTCTATCGACTTCGACTTGTAGAGCATAATGGCTCGCGGAATCAGCTTACCAAGACGATCCTCTTCCGACTCGATGAAGATTTCGTGTTGTGCCCACATCTTCGACTTGCGGTGGTTCTCTTCAAGCGTCAGAATGTCGACCGCGGCATTGCAGGCCTCGGGGTCGGCCAGCTCAAAGAAGTAGTGTTCTGGCACCTTGCCCTCTTCGTCGCAGTCGGTGCGGTGAGCCTTGTAGCACTCAATGAGGGTTCGGTAGCACGGTTGCGAAAATTGCAGTCCGTCGGCTTCGAGGTCGCCCAAAATGGTGTCGGCCACATTGAACGAGGTCGTGTTGCTCCCGTCGCGGTAGTCGAACGACTTGTGTCCGTACTTGATGAGGTAGCCGACCAACTCCTTTTCGAGTTCTACAATACTGCTGCCAGTGGGGCGGAATTTGTAGACCGGCGGTTCGTCAGGCGAAACATCAACCCCCTCGCGGCGGCGCAGGCTCTGCTGCGAGCGCACAAACTCCTGCGCAGGGCGGTCGTACTCGACGCTCATACGTTTGCGAGCTACCTCGTTGATGAGCAGGGCCTCGTCGATCTCCATTATGCGTGCGCAGTCCTTGGTGAAGACCGAGCGTTGTATCTTGTCGGGCACTTCGGCAATGGAGTGCACAATGTCGCTTATGACTTCGGCGCGTCTAATGGGGTCTTTGGCCGCCTCGGCGGCATAAAGTCCCGACTTGAACGAGATAAAATCCTTCTCGTTTGTAGCAATGTAGTCGCGCACCTCGACGGCGGTGTGTGCACGTGCAAAGGAGTCGGGGTCTTCGCCGTCGGGCAAGACCACAACCCTCACGTTCATACCCTCGCGCAGAACCAAATCGACACCTTTTATGGCGGCGTGCAACCCCGCTTTGTCGCCGTCGAACAGCAGGGTGATATTTTTGGTAAAACGCCCAATCAGGCGTACCTGCTCGACAGTCAGAGCGGTGCCAAGCGGTGCCACCACATTTTCGATACCCTTTTGGTGCATCTGCACCACGTCGACATTGCCCTCGACCACGATGCAGAAATTCTCCTTCGTGATGGCCGATTTGGCAAAATAGAGGCCGAAGACGTTGTTGCTCTTGCTGTAAACCGTGCTCTCGGGCGAGTTGACATATTTGGCGTGGGTGTCGCTCTTCAACGCTCTTCCGCTGAATGCCGTCACACGGCCGCTTATGGTGTAGATGGGAAACATTACGCGGCCGCAGAAACGGTCGTAGTAGCCGCCTGTTTCGCGTTTTATGGTAAGTCCCGTATCGATGAGGAATTGCTCTTTGTAGCCGGCCGTCAGCGCTGCACGGGTCATTTGGTCGCCGCCGTCGGGGCAGAATCCCAAACCGAAACGTTTGATGATGCCGTCCGAAAGTCCGCGCTGTGCAAAGTAGGCGTGCGCCACACTCATACCGCGGTCGGTCGAGAACATCTGGTCGCGGAAATAGTCGGCAGCCCAACTGTTGACCACCATCATACTCTCGCGGTCGTCGTTGCGCTGTTTCTCCTCGGGTGTCTCCTCCTTCTCCTCGAACGGAATGCCGTATTTCTTGGCCAAAAAGCGCATAGCCTCGACGTAGGTCATCTTCTCGTGCTCCATTACGAAGGTGACGGCGTTGCCGCCCTTACCGCAACCGAAACACTTGTAGACCCCTTTGGAGGGCGACACAACAAACGAGGGCGTCTTCTCGTTGTGAAAAGGACAGCAGGCCGAGTAGTTGACCCCCTTTTTTTTGAGGGCAACAAAATCGCCAACCACCTCGACAATATTTGCCGTGGCATAGATGCGATCTACCGTTGCTCTGTCTATCATAATGTTCTCCCTTTTATTGTGTCGTTTTATTACGCCAATAAGCGTGTAAAGATAGTTCTTTTTTCTAACTTTGCGATATGGATTTCAAACTTGTCTCGGAATACTCACCCACGGGCGACCAGCCCGAAGCCATCGACGAACTGGTGCGATCGATTGAAAATCACTCGCCTCACAACACTCTTTTGGGTGTCACGGGATCGGGTAAAACTTTCACGGTTGCCAACGTCATAGCGCGTCTGCAACGTCCGACACTCGTATTGAGCCACAACAAAACCCTCGCCGCACAGCTTTACAGCGAATTTAAGGCATTCTTTCCCGAAAATTCGGTCGAGTACTTCGTATCGTACTACGACTACTACCAACCAGAAGCCTATCTGCCGGCCAGCGACACCTACATCGAAAAAGACCTCTCCATTAACGACGAGATTGAAAAACTGCGCCTGCGCACCTCGGCGGCACTGCTCTCGGGCAGGCGCGACGTGGTGGTCGTATCGAGCGTCTCGTGCCTATACGGTATAGGCAACCCCGAGGATTTCCACGCCAACAGCATAGAACTGCACGTGGGCGACGCGGTGGGGCAACGCAAACTGCTCTACCGACTTGTCGATGCACTCTACACCCGTACCGAACGCGACTTGGAGAACGCCTCGTTCCGCGTCAACGGCGACCGCATCGACATTATGCCCTCCTATGGCGACGGCGAGGCATTCCGTGTGATGATGGTGGGCGATTGCATCGACGAACTCTGGAAGATCGACTCCAAAAACGGACACCGCCTGGAACAACTCGACCGTGTCACGGTATTCCCTGCCAATCTCTTCGTCACCACAAAAGAGCGCACCGAAAGGGCAATAGCGCAGATACAGCTTGATTTGGGACGTCGCATAGCCGAATTTGAAAAGGCAGGGCGTATGTCGGAGGCACAACGCCTCAAACAGAGGGTCGAATACGACGTAGAGATGATTAAGGAGTTGGGCTACTGCTCCGGAATAGAAAACTACTCGCGCTACCTCGACGGCCGCAAACCGGGCGAAAGGCCCTTCTGTCTGATGGACTATTTCCCCGAAGATTTCCTGTTGGTCATCGACGAGAGCCACGTCACAATTCCGCAAATCCGCGCAATGTATGGCGGCGACCGTGCACGCAAAGAGAATCTTGTCGAGTACGGATTCCGTCTTCCGGCGGCAATCGACAACCGACCCCTCACATTCTCGGAGTTCGAACAGTTCGGCCGCAATGTCATCTATTGCAGCGCCACTCCTGCGGATTACGAGCTGACCAAAAGCGAAGGCGCAGTGGTCGAACAGCTCATCAGACCTACGGGACTGCTCGATCCGCCAATAGAGGTGCGTCCGACCGAGAACCAAATCGACGACCTTCTGGAAGAGATACAAAAGTGCGTGCGCAACGACGAAAAGGTGTTGGTCACCACGCTGACAAAGCGTATGGCCGAGGAGTTGTCAAAATATTTCGACCGCATAGGCATTCGCAACCGATATATCCACTCCGATGTCGAGACCTTCGACCGAGTGCAGATTCTCGAAGACCTCAAAGCAGGTTCGTTCGATGTATTGATTGGCGTAAACCTGTTGCGCGAGGGACTCGACCTGCCCGAAGTGGCACTCGTGGCCATAATGGACGCCGACAAAGAGGGTTTTTTGCGCTCCGAACGCGCGCTCACACAGACTTCGGGTCGTGCGGCACGAAACGTCAACGGCCGCGTAATATTCTACGGCGACAAGATTACCGACGCTATGAGAGCTGCCATAGACGAGAGTGCACGCCGTCGCGCCAAACAGATGAACTACAACACCGAACACGGCATAACGCCAACGGCCATAAAACGTTACGCACGCGAAACAATTACCGGCGAAAGCTCCTCGTCGAGCGACAACGTCGCCTACCCCACCGGCGGATTACAGTCGATGGCCGCAGATGTGCGCGAACGATATGGCGCCGACGAACTCGACAAAGCCGTAAAAGAGGCACGGGAGCGAATGGAGGAGGCTGCCAAACAGCTCGACTTCGGGCAGGCGGCACTCTGGCGCGACCGTATGTACGAGTTGCAGGGCAAGACCAAAACAGGCAAAAAAAGATAGATTCGATGAGTTTTTCCAAAATTCTGACCCGAGCCGTCGACAAGCTCTATATCAAACCGTTACACCGCATTATGCCGCTTCAAACATTCCGCTACGGCGTGTGCGGCGGAGCTAACCTTGTGCTGAACTGGCTGCTCTATGCACTGCTCTACGATGTAGTTCTTCGTTTCGACTATTTCGACCTTGGCGCGGTCTATATCTCCCGCCATATTGCCGCCTTTGTAATAACATTTCCAATAACCTTTTTAACGGGATACTGGCTCCAAAGCCGCATCTCGTTCAGCGGATCGCCATTGCGCGAGGCGACGCAACTCATTCGTTATGCCCTCTGCGTAGCCGGTTCACTGCTTCTGAACTACGGCGGACTGAAACTCTTTGTCGAGATTTGCGGCATCTACGCCCCTGCGGCACAAATCATCACCTCGCTCATCACGGTGGTTTACAGCTATCTGGTGCAAAAGCACTTCACTTTCCGCGGCAGCCGCCAATAGCTCTCTACGCCAAAAAAGTTTCCAATTATTGCAAATCTTTGAAGGATTTGCAAGAATTGGAAATAATTATTACATTTGCACAGAGTTAAAATGTCTCTGCTATGATAGAAAATCCGCCAAAAATCGACAAAAAGGAGCTATTGTTGTTTCTAACAAAGGGGGCTTCGCCTGAGTTATCGGCTCTAATCGAAAGAATAAACGACAGTTATGAGTATTGGAGCGACGTGAAATACCGTTCGCTTGTGGAGGGAGTTGGAACCAGCGAAAAACTGTGGACTCTTGTCAAAGCCTCGCGGTTGTCAAAGATGCAGGTTGTATGGCCAAAGTACAGGATTATGCTCAGCGTTACCAACAATATGCAGCGTATGTGCCACGAATTTGATATGAATTTCGGCGGTTCGTGGGGCACAAACTCAATCATACCTGAGAACAACAAAGAGCGCTACCTAATAAGCTCCCTGATGGAGGAGGCCATCTCGTCGAGCCAAATGGAGGGTGCCTCAACCACCCGAAAGCTGGCCAAAGAGATGCTGCGCAAAGGGGTTAATCCACGCGACAAATCTCAGCAGATGATCCATAACAACTACCAAACAATTCGGTTCATTGTTGAGAACAAAAACAACGCCTTGACCTCCGATCTGTTAAGGCAGATACACGCACTGATGACCAACAAGACCCTCGACAACGCGGAAGACGAGGGACGGTACCGCACAGACAACTCTGTTGTGGTTGAAGACGGCATAACGCACGAGACGGTACACACACCACCATCGTTTGAGGAGATACCCGAGTTTATCGACACGCTATGCGATTTCTTCAACCAAGAAAATAGCACATCTTTTATCCACCCAATAATCAAGGGTATTATCATTCACTTTATGATCGCCTATGTACACCCGTTTGCCGACGGCAACGGACGAACGGCGAGGGCTCTTTTCTATTGGTATATGCTCAAACAGGGTTATTGGTTGACCGAATATATGTCTATTTCGCGAATAATATCGCGTTCGAAGAAATCCTACGAAAAAGCATATCTTTATACCGAAGCCGACGGCAACGACATAGGATATTTTGTGGCCTATAACCTGCGTATTCTGAAATCGGCATTCACCGAACTGCAACTCTATATCAAGCGTAAAATCATTCAAGACAACAACTCTTCGAATTATTTGCGGCTTGGCAACATCAACCAGCGCGAGGCAGGCATTATTGCACTATTTGTCGAGTCACCAAACTCGGTTCTAACAATCAAGGAGTTGCAAAACCGATTTTCGGTCACCCACACAACCGCCAAAAGCGATGTCGATTCGCTTATAGAAAGAGGATTATTGGCCGAAATAGCCCTCAACAGAGTAAAGCGAGGCTATATTAAGAGCAATCGTTTCGACGAAATAATCAGTTCCACTTGTTAGCTAATTCTTGCAAATCTTTGAAGAATTTGCAAGAATTGGCCGGTATCGAACCTACAACCTCTCCCAACTCTCGACCTCGCCCTCAACAACGTTGAAAAGCGGGTGAGGGTTGATAATGGTTACTTCCAAGAGGTCTATGTGGCGCAATGGCGAGCGGAGCATCAGTTTGTTTCGAAGGTGCGACAATTCATACTCCATTTGGCCTTTGGTAACATCAACAAGTGGCGGGCACTGAACACTCCTGAACTTTGTCGCGTCAAAATTATAGCCGCGCCGTTCGGCCTCCAAAAACAGCTCTTGCAGATAGTATTCGATCGCCCATAGCGGCTCAACGCTTCGCCTAAAACGAATTAGTTGCGGGTGGTTGCAATAGCCCTTCGTCAGGCCGCGTAAGACCTGTCGTGCCAACAACGACTCACGCCACAGTGCAACCAGCCCCGAGGCATCGAGATAGGCAGGATTGATGCTCCAAAGTCTCATAGCTGCCAACAATCTGCGGAGTTACTTTGGGTTATCTCTGTGTGCTTTGGAGACTATCGGCGGCGACCCCTTGCCAAAGGTATAACTGATGCCCACAACAGCGTAATTAAACATCGAAAAGGTATAGACCTCCTTTGAGTCGCCGCCGCCCTCCAACATTCTGTAACCCAAATTGAGGCGCACGCGCTCGGTTGGGAGATAGGTGAGCGACAAGAGCAAATCTTCGGCACGGCCCTGCTTGGCCGCCAGTGCGTCGCCCTGAAAGAGCAGGCCAAAATCGTCATAGAAATGCCACCAAAGGTTGAAGTTTATCAACGGCACAATTCCAAGGTTCTTCTTGCGGCCGTATTGTTCGTCGGACGAGAGCGAGATTGCTGCGTCGCGGATTTTTAAGGAGAGGCCGAGCGCAAACTCCAACCGAGGTCGATGAACGATATCGTAGCGATAGGTCAACCGATAGGAGTTGAATTTATACTCTGCTCGTAGCGGTGTGTTGGGCTCAAAAACACGGTCGGTATAAATGACCTGTCGGTCTATGGTTCCTTTGTACTTCATCGTCAACGGGGCATAGAGCAAGAGTATGTGGTGGCGCTGCTTGATGGTATATTCGGCATCGAACCTGTAATGGAACGAGGGCCGCCCCTCCATTTCACGCGTGAGCGACAGGTATGTTCCTGTGTTGGAGGGAATTCTAAGGTGGTTGTATCCATTGAATACGGCACCCGTTTCGAATCCGAGCCTGAATTGGCCCACAGAGTTGCCAACGGCCAGCAGCAGCAAAATGGTCAAAGTAAACAATCTTCTCATAATCATCTTTTCGCACACCCATAACAAGAAACATACCCATTTATCTCCTCAGATGCGCGATTCTGATTTGCGAGGTATGGTATTTGATAACGGTAGTTGTGAAATCATAACACATAATCAAATGGAGATAATATACAAAGCAACATCGACCGGCGACGGTCGCGAGGGCCACGTAGAGTCGTCAACCGGAAGGCTCAATTTTGATCTTCGCATTCCTGCGGCAATGGGGGGTCGCGGCGGCGACTATACCAACCCCGAAGAGTTGTTTGCAGCAGGCTATTCGGCGTGCTTCCATAGCGCTCTGAACCTTGCCGCACGCAATTCGCACAAAAGGGTGAGTGGGTCTGCCGTGAGGGTCACGGTCGGACTTGGCAAGTCAGCGGAGAGCGGATTTTAACTCTCGGCTCGAATTGACGCAAGCATAGGCGGAATAAGCCTTGCCGAGGCTGAGGAGCTGCTTAAAATGGCACATACAATCTGCCCCTACTCAAAAGCCATAAAGGGCAACGTCGCCGTTGAACTTGTTGCCCGAGAGAGACTTGACCCCACTGAGGAGGACTCGGCTCAGCAAAATCAAACGATGCGGCAAAAAATGTAGAGTGTTGGTAGTGGCACAACATAAATTCAGAGCACACACCGACAGTCGACAAAAAATCGGCTTTTTTGAATGCAAAAACGGCTCACAAGCATTTGTGAGCCGTTTTTAGTACCCGGAGCCGAGCGGTCTCGCTCGATTTGCAACATATTGTAGATGAGTGCGTTATAGCGTAGTTGCAATGTCCGTCAAAGAGTTATGGTCGGCACAGAATTGCAACGATTTGCACCAAATTTCCCTTAGAAAAATTAAGTCGGCTTTTGTCGGCAAAAATATAAGCAGAATGCTGACGCAAAATGCGCCACTGTTTGAGAAACAAACCGAGAATCTCTCTGCCTATCAAATGAATTTTCTCCGTGCGTTGGTCGATGGGATTCATAGTGAATTTACCTCTGCCGAGATTTTGCAGAAATATCAATTAGGTTCTTCTGCCAACGTCAGCATTGTTAAACGCGCTCTTGTCAAAAAGGAGCTTATCGAAATCGAGAACAAGCAAGTTCTTTGGGCTGATCCGGTAATGAAACTGTGGTTAACGCAGGAGTTCTGGAATAACTAACAGAAATGTGTGTTTTTATTGTGGCCACAACGTAATGAGAGGCATTTCCATACCCAATCATAGATGTATTGCGGTTTTTATTTGGCATATTATTTGAAATTCGCTTGTTTTAATCCGCACAATGATTATATTTGTGCAAAATAGAACCTGCGATTATGGAACAGTTGTATGAAATTTACCGAAGTCTTCTTGCTTCAACACCCACTGATTTTGTGCGTTATATGCACAAAACTATTGATTGGCAGTCAAGATTGATTCTGATTATGGGCGCACGTGGTGTAGGAAAAACCACAATGATTCTGCAACACATCAAGATGCACGGCAATAAAGATACCTCGTTGTATATTGATGCTAACAATAATTATTTCGCTGTCAATTCTCTATATGACGTAGCATCCACTTTCAATAAAAACGGAGGTAAAGTCATATATATAGACGAGGTGCATAAATACGATGGCTGGTCACGTGAGGTGAAAATGATGTATGATTATATGCCGGATCTTCAAATTATCATCACAGGCTCTTCTATGCTTGATTTGCGTAAAGGAGCAGATGCCGACCTTAGTCGCAGAGCAATAACGTACACAATGAGTGGTATGTCATTCCGAGAATACCTTAACTTTACGATGAACCTAAATCTGCCAATATATTCAGTTGAAGATATTGTTGCTGGAAAAGTTGAGTTACCCCAAGAGATTGTACACCCACTACCTCTATTTAAGGAATTTCTGCAAAAGGGATATTACCCTTTCTTCAAAACAGATAATTATTTGGTTCGCTTGAATAATGTTATCGAACAGACACTCGAGGTAGATATCCCCAAATATGCGGGTATGAATACTTCAACAGTGGTAAAGCTCAAAAAGCTGCTATACATAATATCTCGTAGCGTTCCATTCAAACCTAATTTCACAGAAATAGGGCGTGCTATTGAGACAGATCGCAATACTGTTGCCGATTATTTTGTTTATATGGAGAAATCCGGGCTTATCCGTCAACTACGTATTGCTGACGATGGTATGAAATTGCTCGAAAAAGTCGACAAAGTATATCTTGCAAATACTAACTTGATTTATGCTCAAGCCGACAATGGCTCGAATATAGGCAATATTAGAGAGACGGTGTTCTTCTCGCAAATGACGGTCAATAATATCGTTGCATCAGCACCTGCTGGAGATTTCAAAATCGGTAAATATACGTTTGAAGTAGGTGGGAAAAGCAAAACTCAAAAACAAATAAAAGAGATTACCAACTCGTATGTAGTGAAGGACGATATTGAATACGGTGGATTAAAAACCATTCCTTTGTGGATGTTCGGATTCAATTATTAGCATCAGATGAGTTGTCAAAATAAGCATAAAAAATCTTCTTATTTTGTTTTTGCACAATAATACGCTGACATACAAACACATACAAGTGTAATTTAAGGAGGGGTTTGCATAAAATAAGAAGGTTTACAAAATTAAAATACACCCTAATCGGGTAGAATTGTATCCAACAGACATCGTGTTACTCCCGAATGGATATTTACAAAGTATGTTTTGCCATAGCAGTTGCAATTTTGTGAGGAAAACAAGGGCGTTATTTGTTGCATACGATTGCACCGAATTGCAAGTTATTGTATTTATATATAAGTATTTACAAGTTTGGAAAAGTTATTTATGTTTGTATCGTAAATAATATTTTTAAGCAAAAACGAATAGCTTAAATTCAACTCAAACTATCAACCAAGGTCGACACGATTACCGGCAAAAGCGAAATTCACATTCGGTTCTCTCACGGTCGCAATATCGACCTGCGAGCAACTCCATAACTACAGCATCAAAAAGATGTTCTTGGCCACGGGACTCACTCGCACGGTTACCGTTATCAACCCAACAACACGTGACGAGGAGAAACGCCCACTGAACGAACTTGCCAGTTCGCATTTGGCTCGACAAACCTTTGTCGGCAACCTCTACAAACAGGTGCGTGACCCGAACCTTGTTGGCGCACTCAGTGGCCACAAGGAGGGTTCAAAAGCCTTTGCCCGCTACCGAACAATCGACGAGAACATCAAACGTGATTTGGTCAAGATGTTGGAGTAGGCATATTACTGTTTTTCGTTTGAAAAAATGTAACAAACCGCATTTTTTCATTTGAATTTATGTAAATAGCACTATCTTTGCATTATGGAAATCGCAAATAACAAGAACCAATGAAGAGATTAGTATATGATAAATTGTTGGCGTGGAAGAATAAATCCGACGACAAACGCAAACCGCTATTGTTGGAAGGTGCAAGGCAGGTCGGCAAATCGTGGCTGCTTGAAGAGTTGGGACGAAATGAATTTGATTCTGTTGCTCTAATCAACTTTGAAGAAGATAAACAATTAGCGACTCTTTTCGATGCCGATTTTGACACGGAGCGCATTTTGCGTTCCATAGAAATTGCTTCGGGTGTGAAGCTAATTCCTGGCAAAACCTTAATTATCTTCGATGAGATTCAATCTGTAAGTCGTGGCTTGCTCTCGTTGAAATATCTGTATAATAACGCTCCGCAATATCACATAGCAGCCGCAGGCTCATTGCTCGGAATTTCGCTCCATAAGGAAGACTCGTTCCCTGTTGGTAAAGTGGAGTTTATTGATGTTTATCCACTCTCATTTGAAGAGTTTATGATGGCATTGGGCAAAGATGCTATGGTAGATAGTATGCGTAATATGGACTGGGAATTAATAAAGGTATTCCGAGAGCAATATATCGACCTGCTGAAACAATACTATTTTGTTGGCGGTATGCCCGAGGTAGTTGCAAGTTATGTTAAAGAGAAAGATTTCAGCGAGGTGCGTTCAATCCAAAACGACCTGCTACGTTCATACGATGCCGACTTTTCAAAGCACCCACCTATGGAGATTATTCCGAGAATTAAAATGGTGTGGAACAGCATACCATCTCAACTCGCCAAAGAGAATAAAAAATTTATCTTCAATGCTGTAAAGCCGGGTGGCAGAGCGAAAGATTTTGAATTGGCTATTGAGTGGCTAAAACAGGCGGGATTGCTGTATAAAATAACAAGAATCAATAACGGCACATTACCGCTTGATGGATTTGAAGATCCAGATGCTTATAAACTCTTCACGCTTGATATCGGTTTGCTTGGTGCACAATCGGGATTAGATGCAAAAACATTGATTGACGGAAATGCTATTTTTACCCAATATAAGGGTGCACTTACCGAGCAATATGTTTTACAGCAACTCTTATGTAACGAGAATATCAAAATACATTATTGGACACCCACAACAGGTGTTGCCGAGGTGGATTTTGTTGTTCAATTAAACGATAAGGTTATTCCGATAGAGGTTAAGGCAGAAGAGAATCTAAAAGCTAAATCACTGAAAAGTTTTAATGATAAGTACAAACCGGAGTTGTCAATCAGAACATCAATGTCTGATTTTCGGGCGGAGAAAAATCTAACCAATCTGCCACTATATGCAATATCAGAGTTGGCAAAATTATAACGATAGAATTATAAATTCGCTACCGAACAATCGACGAGAGCATCAAACGTGATTTAGTCAAGATGTTGGAGTAGATTATTTGAGGTCAAACTTAGCCATACGCTTTTGGTGGCATATATCCTCAATCTGCTGAATAATCTTTATGGGCGCTATAATGAAATGTACATAATGAATAGTAGCCAAAAGATATGTAACGCATAAGATTACCAGAGAGTTACGAGAGAACGAGAAATTTTTGCGCCGCAATTCAAATGTGTATTTGATTGAATTTAGGTTGAACTTTTGAGGCTTCTGTTTTAACTCCACTTTCCAGATAGTTGAACAAACTGGCGCGGTCGTAAGATTTGCGCCTTTTTTATGCCCTATAACGCCCATTATCGGCGTGGCGGACGGTGGTGCGTAATCGTGCGCAGACGAGGCTGTAA
>JAXEIN010000011.1:0-27910 GCA_034102025.1 Tidjanibacter sp. | reverse complement strand
TTCGGTAGTCGGTACGACGGTGGCAACAACCACCAATGGTAACGGCGAGTACGCAATCAGTGCGCCGAAGAATGCAAGCCTCGAATTTTCGTATGTAGGTATGCAGACTCAGACGGTAGCCGTTGCAGGCCGCACTTCGATCGATGTCAAGATGGAAATCGATGCAACCCAAATCGAAGACATCGTCGTTACGGCAGTTGGTATCCAGAGGTCGGAGAGGTCTTTGGGTTACGCCGTATCGAAGGTAGATGCCGATGAAACTGTCCAAAAAGCTGAGCCCGATATGCTCCGTTCGTTGGAAGGCAAAATACCCGGTGTGATTATTGGTTCGCCCAGCGGCGAGGCCGGTAGTGCTACACGTGTTACCATTCGTGGTAACTCGTCATTTACCGGTAACAACCAGCCCCTCTATGTTGTCGACGGTGTACCTTATAGTAATGCAGGTACAAGCGCTTCGGGTCGTGCTTCGGGTCTTGGTGGCGCTTACGGTAGCGGTATCTCGACTTTGGACTCCAACGACATTGAGTCGATGAGCGTGCTTAAAGGTGCTGCGGCAGCTGCTCTGTACGGTTCGCGTGCAGCCAACGGCGTAGTGCTCATCACTACCAAATCGGGTTCAAAGAAAGCCAATGCAAACAAAGGTTTGGAGGTGACTTTCAACGGTTCGTACACGATGGAGAACATCTCCTCGTTGCCCGACTACCAGAACACCTACGGCCAAGGTAACGACTTCAACGCAGGTGGCGCCAACGGTTCGTGGGGTGCTGCTTTTACCGATGTAGACCGCGTGCCTCTGAGCTTCTATTCGGCAGTAACTGCCAACTATCCCGACCTGGCCAAGACTCTCTATCCCGAGTTGGTAGCCGACGACGGAACTGCCTACTATGCTTATAAGGCTTTCCCCAACAACGTTAAGGATCTGTTCAGAACCGGTGCCGTCAAAGAGGCCTCTATCAATGTTCAGAGCGTCAACGACCGCGGTAACTTCAATGTGACCGTTTCGCGTACCGAGCAGGACAGCTATATCCCCGGTTCGGAGTTCGAGCGTTACTCGATCAGCGTCGGTGGTAACCAGAAGTTGTCCAACGGCCTTCGCGTGGGTGGCAACATCGCTGTTTCGAACACCAAACAAAAAGGTTCGATGTATGGTAACAACCAGTCATCAGCCGCTATTGGTGCTGCATCGTCGTTGGCCCGCGCATTCATTATGCCGCGTAGCTTCGACATTCAGAACTTCCCCTATGAGCAACTCGATGGCAGCAACCTGCTCTTCCAGCTCTCCGCTCAGGCCAACAACCCCTACTGGGCTTGGAAACACGATACAATCACTTCGGAGCAAGACCGTACGGTTGCCAACTTCAACGCAGGCTACGACTTCAACAGCTGGCTCTCGCTGGACTACACCTTCGGTATCAACGAATACAAATCGTCTCGTAAGACCGTCCTCGATTTGGGTTCGCGCGGTAATGCAGGTGAGGGTTACATTGGTGTAAGCCGCTACGACCTCCAAGAGATGGAGTCGACCCTCTTGCTGCAAGCCAACAAAGAGATAGGTGATGACATCAACGTGAAAGCCACTTTGGGCCACAACTACAATCAGCAGACCTCCGAGAACTTTGGCGCAACCGGTTTGCAGATTATCAACCCGGGTATCTTCCAGGTAGGTAACACCAAGACTCAAACCGCTTCCGAGAGCTACGCAAGAACTCGCAAGTGGGGCATCTTTGCCGACTTGATGCTCAGCTATAAGAATTGGGCATTCTTGAACCTCACCGGCCGTAACGACTTCTCGTCGACACTGCCTAAGAGCAATCAGAGCTATTTCTACCCTGCAATCGCAGCATCGTTCGTCTATACCGAGGCCTTCGGTTTGCAGAACGACGTTATCGATTTCGGTAAACTGCGTGCCAGCTGGGCAAAAGTAGGTAACGATGCAGGAGCTTACTACGTGAATGGTTACTACGCAACCGGCAGCCCGTATATGGGTCAGTCTATGATGGAACTTCCGACCACTCTGTTCGACGAGAACCTTAGCCCCGAGTTCACTCGTGAGGTCGAGATTGGTGTTGAGCAGCGTCTGTTCGGTGGCCGCATCGGTTTGGACTTCGCTTGGTATCGTCGTATTTCGGACAACCAGATTGGTGCAGTTGAGCAACCCGCCTCAACCGGTTACAGCACTTTCGTAACCAACTTCGGTTCGTTGCAGAACCAAGGTATTGAGGTTGGTTTGGACATCGTTCCCGTAATGGTAGGCGACTTCAAATGGAATGCCTATATTACATTCACCCGCAACCGTTCAAAGATTTTGGAACTCAACGACAAGGTTGATATGCTCTTCACCGGTGGCGACTTCTCGAATCCCAGACCTGCTCTGATCGTCGGACAGCCCTACGGCGTCCTCTATGGCGAGACCATTGCACGCACCGAAGACGGTACTCCTCTGGTCGATCCGGGCTCGGGTATGTATATCAACAATACCGAGTATGGTGTAATCGGCGACCCGAATCCCGACTACAAAACCAGTATGATCAACAACCTTACCTATAAAGGTTTAACGTTCAGCTTTATGATCGACTTCCAGAAAGGCGGTTGCGTTTACAGCTCCTATCTGACCGACCTTCTTGGCCGTGGCGTTACGAAAGATACCGAAGACCGTCTTGGAACACGTATCCTCCCGGGTGTTTATGGCGACGTCAACACTCAGACCGCTCTGAAAGATGCCGATGGCAACTACATTCATAATACCATCGCTTTGGCTGAGGCCGACCTTTGGTTCAGTGCAGGCAGCCTTTCGACCTTTGCAATCAACTCGGCCGACGAAGTTGCCGTTTACGACGCAACAACCGTTCGTCTGAGAGAGATCTCGCTGGGTTACGACCTTCCGAAATCGTGGTTCAAGAAGATTGGTATCGGCAGTATGAATATCTCGGTTGTAGGACGTAACCTCTGGTTCTATGCTCCCAACGTGCCCAAGTACTCCAACTACGACCCGACTTCCAACACCTTCGGCGAGACCAACGTACAGGGTATCGACTACACTTCCGCTCCTTCGACCCGAAGGATTGGTTTCAACATCAGAATGACGTTCTAATAAATTGAAAACAAGAAATTATGAAAAAAATATTATATAGCCTATTGATTGTAGCAGCATCGCTGACGGTTAGTTGCGATCTCGATATCAATAAAGACCCATACGATGTGACTACGCTCGACTTCGCGCAGTTGCTTACTGCCACCGAATATGAGGTTGCAGCAAGCTTCGCCGAGGGCAACTATCTCAATGCCAACTTCTCGTCGTACACTCACCACACCGTTAGCCGCGAGGTAAACAACTACTCGCTCACGGCCGGATACTCAACTTTGGGCAATACCTGGCAACAGTGCTACCTTTCGGCAACCAAGAATGCCGATGCTCTGATCAGCCTCGGTGATGCACAAGGCGACAATATCTACGCTGCCATTGGACGCATTCTGAAAGCCTATATGTTTACCAATATGGTAGACCTCTGGGGTGATATTCCTTACTCGGAGTACAATGTCAACGGTAATCAGGCACCCCACCCCGACAAGGGCGAGGATATCTACAATGCCTGCTTTACGCTGATTGACGAGGCTCTGACCGCGCTGGCTGCACCAGAAGGTTTGGAGCCCGCTGCCAACGACGTTATCTATAATGGCGATGTTGACAAATGGATCAAACTGGCAAACACTCTGAAACTGCGTATGTATGTTCAGACCCGCAAGGCCTCTGACAAGATTACCGGTTGGGACGCAGGCTTGAGCGCATTGCTGACAGCCAACAAGTTCTTGGCCGATGGCGAGGACTTCCAGTTCCCCCACACTGCAACCACTTCACCGCTCGACGAGCGTAAGTCGGGTTTCTACGATGAGTATTATGCTTCGCAGAAGAGTGTTTGGATCAGCCCGTGGATGCACGAGATTATGACCGGTGCAATCTACAACTTTACCGAGAACCCATTGTCGGGTATCGTGGATCCTCGTTGCCCCTACTACTGGTACAACCAAATCTCGGCAACCAAGGCCGCTCAGAACAAGACCGACTATCGTGACGGCGCTTTCGTTTCGATTCTCTTCGCTTCGAACTCGGGTCTCGATTCGGGTAACCAGGACGCTTCAATGTCGGTTATCGGTATCTATCCCGTTGGCGGCAAATTCGACGACGGCAGTGCCGCCAAGGTTACTTCGTCATCGGGCACGGGTATTGCTCCCGACAAGATGATTCAGGCCTATTCGGTTCCATTTATGAAAGCAGAGTTGGCTCTTGCAGGCAAATATGCTGCCGGCAATGCCAAGACCTTGCTCAAAGAGGGTATCGATGCAGCCATTTACCACGTCAATGCTGTTACAAAGGCTGCCAATGCAACTGCACCGAAGATTTCCGATACCAACCGCGATGCCTATTCGACTGCCGTATTGGCCAAGTTTGATGCAGGCAATGCAGAGAAGAAGATGGAGATCGTGATGACCGAGAAATGGATTGCCAATATCTACAACTCGGTTGAGGCCTACAACGACATTCGCCGTACGGGTTTCCCAAAACTCTTTACGGGCAAGAACGGCAAGGGTTACTCTCCCTACGCTAACGAGGAGGCTGCTACCCCCACGCTTACATATCCTTATACCGAGATCAACCTGAAGACTATTGCTGCTTATCCAAGAGTGATGTGGTATCCTGAGGACGAGACTAAGGCAAATCCCAATATCGTCAACACCGACCGCGTGGTTTCGGATCGCACCGTATTCTGGGACGTTCAATAATGTGTGTCTAACTTGAAAATAACAAAAGAATATGAAAATAAATAAATTATTTATAGTTGGCCTGTCGTTGCTGGCTGTTGCCTGCGGCAAGCAGGAGTTGCCCTACGACCTCGACGGTGTTACCAAGAGTGTAGCCATCAATGTTGCGAAGGTAGTCGGCAGCGATCTGATTCTCAGCCAAGGTACTACCAGCGGCAACTACAAGCTCAATCTGACCATTCCGGCCAATCAGGGCAATTATGAAGAGTACTTCAAAGAGGCACAGATTCGCTGCGTCTACACTCCCGCCACCGGTGATGTTCAGACATTCCTGACCGCCAATCCGGCCATTGCAACGTTCCCTACCGAGGTGACTATCGATTTGGCCGCTGTCTGCACTCAGGCCGGTTTGACAGGTGGTCCCAAATTGGGCGACCGTTTCCAATTCACTGTCGATGTTGTCCGCAAAGACGGCAAGACATTCCCGGGTTGGAACGAGTATTCGGGTTTCAACAACGAGATGATCTCCTATCTCGGTACCGCTTTCAGTGCCAAAGCATCGTACACCGCATTTGCTCCGTTCAACGAGGCCAAATTCAACGGGGCTTGCTATGCTTACGAAAAGGGTAACTATGCCGGCGGTTGGAATTCGTCAGTTACTCGTTTGGCTGCAACCGATCTGCCCGATGCTACGTTGATTCCGGAAGGTATCGAAGGTTCCGATCTGCTGGGTTTGCAGTGGGCTGACGATTTCTGGTTCGGAGGTGACGTAATCAAGATTTGGATCAACACCAAGGATTACACTTTGATTATCCCCGATCAGGTGATTGTTAAAAATTGGACATATGGCTCATACGGAACACACGACGGTGAAGCTACTCGTTGCTACGGTGAGGTCGATACTCTGAACGACTTGTTGACGTTCTACTTCTACTCGATTTGGGGACCCTATTCGTTTGGTGATGCCACCTACGTTTTGGATTTCCACGCAAATTAATTTTTGCAGACAAAGTTTTTTGAAGGCCGACCCGGCGAGGGTCGGCCTTTTTTATTTTTGTAGAAATTGATTATTCAACGAAAATGCTTACCTTTGCGCGCTCACGAAAGACAATAATTAAAAGATAGATAGTTATGAATATCAAGCAAGAGGCTCGCGAAGGTCAGTCGGCCGTCATCAAAGTCACTATCGCCGAGGCCGATTACTCGGCCGAAGTTGAGAAAAAACTCCACGAATACAAACGCAAAGCCAACGTTCCGGGTTTCCGTCCGGGTATGGTGCCTATGAGCATCATCAGCCGTATGTACCGCAAGGGCGTGGTGGCCGAAACTGCCTACAAAATGGCTTCGGACGCCTGCTTCGATTACATTGCCAAAGAGCAGATCGACTATATGGGCGACGTTTTGCCCTCCGACGAGCAGGGCGCTTTCGATTTCGACAACGCCTCAGAGCACGAGTTTGTGTTCAGCATCGGCTTGGCACCAAAAGTCGACATTCTCCTCACCGAGAAGGACAAAATCACACGTTATGTGATTGAACCCCCAAAAGATATGCGCGACGCTATCCGTTCCAATTTCCTGCGCACCTACGGCCGTCTGGTCGATGTTGATGCTGTTGCTTCGGACGAGGCACTCACCGGCGTTTTGGACAATGGCGAATTGAAAGCCGACGACGCATACGTGGGTTTGATTTCGATGAGCGAGGAGGAACGCAAACCGTTTATCGGCAAAAAGGTGGGCGACCAGATGATTGTCAACATTAACGAACTCTACAAGACTGCCTCGCAGCGTGCTTCGGTGTTGGGCGTCAAGGAGAACGAATTGGCCGATGTGAAGCCCGAATTCAACTTCACCATCAAGCAGATTCGCAAATATGCAGACCCCGAGATGAACGAGGAGTTCTTCAAGACCGCATTCCCCGACGGCAAAATTACCACCGTCGAGGCTTTTGAGGCTATGATCGACCAGAAGGTTGCCGACGAGTTGAAAAAGGAGAGCGACTACGTGTTCCAAAACCAGCTGCGCGACTACCTTGTGAAGAAAGCGGCCCTCACCCTGCCCGAAGAGTTCCTAAAAAAGTGGCTTTTGGCTATCAACGAGGGCAAATATACCCGCGAGGATATCGATAAGGATTTCGACGCTTTTGCCGATATGATGCGTTGGAGCGCCATTCAGAAGCACTTTGCCAAGACGCTCAACGTTGAGGTGAAGAACGAAGACCTCACCGCCGAGGCTCGGGCCTATGCTGCACAGCAGTTTGCACAGTACGGTATGATGAACCTCTCGGACGAGATTTTGGACAACTATGCCGGTCAGATTCTGAAAAACAAGGAAGAGGCCAACAAGATTGTCGAGAAGGTCTACGAGCAGAAGGTCGTTGAGGCCGTCGCTCCTTTGATGAAGGCTGTCGAGAAGAAGGTTACTGTCGACGAGCTGAACAAAATTCTCGCCAAAGAGAACAAAAAATAGTGCACTCACGGCTCCCTTTGGAGCATTACTTGCATTATAAACGGGGTTGCCGAATATCTGTTTGGCGACCTCTTTTTTGCAATTATGCCGATTTTGTATTACTTTTGAACGATTATCCGATTACAGCTATGAAGAACGAATTTGAAAAATATGCGCTTTCGCGCGGTATATCGTCGCTCTCGCTCGACCGTTACTCGTCGTTTTCGGCCGCCTATCAGTCGCCGACAATCATCGAGGAGCGCCAGTTGAATGTTGCACAGATGGACGTTTTTTCGCGTCTGATGATGGATCGCATCATCTTTCTGGGTGCACCTATCAACGACGACGTGGCCAACATCATTCAGGCGCAACTCCTCTTTTTGGAGTCGTCGGATCGCGACAAAGACATTCAAATCTATGTCAACTCCCCGGGCGGCAGCGTCTCGGCCGGTTTGGGCATCTACGACACTATGCAGCTTGTTGCTCCCGACGTGTCGACAATCTGCACCGGTATGGCCGCTTCTATGGCCGCCGTGCTGCTCACCGCAGGAGCAAAGGGCAAACGCTCGGCGTTGCCCCACTCGCGCATAATGATTCACCAGCCTATGGGCGGCGTGGAGGGACAGGCCTCCGACATTGAGATCACTGCGCGCGAAATCATCAAATTAAAACACGAACTCTACGAGATTCTCGCACTCCATTCGGGTGTGGCTTTGGCCAAAATCGAAAACGATGCCGACCGCGATTTCTGGATGTCGTCCGACGAGGCCAAATCCTACGGTCTGATTGACGAGGTTCTCGGCAAACGAAAAATTACAAATGGCAAATAACAATAAGGATAACCAACAGGATCGCTGTTCGTTCTGCGGCCGCAGCGCTTCGGAGGTTGGCGTACTCTTCTCGGGTATGGACGGGGTGAACATCTGCGACGATTGCATCGAGCGCGGCTACGAAGTTCTGACCGAGTCCGAAAAGAAGAAGAGCGCCAAGTCGGCTGCCAAATCAAAGCTGTCGCGCGCCGACCTGCTGAAACCGGTTGAGATAAAGGAGTTTCTCGACAAATACGTCATCGGACAGGAGTCGGCCAAAAAAACTCTTTCGGTGGCAGTCTACAACCACTACAAACGTCTGATGGCCATCGACGAACGTCGTGCCACGACGATAGACGACACCGAAATCGACAAGTCGAACATCATTATGGTGGGCGAAACAGGTACGGGTAAGACCCTGCTGGCACGCACCATAGCTCGTCTGCTAAAAGTGCCGTTCACCATTGTCGATGCTACGGTGCTGACCGAGGCCGGCTATGTGGGCGAAGATGTGGAGAGCATTCTTTCGCGACTGTTGCAGGTGGCCGACTACGACGTGGCTCTGGCCGAGCGCGGCATAGTCTTCATCGACGAGGTCGACAAGATTGCCCGCAAAAGCGACAACCCCTCCATTACGCGCGATGTTTCGGGCGAGGGCGTGCAGCAGGCACTGCTGAAAATCCTCGAAGGTACGGTTGTCAACGTTCCGCCACAGGGAGGACGCAAGCACCCTGAGCAGAAGTTTATTCAGGTCAACACCTCAAACATACTCTTCATCTGCGGCGGCGCTTTCGACGGCATCGAGAAGAAGATTTCGCAGAGGCTCAACACGCGCGTGGTTGGCTACAACCAGACGGCCGCTGCATACGTCGACCGTAAGGAGATTATGCAATATATCACCCCGCAGGACCTGCGCTCATTTGGTTTGATTCCCGAACTCGTTGGCCGTCTGCCGGTTCTGACCTATCTCAAACCGCTCGACCGCACGGCATTGAGGCAGATTCTGACCGAGCCCAAGAACTCGATTGTCAAACAGTATGTCCGCCTGTTCGAGTTGGACGGCGTGGCGCTCTCGTTCGACGACGACGTGTTGGACTACATAGTCGATAAGGCTGTGGAGTTCCGCCTTGGCGCGCGCGGACTGCGTTCGATTTGCGAGGCCGTTATGCGCGATGCAATGTTCGAGATTCCCTCGATGCAGCGCAAGACCTTCCGAGTCCGCCTGCCTTACGCCAAACAACGGATTGATTCGCTTAATTCGGTGCAGAAAATAGCATAAAGTTAAGGGAGGCGAAAAAGCCTCCCTTAACTTTATGCTATTTTTAACTTGTCAAAGTCTCTGTTCGAGGATTGCGCGTACTTTTTGAGGAGTAATTGTCGAGTTCTCGCCCAAAAGCGTGTGGCGTTGCTCAAAGCGTGCGACTATCTCATCGACAATGTCTTGACCAACACCGATTTCGGTGAGGCGTGTAGCCAGCCCTATCGAGCGGAAGAAGCGCTCGGTAGCCGCAACGGTGTCGGCAATACGCTCTTCGTCACTGCCACTGCCGATGCCCCAAACACGTTTGCCATACTGAACGATTTTTGCCCCTTTCTCGTCGCGCATAACATTCATCGTTCCCTCTACCACAATGGCGAGTGTCTGTCCGTGTGTGATTCCGCTCAGAGCCGTTATCTCGTGGCCAATCATATGGGTCGACCAGTCCTCGGTTACGCCCATAGCAATAAAACCGTTAAGAGCCATCGTGGCCGAGAGCATAAAGGTCGACATTGCATCGTAGTTGTTGCTCTCCGACATCACCTCAGGAGCCACCTCGACGAGGGTTTGCAGTATGCCTTCGGCCCAGCGATCCATTAGCGGCGACTGGTTGGGGGTGGTGAGATACTGTTCCAAGACGTGGATAAAGGTGTCGGCCAAGCCGCAGGCACGCTGAAACTTAGGCAGCGAGTAGGTGGTCTCGGGGTCGAGAATCGAAAAGATGGGGAAGGTGTTGTAGAAAGCATACTTCTCGCCCGTTTCGAGGCGCGAAATCACTGCGCCGCTGTTCATCTCTGAGCCTGTTGCTGGCAGAGTCATCACCGAAGCAAAAGGCAGAGTGCCTTTGACCAACTCGTTGTGAATGACCAGCTCCCACGCGTCGTGGTCGCTGACGGCCGCTGCGGCAATCAATTTGGTGCCGTCCAGCACGCTGCCGCCGCCTACGGCCAAAATGAACTCGATATTCTGTTTTTTGCAGACCTCTACTGCTTTACGCAGTGTTTCGACTTTGGGGTTCGGTTCGATGCCCCAAAATTCGGTCACGTCGAAGCCGGTCAATGCCGCCTTCACTTGGTCGTAGACTCCGTTGTGGCGTACGCTGCCGCCGCCGAAGGTGACCAAAATCTTTTTGCCTTTTGGCGCGACTTTGCTCAAACGTGCAATCTCTCCGCGTCCGAAAATTAGTTTTGTGGGGTTCTGAAATTCAAAGTTTTTCATAATCTATCTCCTTTCCTGATACTATTAAATGTTTCAATCTGTTTGCCCCAAACGAATAGGGCAGAAATGCCAGCGACCCGACCGGCTCGGTGATGATGAGGTCGGCTCTTCGGCCGACAGTAATGGCACCGCGGTCGCGGCCAAGAGAGAGTGCGTAGGCACCATTCAGAGTGAGTGCCGAGAGTGCCTCTTCGGGGGTTATTCGCATTTTTATGGTGGCTAACGACCAGAGCAGCATCATATTGCCGCTCGGCGACGAACCCGGGTTGTAGTCCGAGGCCAACGCCACGCCAAGACCTGCGTCAATCATCTTGCGCGCAGGAGCGTAGGGCAGGTTCGAGAAGAACGAGGCACCGGGCAGCAGCGTGGGCATTGTGTCGCTCCCCAGCAGGCAGTCGATGTCGTCGTCGTTGGCCTGTTCGAGGTGGTCGACCGAGAGCGCGTTGTGGCGCACCCCGACCTGAACTCCGCCCGACGAGGCCAACTCGTTGGCGTGAATCTTCGGGCGCAGGCCGTAACGCTCTCCGCACTCCAAAATACGAGCCGTTTCGGTTGGGGTGAAGTAGCCGCGGTCGCAAAAGACGTCGACAAACTCGGCCAGTCCCTCGGCTGCCACGGCAGGAATCATCTCGCCCACAACCGTATCGACATAGTCGGCCTGCGAGACCCCGCGTGCAACGGCGTGTGCCCCCAAAAATGTGGCTTTTATGGTTATTGGCAACCTCTCGCGCAAGCGTGCAATCACCCTCAACATCTTCAATTCGTCGGGCGTTGAGAGCCCGTAACCGCTCTTAATCTCAATAGTGGCGGCCCCCGAACGCATCAGTTCGACGGCTCGCGGCAGCGCCTGCTCGAACAGCTCCTCTTCGGTGGCACGATGCAGGCGGTCGACCGAGTTGAGTATGCCGCCGCCACGTGCAGCGACCTGCTCATACGAGAGTCCGCCTATCTTGTCGCGGAACTCGCCCTCGCGCCAACCGGCAAAGACAATGTGGGAGTGCGAATCGCAAAATGCAGGCAATACCGCGCCGCCGGCAGCATCGATGCGGTGAGCGAAGTGGCCCTCGGGCAGTTCCGACATTGGGCCGAAATCGGCAATCAGACCGTCATCACAGACGAGATAACCTCCCTCAATCTGCTCCGCTTGGCCCATTTCGATGCCTTGCAGCCGTTCGCGTCCGTCGCGCACGATGCCGGCAATCAACCCTGCATTTTCGATCAGCAATCTCATAGTTACTTGTGTGTTTGCAAAAATTCGACCGAAGCAGCAACGAGCGGATACATCACGCGGTCGTTGTCGACAAACGGTACGCTTTGGCGGTAATCATTCAGAAGAGCCTCAATCGGTTGGCTCGAACGTAGCGGACGGCGAAATTCGAGCGCCTGCGCCGCATTCATAAGTTCAATGGCCAGCACGCGCTCGACATTGTTGACCACGCGTACCGATTTGGTTGCGGCATTCGAGCCCATCGAAACGTGGTCTTCCTGCCCCTGTGACGAGGGGATAGAGTCGACCGAGGCGGGCATACAAAGCCCTTTGGTCTGGCTGACAATCGATGCGGCCGTATACTGCGGAATCATAAATCCGCTGTTCAGACCCGGATTGGCCACCAAAAAGCTCGGCAGCGAACGGTTGCCCGAAATCAACTGGTAGGTGCGGCGTTCCGATATGTTGCCCAGTTCGGCAACGGCTATGGCCAGAAAGTCGAGCACCAATGCCAGCGGCTGACCGTGGAAGTTGCCTGCCGAAACGACCACATCTTCGTCGGGGAAGATGGTCGGGTTGTCGGTTGCCGAGTTGATTTCGGTGTCGACAACGCTCTCGACGTAGGCAATGGCATCTTTCGACGCGCCGTGAACCTGCGGCATACAACGGAAAGAGTAGGGGTCTTGGACGTGCTTTTTGGGTTGGGCAATGATTTGACTGCCCTCCAAAAGTTCGCGTATGCGGCGAGCCGTGGCAATCTGACCCTTGTGCGGGCGAACCTGATGAACGTTGTCGGCAAAGGGGTCGATGCGCCCGTCGAATGCGTCGAGCGACATAGCACCTATGCGGTCGGCCCAATCCGAGAGCCTTTTGGCTTTCCAGAGCGACCAGACGGCGTGAGCGGCCATAAATTGAGTGCCGTTTAGCAGCGCCAGCCCCTCTTTGGATTGCAGCTCAATGGGTTGCCACCCTTTGCGTCGGAGCATCTCGGAGCCCGAAACCACCTCTCCCTCCATAACTACTTCGCCAAGTCCGAGCAGCGGCAGCGACATATGCGCAAGCGGAGCCAAATCGCCCGAAGCCCCCAAAGAGCCTTGTTCGTAGACCACGGGCACGATGCCGCAGTTGAACATATCTATCAATCGTTGAACGGTTGCTACCTGTACGCCCGAGTGACCGTAGGAGAGCGACTGAATTTTGAGCAGAATCATCAACCTCACAACCTCGTCGCTGACGCGGTCGCCTGTGCCGCAGGCGTGCGACATAACCAGATTTTTTTGGAGTGTAGCCAGACTCTCGGGCGCAACCGAGATGTTGCACAACGAGCCGAAACCCGTAGTTACGCCGTAGATTGGGCGGTCGCTCTCGACGGCCTTGCGGTCGAGATAGAGTCGGCAACGCTCAATGGCTGCTGCCGATTCGGCCGAAAGTTTCAGTTTTTTTGCCCCGCGTACAATCTCGATTGCCTTGGCGGGGGAGAGATGTGCGGCCGATATTTCGTGAAAAGTGTCCATAATTTTTTCGGAAGTTATAGGTTTTTTCGTAGGATATTGATTCTCTATTCTTTATGTTTTAATGCTTGTTCGACCAAGCTGCGGTTTGCGAGGTTGGGCAGCGTGATGCGCAACTCGGGCGTGCGTTCCATTTCGCGCTTTATGGCGTGGATTGCACCCTCGTTGCGTGCCCACGAGCGGCGTGCAATGCCGTTGTTGACGTCCCAAAGCAGCATCTCGTCAATTCGGCGTTCGGCCTCCGGTGAGCCGTCGACAACCATTCCGAAACCGCCGTTGATGACCTCGCCCCAGCCAACTCCGCCGCCGTTGTGAATCGAGACCCACGTTGCGCCGCGGAACGAGTCGCCTATTACGTTTTGAACCGCCATATCGGCCGTGCGCGCCGAGCCGTCATAAATGTTCGAAGTCTCGCGGTAGGGCGAATCGGTGCCCGAAACGTCGTGGTGGTCGCGCCCCAAAACTATTGGTGCGGTTATCTCGCCGCGTGCAATGGCGCTGTTGAATGCACGGGCAATCTCTATTCGGCCCTGAGAGTCGGCGTAGAGTATGCGTGCTTGTGAACCGACCACAAGGTGGTTCTGCTTGGCTTCGCGAATCCAGTGAATGTTGTCGTCAAGCTGTCCGTAGATCTCCTTCGGGGCGGTCTGACGTATGCGGCTCAACACCTCGGCAGCCAAACGGTCGGTGCAGTCGAGGTCTTCGGGTTTGCCCGAGGTGCAGACCCAGCGGAACGGCCCGAAACCGTAGTCGAAAAAGAGTGGCCCCATAATGTCCTGAACATAGGAGGGGTAACGGAACGCTCCGTCGGGCAGTACCACGTCGGCACCTGCACGCGACGACTCCAACAAGAAAGCGTTGCCGTAGTCGAAGAAGTACATTCCTTTGGCGGCCAAGCGGTTGATTGCGGCAACCTGACGACGCAACGATGCTTCGACGGCTGCCTTGAACTTTTCGGGTTCGGAGGCCATCATCTCGCGACTCTGCTCGTAACTGAGCCCAACGGGGTAGTAGCCGCCTGCCCACGGATTGTGGAGCGAGGTCTGGTCGCTGCCCAAGTCGACTTCGACACCCTCGTCGGCCAAACGCTCCCAGAGGTCGACCACGTTGCCTTCGTAGGCCAAAGATACCACCTCACCCGAGCGGCGGGCGCGTTCGATTCGGGGCAGAAGTTCGTCGAGCGAATGGTGGATTTCGTCGACCCACCCCTGCTCGTAACGTTTCTGCACAGCGGCAGGATTCACTTCGGCCACGACGCTAACCACGCCTGCGATGTTGCCTGCTTTGGGTTGTGCGCCCGACATACCGCCCAGACCTGCCGAAACGAACAACATTCCGTGGAGGTTCTTTGCCCCCTTTTTCATACGTCGGCGGCCGGCGTTCATAATGGTTATGGTGGTGCCGTGGACAATGCCCTGCGGCCCGATGTACATCCAACTGCCGGCGGTCATCTGGCCGTATTGCGACACTCCCATAGCGTTCATTCGTTCCCAATCGTCGGGTTTGGAGTAGTTGGGAATGACCATACCGTTGGTGATTACCACGCGCGGCGCATCGGGGTGCGAGGGGAAGAGCCCCATCGGGTGTCCCGAATACATCACCAGCGTCTGGTGGTCGGTCATCTCGGAGAGGTACTGCATCGTCAGGCGGTATTGCGCCCAGTTCTGGAATGCCGCGCCGTTGCCGCCGTAGATGATTAGTTCGTGTGGGTGCTGTGCAACCGCTTTGTCGAGGTTGTTCTGAATCATCAGCATAATGGCAGCCGCCTGAGGGCATCGAGCCGGATATTGGTCAATAGGGCGTGCCTTCACCTCATAGTCGGGACGGAAACGGTACATATAGATTCGGCCGTAGCGCTCCAACTCGTCGGCAAATTCGGCCGCGAGTGTTGCGTGAAATTTTGTCGGAAAGTAGCGCAGCGCGTTCTGCACGGCCAATATTTTCTCCTCGTGGGTCAAAATCTCTTTACGTCGCGGCGCGTGGTTGACCGTGGGGTCGTAGGGTTTTGGGGCGGGCAAACTCTCGGGAATGCCTGCGCGTATCTCGTTTTGGAACTCTTCGATTGTCATCTGTCAGTCTATTTTGGTGTCGACAATATCCATTATTTCGCGCTCGCGGCGATCGGCATCGAGTGCAATCTGCGAGGCTTCGGAGAGCAACTCTTCGGCCGTCACTCGGTCTTTCAGTCCGGCAGCATTGATTCTGACGTTGAGTGCTGCACCCCTGACGGCGGCGCGTGCGGCCAGCGCCCCGACGCCTGCGTCGCTCACCGAGGCGGGGTTGCCCTCGCGAGCCATTGCCTCGGCCACGTCGAATGCAGCAAAGGCGGCACGCATAGTTTTCAGCGGCACCTCAGTTGCGTAGAGTGTGGCACTCTGCAATGCCGCGGCGCGTGCGGCCTTCTCTTGGTCGGTCGACTTGGGCATAGCGAAGCAATCCATTATGCGGTTGAACGAGGCGGTATCCTCGTCGACCAGAGAGAGTAACTCCTTCATTACGGCATTGCCTCTCTCGGCCCGGTTGGAGAAGAACTCCCAGCGGTCGTCCCAACCTGCCTTGTGAGCCGATAGGTTGGCCACCATTGTGCCCAATGCAGCGGCCAAAGCCCCCATATAGGCCGCAATGGAGCCGCCACCCGGGGCAGGCGATTCGCTCGCCGTCTCTTCGGCAAAGCCCTTGCAGCTGAGGTCAATCAGACGTTTGGCGCTGTTGTCTTTCTCAATCAGGCTCTCGATTACCTTCTCTTCGGCGCGGAACGGCGCGAGGTCGGAGAGCCCCATTGATTTTACGGCTATTTTTATGATTTCGTCGTCGGGCAGCCCAAGCGAACGCTGTTGACGGCGCAGGTAGAACTTGCCGGCATCTAACAGTGTCTTGCGCGGTACAAGCCCCACAATTTCGGTGCCGGTGACCCTCACCCCACGTGCGGCAGCAGCGCGGCATACCTCTTCAAAGGCTATGTGGAGCGGTGTGACGGCTATCTGCGTGATATTCATCGATACCTGAGCTATGCCGTATTCGGGAATGTACCAGCCGATTGCCTTGCACCCTTTGAGCGTTCCGGGAATCATCACCGGTTTGCCCTCTGCGTCGCGCACGATTTTGCCCACAATTGGAGTTTCGCGCTGTGGCCGCCCTTTCTCGCGCACGTCGAAAGCTATGGCATTGGCGCGTCGGGTCGAGGTGGTGTTGAGGTTGAAGTTGACCGCAATCAGAAAGTCGCGTGCACCCACAACCGTGGCGCCGCTGCGTGCGGCCTGCTCTGTCCACTCGCCACCGCCAAAGTCGGGCATCTCTTTCGGGTCGACAATTTTCTGCGAGAGGGCTTCGTACTCACCGCGACGGCAGACGGCAAGATTCTTGCGCTCTGTACGCAGGGCAGCCGCTTCGTAGCAGTAGGTGGGAATCGAGAGCTCGTCGGCAATGCGGCGTGCAAGCGCGCGGGCCAACTCGGCACACTCTTCGAGCGTTATGCCCGAAACGGGAATCAGCGGCAATACGTCGGTCGCACCAATTCGAGGGTGCTCGCCGTGGTGGTGGCGCATATCGATTAGCTCCGAAGCGCGACGCACACCGCGGAATGCAGCCTCCGTGACGGCTTCGGGTGTGCCGACAAAGGTGACAACCGTGCGGTTGGTTGCGCGGCCGGGGTCGACATCGAGCAGCTTCACGCCCTCGACACCGGTTATGGCATCGGTAATTTGTTTGATGATAGCAGTATCGCGTCCCTCGCTGAAATTGGGAACGCACTCCACGAGTTGTTGTTTCATATCGTTAGAAGTTTTAAGAAAAGTGCCGTTATAATATTTTTCAAAGATAACAAGTTTTTGTGGTTGTCCGATATTGCTTGGCCAAAAAACTCGCCATAACACTATAAAAACCTTGTTGGTTTTGGAGTTTGAACTAAAAATCGTACCTTGCCACACTTTTATACAACGTTTATATTTTTATGAAGAGACTCCTGACTTTACTGGTTATAGCGTCATTTGGAATAACGCAATTAGCTGCAATACCTGCCAAACGTGGCAACATAGTGCATACCCAAAGCGACGGCACACGCCTCACTCTCCAAATATTCGGCGACGAATACAACCACTACACCGCCACCACCGACGGCTACACCGTTGTGCTCGGTGACGACGGCGACTACTGCTATGCTGCCTCGTTGGACGGCCGTCTGGTAGCCTCCGAAGTGAAGGTTTCGAACCGACTCTCCGACGTCGACCGCCAAGTGGCACAGAAAAGCCGCGGCATACGTCCTGCAAAACTCTCCAACATTGCACGCACGGCCGCCACTGAGAGTGGCGTACTGCTCGCCCCTTCGCGTGCGGCTCAGACCTTCGGCATTTGGGGCGGCGAGGTCAAAGGAACGCTCAAAGGGCTGGTCATTCTGGTCAACTTTTCTGATAAGAAATTCACCACATCGTCGCCCAAAGAGGCCTTCTCCAAGATGCTCAACACCGCCGGCTACTCCGATAACGGCGGCACGGGCAGCGCTCGCGACTACTTTGTCGACAACTCGTCGGGGCAGTTCTCGCCTACGTTCGATGTCTACGGCCCTTATACGCTTCCCAAAACCTCAAAATACTACGCAGGTACGGAGGGCACCGATAATGGCGAAGAGATGATTGCCGATGCCTGCAAGGCCGCCGATGCCGACATCGACTTCTCGCAGTACGCCGAAAATGGCAAGGTGCGCAGCGTATTTGTCTACTTTGCCGGCTATAATCAGGCCGAGAGCGGCAATACCTCGCAGGTGTGGCCGCACCAGTATTCGGTCTTCTCGCCGCAGACCACGCTCGACGGCGTGAGAATCTACGACTATGCCTGCACTTCGGAGTTGCGCGGTTCGTCAGGCTCGACAATGGCCGGAATCGGAACCTTCTGCCACGAGTTCGGCCACGTGCTCGGGTTGCCCGACTTCTACGACACTGACACTGCCAACGGCGACGCCTTTGGTCTGGATATCACCTCGGTAATGGACTACGGCAGCTATCTGAACGACGGCTGCACGCCGCCTGCCTACAACATTCTCGAACGCTGGATGCTTGGCTGGGGCTCCCCGACCGACATAGTCTCGTCGGGAACATATACCCTCAAACCCGTCTACGACAATGTGGGCTACCGTATCGAAACCCCCACCAACTACGACTACTATCTCTTTGAGAACCGAAGCAAAGCTGCCGGCAACAAGTGGGACTACTACCTCTTGAACGGCGACGGCTCGATTTGCGGCGGCGGCGGCGGAATGCTGGTCTATCACATCGACTACACCTCGTCGTATCGTTCGCGGTGGAGCGAGAATAAAATCAATGCCTACTCTGCACACGAGTGCGTCAAACTGATGCGTGCCGTGCCCAACGCCGTGGTTACATCGGCGCAGTTGTCAAACTCAAAGAAGTGGTACTTCCCCGGCTCGGCCAACGTCACCTCCATAACCGACGTCACCTCGCCCGCCTTGAAATCGTGGAGCGGCGTTGCGCCCGACTGCCTCGTGGTGTCGATTACCGAGAGCGGTGAGGACATCATACTGAAAACCTCGACCGTCAAGGAGATCACCTCGCTCAAAGCCGATGCACTCCAATACGACGCGCTGCTCACTTGGGACTCGTCGGTCGCGGGCGTATCGTTTGTGGTCGAATGCCTCGACGAGAATAACAACTCCATATTGAAACAGACCACCTCCGACCTCTTTTTGCCGCTCTCGCCGTTGGAAGCCGGCAAGAGCTACACCGCCACCGTGCGTCAGTCGACAAGCGACACCAAGTACAGCATCGGCTTTACCACCGACAGCGCCAACACCCGCAGCCGTACACGAATGAAAGTGGCCTACCAGCAGTCGCCAGGTGGTTATATCCGTCTGAGTGTTGCCAACCTTCACACCGCGCCGACCGATATAGTCTGGTATGTCGATTCGGTAAAGAGCTCGTCATACGTAAAACTTGCGGTTGGCGAACACACCATCTCGGCCGTGGCGACATCGGCCACCAATACCGAGTACCTCTACCGCTATATTAACGTGACCGAATAATCTGCAAAACAATGAGAAAAACAGCATACTTTTTGGCTCTCGCCGCCGTGACCCTTATGACTTTCGGGTGCGTAAAGTCCGACGAGAAGTTGAGCCGGTTGAAACAGTACATCGCATCGCAAAGCGAGATAGGACTCTACCGTGACGACAAGCCGCTCTACACATTCGACAAGAGCGCCGACCAATACTACGTCAACCGTGCCGAACGCATATTCCGCATTCAGAACGACGATGCAACACGCTACATAGAGCTGAAACTCTCGGCCGAACCCGTCAAGGACGCCGAGTTGGATATTGTTATGGTCACCGCAGGCTACGACGAGATTCCCTCGGCCGCCTACAACGGTGTGACCGTTACGGCCGTCGACGGCAACCGTTATACTCTCACGGGCGGCCCCTCGGCCTCCTATACCGGTTTTATAATCGTTTGGGTGGAGTAGAGCAATACTTTTATCACGAATTTCGCCCTTTGGGTCACTCCTAAAACATTGAGGCTGCCCGATAAATCGTCAATGCACTGACTATTTTTTGCCTAATTTCGTCAATGGATTGACAATTTCGCCCAAAATAGGGCAGATTATGTGCTGAAACGTGGGCTATGCGGCGTTCTGTTTTTTGAGCGGAAAGTTATCGGCGCATTGTGGGCATTGTGGGCATTCCCTTGGGCAGGCGCATATTGCCCTTGCCGGCGGCCATCTTCATCACCTTGCGCATATCGTCGAACTGTTTGAGCAGTTTGTTGACCTCCACGATTGTTGTACCGCTTCCGGAGGCGATGCGTGCTTTGCGCGAGGGGTTGATAATCTCGGGATTCTCGCGTTCGGCAGGGGTCATCGAGCCGATGATTACTTCGGTCTGGCGGAAGACGTCGTCCGAAACATCAACGCCTTTGAGCGCCTTATCCATTCCCGGAATCATTCCCATTATATCCTTCATCGAGCCCATCTTCTTCACCTGACCAATTTGCTCCAAAAAGTCGTTGAAGTTGAACTGATTCTTATAAATCTTCTTTTTGAGTTTGCGCTCCTCCTCTTCGGAAAATTGCTCTTGGGCGCGCTCCACAAGCGAAACAACGTCGCCCATACCCAAAATTCGGTCGGCCATACGTTCGGGGTGGAAGACCTGCAAAGCGTCCATTTTCTCGCCCGACGAGATGAATTTCAGCGGTTTGTCGACCACCGAACGAATCGAAATAGCGGCACCGCCGCGCGTGTCGCCGTCGAGTTTGGTGAGCACAACACCGTCGAAGTCGAGCCTCTGGTTGAACTCTTTGGCGGTGTTTACGGCATCTTGACCCGTCATTGAATCGACCACAAAGAGTGTTTCGGAGGGTTTGACTGCCCGTTTGATGGCGGCAATCTCCTGCATCATCTGCTCGTCGACAGCCAGACGACCTGCGGTATCAATTATAACTGTATTGAGAGCCTTGCTGCGTGCGTACTTAACGGCATTCTCGGCAATCTCGACAGCGTTCTTGCTGCCCTCTTCGGTATAGACCTCCACGCCCACCTGCGAGCCGAGAATTTTGAGTTGCTCGATTGCGGCCGGACGGTAGACGTCGCAGGCGGCCAGAAGCACGCCGCGTCCACGCTTGCTTTTGAGCAGCAGAGCGAGTTTGCCCGAAAAAGTGGTCTTACCCGAACCTTGAAGACCTGCAATCAAGATAACTGCCGGTCGGCCGTCGAGGTTGATTTCGGTGGCCGTGCAGCCCATAAGTGCTGCCAACTCGTCGCGCACAATCTTGGTCATCATCTGACCCGGCTTGACGGCGGTCAGTACGTTGGCACCCAGCGCCTTCTGTTTTACCTCGTCGGTAAATGTCTTGGCAACCTTATAGTTTACGTCGGCATCGATAAGTGCACGACGAATCTCTTTGAGTGTTTCGGCTACGTTGATCTCGGTAATCTTTCCCTCGCCGCGGAGTATCTTAAACGACCTCTCTAATTTTTCCGACAGGTTTTCGAACATTGTTGTTTGCGAATTTAGTGCAAAGGTACACAATTATTCAGAATTCAAAATGGCAAACAGCCATAAACAGCTCGGGCGGAACAACCTTTTGGTCGCTCCGCCCGAGTGAATGAGGTGCCGATTGGGTTTGAACCTTTCGGCAAAAAGTGTGTGGTGCGGTCTACAGCGAGCCCTGATCGAGCATAGCGTGAGCCACCTTCATAAAGCCGGCGATGTTGGCACCCTTGACGTAGTTGATGTAGCCGTTAGGCTCGGTACCGTACTTAACGCAAGCCTCGTGAATCGAGTGCATAATCTGGTGCAGACGTTCGTCGACCTCTTTGGCAGTCCAGCTGAGGTGCTGTGCGTTCTGGGTCATCTCCAAGCCCGAAGTAGCTACGCCGCCTGCATTGACAGCCTTGCCCGGAGCAAAGATGATACCTGCTTTCTGGAAGGTGTGGATAGCTTCGGGGGTGCAACCCATATTCGAAACCTCTGCCACAGCCCAAGTGCCGTTGGCCAAAAGCTCTTTGGCATCGTCGCCGGTAAGCTCGTTCTGGAATGCGCAGGGCAGAGCAATGTCGCATTTGATGCTCCAAGCCTTTTTGCCTGCGATGAAGGTCGAATCGGGGAACTTCTCGGCGAAGGGAGCAACAATATTCTTGTTCGATGCACGCAGAGCGAGCATAAAGTCGATCTTCTCCTTGTTCATACCGTTGGGGTTCGAGATGACGCCGTCGGGGCCCGAAATGGCCACTACTTTGGCACCAAGCTCGGTAGCTTTGGTAGCTGCACCCCAGGCAACGTTGCCGAAACCGGAGATTGCCACCGTCTTGCCTTTAAGATCCTTGCCAGCCTTGTCGAGCATATGGTGAACGAAGTAGAGTGCACCGAAACCGGTTGCTTCGGGACGAACCAGCGAACCACCCCAGTTGATGCCCTTGCCGGTCAAAACGCCGGTGTTGTACTGACGAGCCAATTTTTTGTACATACCGTACATATAGCCGATTTCGCGACCACCAACGCCAACATCGCCTGCGGGCACGTCGGTGTCGGGGCCTATATTCTGCCACAATTCGAGCATAAATGCCTGGCAGAAACGCATCACTTCGGCATCGGATTTGCCAACGGGGTCGAAGTCGGAACCGCCCTTACCGCCGCCCATAGGCAGTGTGGTGAGCGAGTTTTTGAAGGTCTGCTCGAAGCCGAGGAATTTCAGCATCGAGAGGTTGACTGCTTTGTGGAAACGCAGACCGCCTTTGTAGGGGCCTATGGCGCTGTTGAACTGAACGCGGTAACCGATGTTGGTCTGTACCTCGCCTTTGTCGTCGACCCACGTTACACGGAACGTGAAGATACGGTCGGGCTCGACCATACGCTCGACAATCTTTGCCTTCTCAAATTCGGGGTGCTGATTGTAGATCTCTTCAATCGACTCCAAAACCTCTTGAACGGCTTGAAGATACTCGCTTTCACCGGGGTGCTTGCGCTCCAACTCGGCCATTAAATTTTGTACATTCATAGTGAAAAAGTTTTAAGTTATGCTTGAAATGTTAGCTTAATTTTAATTCAATCTCTCGATACTTATCGTTCGAAATTGTTCCCAAAAGTAGTCATTTTTATTATGATTTGAAATCAAATGATAATTTTTTCGTAAAATCGGCCCCGAATTGTTATCTTTGTTGACCAAAGCAAGTCTTGCGTATGGCAGTTTGGAGTTTGGAACAGGTTGAATCAAAGCGCCAAAAGCGCGAATTTCTGGCAGTGGGCCGTAGTCTCTATGCCGGCAACCCCCACTTTGTCGCACCGCTCGACTGCGATATTGAGTCGGTTTTCGACCCCTCGCGCAACAAAATGTTTCGTGACGGCGAAGCGGTGCGTTGGATTTTGCGTAGCGACCAAGGCATTGTGGTGGGACGTATTGCCGCTTTCTACAACCGTTCGCAGGCTGCTGTGGAGAGCCGCCCAACGGGTGGGTGCGGATTCTTCGAGTGCATTTTTGCACAAGAGGCTGCCAATATGCTCTTCGATGCTGCACGTGAATGGCTCGCCTCAAAGGGTATGGAGGCGATGGACGGGCCGGTCAACTTCGGCTCGCGCGATATGTGGTGGGGACTGCTTGTCGAGGGCTTCGACACAGACCCGCTCTATGGCAACCCCTACAATCCGCCCTACTATCGGCAACTCTTCGAAAACTACGGTTTCTGCAACTATTTCAACCAGACGACATACGCTCAAAAGCTCGACCCAAAGGTGGTCAACCCTGTGGTATCGGCCCGACTGCAAAGGCTCAAAGCCGACCCCGACTACTCGTTCCGCAACATTGTCGGCGACGATTTGAATGCCCTCCCCGAGCGTTTCCGCGCAATCTACAACCGCGGCTGGCAAAATTTCACGGGGGTCAAACCGTTGAGCCAAGTCGAAGTAAAGTCGTTATTCAAGTCTCTGCGCCCCATAATCGATCGTCGGCTCATCTATTTCGCCTACCACCGCGAGCGGCCCATAGGCTTCTTTGTGATGATTCCCGATTTGAACCGCATAATCAAATCTTTCAACGGACGTTTCGGGCCCGCAAGGCAACTGAAACTTCTGTGGAAGTTGCGGCACGGCGGTTGCGACCGCATCTTTGCTATGGTATTCGGGGTTGACCCCGACTATCAGGGGCGCGGCATCGAGTCGGGTATGATTATGGCGTTTCGCGATTGCGTTCAGTCGCAAATACTCCCCTATAAAAGTATGGAACTTGCCTGGATTGGCGACTTCAACCCTGTGATGATGCGTATGGTTGAGCTCTATGTTCAGGCTCGCAAAATCAAGATGCACACCACCTACCGCTATCAGTTCGATCGCTCGCTGCCTTTCAGCCGCTGTCCGAAACTCCGACCTGTCAAACATAACAATCAACAATAATTCAATAAATTTTAAGCGATGGAAAACCTTAAAACAACTCCGTTTACCAAGTATCACATTGCCGCAGGTGCCAAGATGGCCGAATTTGCAGGCTACAATATGCCGATTGAATTTAGCGGCATTAACGACGAACACCTCACCGTGCGTGGCGGCGTGGGCGTTTTCGACGTTAGTCATATGGGCGAAATATGGGTTAAAGGCCCCAAAGCGCTCCCGTTTTTGCAGCACATTACCACCAACAACGTGGCGCTGCTGGTCGACGGCAAGGTTCAATACTCCTGTATGCCCAACGGCCGCGGCGGAATCGTCGACGACCTTTTGGTCTACCGCATCGATGCCGAGACCTATCTTCTGGTGGTCAACGCTGCCAACATCGCCAAGGATTGGGCGCACATCTGCTCCGAGGGCAAGGCTTTCGGTATGGCCGCAGGTCACGGCAAAGAGCTTTACAACGCCTCCGACGAAATCTGCCAGTTGGCAATCCAAGGCCCCAAAGCTATGGCACTGGTTCAGAAGCTCTGCACCGAGCCGGTCGAGGATATGCCCTACTACACCTTCAAGAAGTTGAAGGTGGCAGGTTGTGATGCCATTCTCTCGACAACGGGTTATACCGGTTCGGGTGGCTGCGAAATCTATATTGCCAACGAAGATGCCGACCGTCTGTGGGAGGCTATGTGGAAAGTAGGTGCCGAGTTCGGGCTGAAAAACATCGGTCTGGGCGCACGCGACACCCTCCGTTTGGAGAAGGGTTTCTGCCTCTACGGTCACGAGATTGACGACACCACCTCGCCCATTGAGGCAGGTTTGGGCAGGATTACCAAGTTCGCCGAGGGCAAAGATTTCATCGACCGCGAAAAGATGGAGCAACTTAAAGCCATTGGTTGCGAGCGTAAACTCATAGGTTTCAAACTCATCGACCGCGGTGTACCACGTGGCGGCTACGAGATTGCCGACACCGAGGGCAACCCTATTGGTAAGGTCGTTTCGGGCACAATGTCGCCCTGCCTGAAAGTGGGCATCGGCACAGGCTACGTTAAGACCGAGTTTGCCAAAGTCGGAACCGAGATTGCAATCGTCATTCGCGAACGGCTCATCAAAGCCGAAGTGGTTAAGCTGCCATTCGTTTAGCCCTGCAAAGGTGGCAGCCTGCGATTTTAGGGGTCAAAGGGGCTAAAGAGGCTAAAGAGGCCAAAGGGGCCAATGGGGCCAAAGGGGCCAAAGGGAAACAAAAGAAGAGGAAACCTGTATGCAAACAGTTTCCTCTTCTCTCATTTTGAACCCTATCCCCCCTTATAATAAGATAGTCTTTTCTCTGTTTTTGGTGCAGTATTAGCGGCAGGCCTTGCCCAGCAACGTGGCCGACGAGCAATCCTCAATCAAAACATTGATGTAGTCGCCTGCAACAACTCCCTCTGTGCGGTCGAAAACGACCATTTTGTTCTGCGAAGTACGTCCGCAAAGTTGTGCGGCGGAGCGTTTCGATTTGCCCTCGACCAGCACCTCGAAGGTGCGTCCCACGTCGCGGCGGTTGCTCTCGGCCGAGAGCTCGTTTTGCAGGGCGATGATTTCGTTCAGACGGCGCACTTTCTCTTTTTCGTCTACGTCGTCGGCCAGATGGCGTGCGGCGTAGGTGTTGGGGCGCATCGAGAACTTGAACATATAGGCCGAGTCGTAGCCTACCGCGCGCATTAGAGAGAGCGTTTCGTTGTGGTCGTCAATGGTCTCGGTACAGAATCCGGCTATCAGGTCGGTGGTTATGGCGCAGTCGGGCAATGCGCGACGTATGGCCGCAATGCGTTCCAAGTACCATTCGCGCGTATATTTACGGTTCATAAGCTGCAACATACGGGTGCTGCCCGACTGTGCAGGCAGATGTATGGCGCGGCAGATGTTGGGGTGGGCGGCCATTACCTCAATCAGGCGGTCGCTCAGGTCTTTGGGGTGCGAGGTGGCGAACCTCACGCGCAGCAGCGGCGAGATGGCGGCCACCGACTCCATAAGCGACGGAAAGTCGACCTCACCCGTGCGGTAGGAGTTGACGTTCTGACCAAGCAGCGTAACCTCGCGGTAACCTGCCTCGAAGAGCTCGCGGGCTTCGCCTATGATTGTTGCGGCATCGCGGCTGCGCTCCACTCCGCGCGTGTAGGGCACAACACAGTAGGCGCACATATTGTTGCAACCGCGCATTATGGAGATGAATGCTCCAACGCCGTTATGGTCGAGGCGAACAGGACGAATGTCGCCATAGGTCTCCTCGTGCGAGAGCTGTACATTGACACCGCTGCCACCCGACCGCGCGGCTTCGACGAGTTGCGGCAACGAACGGTAGGAGTCGGGGCCTGCCACTATGTCGACCGTCTTCTCTCTCTCCAACAGCTCCTCTTTGAGCCGCTCGGCCATACAGCCTACAATGCCCACTATCACGCCTCTACGGGCGCGTTTGTAGCGTTGAAACTCTTTCAATCGGCCCCAGATGCGTTGCTCGGCATTGTCGCGCACAGAGCAGGTGTTGACCAATATGATGTCGGCCTCGGCAATGTTTTCGGTATAGACGTAGCCTTCGCGTTGCATCACCGAGACGATGATTTCGCTGTCGCCCACGTTCATTTGGCAGCCGTAGGTTTCGATGTAGAGTTTGCGTCCGCCGCCGATTGTGGGGCGCAGGGTTGTCGGTTTGCTGTTTTCCATCAGAGCATCTTCTGTTCGTCAAAAGGTTTGAATCCGTCGCCATAGGTCTCGTAGGCATCGACAACAACCACAAACGAGCTTTTGTCGATTGAGCGAATCTTCTCTTTGACGGCGGCAATCTGCTTGCGGCTGACGACCAGAAATATCATATCGCGCTCTCGGTCGGTGTACATACCTGAGGAGTGAATGAGTGTTCCGCCGCGCTCCATATCGTTGAGGATAAACTCTTTGAGTTCTTCTTTCTTGTCCGAAACAATGAAGAGCAGCTTGTCGTAGCTCGCGCCGTCCAAAACGAAGTCGACCATTTTGGCGCTTGCAAAGATAGCAATAAGCGAGTAAAGCGGCAACTTCCAGTCCTGCAAAACGAGCATACCGGTTATGACAATCACCGATTCGACGCAGAACATAGCCGACGAAAACTTCATCTTGGCAAACTTGACCAGAAGCATCGACACAATGTCGGTGCCGCCCGAGGTGGCTCCTGCACGAATAATAATACCCACGCCGGCACCAATCAGCACGCCGCCGAATATGGCTGCCACCAACACATTGTCGGAGAAGTTAAACAATCGGCTGATGATGGAGACCCCGTCGGCCGGATTCTCGCCGAAGAAGGCGGTCATTCCGTTCATCACCACGGGTGTGAGCAGCGCCGCAAAGACTGTCTTCGCTCCGAAACCCATACCGAAAACCAGAAAGCCGGCAATCATCAGCGGTATGTCGAACATAAAACCGAATGTGCCGGTCTGAATGGCAGGCACTATCGAGTGCAAAACGCGCCCCAAGCCGTAGACCCCGCCCGGGATAATCTTATAGGGGTTGGTGAAGAGTACAAATCCCGAGGCCATTACCACAACGCCTACGGCCACCCCAACCCATTTCAACAACTCCTTCCACGTGAAGGCCTTTCTGAGTTTTTCCATATTCTTTTTCTAAATTTCTTTAAGGACTTTAAGGACTTTAAGGACTTTAATTAAGGTCATTAAGGTTGTATCGTCCTGAAAAAAGTTGACAGATTTTGGTTAATGTCCTGCTAAGGGTTGACAGCGGAAAAGTCGTCCGTCACAGGGTTTACAGTTATTGGTTTTGAATCTACATTCGGCAAGGTAGCGATTTTTTCGTTGCCCT
>JAXEIN010000010.1:0-96873 GCA_034102025.1 Tidjanibacter sp. | reverse complement strand
CATATTTTCCTGAATTCATTGCTTTGCATTTTCTAATGCAAAGTTACGTTTCATTTCAAATCAAAAAGTCAAAGAACGCTTATAAATATATATATGTCAATTAATTACAATGAAAAACAAAAAATTAACGCACCGGTAGTACCCTGAAAGGCATAAAAATCAAAAATTGATAGTATCTTTACGGTATGGAAACACAGGATTTATTAGCGAAAGCAATAAAGATAGCGGCGGAGGCTCACGCAGGACAGGTGGATAAGGTCGGAATGCCTTACATCGGGCATATCTCCCGTGTGATGAATGCTGGGCGCACCGACGCCGAGAAGATCGTAGGTGTGTTGCATGATATCGTTGAGGATACCGATTACACTTTCGACAGGCTGCTGGCCGAGGGCTTTCCGGCGAAGATCGTCGACGCAATCAGATGCCTCACGAAAACGTCCGATGACGAGCCGTATTCTGAATTTATCGAAAGGGCAAAAGGCAACGAGTTGGCCAAAGCCGTGAAAATCAATGACCTATCGGATAATATGGACATCAGACGACTCGACACCCTTTCCGACTCGGATATGGAGCGGTTGCGAAAATATCTGGCAGCTTACAAAGAACTGACCTCGATATGATAGTGCCAAATAATGCTTAACTTTGCATCATAGCCTTGATGCCGATAGGCTTAATAAATCGGACAAGGGACAGAACCGCATTAGCGGGGACGTACCGCTCTTCAGCCCCGTTTAGGCGGGGCTGTCGTATTTTATGCCTCGTAACCCTCGTAATAGTAGGATTGCGCAATGCCCTTGAAAATCACCTCCCTATCGTCTATACGTTCGGTTAACGCCGGATGTAGTAGCATTCTCAATTCGAGGTCATTTATAGGGCTTCGTTCCATTGCTTGGAGGTACAGCACCTTATCCACCCTTTGCCAGTCCACAACCTTACGGAGGCTCTTTTTAAGCATCATATCAAGCCAAATCCGGGCGGCACGTCCGTTGCCCTCCATAAACGGGTGAGCAATATTCATCTCTACATATTTGGCTATTATCTCCTCGTATGTCGTTTCAGGCATCTTGTCAATAACCGGCAAAATAGCGTCCAGATACAGGGCATTTGCAAAGCGGAAACCGCCTTTTGATATGTTCAACGTCCGCACCTTACCCGCAAAGTCATACAGCCCGCCGAACAAATAGAGGTGTATCTCACACAGCCCCGCAACCGTTCCCACCTCGATACGGTCAATATCCCCACTCTCAAAAAGTGCGTGAGCCTTTTCAAGGCTTTTAGCGTCTATGTTATCCGTCTTTCCCATCGTTATTCGGCTTTTAGGGTTATCGACAAGTTAGCCCCGCATTTAGGGCAAACGACTGTATTTGCCTCTTTCGGGGCGAACAATTCCCCAATAGGCACATCCAAAAATTCCGCAACCGACTCCAGCCATTTCATATTGGGGTTGCCGTTCATTGCGCTACTCACTGCGGGTTGGGTTACTCCCAGATGTTCCGCTAATTGGTAGGTAGTAACGCCTTTCTCCTTTAACAGCTCTTTTACTCTTAATCCCATATCCGATAAGTTATAGTTTATGGTGCAAATATAGGTAAAATAAGTGAAAGTTAATCAAAAATGAAAAAAGATTAAAAATAATTGATGTTTTATTTGTTGATTAATAAAATTAAACTTATCTTTGCTCTTGAAATAATAAGGATAAGTTTATTAAAACACTCCGACGATGAACGCACAAACAACCATAACCCCGAACGACTATAAGGCGATAGCAGCCCAAATAGTAAACCATTGCGACGGCTACGACCGCACACAGTACACGGCTGAGGTGACGACTGCAAACGGCATAACGCTGTTTATAGACGTGGATTATACAGCCGAATACAGGGACGAAATAGGCGGCTCTTACGAGGGTTACAACTTCGAGCGCATCAGCGTATTGGATAGCGAAAATTTCGAGGTTACGGGCTTCGATGCTTACAACGTGGACGGCGAAAGCACCTCAACCGACTTTAACGAATCCGAATTATTAACATACCTAAACTAACGGACTATGAAAACGAAGATTTACAAGGTATCGAGGGAGCGGGCGATAGAGATAGCCGCCAATCACAACTGCGTACCGAGGGAGGTAGCCCGGAACTACACCGATAGTGAACTGAAAGAGGTATTGCGCCACCTGAAACTGAAAGCCAACTTTTAACCATCTCGATTATGACACGTAACGACCTATCAAACATCATGCGGCGGGCGTGGGAATTGCGCCGCTCCACCGGCAAAGCCTTTGCCGTATGCCTATCCAAATCGTGGGCTATTTTCCGCCTTATCCGGCGTATGCGTGAGGACGTGGTAACATTCGCCTACGAAAAGACGGACGGCACACTGCGAAAGGCTAAAGGCACTTTGCGGGGCGTTCAGGCACTCATAAAGGGAACGGGATCGGACACCCCGAAAACAGTGCGGTATTTCGACACCGATGTACAGGCGTTCCGCTCCATATGGATAAACTGACGTGGGAGGCAGTCGTTGCCGCCGTGGTGATATTCTTTGGAGTGGGGTTGGTTGTTACGGCCTACCGACGCACCTCTTCGGGCGAGAAGTTGGAACTAAAAGAGCCATAGGTGCAAAATAACGGGTCGCTCATTGCGTTTTAAGAACAAAAATTCCTATTTTTGCAGGTTAATAGCCAAAAATCGATCGAATTTTATGTTCAAGGAGTACAAGAGTTTGAACCTGCCCGAGCTGGCAGCCGATGTTCTGAAACAGTGGGACGCCGACGACACCTTTCACAAAAGCATCTCGACCCGCGAGGGTCACCCAACCTTCGTCTTCTACGAGGGTCCTCCCTCGGCCAACGGAATGCCGGGCATTCACCACGTTATGGCGCGTACCATAAAGGACGTGATTTGCCGTTACAAGACCCAAAGCGGTTACCTTGTCCACCGTAAGGCAGGGTGGGATACCCACGGCTTGCCCGTCGAATTGGGTGTGGAGAAGAAGCTGGGAATTCATAAAGACGATATCGGCACCAAAATCTCGATCGAGGAGTACAATCGTACCTGCCGCAAGGCTGTTATGGAGTTCACCGACAAGTGGGAGCAGCTCACCCGCCAAATGGGTTATTGGGTCAATATGGACGACCCCTACATTACCTACGACAACAAATACATCGAAACACTTTGGTGGATGTTGAAGCAACTCTTTGAGAAGGGTTTGCTCTACAAAGGCTACACCATTCAGCCCTATTCGCCTGCCGCCGGAACGGGGCTTTCGAACCACGAGCTGAATCAACCCGGGTGCTATCGCGACGTAAAAGATACAACCTGCACCGCACAATTCGAAGTGGTGCGCGACGCAAAGAGCGAAAAACTATTCGAAGGAGTTGAGGGTAAGCTCTACTTTATGGCGTGGACAACTACCCCGTGGACTCTCCCTTCGAACACTGCTTTGGCCGTTGGCTCGGGCATCGAATACCTCCGCGTAAGGTGCCACAATCCCTATACCGACCAAACTCAAACCGTCATTATGGCCAAAGAGTTGGTGCCGTCCTACTTCACCAAAAAGCTGGAAGGCACATTTGAGGTCGACGACAAGGTTTTTAGAGGCGCAGAGTTGGAGGGCATACGTTACAAACAGTTGATTGATTGGATAAGGCCGATCGAATCGCTGGGCGACTCGTTCCGCGTGATTGTGGGCGACTTTGTCACCACCGTCGACGGTACGGGCATCGTTCATATTGCGCCGACTTTTGGTGCCGACGACGACCGTGCAGGCAAACAGTCGGGTATAGCCCCGATGCTTATGATAGACCGCAACGGCAAGATGCAGCCTATGGTCGACCGCGAGGGCAAGTTCTTTATGATCGACGAGCTTGATGCCGACTATGTCCAAAGCCACGTCAATGTTGAAAAATATGCCGCTTGGCAGGGACGCTATGTCAAAAATGCCTACGACGAAACGCTTTCGGAGAACGACACGACGCTCGACATTGATATTTCGGTCGCTTTGAAGGCCGAAAACAAAGTATTCAAGATTGAGAAGCACGTCCACTCCTATCCTCATTGCTGGCGTACCGACAAACCTGTGCTCTACTATCCGCTCGACTCGTGGTTTGTGCGCACAACTGCCCTCAAAGATCGCCTTATCGAGTTGAATAGGACCATCAACTGGAAACCCGAATCGACGGGCAGCGGACGTTTTGGACGCTGGCTCGAAGGGCTTGTAGATTGGAATCTCTCGCGCAGCCGTTTTTGGGGCACGCCGCTACCTGTTTGGGCGACAGAAGACCGCACCGAGCTGAAATGTATCGGCTCTATTGAGGAGCTAAAAGCCGAAATCGACCGCGCTGTCGAGGCAGGCATAATGAAAGAGAACCCCTATAAGGATTTTGTGGCCGGCGACTACTCGAAGCAAAACTATGCCAAAATTGACCTCCACCGTCCCTATGTCGACAATATCGTGCTCGTTTCGTCGAATGGCAAACCAATGACGCGCGAAACAGACCTGATAGATGTTTGGTTCGACAGCGGAGCAATGCCCTATGCGCAGGTTCACTATCCGTTCGAAATCTCGGGCGAGGAGTTCCACAAGGTCTTCCCGGCCGATTTCATCGCCGAGGGTGTCGACCAAACGCGCGGCTGGTTCTTTACGCTCCACGCCCTGTCGACGATGTTGTTCGACTCGGTAGCATTCAAAAATATCATCTCAAACGGTCTTGTGCTCGACAAAAACGGCAACAAGATGAGTAAACGGTTGGGTAATGCCGTCGATCCGTTCGAGGTTATGGATAAGTACGGCCCCGATGCCACCCGTTGGTATATGATTTCGAACTCGCAGCCGTGGGATAACCTGAAATTCGATGTCGACGGAGTTGACGAGGTGCGCCGCAAATTCTTCGGTACGCTCTACAACACCTACGGTTTCTTTTCTCTCTATGCCAATGTCGACAACTTCACAGGCAAAGAGCCCGAAGTTCCTTTCGAGGAGCGCCCCGAGATCGACCGCTGGATTATCTCGCTGCTCAACTCGCTTATTGTTGAGGTGCGTGCACGGCTGGACGACTACGACCCCACACCGGCTGCACGGGCAATTCAGGAGTTCGTTGGTGAGAATCTCTCGAACTGGTATGTACGCCTTAACCGCAAACGTTTCTGGGGCGGCGGTATGACGCGCGACAAATTGGCAGCCTACCAAACGCTCTACACCTGCCTGGAAACCGTCTCTCAGCTCTCGGCGCCCTTTGCGCCATTTATGAGCGAGCGCATCTTCACCGACCTCAATAGGGTGAGCGGCCGCCATAGCGAATCGGTTCATTTGGCAGCTATGCCCGAGGCCGACGCTTCAAAGGTCGACAGCGAGTTGGAGGCAATGATGGATTTGGCACAAAAGAGTTCGTCGATGATTTTGGCGCTGCGCCGCAAGGTAGGCATCAAGGTTCGTCAACCGCTTCAAAAAGTGTTGATTCCCGTGTTGGACGATGCTATGGGACGTCGCTTGGCTGCCGTCAAATCGCTCGTTATGGGTGAGGTCAACGTCAAGGAGATTGAACTCGTCCACCAAACCACGGGCCTTATCACAAAACGCATAAAACCCAATTTCAAGACGCTCGGCCCTAAGTACGGCAAATATATGAAGCAGATTTCGGCCGCTGTGGCAGGATTTTCGCAAGAGCAGATTGCACTCATCGAATCGGCCGAGAGCTACACGCTCACTCTGGGCGACGAGCAGTTGCAAACCCTGCGCGAAGACTTCGAAATCACCTCGGAGGATATGCCGGGTTGGTTGGTTGCTTCGGAGGGTAAATTGACCGTTGCGCTCGATGTTACCGTAAGCGACGAGCTGCGCCGCGAAGGCTATGCACGCGAACTGGTCAACCGCATTCAGAATATCCGCAAAGAGAGTGGCTTCGAGGTCACCGACCGCATCACGGTTGAGATTGAAGACAAAGAGTATCTGCGTGGCGCAATAGCCTGCTTTGGCGACTTTGTTGCCTCGCAAACACTCTCCTCATCGATTAAACTGTCAGCCGCACCGCAAGGCGATTTCGTTGTTGAGAGCGACATTGACGACGATCCGGTGAAGATTGCGGTAACCAAGATATAAAAATTAGATGGTAAAATTTTGCTTATTGCCGAATATTAACTATCTTTCACAATCGAAAACTAAGAATTGCTATGGCAGAAGAAGTTGAAAAAACCAGGTATTCCGATGAGGAACTGGCCGAGTTTAAGGTTATAATACTCGATATGCTCGAAAAGGCCAAAGCCGATTACGAGGTTTTGCGTGCATCGGTCAATAACTCGGCAAGCAACGACACCGAAGACACTTCGCCCACCTTCAAGGTGCTCGAAGAGGGTGCCGCGACCCTTTCGAAAGAGGAAATGGGACGTTTGGCACAGCGCCAGCTGAAATTTATTCAGCATTTGGAGGCTGCTTTGGTGCGAATCGAGAACAAATCCTATGGCATCTGTCGCGAAACGGGTAAGCTGATACCTAAGGAGCGGCTCCGCGTGGTGCCTCACGCCACACTCTCGATCGAGGCCAAAGAGGCTAAAAAGTAGAGCCACATTGCCGCAGGTAACGATATACACCGACGGCTCGGCGCTCGGCAACCCCGGCAAAGGTGGTTACGGAGCGGTGCTGCTCTCGCCGCCCTACCGCAAAGAGATGAGTGCGGGATATAAGATGACGACCAATAACCGTATGGAACTATTGGCCGTCATCGTTGCTTTGGAGGCATTGAAGTTCGACGGAACCGACGTAACGCTCTACTCCGATTCGCAATATGTGGTCAACGCCGTCGAAAAGGGTTGGCTCTTCGGGTGGGAGAAAAAGGGGTTCGCAAAACAGAAAAACCCCGACCTGTGGCAGCGTTTTTTGAAGGTCTACCGTCGCCACAATGTCCGTTTTGTATGGGTCAAAGGCCACGCAAATACGGTCGAGAATAACCGATGCGACGCATTGGCCGTTGCTGCCGCCTCTTCGGCCGAATTATCGGACGACGCAGGATACGCGGGCGACGCCACGCCCTAAAACTTTTTTCGCAAATGGTGCGAGTAGAAAACATACGTCGGCTATATGCTCCCTGGCAGCCCCAAAGAAGCGAGGGCGATATTGTCTATCGCCAATTTCAGCCGACGCCGCAACTCTTACCATACATCTATTGCTACTACGAATTCTATTCTCTTTGTCCGCTCGTCCGGCCGGCAGCTTTTCACGCTGTCGCCGACGGCTGCATCGATATGATTGTCCCTGCGTCAAGGAATAAACAGCGACTGGTTGTAGGCGTTTCGGTCGACAGCCAATCTTTCCCGTTGGGCCAATCTTTCCACTTCTATGGAGTCCGTTTTCTGCCGGCAGGCTTCACGGCACTGACCGGTATTGCCGCGTCGGAGTTGTCGGATAATTCCATTATGCTCGACGATGTTTACAGTGAGATGGGCAATCTAATCGACGACCGCGATGTGCCTCTGTCGGGTGTGGAAGAGGTATGCAGCTCTCTTGATTCGTTATTTGTGGGGCGGTTGCGTCGCTACGGTGCAATGGTCGATAACAGGGTTGTAGGAGCATTGAGTGAGCTGTTGTTGTCGCCAAACGGAGGAATCACGACCGCAACACTCTCTTCGCGCCAAAGTCGTCGACTCTTTGACCACTATGTGGGTGATTCGCCAAATACCATCGCGCGTGTCTTTCGTTTTCAAAAATATTTGCAAGATTTTATAAAAGTTGGCCATTACTATGCCGATTATTTGGATTACGGCTTCTATGACCAATCGCATTTCATTAAGGAGTTTACACTCTTTTCGGGAGAGACGCCCAAGCATATCGATATGTTGTAATGGCGCCATATTTCGCCATTTGTACGTCCGCTTTTTACAATTTTTTTATTCTCAAAATCCTACCTTTGTGTTCAACTAACACAAAAACATTTGTTATGAAGAAAATGTATTACCGATCGCCTGCAATTGAGATTGTAACGATTGCAGTTGAACAGGGCATTGCCGCCTCATTTGATGCGCCGATTATTATGCCCGAAGAGCAACTCTAAAACAAAAAAAATGCTATGAAAAATCTTCCTATTCTTACATTAATGCTTGCTGCTGTCACTATGTGCGCTTGCAGCAAAATTGATGAATCGACTATTTCCAAAGAAGATACTACTTCCGAGAAGATAACCACCATTTGTGTATCGAACGATGTCGATGCTCAAACCAAAACCTCAATGGAGTATGTGGTTGACCCCGTCAATGGCAACCACATCACAACCAAATGGAAAGAGGGTGACAAGATCGCTTTTTACGAAGTAAAGACAACTCCTTTTGTTACCCACTATTTTACGCTCACCAGCGGAGCAGGTACCACAAAAGCCGTCTTTACTGCTGACGGCGTAGGACTTACCCCTGGTGTCGACTATTTTGCCTTGCATCAAGGTAGTAGCGATTATGGAACAATAGATGCAGAAAATATGTATGTAAATTATCCTATTCCGTCGCCGCAGGTGCAGTCGGCTGCGGGCGATATTTCACACATCAACGCCGACAATATCTTCTATATTCCAAAATTTACTGCTGCTTCACCTCAGCCCGACCTCTCCTTTAACCACCTCCTGGCGGTTCTGAAATTCAATATTACGGGCGATGCCGCTTTGGGTAGTATTAAGTCTATTCAATTTGCTTCGGAAGAGTATTATAGCAATGTATGGCAAGAGATGCGACGTGCAGGAATGGTATCCAAACTTGGGGTGAATCAGTCTGCCTTTTCATACAATAATCAAACATCATATTCTGTCGAATTGACTACTCCTGCGCCTTTGTCGTCCGCTCCGTCAACTACGTATATGCTTGCGCTTTTTGCTTCGAATCTTCCTGTTGCCGATTTTCCCATAGACTTTACTCTTAATGTAGTAACTACTGTGGGCGTGTATTCGGTTACCGTTCCCGTTTCCAAAAATATCGTAGCAGGGAAAATTTACACCGCCAATGTTAATCTCACCTCTGCCGATGCGCTTACCTATCCCGAAGCAACCGATCAATTTCCTCTGATAATAAATAATCTTATGTGGGCTCCTGTAAATTGCGGTTACGAGGCAAAAACCGCGAGCTCCAACGGCTATGTTTGCGGCAAATACTACCAATGGGGACGCAAAGTTGGTTTCGGTTACAGCCCCGACGATGCAACCTATTTGACCAATGACAACTACTCCGATGCCCTCAATTTCGTATTGGGCACTTCGGAACCTGCCGACGATAAATTTTATTCTTACACCAATAGCACAAAATATCAGTGGCTTACAGATGAAAATTGTTTTGGTGGTTTTACGTGGTGGAATACGCTCTCTTCATCGGTGTGGGGTGACAAGATAGGCAACCCTTGTCCTGCCGGCTGGCGCATTCCCAAAAATCCCGAATTAGAAGCGTTGCAAAGTATTGGAGTATGGGACGAATCCACCCCCAACAACCCCGACGAAATGGCCGGCTATTGGTTTGGTACCAATGCTTCAACTGCCACCGCCTCCGACCCCAAAGGTTGTATGTTTTTGCCCGCTTCGGGCACTATTTCGTCATCAGCGAACGCTGTTACCTCCACACAGCGTGGAACCTTGGGGCGATATGCAGCCAATCAGTTGCAATCTAACAGTAGGTCTTCAAGTATGGAGTTCAACTCTACCGAGATTAAAGATGTGAGAAACTATGCTGCTGTCAGTACTGCCTTCTCGGTTCGCTGCGTGAAAGAGTGACTTTTATTGCGCGTATATAGACAGCGCCGACCCACTAATGGATCGGCGCTGTCTATTTGTGGTTAGGCTCTTCTATTCGTAGCCGTTCGATTTGAGCATTGCAACCTCTTCGGGTGAGAGGAAACGCCACTCGCCACGTTTGAGACGCAATTTTGTCAAGCCGGCAAAGTATGTGCGGTCGAGTTTGCCTACGCGGTAACCAATAGCCTCAAACATACGTCTTACGATACGGTTGCGGCCCGAGTGGATTTCGATGCCGACCTCGTTCTTTTTGTCCTCTACATACGAAATGTCGTCGGCAGCAATGTCGCCGTCTTCGAGGGTGATGCCTCGTATGAGTTTCTCCATATCTTCGCGTTGCAGTTCGCGATCAAGAGTCACCTGATAGATCTTCTTCTTGTTGTATCCCGGGTGAGTCAGACGCTTGGCCAGATCGCCGTCGTTGGTGAGCAACAATACCCCGATGCTGTTCTTGTCGAGTCGGCCAACGGGATAGATGCGTTCCGTGCAGGCGTTCTTAACCAGATCCATAACCGACTTTTCGGCGTGGGGGTCGTCGAGTGTGGTGACATAACCCTTGGGCTTGTTCATCACTATGTAGACCTTCTTCTGGTTCTCGATGAGTTTGTCGTTGAAGCGCACTTCGTCGCCCTCTTTGACTTTTGAGCCCAACTCGGTGACCACATTGTTGTTTACCGTGATTACGCCGGCTTGAATGTAGTCGTCGGCCTCGCGGCGCGAGCAGATGCCCGACATTGCGATATAGCGGTTCAGACGCATTTCGGTCTCGATTTTGGGAGCGGGATACGACGGATAGTTTTCGAGAGTGTATTGCGATTTTGGTTGCAGGTTCTCTTCGTCGCGACGACGCGGACGCATCGAGGGAGAGTTGTCGAACCGCTGACCATAGGGTTTTGGTGCGCCGTATGAAGGCCTGTCGCCATTAAATGGTTTACGATAGGGCTTGTCGCCGCCTCCACGATTGAATTGCGGTTTTGAGCCGTATTCGCGGCGCGGACGATAGTTCTCGTCGCGGTTGAAGTCGCGTTCGGGGCGTTCGCCTTGCGGACGCTCTTCACGGTTGAAGTTGCGGTCGCGATTGTAGCCTCCTTGCGGACGATCGTCGCGGTTGAAGTTCCGTTCGCGGTTATAACCTCCCTGTGGACGCTCTTCACGGTTGAAGCTGCGGTCGCGGTTGAATCCTCCTTGCGGACGCTCTTCGCGGTTGAAGTTACGTTCGCGGTTGAAACCTCCCTGCGGACGCTCTTCACGGTTGAAGTTGCGTTCGCGGTTGAAGCCTCCCTGCGGGCGGTCGTCACGATTAAAGGCGGGTCGTTCGCGGTTGAATCCCCCTTGCGGGCGCTCTTCGCGGTTCGAGTTGTAGTGACCCTCCACGGGACGGTTGTCGCGCGTGAAGTTGGGATTAAACGAGCGGCGGCGCTCTTCGTAATTGGTTTCGTTACCCTCGCGTCGTGCGGAGGTCGAAAATACTGCTTGTGATGATGAAGTCCTGGTTCGCTTGTCCTTGGTGAAGGACTTATAAGCCTCATTTCCCTTACCGGTTGAATCGTCACGATTGAACTTCTCATCGTCGGCATTGTGCCTAACGGTGGTCTCTTTTTCTTCCATTTTACCTGATATAGCTCTGATTGATGTTTGTTATGCGATGCAAATGTAGCCCTTTTTTCGTACATTTGACCGAAAAATAAAATATTTATCCATTATGACCTACGATTTCAACAACATAGCCCCGCGTAAGGGCACCAATTGTGTCAAATACGACGGAATGCGGTGCGACTTCGGTGCCGATGACCTCATTCCGCTCTGGGTGGCCGATATGGATTTTGCGGCGCCCGATTTTTTGCGTCGTGCTGTTGAGGCTCGTGCCGCTTTGGGCATATATGGCTACGGTATTCGTGGCGACGACTATTGGAACGCCATTATCGGTTGGGAGCAGCGGCGCAACGGCTGGAAGGTCGATCGCAGTTGGCTCGATTTTTCGCCAGGCGTGGTTGCCGGTTTCTCGTTTGCCATTCGTGCTTTCACTCTCGCAGGCGACGGTATAGTAATTATGCCGCCCGTCTATCCCCCTTTTGCCGCACAGATCGAGGCCAACGACCGACGAGTCATAAACAATCCGCTCATCTGTCGCGCCGGACATTACGAAATCGATTTCGACGGGCTGAATCGTGCTTTGGAAGGTGCTGCGGCCATTATGCTCTGCAACCCTCACAATCCTACGGGCAGGGTCTTCACTCCCGAAGAGCTTTGTCGTGTGGGCGAGTTGTGCGTGCGTCATAACGTATTCATAATTAGTGACGAAATTCACTCCGACCTCATTCAAAAACCGTACCACCATACCCATATTGCCGCTCTCGATGAGCGTTTTGCAGCGCGCTGCATCACCTTTGTGGCTCCTACAAAAACCTTCAACATTGCCGGTTTGTCGACCTCGGTCGCCATTGCTCCCGCGGCGCAGGTTCAGGAGCGTTTCCGCCGCGAAATGGCGCGTACCCACGTCGACCAAGGCAATGTTTTCGGCACTACGGCGCTCACGGCGTCCTATTCGCAGGGCGACGAGTGGCTCGACCGGCTTCTCGACTATATAGGGGGCAATATGCGGCTGGTTTGCGACTTTTTTGCAGCCCGACTGCCGCAGGTGGTCTGCCGTCCGAGCGAAGGTACCTATCTTTTGTGGGTCGATTTCCGAGGATTGGGGCTGACCCACGAGGAGTTGGTGGAGCGTATGACCCACTCGGCGCGCGTGGCGCTGAACGACGGCGCACACTTTGGCGCTGAGGGACGCGGTTTTATGCGAATGAATGTGGCAACCTCGCGTGAACTGCTATTGCAGGCTTTAGAACGCATTGCAGAGGCGTTTTCATAAGAAATGGGAGTGTCTAACGTACTTGTTAGACACTCCCATTAAATAATAAATCTGTCTGTACTATTTGATTCCGAGTTCGGCTTTTACCAAAGGGGTGACATCGATAGTTGCGCTGTCGAAGTAGGCAACGGCACCAATGGCCTGATCAAAAATCATTGTGAACTTGCCGTCGGCACCTACCTTGTTGATAGCATTTTTGGCCTTCTCGATCACCGGCTTCATCAGTTCGTTCTGCTTGTTCTGCAAATCCTGAACACCCATCTGGCGTAACTCTTCGTAACGCTGCGACAGCCCCGAAAGCTCTTTCTCTTTCGACTGGCGAATGGCGTCGGAGTAGCTGTTCATATTTTTTTGGTACTCTTGTGCCTTGTTGTTGTACTCAACCTCAATCAATTCGAGCTGTTCGCCCAAGTCTTTTTGGAGTTGTTCGAGTTGGGTGTTTACCTCGGCCGTCTCGGGCATAGCAAGTACCACCTCTTGCGAGTTGATGAATCCGAATTTCTGTTGAGCGTTGGCTGCAAACGACGTTCCCAACAGGAGCGAAGTTGCCAGCGCGATTTTCAATAATTGTTTCATTGGTTGAATTGGTTTATTTTAACATAATAATGATTTGTTCGGTTTTGTCCTTCTCCGGCGAATAGAAGAGTATCGACGGAGAAGAGGCTACATCGATAACCAGATCGATTGAGTTGATCTCGGCAAAGGCCTTGATTGCCTCGTTGAAGTTGTCGGTGAAGGGTTTTAACAACTCCTCCTGCTTTTTGGCAACAACTCCGTCGGTGCCGAAAACGCTCTGCTGGTACTCGCCGATTTTCTTCTCGTTGGCAATAATTTTATCTTCGCTACTCTGCTGGTCGTCGGCCGAGAGATTGTTTTTCACAACCAGATAGTTGTTGTACTGCTTCTCCAATTCGGCATAGGCGGCGTCGATTTTTTTCTGGTAGCTGCTTGCCAGCGAATCGAGTTCGGCCACAGCTGCGGTATAGGACGGAAGTGCCTGATAGACCTTTTGCGAGTTGACAAAGGCATAGTTCTGTGCCGAAGCGACACCTGCCGCCAACGACATTATAACGGTTAAAATCAAAAGTTTTTTCATAACGTATTGTCTATTAGTTGTTAAAATTGTTGTCCAATGATGAAGTGGAACTGTCCGCCACTGACCTCCGACGAGCCGTAAGCCTTGTCGAAACCGTAGCCCCAGTCAATGCCAAGCATACCTATCACAGAGAGGTAGATGCGTGCACCCACGCCGAGCGAGCGTTTCAGCTGGAATGGGTTGTAGTCCCTCCACGAGAGCCAGGCGTTGCCGGCCTCGGCGAAGACAAGAGCAAATATTTGCGACTGCGGCTGCATAATAATGGGGTAGCGCAACTCGGCAGTGTACTTGTTGTAGACGTTGGCGTAGGTGTAGTTGTCGGAGCTTGGTGTGAGCGTACCGTCCTCGTAGCCACGCATCGAAATGACGTCGACACCGTAGACATTGTAGCCCGACATACCGTCGCCACCCACGTCGAATCCCTCGAAAGGCGATTGTTTATATTTGTTGTAGTTGCCCAAATAACCAATCTCGGCCTTTGTCATCAGCACCAGATCGCCATTGTTGGTCAAAGGATAGAACCAGCGGAATGAGCCGAGCCACTTGTGGTACTCTATCCACTTGTATTTTACCGCATTGTCGGTAATGGTCGAATAATCCTTGCCGTCGAAGAGCGAGTAGGGCGGAGTCAGCGTAAGCGACAGCGAGAACTCCGAACCGCGGCGAGGGTAGATTGGCGAGTCGGTCGAGCTGCGCGAGAGTACCGTCTTGAAGGTGATGATATTTGACCAGCCGTTTTGAATCTTGAAGTAACTCCAATCGCGTGTTTGGTAGGCCTGGTAGCCAAGCTCGTTATAGACCGTAAAGTATTGGTCGGGCCAAGAGAGACGGCGGCCCAAACCTGCCGATACACCCATAGCGCGGAAGAACTGGTTGTTGTCGACCTTGCTGTTGGTGTAGTAGTTGTAGTAGTTGCTCGTCTCCTCCGACCAGTAGCCGCCCACGGTGAGCGAGTTGGGTTTGCGTCCGCCGAGCCACGGCTCGGTGAAGCTGGTCGATATGGAGCTGTAATAGGTGCCGTTGGTTTGACCGCGAATCGAGAACTGTTGGTTGTCGCCCTGCGGATAGGGGCGCCAAGCGTTTTTGTTGAACAGGTTGCCGATCGACATATTGGTAAATACCACGCCGAGTGAACCGACAAACATACCGGAACCCCAACCGCCGCTGATCTCGAACTTGTCGGAGTTCTTCTCCTCCAAATCCCACGAGATATCGACCGATTCGCCCGAAACAGGCTGAATGTTGGGCATAATTTTGGTCTCGTCGAAGTGGCCCATCGAAGCAAGTTGGCGCATAGTCTGCATAATCATTGCGCGATTGTAGAGTTCGCCCGGGCGGGTGTATATCTCGCGACGGATAACCTCGTCGTTGACCTTGTTGTTGCCCGTGATGACCACGTTGTTGAAGCGGTATTGGTTCCCCTCGAAGACTTTTATTTCGAGGTCAATGGAGTCTGCGCCAATAATAATCTCGGTCGGGTCGATCTGCGAGGCCAAATAACCGTCGTTCTGATAGAGCGCATTGACCGTCGATACATCTTCCGGATTGTCCTCCTTGCCATAGCCCAATCGTTCGTAGAGAGTTTTTTTGTCGTAGGCGTCTCCTTTTTTTATTCCGAGTATGTTGTTGAGCTGTTCGGTCGAATACTTGCTGTTGCCCACCCACCTTATGTTGCGGTAGAAGTATTTGTTACCCTCGTCGACCGTAATCACCAGACCAATGCGGTCGGGGGTTATGGTATAGACCGAGTCGGCCAAAATTATGGCGTTGCGGTAACCTTTCGAGTTGTAGAAATCTATGATGTTGTCGAAATCCTCGTCCAATTCGCCCTCTTTGAGCTTGGTGTTTTGGAAGATGTTGATGCTCTTTTGGTGCACCTTCTTCATAGCGCGGCGCAGGCGCTTGTCGGGAAAGACCTCGTTGCCGCGGAATTCAATGGCACCGACCCTGACCTTTTCGTTTTTGCTCACCACAAAGGTGACGTTTACGGCGTTGCGCACAATCGAGTCGTTATCGATGCGCGGAGTGACATCAACATTGCGGTAACCCTTGTCGGTGTAGTGCTTTTTTATAAGGTGAATGTTTTTGTCGATAGCAAAGTCGCTCAACTCCGTGCCTCGTTTGAGTTTAAGGTCCTCCGTCAGAGTGGTGGCCTCACCTTTGCGCACGCCCTCGAACAACCAGCGGTAGACCCTCGGACGTTCGACGAGCACGACCTCCAAATCGACGCTGTCGCCCACCGTTTGGGCAACGATTCTAACGTCGGAGAAGTATTGTTTCGACCAGAGTCGTGCAATGGCCTCGGAGAGGTACTTGCTCGGTATCATCACCTCGTCGCCGACCAAAAGCCCCGACGAATTGATCTGAATATCGGGGTCGAGATACTTGATGCCGCTCACGTCTATGCGGCGGATAATATACTTTTTCGACGGCGTGGTCGAGTAGTCGGCCATTGGCAGGGCATCGTAGGCTTTTAGGTCTATTTCGGCAGGTTTTTCTACCTCGTCGGTCACTTCACTAACGGTTGCGACCTCTTTGGGGGAGTCGGTTTTAGTGGTGTCGGCTGCCATTACGGCCGATTGCGCCGCCTCTGCAACCACCTCTTGCGAAAAGGCGGCTTCAAGCGACGACAATGCCATCAATAGTGTGAACAGTCTTTTATACATTCGTTTGTAACGTTACTTCTTGTTATCAACCAATCCGAAACGGCGGTTTCGCGACGAGTAGGCGTCGAGTGCCTTTCGGAAATCCTCCTTGTCGAAATCGGGCCACAGCGTTTGGGTAAAGTAGAGTTCGGCATAGGCTGCCTGCCAAAGCAGAAAGTTGCTCAGTCGGTACTCGCCGCCGGTGCGAACCAAAAGGTCGGGATCGGGGAAACGGCACGTATCGAGGCGGCCCGACAACTCTTCGGCCGTCACCTCTTTCGGCTCCAACCGGCCCTGTGCGGCATCGGCTGCTATCCCTCTGGCTGCGCGTACTATCTCGTCGCGCGAGGAGTAGTTGAGTGCTATTACGAGCGTCAATCGGTTGCCTTCGGCAGTGTAGTCCTCAATCCGTCGGAGCGAACGGTTTACCTCTTCGGAGAGTTCGTTGCGGTCGCCAATCATCTCAACCTTCACGCCATTGTCGCGCAATTCGTCGCGGAAGTTGTAGACGCTGCGGCAGAAGAGCTCCATAATTTGGTCGACCTCCACCTTTGGACGCCCCCAGTTCTCGGTCGAGAAGGTGTAGAGCGTCAAATAGCGCACACCCCGGTCGAGTGCTGCGTTGAGCGTACGACGTACTGCGGCCACACCCTCGATGTGTCCCTCCGAGCGCTCCTTGCCGCGAGCTTCAGCCCAACGGCCGTTGCCGTCCATTATGATGGCCACGTGAGCCGGTATTTTATTTTGTTCGCCCATCGGCTGCTCTAAAACGTGCAAATTTACTCTTTTTTTTCTATTTCAGTGCATCGCGCCCGTCTAATCCCCACATCATCTTATTCTTTAACGTGTCGTAGAACGATATATTTTGCAACCCAACCAAAAAAACATTCAGCTCGGAGCGTCTGATTTCGAACACGGCACCGTCGCGTACCACAAAATTCTCGTTGTCGATACCTGCCTGTGCGTACTCGTCGCGGGCGTTAAGTGTTAGTCTGACGCAGCTTGAATCGGGAATGACAATCGGACGCATCGTCAGGTTGTGTGGGGCTATTGGGGTTAGTATCATACAGTTGCACTCTGGCGCAACGATTGGGCCGCCGGCACTGAGCGAGTAGGCCGTCGAACCTGTCGGGGTCGAGACTATTGCTCCGTCGCTCCAATAGTTCACCGTCGGTTGACCGTCAATTTCGATGTGAACGCCAATCATTCCCATATGGCGGCGTTGAATCGAAAATTCGTTAAAAGCGTGCGGAAATGCAACTTCGCGCTGGAAGTCGCCTTCTATGTGGAGCATCGAGCGGCTGTAAATCGTGTAGTTACCCTCACAAAGCGAGTCGATAGCCGAGAGTGCTTCGCTCTTTGGTACGTTTGCCAAAAAACCGAGTCTGCCGGAGTTTATTCCCAGAACCGGTACTTTGCGTCCGCCCAAAACCCTGACTGCCTCCAAAAGAGTGCCGTCGCCTCCGTAGGTTATCATCACGGCACCCTGAGCGATTGGGTCGGTGAGGCTTTCGTAGAAGTGCTCGCTGCCAAACCGATTGCTCAGACAATCAGCCATTTCGGAGTTTATGCAGAAGTCGAGTCCGCGTGCCTCTATGCTCTCCAAAAGTGCGGTCAGCTCCTTTGGCTCGACGCTCTGTGAATGGCGTGAGAATAAAATAATTTTCATTTCACGAAATTATGTGGTAACTTTACAGGACAAAAATAGTCTTAAAACTTCATTAAACAAGACGTACGCAATGACAAAATTGAGTGTAAATATAAATAAGATTGCCGTAATTCGCAACTCTCGCGGCGGTAATCTGCCCGATGTGCTGCTTGCAGCGCAAAACATCGAGCGTTTCGGGGCCGAAGGAATCACCGTTCATCCGCGTCCCGACGGTCGCCACATACGTTACGACGATGTGCGCAATCTCAAACGGTTGGTCACCACCGAATTCAACATCGAGGGCAACCCAATCGACAGTTTTACCGAACTGGTTTTGGAGGTGTGTCCTACGCAGGTTACGCTTGTGCCCGACGCCCACGATGCCATAACCTCAAATGCAGGTTGGGACACCATAACCAATCACGACCTGCTCACGGCCAAGATTGCCGCGTTCAAAGCTGCCGGCATTCGGGTTTCGGTCTTTGTCGACCCTGTGGTCGAGATGGTGCGTGGAGCAAAACAGTGCGGTGCCGACCGTGTTGAGCTCTACACCGAATCCTACGCTGCCGAATATGCCGCCGACCCCGCTAAGGCCATTGCCCCATACGCAGTTGCTGCGGCCGAGGCCGACCGACTCGGGCTTGGCATCAATGCCGGCCACGACCTTAACCTCGACAATCTGCGCTACTTTGTCCAAACCATTCCTTATATAAAAGAGGTATCGATTGGCCACGCGCTCATCAGCGATGCACTTTACTACGGATTGGAAAACACCGTTCAACTCTATAAACGCTGCCTGAAATAGATGACTTTCCCGCTCGAATTAGAAATATTTCACCAAATATCCGAAATCGCCGACCAAAAAGGCATCAGAGCCTATGTCGTTGGCGGCTATGTGCGTGACTACTTTTTGCGCCGTCCCTCGACCGACATCGATGTTGTGGTTGTAGGCAGCGGCATCGATGTGGCCAAAGAACTTGGACGACAACTGCATACGGGCGTTTCGGTCTTCAAAACTTTCGGTACGGCAATGTTGCACGACCCCGAGGGACGCGAGATTGAGTTTGTGGGGGCGCGCCGCGAATCATATTCGTCCGATTCCCGTAAACCGGCTGTCGAACAGGGTACAATCGAAGACGACCAACTTCGTCGCGACTTCACAATCAATGCTTTGGCGTGGTCGCTCAATGCCGACACCTATGGCGAGCTGCTCGACTCGTTCGGCGGTATCTACGACTTGGAGCACTGCATTATTCGCACTCCGACCGACCCCGATGTGACCTTCTCCGACGACCCTTTGAGAATGATGCGCGCCGTGAGGTTTGCCGCGCAACTTGGATTCGACATCGACCCCGACACCTACGACGCTATTGCACGCAATCGTGAGCGAATTTCGATTGTGTCGGCCGAACGCATCACGGTCGAGTTGAACAAGATTGTCGCCTCGCCGCTCCCCTCAATGGGTTTCGAGTTGCTCGATTCTACGGGACTTTTGCCGCTCATCTTCCCCGAGTTGGCTGCCCTCAAAGGGGTCGAAACAGTCGGCGGACGCGCCCACAAGGACAACTTTCGTCATACGCTCAAAGTGCTCGACAATGTGGCTCGTCGTAGTGACAACCTATGGCTGCGTTGGGCGGCGCTGCTACACGACATAGCCAAGCCGCAGACCAAATCCTACGACCCCAAGGTGGGCTGGTCGTTCCACGGTCACGAGGTTCTGGGCTCGAAGATGATACCTGCCATTTTCCGCCGTCTGCGCCTGCCGCTGAACGACAAGATGAAATATGTGCAAAAACTTGTCTTTCTGCACCTTCGTCCCATAGTGCTCTCTGAGGACGAAGTGACCGATTCGGCTGTGAGGCGGCTGCTTTTCGAGGCGGGCGACGACATCGACGACCTTATGACGCTCTGCGAGGCCGACATCACCTCGGGTATCGACGCCAAGGTGCAACGCTACCTGCGCAACTTTGCGCTTGTGCGCCAAAAGATGGCCGAGATTGAGGAGAAAGACCGCATACGCAACTTTCAGCCCCCCATTACTGGCGAGATTATTATGGCTAACTACGGCCTTGAACCGTGCAGCACGGTGGGCGAAATCAAAGCCGCGATAAAAGACGCCATACTCGACGGCAAAATTGGCAACACCTACGACGAGGCCTTTGAGTTGATGCAGCAACTCGCCGCCGAGCGAGGACTCCAAAAATCTAAATACAAAAGTAAATGAAAAAGTCGTTTTACACATTATTAACCACCTTGATGTTGGTGTTTGGGTGCGGCAGGGCTGCCGATATTTGCGGCTCGTGGGTTGAGCCTGTCGAGGGACAACCCGGTATGGTGCAGGGCATAGAACTTCGGGCCGATCATTCGGCGCGGTCGATAGGTATGGCAACATTGCTTTTTGAGCGTTGGCAACTGTCCGACGACAAGCTGATTCTTTCGGGAGAGAGCATTGGCAACGGCCAAACAATCGCCTTCTCCGATACGCTCGCCGTCGTTCGGCTCACCCCCGACAGTCTTTTGCTCTCGCGCGGTGCTCACCTCATTCGCCTTGCCCGCCAAGGTCAATAATTCCGTTGGCCGAGAGCTTACTTTCTAAATCAAAGAGAAGACTTCCGACAAAAAGAGCAAGACTTCGAGGTCGTTGTCGACCCGGAAGTCTTGCTCTTTGGTTTGGAGGGATTTGAGTCTACTCTTCGTCGCTCTCGTCGTCCTTCATATTGGTGTAGACGTTGACCACGTCGTCGTCTTCTTCGAGGCGCTCTATCAGGGTGTTGAGTGTTTCGCGCTGTTCGGCGGTGACCTCTTTCGAATCGGTCGGCAAGCGTACAAATTCGCCACTGACGATCTCCATATTGTGCTCGTCGAGGTAGGCTTGAATCTTGCCAAATGACTCATATTGAGCATAGATATTGATGACATTCTCGTCGTCGACAAACATCTCCGTCAGGTCGAGGTCAATCAGTTCAAGCTCCAACTCTTCGAGGTCAACTGCATCGGTGTTGGCCGTTTTGAAGTAGCAGAGGTGGTCGAACATAAAGCTCACGCTGCCGCTTGTACCGAGTGTGCCGCCGCATTTGTTGAAATAGCTGCGGACGTTGGCAACCGTGCGTGTGGTGTTGTCGGTTGCGGTTTCAACCAGCACGGCTATTCCGAATGGGCCGTAGCCTTCGTAGACCATCTCCTTGTAGTCGGCGGTGTCCTTCGAAATGGCGCGTTTGATGGCGCGTTCGACATTCTCTTTGGGCATATTTTCGGCCTTGGCGTTCTGAATAAGTACGCGCAGACGAGTGTTGCCCGAGGGGTCGGGACCTCCGGCCTTGACGGCTATCTCGATCTCTTTGCCGATTTTGGTAAATGTGCGGGCCATATTGCCCCAACGTTTGAGTTTGCGTGCTTTGCGGTATTCGAATGCCCTTCCCATAGTATTTTGTATAAAAAATTAGCCTTAAATCTTAATTTGTGGCACAAAAATACAAATTATTATATTAATATTTTGGATAAACAGAATAATTTTAATAAATTTGCCTATTCCTAAAAGCAGTGGATTTTAGTGAGGTAGATTTGGAATACGATTTTTTTTTGAGCGATTGGGTGTGGTCGGTCTTTTGCGGCGCGCCCTTTTACTCTTGCGATTACCAAACAATTGTTTTTATGTCTACTTCTCGTATTCTTATATTCATTCTTTGTGTCGCCGTTATAATAGCGCTTGTTGCTTTCCTGTTTTATTGTTGGAAAGTGCGTTCGGTCAATTCGAAAATCAACGACGAGCTTGACTCTTTGTCTGACGAACAGTTGGAATCTAAACTTAAAGAGTATAGTACCGAGGCATTTGACCGTATCAAGCCTCTGTCTATTAGGCGCAATGCTCGTGCAATGATGCATATGATTGAGGAAAAAATACGCCAAAGAGGCGAATAACTCCACGCTTTTTACTACTTTTACGGTATGATTGATCCGGAAGTTAAACGCGCCGTTGAGCTTCTGCGCCGCGGCGGAATAATTCTCTATCCGACCGATACCGTATGGGGAATCGGTTGTGATGCCACGCTGCCTGAGGCGGTGGTAAAGATATATGACCTCAAAGGCTCTGTCAACAAGAAGGGTATGATTGTCCTTTTGGACTCGCCCGACCGCCTTTTGCGTTATATCAAAAGTGTGCCCGACGTGGCCTGGGACCTCTTTGATATGGCCGAAAAACCACTGACACTCATTCTACCCGGTGGACAAAACGTTGCTCCGAACCTTATTCCCGACGAGGGGACATTGGCTGTCCGCATACCTCATCACGACTTCTGCCGCGATGTAGTTGCCGCTCTTGGACACCCGTTGGTTTCGACTTCGGCCAACTTTTCGGGCGAACCCACGCCGCTCAAATTCGACGACATTGCCGACGGAATTATTAGTGGCGTCGACCTTGTTGTCGACCGCTGCGAGGAGGGAAACCCCACCGGTCAGGCTTCGTCAATAATGATGATCGGCGAGGGTGGAGTTTTCAAAATCATTCGATAGGGAAAAAGGGCCCAAAGAGACCAAAACGACCAAAGGGCCAAAAAGGCAATTAATCAGACAACTATGGCGGAAAGACAGTTTGTTGGCCAAAAAGGCAACTATCGTAATCTGATTGTGTTCCAAAAGGCGGAGTGTATCTATGATGTTACATTCTACTTTGCCCACCATTTTTTCGGTATTGGCGACCGCAATATCGACCAAATGATTCAGGCTGCACGGTCGGGTAAACAAAATATTGCCGAAGGTTCTTCTGCATCGACTACCTCTAAGGAGGCAGAGTTGAAACTTCTCAACGTGGCGAAATCGAGTTTGCAGGAACTGCTGAACGATTACGAAGATTACCTTAGGGTTAGAGGACTTGAACAATGGGAGGTCGGTAGCGAGAAGTTCGAGCAGGCTAGGACGATTTGCCGCAACAACTCCGACTCTGCTTTCTATCGCCAAGCCGTTGAAACACGCTCTGCCGAAACTATCGCCAACATTGCAATCATTATGATAAATCAGACCGATTACCTGCTTAAACATCTGTTCGACAAGCTGAAAGATACCTTTCTGAAAAACGGGGGTATTCGTGAAGAGATGTCGCACAGTAGAGCAGAGTATCGTAAAACGCACTCAACCAAATAATCCCTTTGGCCCTTTTGGACTTTTTAGCCCCTTTGAGCCCAAAATATATTATGCAAATGAATACAATCATAACCGCCATTCAACAACGCTTCGCCGATGCCGATCTCTTGGGCCACGTCAACAACGTCCGTTTGCAGGAGTATTTCGACTTGGGCAAGATGGAGTTCTATCATCAAGTGTTGGGCGAGAAGCTCGACTGGAAGGGTCAGAGCTTGATTTTGGTCTCGATTCATACCGAAATTATGGCTCAAACCCGTTTGGGCGACAGCCTCGAGGTTGAGACTTTCGTCGATAAGATCGGTACAAAGAGTATTGCCGTCTTTCAAAAGTTGCGCAACTCTGCCACCGGCGCGGTCAATGCCACCTGCCGCTCGGTGGTGGTCGCTTTCGACTTTGCATCGCAACAATCGATAGTTTTACCAGACTACTGGCGCTCGGCAGTAGCCGAATATTTGGCAGAATGAAACTCCTGCATTTTATTGTTGCCCTACTGTTTTTGTCGGCCTGTTCCACGTCGGAGTTGCACAGCGGCGATCTGCTCTTTGCGGTGGCCGGTGGTTCGCAGTTCGACGAGGCGATAGATGCCTCTACTGGTGGCGGAGAGGAGAGCTTTACCCACGTAGGCATTGCTGAGGTTGCAGCCGACGGGGTTTTTGTGATTGAGGCTCGGCCAGATAAAGGTGTTTGCCGCACGCCGATTGAGGAGTTTGTGGAACAAAATGGAGAGCCACGTGTGATGCGGTTGTGCCAAAAGTACGATATGGCCGTTTTTGTTGAGCGAGCAAAATCGCACCTCGGCGAACCTTATGACGAGAGCTTTTTGCCCGATAACGGACGACTATATTGCAGTGAGTTGGTCTACGACAGCTATGTTTTGCCCGACGGCCGACACATTTTCGAATCTCGCCCGATGAATTTTCTCTCCAATGAGGGAGTTATGCCCAAATACTGGATCGACCATTTCGACCGACTCGGCATACCTATTCCTCAGGACGTGCCCGGCACGAACCCCAACGACCTCTCTCGTTCGAATCTTCTCAAAAGGCAGAATACCAACCCATTGTAAGAGCTACTGACAATGGGTTGTCAGTTATCGCGTGCCGAAGAGTTTTTCGGCTATCTGAACGGCATTGAGTGCGGCGCCTTTGCGTATTTGGTCGGCCACGCACCAGAAAATAAGTCCGTTGGGATTGGCTATATCGGCTCTGATGCGGCCCACGTAGACAGGCGTTGAGCCTGCTGCGAAGAGCGGCATCGGGTACTCCTTATTGGCAGGGTCGTCCATCACCACTATACCTTCGGCCTGCTCGAATGCTCTGCGCGCTTCGGCCGGTGTGACCGGTTTCTCGAACTCCACCCAAACGGCTTCAGAGTGGGCGCGAGCTACCGGAACTCGCACGCACGTTGCGCTGACACGAATGTCGGAGTGCATAATTTTGCGCGTCTCGCCAAACATCTTCATCTCCTCTTTGGTGTAGTCGTTATCCATAAAGACGTCGATATGCGGAATGACGTTGCCTGCTATCTGATATTGGAATTTTGCCACTGTGGATGGTTTACACTCGACGATTTCGCGATATTGTGTTTCGAGTTCGGCCATACCCTGCGCACCTGCGCCACTTGCGGCCTGATAGGTTGCCACGTGAACCGTGCGTATGTGCGAAAGCCGTTCGAGTGCGGCCAATGCCACGACCATCTGAATGGTCGAGCAGTTGGGGTTGGCAATAATGCCGCGCGGAGTGTTGCGTGCATCGTCGGGATTGACCTCGGGCACAACCAAAGGAACGTCGTCGTCCATACGGAATGCGCTCGAATTGTCGATCATTATGGCACCCCACTTTGTGATTGTCTGCCAAAACTCTTTCGAGGTCGATGCACCTGCCGAGGTGAAGGCTACATCGATGCCCTTGAAGTCGTCGTTATGCTGCAATAGTTGGACCGTTACCTTGCGTCCGCAAACCTCGTACCGGCGACCCGCGCTGCGTTCCGACCCGAAGAGTTTTATTTCGTCGACCGGAAAGTTACGCTCTTGCAAAATCCTGATAAACTCCTGACCTACGGCGCCACTTGCGCCCACAATTGCCACGTTCATTGTCTGAAAAATTATTGACCCTATATGATTTTATTGGAAAAATTCGTCCTCCGTTTCGAAAACCACCTTTTGCGCCGGCTTTTGCTCAGCCTGCTCTTCGAGGTCGGTATCTTCACCACTATCCATAGCCGTACTTTCGGCATCGGTCAGCGTGCCGTCCCAGCAGTTGTAGTCGCGTGCACCTGCCGGATGCGAAAATGTGTCGGTTCTTAATACTCCGAGAGAGCCGTTGTCGTAGACCTTGCGCAGGAAGTCGCCAAAGATTGGCAGTGCAACCACCGAGCCTTCGCCGCGAGCGCGAAGGTGCACGCTCTGATCCTCGCCGCCCACCCATACGCCGCCCACCAGATTGGGGGTCACGCACATAAACCAGGCGTCGCGGTTCTCCTGCGAGGTTCCTGTCTTGCCTCCGACCTCTACGCCGTACATACCGTAATCGCGGTTGAGTCGGTTGGCCGTGCCGCGCTCGACAACCGCCTTCAACATTCCAATCATCGTGTAGGCAGTTTGTTCGCTGATTGCCACCGACGAGGAGGGGCTGAATTCGGCCAGTACGTTGCCGTGGCGGTCCTCAATTCGCGTCACGAAGATAGGCTCCGTAAAGACTCCGCCGTTGACAAAGGTGGAGTAGGCGCCAACCATTTCGAACAACGAAACGTCGGGCGTGCCCAGGCAGATTGCATCGACCGGGTCGATGTAGCTCTGTATGCCCATATTGTGAATAAACTGTGCCACCGCGTCGGCCTGATGTGCCTGTTTCATAATCCACGCCGAATAGTTGTTGCGGCTGCGGGCCATACCCCATTTGAGCGGATACTCTTTGCCGTCGTAGACCACCTTGCCGGCCTCTTTGGGTGTCCACGCCTCACCGGTGTAGGTTTCGATCGTAACGGGCAGGTTGGGTACTGTGGTGCAGGGGTTGAATCCGAGGTGGTCGAATGCGAAGGTATAGATGAAGGGTTTTATGGTCGAGCCGACCTGACGTCGTCCCTGCTTTCCCATATCGTATTTGAAGTAGCGGAAGTTGGGCCCTCCGACGTACGACATCACGTGACCGTTGTGTGGATCGACCGAGATGGTGGCGGCACGCATAATACGTTTATGGTGCAGAATTGAGTCGAGTGGGGTTATGAGTGTGTCGACCTCGCCTTTGTAGGTGAATATGCGGGTTTGGGTCTTGGTGTTGAAGGCTTTTTTTATTTCGCTCTCCGAGCAGCCGTTGTCGCGCATTTCGCGGTAACGATCGGAGCCGCGTATGGCTTTGGCGATGATTTTTTCGCGTTCGCCCTCGTCGGTATTCTGAAACAGTACGCGGCTTGCGCGGTACTGGTTGTCCATAGCAGGCTGAATCTGCTCGCGCATCTGCTTGGCGAGGCTCTCCTCGGCGTAGCGTTGCATAGTCGAGTTTATGGTGGTGTAGATTTTCAGTCCGTCGCGATAGATGTCGTAGTTGGTGCCGTCGGCCTTGCGGTTTTTCAGACACCAGCCGTAGAGCGGATTGGTGTCCCACCTTGCGGCCTCCTGCTCGTAGTCCCACTCCATATAGTACATATTGCGCGTGGGTCGGCGCGAGGTCATAGTCTGACGCACCATTTCGCGGAAGTAGGTAGCCATACCGTCATTGTGGCCTATGCGTGTAAGATGCAGCTCGATTGGAATTTGCGAGAGCGAATCGGCCTGATGCGAGGTAATGAAGCCCTGCGTTGCCAAGCGCGACATTACCGTATTGCGGCGCGCGAGCGCGTTGTTGGGGTTGCGCACGGGGCTGTATTTGGTTGGTGCATTGACAACCCCCACCAAAACTGCTGCCTCCTGAATATTCAACTCGTGAGGCTCTTTGTCGAAAAAGACCTTTGCAGCCGATTTTATGCCGTAGGCGTTGTTGCCGAAAAATACCGTGTTGAGGTACATCGCCACAATCTCGTTTTTTGTGTAGTTGCGTTCGAGTTTCACCGCCGTGATCCACTCCTTAAACTTGGCTTGAACGAGTTTGTTGGTTCGTGCAACCTTGGAGTTGTAGTTTGTGGTATCCCTCGGGAAGAGGTTTTTGGCCAACTGTTGGGTAATGGTCGAGCCGCCGCCCTGACGACGGTTGCCCATCGCAATGGTCTTGATGCCGACCCTTGCAAGCGAAATGAAATCGATACCCGAGTGGCGGTCGAAGCGCGAATCCTCGGTGGCGATCAGTGCGGCCACGAGTGCCGGCGAAAGCTCTTCGTAGTCGACGTAGGAGCGGTTCTGCACAAAGAAAGAGCCGAGCAGCACTCCGTCGGCCGAATAGACCTCCGTGGCGAGGTTGCTGGCCGGATTCTCAAGCTCCTCGAACGACGGAAGCCGTCCGAAAGCGCCGCTTGCGGTCAGTATCAACATAATGACAAGCACTGCTGTCGGTACGAGCAGAATGCACCAGAACCAGCGCAGAAATTTGAGGTTGCGTCCTGTTTGTCCTACTTTGTTTCTCTTCTTCAAAATCGAGTTCCTCACTATTTGGTCGCAAATATACGGTTTTACTTTGAAATCTTAACGTTCTCCCGCTGGGCATTATTTCGGGCAGGTTAGAAATTGACCGAAAAGCCGCCGCTGAAAACCGGCTTCTGTTTGTCGGAAGGCATATATAACGAGAGCATTATGGTGGTATCTCCCTCGGCCGGCAGTCGCAAAAAAGAGCAGTCGAAATAGAGTTCGCCACCATAGGAGTAGAGCAGGTTGTTGCTCTTTTGGCCCGAATAGAGTTTGTTCTCGATTTTGGGCACCGCAAAGAGTTCGCCCTCGGCAAATGCTGCCAAACGAATGCGTTTCAGAAAGACTATGCCCGAGATGCCTGCATCGGGGTAGCATAGCGGCAACTGGTACTCTATCGAACCGAAGCGGTTGTCGACCGGCATCGAGCCTGAGGTCACGCCGCGAGGCGAGAACCCTGATACGTCGAGCGAGTAGGCCAGAGGCCCTGTGCCAACCGTCGACGAGGTACCCAACACCAGTTTGAGCGAGTGGTGAAGTGCAAAGCCGGGCAGGTAGGCTCGACCATAAACACTCCACGAGGCAGGGGCTTCGATGCCGACCCTTCGACCGGCCGAAAGACGCACCGCGTAGCCCCACCGCGGCAATATATCGCGCGTGGCCCGACGTTGGTTGTCGGTGTACTGCACTGCGGCCGCAACAATGTGTCCGCCTGTGGTGTAGCTCTTTGTCGAGGGGTTGTAGAGCGGGGTGTCGACAAAGCGGTATTCGAGGGTTGGCACTAATGTGCGTGTTCGGTAGCTATGCTCCAAAACCAGTGGCAGATAGCCCCGCCCGTAGAGCGAGATGTGTCCGCCGTGGTGCGAGGGGGCAGGTTGCGCTCCACTTGCCGTGGCAACCGAATAGTAGTTGTCGGTCAACTGCCAGTAGTGGAGGTTGTCGTCGGCATAGAGCTTTGTGTAGCTGTCGGCGGTCGATTTCCAAAGCGCATTAAGCTCGAATTTCACAGGCAGGCCGTAGTATTTGAAGTTCAACTCCGCCAAGTGTGTGCCTTCGAGAGTATAGCCGTAGCCAATGGTAGTTTCGGCCGACGAGAGCAGGTTTTGCGAGACAATGGTTGCGCCAACGGCCAATGTGCCCAAGTAGCCCGACATCAACTGGTCGGGGCGGTAATAGATTGGTGCCCAACTATGGAAGTCGAAGAGGTGCTGCCCCTTTTTGTAGGGTGCCGAGGGGTGTTTCCGCTCCGATGATTGCTCTTCGCGTGGGGTAAAGCGCAGCGAGTCGACGTTTCGCACGTCCCATTTCAATCGTGGCGGATTGACCAGATTGCGTGGCAGCGGAGTGTAGTCGACCTTTCCGAACGAGCGCACCGAGTCGACTGCAAGGTGGTAGCCGTTACGGTCGTAGACGGTCATCACAACTCTCTCTCCATCGGGCGAGGGCGAGGGTTGGAATGCTCCGTAATGCGATTGTGACAGTAGCTCTTCGCTGCCGTCCGCGAGGTCAATCACGGCCACTTCGTCTTTGCCCGAAACGATTGTGCCAAAATAGAGTTTACCCTCTTGTGCGCGCAGTGCCGAGAGTGTTACGTGGGCGGCCTGCTTTATGGTGCGCGTTGCTCCTGTTGTGGGGTCAAGCTCTTCGATCGACATTCCTTTGTCGCCCAAGGCTATGTAGTAGAGCAGACCGTTGGTCTGGGCAAGGCCGTGAACCGATATCCCCTCTTCGATAGGGTAATGATTCGAGTAGTAGACAATCTCGTAACGGCCCGAATAGTCGTACCAAACGTAGGCATCGCCAATCGGGAACATCGTTTGCGACAATTCGGCGTAGAGTTTACGTGCTTTGGTGTCGAGGTTGAAAGAGTAGAGCAGCGAGTTGATTTGTTGTTCCCATAAAGTGTTTTGGCTGTACTCGGTCCAGTAGAGGGTGCGTCCCACCAGCGTGGGCTGCGACTCGACACTTCCCACCATACATAGCGTTCGTTCGGAGGCAGTGCGTGTATCGACCTCAACAAAACGAGCCGTGCGGTCGAAGTCGCTCTTCAAGGCCACAATAGTGGTGTCGTTCAGAAATTGCGGATAGGCGTAGACCGTGTAAGAGGTTTCGTGAGTGGGAATCCTCTCGGCGCTGTCGCTCTGCTCGGGCAGCGAAGCCCAATAGTTGCCGAGGTCGGTAAAGGTGTCGCGGAAGAGTCGTCGCGTCGAGGTTTTCAAATATTTGCGCTCGGCTATCTCGGTCGTAAATATCAGAAACGGGTATTTCGAACCATACTCTACCACTTCGCGCCAGGCATAACGTCCGTTTACGGTGTTGGCATAGCTTACGAGCTGGTAGCCAAGCTCATAATGCGAGGGGATATACTCTTTGTAGGAGCCGCAAAACCAGCGGTCGGGGTTGCGTTTCGAGAGAATCAGGTCGGCTGCTGCGCGGTAATGAAGCGTGAATGAGGGTTGCAGTCCGCGTCCGTAGAGGCTCGCCTGAGTCTCGGCATCGGTGGCATCGCCCTCGATCCACCAAAAGGGCATCAGCCCCGAGGTGAGCAGCAGTATCTGTTCTCCAAAAAAATACGAAAGTGCCTTTACGGTGTTGCGATTCAGTGCCGTATATTGAGCCGAGTGGCGGTATTCGTGTACCGAAAGTTGTTTTAACCACGGAGTGGAGTAGGTCGACGAAGGGGGTATGCCGACAATCTCTATACGCTTTGGTGCCCACATCGACAGGCCGTTGGAGGCGAAATTCTGAGTCTTCATCACCACCGGTACGCGCATCACGCCGTATTCCAAACCCCAATCAATGCTTTTTTGAACAGAGTCCATATAATAGAGCGTGCGGCGCGTCTGATAACCGAAATATTCGGGATATATCATTCGTAGTGTGGGCGTGGAAATCTGACGCCACACCACCGAATCTGGCGTGGCACCCGTATTGTAGAACTGCCCGTACAGCGAGGTAGTACAGGCCAATATGGCAATTAGCAATATGATTCGACGCAGTTTCATAGTAGTTTATGCGCCAGCTTTTTTGGCGCGATAACCCTCTGAGAGCAATATCTCTACAACGCGGTCGCGGTGGTCGCCCTGAATTATGATTTCGCCCTCTTTGGCCGAGCCGCCCACGCCGCAACGCTGTTTGAGCTTTGCAGCCAACGCTTTGAGGTCGTCGTTTGTCCCGACGAAACCTTTGACCAAGGTCACGGTTTTGCCGGCGCGACTGTGGCGGTCGAGCCATACTCGAAGGTTTTGTGCCGAGGGCGCAAGGGTCTTGTTCTCCTCCGCGCTATTCCGGTCGTAAGCGAAATCGGGGTTGGTCGAGTAGACAACGCCCAGCCGAGCCTTCCAATCGTTCTCTGACATAGAAAAATATAGCTGTTAATATAGATGTACAAAAATAGTAAAAATTCGTATATTTGCTCTCGTTATGGCCAAACAATACATTTCGAACGACGTCAAGAACCTCGCTCGGCCGCTTGCAAACCAGCGTCCGCTTCCCGAGGGGTGCAGCAGAGTGAAGGCTTTGGTGGAGGGCTATGAAGACATTGCCTTCTGGCGCGGCATTTTTGACGAGTACGAATCGCCGCTTGTTTCATTCGACATATCGGTTCCTGCACGCGACGACCTTGCCAAAGGCAAAAAAACTCTTTTGAAAATGGCTGACAAAGGCAGCAAACAGCTTATTATGTGTATGGACAGCGACTTTGACTACCTCTTTGCCAACCAAACCGAAGATGCACGTCGGATCAACTCGTCGCCCTACCTGTTCCACACCTACGCCTACGCTACCGAGAACTATCTCTGCTTTGCCCCGACGCTCCACAACATCTGCGTCAAAGCAACCAAAAACGATTCACGTATCTTCGATTTCGTCCGTTTTATGACCGAGTATTCGCGGGCAATTTTTCCGGCTTTTGTGTGGTATGCTTTTTCGGCGCAGATTTCGCAGCCGAGCATCTTCATTTTGGCCGATTTGAAAAATACGGTACGTATTGGATACCTCGATACCGTCGCAGACAACGGTGCAGGTACTATTGAGTGGGTGTCGCGTCAGGTTGCACGCAGGGTGCAGAGGCTCGAAACCGACCATCCGCGTACCGCCGAGCGTTTGCCTGCGTTTGAAAAGATGCTCTCCGAAAGAGGGGTTACCAGCGACAATGCCTACCTTTTTATGCACGGCCATACGCTGATGGACAACGTGACGGTTGTGGTGCTTGATGCCGTTTGCAACGAGCTGAAAAGGCTATCGTTGGCTCGTATCGACGGCTCGACACGTCAGGGTGTGGCAAGGGTCAACGAGCAGAGCAACTACAACAATTCGCTCTACAACGTGCGCGACGTGCTGCTCTTCAACGAGCAGTATAAAAACTGTTTCCTCTATCAAAAGCTGCGTAGCGACATCGAGCAGTTTATAGCCGCATCGGGCTATCTGAATCGCTACTATTAGAACGGGTAACCGATACCGAAGTTCAGCGCGGTATTCTTTGTGCTGAATTTGGTCACTACCCAGCGGCTCCCCTCGGCTTTGTTGGGGTTGTAGAGCTGTACGCCCCAGTCGAGCCTCAATACCAGCACTTGCAGGTTGAACCTCAGGCCAAAACCGGTGTTAAGGCCTATTTGTGGCAGGAAAGTCGACAGGTGGAAGTGCGACCCTGCGGTTGAGTCGGTGATGTTGGGGGTGTACCAAACGTTACCGGCATCGAAAAATACCGCTCCGTCGAAGATGCCCCACATAGGGAACCGCATCTCGACATTGGCCTCCAAACGCATATTGCCGAATTGACGCGGATAGTCTGTCGAGGTGATTGCGGCGCTGCCCGGCCCGAGTGTGCGAACCGTCCAGCCGCGCATACTGTTGATGCCGCCAACGTAGAACAGTCGGTCGATGGGTATGGAGCTGTTGCGTGAGTTGCCATAGGGGTAGACCAATCCTCCGTATAGTCGGTAAACAAAGGCGCTCTTCTCGCCAATCTGCCATAATTGCGAGTAGGAGAGGTCGCCGCGCAGGTATTGTGCGTAGGGAATACCGAAGAGTTCGTATTGTCCGTCGACCTTCTTTGCGTTAACTATCGAGCTGACTGCAGAGATGAGATTGCCGCTTGTCGATGCATTTGCCCTCAATACCCGATAGTCGCTGTTCGCACTGCGTTCGTCGGTGAGCGCATAGGAGGCCGAAATGCCTGCCATCATCTGGCTTTCGCGGTAGCTCTCTTCGAGATATGGGTTTTTCAGACGTTCCAGAAAATCGGGATCGACATAGCCCACCTTGACGATGCTGATATCGATCGGGCGCAACTGATAGGAGTTTTTACGGCCGTTGTTCCAAGTGTAGCCCCAGGTTACTCCCGAAAGTGTGCGTTTGTAGTAGCGGCGGTTCTGGTCGTTGATCGAAAATTCCAAACGTGTCTGCGCGCTGTTGATTCTTCCGGTTGGGTCGACGTTGAACGGCGCAATGAAGGTCGGGAAGGTGAAGCCCATACGCCCGCCTATCTCGTAGGAGTTGCGTTCGGCGTTTGGGTCGGAGAGTTTCAGAAATTCGTAACCGAGCGTGAAACTCATATCGAACAGTTCGGCACCTCGGAAGAGGTTGCGATTTTGGTAGCCCAGGGTGGTTGCAATGCCGTAGTAGCTCGATGTTGAGGTCGCTTCAAGCTCAATTTTGTAGCTTTGGAGTTGTGCCGGCGTGCATTTGATGTCGCAAATCAGATCACCTTCGGTGGCATTGACCGTCTCGCTCCAATGGTCGCCAACCATTGTGATATTGCGTTTTGGCGTTGGCGCCTGACTGAACATAATGTTGGAACTGCGAAAGTAGTCGAGCCGCATAATGTTGTTGTAGGTGCGGTTCATCTCGGTGTCGGAGTAGATGCCGTTTTGCTTGATGCTCACCAGTTTGCGCAGTACCTTTGGCCTGACGGGCGGACGTTTGCCGCTGTAAATTATGCCCAACCCACGGTAGAAAGTCGTGTCGAGGCCGCGCATATAATCGGGATCGGTTGCTGCCGCCGTAGCGTCGTAGTCGGGGAAGATGTAGGTTTGAGCCACGCGGTAGACGGTGTTTTTGGTCTCAATCGGCAGTCCCTGACGAGTGAAGCCCTCGTTTTTCTGCTTGATAACCATCTCTACGTCGGCCAGATGATTGCCAATGGTGGTGTCGACCAAAAACTCAATGTCGGCCACCGAAAAGTCGTAGTAGCCCTCGTTACGCAAAACATCGGCCACACGTTTGCGTTCCTCACCCAAGGCGTTGAGGTTGAGTATGTCGCCCGTGGTAAGCGAAGTGATGGTGTCGCGCTCTATGAGCTTTTGGGCAAAGTTGTCGCGGTAGTCGTAACCTATGTGCTCAATGCGGTAGGGTTCGCCTTGGAGGGCCGAATAGGTGACTTTGGCTGTGCGTCGGCGGTGATTGTAGTCGATTCGGTAGTCGGTTTCGGCGGCAAAAAAGCCGTTCGACGAGATGTAGGCCTTTATGTTTTGGCTGCTCTGCGAGGTCTGCAAGGTGTCGAGTACCACCGGACGTGTACCTGCCGTGCGCAGCAAGTTGTTCCACCAGTTCTCTTTGTCGGGATTGGCTTGTTCGTAGATCCAAACCCTTATGCCAAGTAGGTCGGAGGCCGGTTTCTGGCGTATGTATTTGCTGATTTCGGCCGATTTTATACGCTCCTTGCGAGGGGTCGTGCGGTCGGTTTTTATGGTGTTGTCGGTCAGTACATAACTGCCCTCCGGTATTCCGCGGGTGATGCTGCAACCGCCCAAAACGGCTGCCGCACCAAGCAAAAATATGATATTGCGCAATTTATGTCCTGTCATCGTAGAAAATCAATTTTTGGAGCACAGTACAAAAATAGTAAAACTTTATTTATATTTGCTGCTTGAACGAATGCTTTTTCGTAAACGATTTGCAACCAAAATTCGAAAAATACGAAGGCGCCGGTAACGACTTCATCATATTCGACGCTCGCGACAGCCATTTTCTGCCCGACAGTGCTGCCATTGCGGCTATTTGCGACCGTCGTCGCGGCATCGGTGCCGATGGCGTGATGCTTCTTCGCAGCAGTTTGCGTGCCGATTTCGAAATGCTCTATTTCAATTCCGACGGTGGCGCTGCTGCAATGTGTGGCAACGGCGGACGTTGCATCGCCTGGTTTGCCGACCGCCTCGGCATAGGTGGCAACCACAAGACCTTTGAGGCTCCCGACGGTCTCCACACCGCCGATATTGTGGCTCGTTCGGGGTTCTCGGCTACCGTTCGACTCGGAATGCGCGATGTAGACAAAATCGCTTTTTACGAAAGCAATGCACTCATCAATACGGGCGTACCTCACCTTGTAAAAATTGTCGACGACTTCGATTTCGATGTTGTTGCCCAAGGCCGGCTACTCCGTAACGCTCAGGCTCTGAAACCCGACGGAGCAAATGTCGATTTCGTCCGTGTTATTGGTGACGGCCACATAGCCGTGCGCACCTATGAACGCGGTGTAGAAGACGAAACGTTGGCTTGCGGAACAGGTGTAACAGCCTCGGCAATAGCTGTCAACAAACTCGTTCAACCCAACGTCCACCACTTCATCGTCGATGCAATGGGTGGCACTCTTGCGGTCGATTTTACGACCGAAGATCACAACCGATATTCCAAAATTTTCCTTACCGGACCTGCTCGCACGGTTTTTGCAGGCTCTCTATCAGAGGAGAATTTTCGATAATTCCATTCAATATAATCTTAATCAACCACCTTTACAAACCTCATTCAATTTTTTTGCAGAAATGAAAGAGAAGAATTTCCGAAAAGCTGCCGACAGCTCGGAAGAGTTTACCAAGCGTCCTGCCAAGTTGGAGCCTATTCGCAAAAGCGGCAAAGAACGTCACACTCTCTATGACAATGATTTTGATGATGAAGATGATGAACTCCTGAATTTGCGCCCCAAGGAGTCGGTCTACGACTACTTCGACGACGCAGAGCAATCCTGATAACAGATTAACACTTGTTTGGCATTAAAGTCGAATGACTTTATCTGTCGTTGTGTCTGCTTTTGCCATAGACGCGGGCTATAACTTTGAATCGTACCCAAGAGGGCAGCACTGCTACCAATGCGATGCCAAAACGGCTACCGAAACCTGTGACAACAACCCTGCGTCGGCTGAACATTGCCTTTAATCCGCGTCGCGCCAATCTTTCGGGCGTGGTGAATATTCCTATCTTTACCAGTCTTCGAACAAGCCTCGGCGGAAAGTTGTAGAGCGAGGTGGCCACGCCGCCCGGGCATAGTGCCGTAGCACTCACCCCATAGGGGCGCAGGTCGTACCATATCGACTTTGTGAATGAGCGTACATACTCCTTTGTGGCCGCGTAGAGATGTAGTCCCGGATTGGGCATAAAGGCGCAAATCGACGACATATTCAATATGTAGCCTTCGCCACGCCGACACATATCGGCTCCAAACAGGCGGCAAAGTCGCGTGGTAGTACCTACGTGTAGTTGCAGCATCGTTTCGATTCGCGCGGTATCAACCGATTGGAACTGCTCAAAGAAAAACATACCTGCATTGTTGATCAGAATGTCGGGTTTCAGCCCCAATTCGGCAACCCTTGCATAGAGTTCCTCAGCTGCCTCTGTACGAGCTAAATCCATAAAAATAAGGTACGTTTCAACCCCGCTGTAACGTACCTTAAAATCTTCTGACAATGCTTCAAGTCGATCGTACTCGTTGCTTACGGCAATTATTGTGCAACCTGCCTCGGCAAGCTGCCGGGCGAACTCGTAACCTATGCCCGAGCTTGCCCCCGTTACAATGGCGCAATGTCTGTTTTGTGTTGAATTATGTTTCGACATCAGAAAATTACGTCGCCGTCGTCGATGATTTGGGTCATACAGTGTGCGGCACCATAGCCTTTGGTCAGGTTGGTGAGCGGTACCCACGTGACATCGACAAAATTGGCACGAAGTGCCTCCTGCAATTCGGCCGACTGACCTGCCACGGCCATAATCTTACGCGGTGCAACAGCCAGATAGTTGTTGGCATAGGTCATTTCGTCCTGTCGCGAGATGGGGATAACCTTCATTTTAAGCTCCTCTTCAATGAAGTCGACGAAACTAATGTCGGCAAAGCTCTTGTGATAGGGTTCGCATTTGCCCTCACGCTCCCAAATATCGATTGTAAGATATTGCGGGTCGCCTTTGGCGGCCAAATAGCGGTCTTCCGAAAGTGTGCAAAGGTCGCGGTCAATAACGTTGAAATAGGTGTCGAGATGCATCTGCTCCTGCTCGCCCCACGGATCCTTGACCACAATCAGCCGGTCGCAACCCAAAAGGTCGTTTTGCAAAAGTTGGTCGATTGCCGCCTGAGTGGTACGCAAGCCGCAGCCTATCAGAGCCGAGTTGCCGAATGGCAGAAAGTCGCCCCCCTCCAAATAAGCCTCTTCGCCGTCGATTTTGTGAATCGGGGGCATACCTAATTTTTCGAGGCAGAATTCGGCTATGCGGCACTCCAACTGTCGTTGCGCGGAGTGCATACGTCCGATTACGATGCCTTTTGCGGTCGAAATCATCTGGTCGCGCATAAAGAAGATGTTCATTATCGGGCGCTGGATATACGTTGCCTTGAACCCCGTATTCGACTCGGTATAGGAGAGCACAATCTCGGGTTGCAACATAATCATCTTGACCAAATCTTTCGGATTGGCGCGTTCGATAATCATCTTTTTGTAACGTTGTTGCGCTTTGGCCTCTTCGGGTACGGCATCGGTGTTGTAGGTCAAAAAACCGGAGGCAAACTCCCTGAGCATAGTCAGTTCGGGGCCTTCGATTGGATTTCCGTTCTTGTCGATTGTACCTTCCAAGAGTATTTGGCGGACGGTCAGCACCTTTGCACCCGCTTTTTCAAGTTCGGCGCGGTAGGCGGCGTGTTCTTTGGCTGCTTTATCAATGTCGAAATAGTCCGAAAATAGTGCGGCGTCGGGGTGCATCACACCCAGAAAGAGTTCGTCTGTCGGCTCGTGCATCAAGATTATCATACAGAGGTATTGTTTAAGGTCATCGTCAAAGGTAAGATATTTTTGCGAGTTGGCAATAACGAGCGCCCTAAAATATTTTATTTGTCAGATTGCTCGATATTTGCGCAGACGTTGTTGCAGCTCTTTTTCACGTCCCGAGAGCATACGGTCGCAGAGTGCGTGAAACTCTTTCGAGTGGTTTTTATGAACTGTGTGGCAGAGCTCGTGAACAACGACATACTCTATCAACTCGTCGGGCAGGTCGGCCAGAAAGATTGAAATCGAAATGTTGTTGTCGACCGAGCAGCTCCCCCAGCGCGTATGCGAAGCCCTAAGGCTCAAACGGTTGTAGCGCAATCCTGTTCGCTGCGACGCGGCCTCGACCATTGGCGGAATCCGTCGTTTGGCCATTGCGCGCAACTCCTCTGTTTCGGCCTTCGAGCGCGGCGGAGCAGAGCCTTTTTCGCGCTGCTTTTCGAGCGCTTTTTCGATCCACTCGCGCTTGCTTTCGGCAAACCGACGCCCTTCGGTTTCGGAGCAGCACCACGGAATAGTGAGCCGCACCTCGCCATTCTGACGAACGGAGAGTGCAATGCGCCGTGCGCGACGGCTGCGTACTATTTGCAACCGAAAGTCTTGCATCAAAGTTTGGCGCAAAAGCGCTGGCGCACCGTCTCGAAGAGCAGAACGGCGGCTGCGGCAGAGACATTGAGGCTCTCGATAGCCCCAACAATCGGAATTGCCACTTGTTGGTCGCAGATTTTCAGAACCTCTTTCGAGATTCCCATATCTTCCGAGCCCATAACTATTGCGGTCGGTTTTGTCAGGTCGGCATTGTAGACCAAAGTTTCGGCTTTTTCTGACGCTGCAACTATCTGAAATCCGTGTTGTTGTAGTGTTTTTAGAGTGTTGCGTATGCTGCCTGCGCGGTGAACCGGTATGCGTGTGAGTGCGCCTGCCGATGCTTTTATGGCCTCGGCATTGACCGGTGCCGAATTTTTGAGCGGTGCAATCAGTCCGTGAGCTCCGGCGCACTCTGCGCTACGTGCTATTGCGCCAAAGTTACGCACGTCGGTAACTCCGTCGAAAACTACCACAAGCGGTGTTTCGTCGTCGGGAACACGGTCAAGAATATCTTCCAGCGCAACATAGGCGATAGCCGCCATAACAGCTACAACGCCTTGATGATTGCCGCGGGTCAGGCGGTTGAGTTTCTCGATAGGAACCTCCTGATAGTGAATGTGCGAGCGATAGCAGAGATCCTTGAAATCGGTCATCAGCTGCCCTTCGGCTCCACGTTTCACGTAGAGTCGTTCGATCTGTCGATCGGTTTCGATAGCCTCTATTACCGGACGCAGTCCGAAAATAACGTTGCTCTCCGATTGTGGTTTTTGCTCCTCCATAATTCTATTGTTCTTGTAATAATTCCAATTCGTAACTCAATTTTTCCCACTCGTGTTCTTCGAATGCAAGCTGCTGTTTGAGGTCGTTGTATTCGGTAAATGTCTTTTGATCGCTCAGGTCGATGCCGTTTTTTTCGGGCTCGGCCAAACGGGCGTCCCACTCGGCAATTTTGCTCTCCAACGTTCCCACCTTTGCTTCGGCCTCCTCTACTGCCTTTTGTGTGCGACGTATCTGGCGGTCAAGTTCTTTTTTGCGTTCGTAGTCTTCGCGCCTGTCGGTTGAGCGTTGACGTTCTGTGGTATCCTCGCGCCGCTCAATCTGTTGCATACTCTCCAAACGGCGTTTTTCGAGAAAATAGCGTATGCCGCCCAAATACTCTTTCACGCCACCGTCGCGAAATTCGTAGACCTTGTCGACCAGTCCGTCGAGAAATTCGCGGTCGTGCGATATGACCACCAACGTGCCGTCGTATTTCAGAAGAGCCTCTTTCAGAATATCTTTCGAACGCATATCCATATGGTTGGTCGGCTCGTCCAAAACCAGCAGATTGTGTGCCGTGAGCATCATTCTTGCCATTGCCAAACGCGACCGTTCACCACCGGAAAGCACCCTGACCTTTTTGTCGATATCTTCGCCACGGAACAGAAATGCACCCAATATATCGCGCAGCCGTGTGCGGATATCGCCAACGGCAACCTTATCGAGCGTATCGTAGACCGTAAAGTCGCCCTCCATCAGATCGTCCTGATTTTGTGCATAATAGCCCAAATCGACATTTGCTCCCACCTTGACCGAACCTTCGGTCGGCTGCAACTGACCGATTAGAATCCGTGCAAAGGTGGTCTTTCCCTCGCCGTTGCGCCCCACAAGTGCTATGCGGTCGCCGCGTTCGATTGTGATGTCGGCTCCCGAAAATACGCGGTGGTCGCCAAAGGCCTTGCCGACACCCTTCACTTCGGCAACAATCTGACCGCTGCGAGGCGATGGCGGAAATTTTATGTTTAGCGAACTCAAATCCTCTTCGTCGATTTCGAGTCGTTCGAGCCTATCGAGTTGTTTTATGCGCGATTGAACCTGATTGCTCTTTGTTGGTTTGTAGCGAAAACGCTCGATAAACTCTTCGCTCTTCTCAATCAGACGCTGCTGATTGTTGTAGGCTGCCACCTGTGCTTCGCGTCTTTCGCGCCTGAGTTCGACATATTTCGAATACGACACCTTGTAGTCGTAGAGCTTGCCGAGCAGCAGTTCAACCGTTCGGTTGGTGACGTTGTCCAGAAAAGCGCGGTCGTGCGAAACGAGCAAGACAGCCCCCGGGTACTCTTGTAGATAGCCCTCCAACCACTGAATACTCTCAATGTCGAGGTGGTTGGTCGGCTCGTCGAGCAAAAAAACCGACGGACGACGAAGCAGAAGTTTGGCCAACTCAATTCGCATACGCCAACCACCGCTGAAAGCACTTGTGGGCTTGTCGAAATCGTCGCGGCGGAAGCCCAAACCAAGCAGTGTGCGTTCTATCTCGGCTTCGCGGTTTGCGCCGCCAAGAATACGGTAGTGGTCGTTTGCATCGTTGAGCCGGTGCAGCAGAGCTTCGTATGATTCGCTCTCGAAATCCTCGCGCGAAGTGATCTCGGTTGTCAGTTGCTCTATCTCCCGTTCGAGTGCAATGACCTCGGCAAAGGCCGATGCGGTTTCGGCATAGAGCGATGTTGTGTCGTGAACCTTCATCTGCTGCGGCAGGTAGCCGAGCGTGGTGTCGGCGCTCATAGTAACCACCCCCGAGGAGGGCGGCTGCAACCCCATAATGACCTTCATCAGGGTGGTTTTGCCTGCACCGTTCTTGCCCACCAAACCAACGCGGTCGCGTGGGTTTATCAGTAGCGAAATATCTTTGAACAGATCCCAACCGCCAAAGCTGACGGTTACATTATCGACCGAAACCATCAGGCATCAATTATTTTTTTGATCTCGGCGGCAGGGTCGGCCGCTTTGAAGACTGCACTACCGGCAACAATGGCATCGACCCCTGTTTCCCAAACCTCGTGCGCATTGTCGGCACCAACGCCGCCGTCGATTTCTATCAACGTGTGATGGCCCATTGAATCAATCATTTGACGCAATGAACGTACCTTATTTCTGCTATCGGGTATAAACTTCTGACCACCGAACCCGGGTTCGACACTCATTACCAATACAAGGTCGAGTGACGAAAAATAAGGTACGATTTTCTCGATTGGAGTGGCCGGTTTTACTGAAATTCCGGCTTTGGCACCGGCCTTGTGGATAAGGTCGATAACCTCCTGCGGGTGGTCGGTTGCCTCAACGTGGAAAGTAACCCAGTCGGCACCTGCCTCGATGAATCGTTCGACATATTTTTCGGGGTTGACAATCATCAGGTGCACGTCGAGCGGTTTTCGGGCGACCTTGCGGATAGCTTTCATCACCGGAAAACCAAACGAGATGTTGGGAACGAAGACTCCGTCCATTACGTCGATATGAATCCACTCGGCGGCGCTCTCCTCGATCATCAGTGTGTCGCGCTCCAAAAAGCCAAAATCGGCCGAAAGCATTGACGGCGAAACAATCCTTTTCATTTGATTATGCAGATTTCTTTTGGCAAAGGTAGTCAAAAACCGCGAAATATTACTAATTTCGTGGTTGGACATAAACATAAAGAATTAATGACAACCTATATCGTAATAATAGCGCTTTTGGTGGCTGCATTGGTGGCCGCCTTGGTGGTTCTGCGCTTCGACCGCAGGCAGAACAAAATTATCGACAACTCGCTTGCCCAATCTCTTTCGCGCAACAGTGCCATTCAAGACGAACTGCACGCCAAGGAGTTGGAACTGGCGCGAGAAACTGCCGAGGTCGACCGACTGACTCGCAAAGCCCTGGACGACCGCGCCGAATTGGAGAAGTTGCAAGCCTCATTTCGGGCAGAGTTCAAGAATCTCGCCAACGAGATTCTCGAAGAGAAGTCGCGCACTTTCAAGCAGACCAACAGCGAGTCGATGAAGCTTATTCTCGATCCGTTTCGCGAGAATATCAAGGAGTTCCGCGAGCGTGTCGAGCTCATCTACTCGTCGGAAAACGAACAACGAGGCGCTCTGAAAAACGAGTTGGGCAAGCTTATGGAGTTGAACACCAAAATCACGCGCGAAACCACCAACCTCACCGAGGCGCTCAAAGGCAAATCGAAGGTTCAGGGCGACTGGGGCGAGATGATTCTCGACTCGCTGCTCGAACAGAGCGGACTGCAAAAAGGCGTACACTACCTCACGCAGGCAAATGTGAAAGACTCCGAGGGGCGCAATCTGCGCCCCGATGTTGTGTTGAATCTGCCCGACGAGAAGTGTGTGGTAATCGACTCAAAGGTCTCGTTGACAGCCTATGTCGACTATGTTTCGGCAGTTGACGATGTGTCGCGTTCGGCCGCACTGACTGCTCACGTACAGTCGGTTAACAAGCACTTTAAGGAGTTGGCCGGCAAGCGTTATCAAGATATTGTCGACAACACCCCCGAGTTTGTGATTATGTTTGTGCCCAATGAACCTGCTTTCCTGCTCGCGCTCCAAAATTCACCTGACCTTTGGACCGAGGCCTATCGCCGTGGGGTGGTGATCACCTCGCCGACCAATCTGCTGGCACTGCTCCGTATAGTCTATGACCTCTGGCAGCGCGACAATCAGAGTAAAAATGTGCTCGCAATAGCAGCCGAAGGTGGTAAACTCTACGATCAGTTTGTCGATTTTATGAAGGATATGGAGGCTCTGCGTTCAAATATTGAGCGCACGTCGCGCAGCTATGACGATGCCTACAAGCGGCTCGCAACGGGCAACAACAACATAATTCGTGAGTGCGATCGCCTCAAAGAGTTGGGCGCCAAGGCTACCAAAACCATTCCCGACAAACTATTAACGAAAGAATGAGTATCTTTGCAGCTGTGTTTTTCGGATTGTTTCACTCAAATAAAATGTCAGACCCGATGAAGTACCTCGTTGTTGGGCTCGGAAATATTGGCTCGGAGTATGAATCTACTCGCCACAACGCCGGATTTGCGGTTGTCGATCGACTTGCCGACGAGTTGGGCGGCACATTTGTGTCCGATCGTTACGCGTCGGTTGTGGAGTTGAAATTCAAGGGCCGCACGCTGGTGGTCATAAAACCCTCGACCTATATGAATCTCAGCGGTAAGGCAGTGCGCTACTGGCTCGACAAAGAGAATATCCAAAAAGAGAACCTGTTGGTCGTCTCCGACGATATTGCAATTCCGCTCGGCACGTTGCGCATTCGCTCGAAGGGGAGCGACGGCGGCCACAATGGGCTGAAAAATATCGACCAACTCACCGGCGGTGGCGACTATGCACGCATTCGTATGGGTATGGGTAGCGACTTTCCGCAAGGTCATCAGATAGATTTTGTGTTGAGCCGACTCTCGCCCGATGAGCAGAAACTCTTTTCGACGGCTGCTGCCGAGGCGGTTGAGGCTATAAAAGCGTTTTGTACGATTGGAATCGACCGCACGATGAACACCTTTAACCACCATAATCCAAAAGCAGCCCAATGATTGCAATTTGCGCCATAGCCAAGTGCGAAAATTCTTACCTGCGCGAGTGGGTGGAGTACCATTTTGACATAGGTTTCGACCACATTTTTCTATATGACAACAACGCTCCCGAGGGAGAACATTTCGACGAGGTGATAGGCGATTTGATTCTGTCGGGGCGCGTTACGGTTGTCAACGTGCGTGGCCGTCGCCGTCATCAGTTGCGTGCCTATCGTCACTACGGCCGCCACTTTTCGGCCGATTACCAATGGACTGCCTACATCGACATAGACGAATTTTTGGCCTTTACTCCCGAGAGCGGTTATAAATCTGTTGGGCAATTCCTTGATGCGGCGAGCGACTTCGATGTGGTGCATCTCAACTGGCTTTGCTATGGCGACAACGGAGCGCTTTATCGTACCGAGGGCGGTGTAAGAGAGCGTTTTACGCGTTCTATCAATCCCACCGATCCGATTAACGACCACGTTAAGTCGATTGTCAAAGGCGATTTTTGCGCCAAGTGGCACGGCAATCCGCATACTCCTGCCAATCGTAACATCAGTGTGTGCGACGAATCTTTCAAGCCTATTAAGAACGAGCCATTCCGAGCGGCCACCCACCACACTGCCTACATAGCTCACTACTTTACAAAAAGTTTGGAGGAGTATGTTTCGTCGAAACTGCTGCGAGGTGGCGGTAATGGCGGCATACACTGTATGGAGATGTACTACCAATGCAATGCCCATACCCCCGAAAAGAGTGTTTTGGAGGCGCGGCTGCTCGAAGGTGTCGAACTGCCTCACAAGCGTCGTTCGATCTTCAGACGATAATTTTCCGATTTATATTCGATGATGTCTCTCCAAAAGCGATAGCGGCGGCGTTTCCACCAGCCGTGGCAGCCGAAAGGCAGTTGCTTGCCCAAAAGCAACCAATTCGTTTTAGGGTGTGTGTCGATGGCGAACCGACGCGCTACGTCGAATTGCGGGTAGTTCAGGTCGGGCAGCATTGACCAAAACCAATCTTCGTTATAGAAGGTCTCGTCGGGGTGGGAGCAATACTCTTCAATTTTGTCGGCATATCGGTCACAAGCCTCTGTGAATGTGTCGGTTCGGCGGAGCGAAAGACCGCCGTTCATTACCCTTCCCCAACCCGACTGGCGCTTTGAATTGACGTAGCCTTGTCCGAACACAAGTCTGATTAACCGCCAATATGGGCCGATGATCGGGGCCTTCTCGACACTCTGTTGATGATAGGGGCCGCCTATATAGTCGTAGTCGAGCGAGCACCAGTAATCCAATTCGTCGCGGAAAATCCAGGCGTCTGTCTGGCAAATCAAAATGTATTGCGACTCGGCAAAGAGTTCGTAGAAACTCTTTGAGAGCAACATACGATTGTAACCTTTGATTCCGTTTGCGCGTCCGAGCCATTCGCGGCCGACCGTAATCCTTTGGGCAGCACGAAATTCGTCAAGCTCTTTCGGCGGCGATTGCAACTCTTCGGAGAGCAAAAAAACGGTCGGGTAGTGCGACAGAACAGCCATATTGTTCCTCAGCGAGAGCACTTCGCGATCCGACAGAGTGGAGCGATATACAGGAATTACTATGGTCACTTTTTGCATTATCGCGATTGTTTCGGTTTGTGGCGTGAGTTGTATTTCAGGCGGTCGAACCAAAGTTGCCAGGCGCACGGGTCAACCGGTCGAATGTCGGCTATCGAAAGCAACTGTTTGAAAGAGAGTTGTCGGCAAAGTCCCTTGCTCATCAAAACGTGAACAAAGCGTGTGCGTGCGCGTTTTTCGAGTTGTCCGATACGTTCCGTTTGCAACGGTTCGGTCGAAAGCGGCAACTCGTCGGCCCATTTTCGACCGATGCGTTCCATAGAGTCGACCCACTCTTTCGAAAAACTGCCGTCGGACCGATGCTCTATCAATGCGTTATTGCAGACGTAGTTGCGGAATCCTGCCACAGTTGTGGCAATAGTGAAGTCCATATCGTAGCCGTGGAAACCGGCAAAATTGTTGGCATCGAACCTTGTCGCCGCCCAGACCTTTTTCGACACCATAAGGCACATACCGTCGAGTGTTACTACGGGCGAAAAGTCCAATCGTTGCGGATTGACTGAGTGAATCTTTGTTGAGCCGCCGCGACGGAAGTGCGTTCGGCGGTCGCTACTGCCGAGAAACATAGTGTTTTGGCCTTTGAGCCTCAATGTTCCTCCCGCAAAGCCTATCACTCCGCACTGTTCATTTTGGAGTTGGTTCAAAACAATTCTTCCCCAGTCGTGAGTAAGAAAACGCACGTCCTCGTGAACGAAACAGAGCGAGTCGTAGAGAGCCTGTTCGGCGCAACGGTTATACACCTCGGCCAGAGGGAGGTTGGCTTCCCGATTGTCGAACACTATAAACTCGAAGCCAGCTCTACCGATGGTCAGTTCAATGTTGCGACGCAGATCCTCCGACTCGTCGGGGTTTATCGAGCAACAAATAATCGATATGGCGCAGCGGCTCTCCATAATTATTTTACAACATTTTGGGCGGTTGGCAGTGGGCCTTTGTCGACGAACAACTGTTTGATTCGGCGCAAGGCCAAGTGTCGACGCGATTCTATCTTTTCGCAAAGGAAATCGTAAGGAGAGTAGTCGTAGCACTCGCGTTTGATTTTTTTGCCATATTCTTCGATCGAAAGACCTGTGAGCTGCTTCGTTTTGGATTCGTAGTAGCCGATGGTCTTTTTTGTCGAGTAGAGTCGGTCGTTCGACGGCATAGTGGGAAAAAAAGGTCGAAACAGCTTGCTGTCGAGTCCTATGGCCGGTTTGAACAGAACTTTGTTTTGCAACAGGGCGTAGCTGTAAAACCAATCGTCTTCGTTTGTTGAAAGTATTTGGTCGTCAATCATCGAAAGAGTGTCGCCAAACATTTTGCGTTGGTAGAGCGAGGCTGCACCGCAGGCCAGGTAGAGTCCGAAGAGTTGGCGATGCCGACAGGTTATCGGATAGACTTTTCCGTATTTCAAAAATGAGTCGTACATCTTTTCGACAAAACGACGCTCGTAGTAAAAATCGTCGTCAACCGAGATAACAACGGCCTCCGGAAAACGGTCGAGCGTGGGCATCAACTTCTTGAAAGCAAAGGTGTTCTTGTCGACCCACCATATTTCGAACCGCGGCTCATTGCGAGATAATTCGCACAATGCCAAGGGCAGATCGGCCTCGCCTCGTTCGAACTCTTCGCGTGCAAGATTGCATACGACGCGGTTGGGGACAAGCGTTCCTTGGAGCAACCACTCTACGATTGGCCGCACGTTGTCGATACGACCTCTCCACGAGGTCATCGTAACGATTATCTCTTCCTGCCGTTTCAAGCCTTATTCGGCTGATGTTTATACTTGAAGATAATGGCGAACAGAATTGTGACTACAAGTGCGTAGGCTGCAAAAATATACCAAGCCGTACTCCAACCGGCACTCTGTGCGGCGACCTCTGTTTGGGAGTAGACGAAGTGGTTGACAACGGCCTGTGCTCCGAGGGTTCCGATTGTGGCACCAAATCCGTTGGTCATCATCATAAAGAGTCCCTGCGCGCTGGAACGCATCTCGGGCGAGGTCTCCTGATTGACATAGAGCGAACCCGATATGTTGAAGAAGTCGAACGCCACACCGTAGACAATCATTGAAAGAATGAACATCCAGAGTCCGCCGCCCGGGTTGCCCGCACCAAAGAATCCGAAGCGGAATACCCACGCCAACATTGCGATGAGCATTACGCGCTTGATGCCGAGTTTGCGCAGGCAAATAGGAATCAGCAGTATGCAGAGTGTTTCGGAGATCTGTGAGAGCGAGATGAGGGCATTGGCGTGGTTGGCGCCAAAAGTGTTGGCAAATTCGGGAATGGCTTTGAAGCTGGTTATGAACGGGTTTGCAAAGCCGTTGGTGATTTGCAGCGAGACGCCAAGCAACATCGAGAAGATGAAGAAAATGGCCATTTTTTTCTGTTTGAACAGAGCAAATGCGTTAAGCCCGAGAGCCTCGGAGAGCGATTTGTGCTCGCCTTTGGGGGCGATGTCGCACTTGGGCAATGTCAGTGCGTAGAGAGCAAGCACCAATCCAAGCAAGCCCGAGAAGACGAACTGCGAGGCATTTGTTTGAAATCCGAGTGCGTCGGTGAGCAACATTGCGCAAATGAATCCGACCGTGCCGAAGACGCGGATTGGCGGAAAATCCTTGACCGTATCCAAGCCTCCTTTTTCGAGCGCCGAGTATGCAACCGAGTTTGAGAGGGCAATGGTCGGCATATAGAATGCCACGCTGAGCGTGTAGAGCGTAAAGAGTGTACCGAATTCGATCGAGCCGCCTACGGTCAGACCATACCAGCCTGTTGCCAGCATAAATGCTCCTGCCAATCCCTGACAAAGGCTCAGCATCTTTTGTGCCGGTATCCAGCGGTCGGCTACAATGCCCACCAAAGCAGGCATAAAGAGCGAAACAATGCCCTGCATTGCGTAAAAAATGCCGATATTGTGTGACAATCCGGCGTTAACCAAAAAACTTCCCATACTCGTGAGGTAAGCACCCCAAACGGCATACTGGAAGAAATTCATAATGATCAGACGAATCTTCAATTTCATAACAGACTCTATTTATGCGATTATTAAAATAATTAGGCGTGAGATTATCTGCAAATATATGAAAAAAGCGTACATTTGTCGAATGAATGCTCAACTTAATTTTCAGATGAAAAGATTTTCATTTATCATAGTATTGGCCTTATTGTCGTTTTCGGCGTCGGTCTACGGTAAGAGTTACACGCTCCGTTCGGTACCCAATGTCCAGATTGGGTCGGCCGACCGCTTTGTCAGCAACCCCGACAACATACTCTCGTCGACAACCGTCAGAGAGCTCGACACAATGCTATACCGTCTTAAACAACAGCACATTGCGCAGGTGGCAGTGGTTGCCGTGGAGTCGATTGGCGACAGCGATCCGCGCGAATTTGCCCACGACCTGTTGAACAATTGGGGGCTGGGCGAAAAGGGTGCCGACAATGGCCTTATGGTGCTTTTGGTGCTCGATCAGGGCGCTATCGAAATAGAAACGGGCTACGGAATCGAGGGCGATCTGCCCGACGCAATTTGCAAACGAATAATCAACAACATAATGCTGCCGTCGTTTCGCAAACGCGATTTCGACAGCGGAATGACCGAAGGAATGGGTGCTGTTGTGTCGGTGCTCTCGGGACGCGAATTGCCCGATAATTTGGCATCTGACGACGAGGAGGTTCCCGGGCCGGCGTTGCTGATTATGTTTGGAGCAATGTTGCTCTTTATTGTGCTGATGGCTTTTGCCATACGACGTTACAATCGCTGCCCCAAGTGCAAAAAGGCCACTCTGCGCCGCACCGGCGAGCGAATGCTCATTGCCAACGATGCCCTGCGCAAGGTCTACAAAGTTGCCTACGTCTGCCCTCGATGCGGTCACACTGTTTGGCGCAACGAAAATGTCGATAAAGGCGGCGGTGGCATTGGTGGCCCGATTATAGGCGGCGGACTGGGACGCGGAGTATTTGGCGGAGGCTTCGGCGGTGGCGGCTTCGGTGGCGGAGGCTGGGGCGGAGGTCACAGCGGTGGCGGCGGTGCCGGTGGGCGTTTCTGAACGACACTCCTTCGATATGCTATAAAACATTGTAGAACAACATAATAAATATAATTTGCTATGAAAAAGAACAAATCTCTTATCATTATCTTGGCTATTGTAGCCTTGATAGCATTATGGGGCGTTTCGGCCTACAACTCGCTTGTAACCCGTTCAGAAGCTGTCGAGAAGGCTTGGAGCCAAGTCGAGAATCAGTATCAGCGCCGCAGCGACCTGATTCCCAACCTTGTTTCGACCGTCAAGGGTTATGCAGCCCACGAGTCGCAAACCCTCACCGAGGTGACCGAAGCACGTGCCAAAGCCACTCAGCTCACTATTGACCCCAAAAACCTGACTCCCGAAGCACTCGCTCAGTTTCAGGCTGCACAAGGCGATGTGACCTCGGCTTTGGGTAAACTTATGGCTATTCGTGAGGCTTATCCCGACCTGAAAGCCAATCAGAACTTCTTGGAGTTGCAGGCACAGTTGGAGGGAACGGAGAACCGCATTACCGTTGCCCGCAAAGATTTCAATGAGGAGTCGCGTGCTTACAATGTGGCTATCCGTCGCTTTCCAAATAGTTTGATTGCCAACTGGTTCGGCTTCGATGCCAAACCTTATTTCGATGCCAAAGCGGGTGCCGACGTAGCTCCTGTTGTAGAGTTCTAATGCTCTATCAGTATGGTAGAAACCGATAATAATTTACGCACAGACGAGGTTCACGTACACCACCATCACCACCATAGTGACGGTCTTGGTCACACCTCTTCTTCTTGGCCGAGGGTTAAACGTGCGCTCATATGGGGTATAGTGCTCAATACGCTCTACCTTTTGATCGAATTTTTCTATGGTCTGCGCATCGACTCTATGGCGTTGATTTCGGACGCAGGGCACAATTTGGGCGACGTACTTTGCCTGCTCATCTCGCTGCTGGCCTTTCGTTTGGCGCGTATTGCACCCACGGCCGAGTACACCTACGGTTACAAGCGGGCAACCATTATGGCGTCGTTGCTCAATGGCGTGATTCTGTTGGTGGCCGTTGGACTAATCGTGGCCGAGAGTATCGATAAACTGCTTAATCCGGTTGAGGTTGAGGGTAACACTATCGCGTGGGTGGCTGCAATAGGCATTGCAGTTAACGCTTTTACTGCATTGATTATTCAGCGCACTCGCCGCAGTAAGGACCTGAATGTGAAGAGCGCCTACCTCCATATGGTGGCCGATGCGCTTGTCTCGTTGGGGGTAGTTGTGTCAGGTCTAATAATAGGCGCCACTGGCTGGACGTTTATCGACCCCATCATCGGTTTGGTTGTGGCCGTAGTGATACTGGTTTCGACTTTTCAACTACTGTTCGACAGTCTTAAACTCTCGTTGGACGGTGTGCCTGTTGGTATTCGTAAGGGGCGTTTGGTGGCCAAAATTGTCGACCAGGTGCCGGGAGTTAAAGATATTCACCACGTGCATATTTGGGCGGTGAGCACCGACGAGAATGCCATAACGGCCCACGTTGTGGTAAACGATTTTGGGCGTATGGCCGAAATTAAATCGGAGGTTCGCCAACTGCTTCGCGACGAGGGCATAACCCATTCGACGCTCGAATTTGAGTGCCCCGAAGAGCAGTGCGATTCGATTGAGTGCAGCTGCGGCGAATAGCCTGACGGCGCAATCGTTGCCCCTTTTTACTTATTATCAGCCACCCTCAATAAAGGTGGATTATAAGGGCCAAAGGGTCTATAAAGTCCAAAGGGGCCAAAGTGATAGAGCGGAATATTTGTGGATAAGCATATTCCTTCTCTCATTTTGGCCCCTTTGGACTTTTTGTTTTTGGGGATAATGTTGGCCTGACCTTTTCCTTATCGCCCGAATAGAATCGATTGCTCGCGCTCTGCGCTCTGCGGCGAATCGGAAGCGTGGATTGCGTTTTTGGTTCGATCGATGCCATAAAGTTTTCTGACGGTTCCTTCGGCTGCTTCGGCAGGGTCGGTTGCGCCGACCAAACGGCGCATCTCTTTTATGGCATCGTTACGTTCTGCCACTCCAACCACCACATCGCCCGAGGTCATAAACTCTATAAGTTGTTCGTAAAACGGCTTGCCGCGATGCTCTGCGTAGAACTCTTCGGCAAGTTGTCGCGTCATTCGCAACGTTTTGGTTTTAGCCACCACAAAGCCGTCATTGTTTATCTGCTTCAATATGGCATCGGTGGCGCCGGCAGCCACGGCATTGGGTTTGATGATGAATAATGTTTGCTCGTTCATAAAATAAGGTACGTTTTAGCTGTTATGCGTGTGTTTCAGCAGCTTTGTATGTGTTTTTATTGCAAAAATAAGGTACATTTTCGGGCTATTAAGATGTCTTAAATGTCCCTTATTTTTATGTAGCACTATTCGTGCCCGACCGATTCGAGCGATTCCCACTTCGACAAAACGGCTTTGAAATCGGCCGGCAGTTCGGAGTCGAAGGAGATATATTGACGGGTGGTTGGGTGAATGAAGCCCAAGGTACGTGCGTGAAGCGCGTGGCGAGGCATAACGGCAAAACAGTTTTCGATAAACTGTCGGTATTTGCCCGAGGTGTTGCCTTTCAGAATGCGGTCACCGCCGTAGGTGTCGTCGCCGAAAAGCGGGTGGCCGATCGACTGCATATGGACGCGAATTTGGTGGGTTCGCCCCGTTTCAAGGCGGCACTCGACAAGGGTGGTGTAGCCGAAACGCTTCAATACAGTGTAATGTGTTATTGCGTGTTTGCCGTCTTCGCCGTCCAGGGGGTAGGCTGCCATTCGCATACGGTCGTGTTTGTCGCGTCCAACGTTGGCTGCAATAGTTCCCTCGTCGTCAGGCAGGTTGCCCCAAACCAGAGCCGTATAGCGGCGCGTTATGGTGTGCTCGAAGAACTGATGCGCCAGAAAAGCGTGGGCAAATTCGTTTTTGGCGATGACGAGCAACCCCGAAGTGTTCTTGTCGATGCGGTGAACCAGTCCTGCGCGCACGTCGCCCTCGCCAAAAAGCGGCACATCTTTCAGGTGCCAAGCCAAGGCGTTGACCAGTGTGCCGTCCCAGTTGCCGTGTCCCGGGTGGACTACCATTCCGGCTGCTTTGTTGACAATGATAATGTCGTTGTCTTCGTAGACTATCTCTATTGGAATGTCTTGCGGTTTTATGGTGGTGTCCTTTTTGGGATAGGGCATAACCACCGAGATGCGTTCCGTGGGTTTGACTTTGTAACTCGATTTCACGGCTCTGCCGTCGACCAGAATGTTGCCTGCATCGGCTGCCGCCTGAATGCGGCTGCGTGAGCAACTCTCCAAGTGGGTTGTCAGATAGCGGTCGATACGCATTGGCGTCTGCCCACGGTCGACCGTTAGGCCAAAGTGCTCGTAAAGCCTCTCGCCCTCGTCGCCTTCGTCTACCTCGTCGTCGATAACGTTTGCCGTTGGGTCGTCGAACTCCTTGTCTATTTCAAACTCTTCTGCCACAATGCATTCTATTTGTCGGATACCTCCATTGTAAACGAAATGTTGCCTCCCAGCGTGAAGGTTTGATCGGATAGAGGCGACTGTCCGACAACTCTTGCGGCATTCTGTTCCCCAAGGTTGTCGATGCCTTTGAATTCGATGTTGCCGATGTTGAAGCCTTTGTCCCAAATGGCGCTTTTGGCCTGACGCAAGGTCATTCCAATGAGGTTGGGCACAGTCTCGGAGTAGACGCCTGCACGCCCAACGATTAGGGTTACGCCGCTACCAACAGGTGCCGATATGCGGTCGCCCTCGCCAATTGCCTGACCGTTGTAACGCTGTTCGATGACGTAGTTTTGAGCCATATCGCCCACATATTCGATGCGTTCGATTTCGAAACCGGCTTTGTCGAGGTTGCTGCGAGCCTGTCGGAGCGAGAATCCGGCAACATAGGGAACCACTTCGCGGCGTTGCTCCATTGCATTGACCGTGACGTAGATCTTGCGCCCCGATTTTACTTTTTTGCGTCCGGCCGAGGGACGTTGTTCGAGCACTACGCCGCCTGCATACATAGGCACGTAAAGCGAGTCGTTGACTATGATTTCGAGGTGTTTGCGCCGTGCCGCGTGTTGGGCATCGCCGAGCGACGCGCCGATAAAGTTTGGCACATCTTTGTTTACGCCGTGACGAGTGAAGATGTTAAGCCCTATTTCGACCGTAACTACGCCGATAATCAGCAGGCTGACTGCCAAAATTATGTTGCGAACCACGATGCGTCGCAGTGGCTCGGTTTTGTCGGGTTGATGGGGCGATTTTGGTTTTATGTTTGAATCTTTCATATCGAAATTATGAAATTATGTCGTTGTCCGTGATGAATTTGCACAGTTTTTCGCGTGCACGGTGGATTTGGGTTTTGACCGTACCTAACGGCAGGTTCAACTCGTCGGCAATCTCTTCGTAGGAGTACTCTTTGAAGAATCGCAACTCGACCAGACGGCGGTAGTTGTCGGGCATCTGCGACAAAAACTGTTCAATCTGCATTCGGTGTTGAGCGTTGATGATGCTCTCTTCGGGGGTCTCGTCGGTTGCCACAGGTGTGATTGAGGGCGACGAGGCGGGCTGAAAGTCAATCGACAGGTCGTCGCGGCGCCGCCTCACGTAGTCGATAAAGGTGTTGCGGGCTATGGTGTAGATCCACTGTCCGAAGGTGTATTTCGGGTCGTAGCGGTCGAGGTTCATAAAGACTTTTACAAAGGTCTCCTGCATCAGATCGTCGGCATCGTCGTCGTTGCCAGTGCGTTGTATGCAAAGGTTGCGAATGCCGCTTTGGTAGCGGTTGAACAGTGTTTCGAAGGCAATTGAGTCGCCGCCAAGCGACAATTCGACCAACTGGGCATCGGCGAGGACTATGTATCGTTCTATTTCCATTTGTAGCGTGGTGTTAGACGGCGGACTATTGCCAAAAAGAGTTCGTAACAGGGTGAGAAAAGATCGTAAAGAGGGTAGGTGAGGAGCAGACCGTGCTCGAAGGTGCGTCGACAAATGCGTCGCATCTCGATCATTACAACCATTAACCGCAACAGCAGCAGGCTGCCGGCCAAAATCTTGCCGTAGAGTGGGGTGAATATGAGCGCTGCAACCGTTAGCAGCATCAGCAGTGCACGCGACCACAGCTCCGAGCCGACCAAAAACTTGATGCGGCGAGGATAGAACAGATGCGTGAAACCACTCTTGCGTCGATAGCCGTTCCACCACTCAAAACCACCCCAAGCGGTCTGCTCGACAGTGGCGGAGCCGTTGACAATCACGGCAGTATTCTCTTTGCGGGCAATCTTGGCGATAAAAAGGTCGTCGTCGCCCATATCCATATTGAGGTAGTTGAAACCTCTGGTTTCGAAGTAGATGCGTTTTGTAAATCCCATATTGCAGTGAGTTCCGCGATAGGGGTGGCCCGACATTGCCTCGCTCAGCCAGCGAGCCGAGGTTGCCATTACCGAGCAACGTATCAGTCGATTGGCCAACGAGTGCGACTCGGAAACAGTTGTGTAACCCAAAACGACCTCGCTGCCCGAAAACCCGCGCGAAATGATTTCAAGCCATTGATTGGTGCGCGGACGGCAATCGGAGCGGGTGAAGATAAGGTGCTCGTAGCGAGCCGCCTTGATGCCGACGTTGAGCGCCATTTTGGTGGTGATGGGGTAGAGGGGATCGACTTTCAAACGGGTGAAGTTGAAGCGGTCGGGGTGGGTTATCTTGATGAGTTTGAGCTGTTCGGCAAAATCCTCGTCAGTCGAAACATTGACAACCACAACCTCGAATGTGGGGTGGGTCTGGGCAAAAATCTCGGGTAGCGTATCGCTCAAAAAGTGAAAATCGGCCTGAAAAACCGGCACTATGACCGAAACGGCTACGGGAGGCGCATCACTCCGGACGTTGCGGTTACGGAATGAGGCAATACGGCCGTAACGAAAGATGTAGAAGTAGAGTTGAATGACAAACAGCAGCATCGTGGCTATCCACAACACTGCGCTCAACCACTCGTAGTTGGTCACCAAAAAGCCTTGCAGCCACCCGGAATTTTCCATAAACCCATTAAAAGAGAGTACAAAAGTAACGTTTTTTTCGGAATTTCCGTAACTTTGCACCATACTATATGAAATTCACATTAGAACATACCGATGCCTCGTCGCGAGCGCGCGCAGGCAGAATGACGACCGATCACGGCGAGATTCTCACCCCCATATTTATGCCGGTGGGTACCGCTGCGAGCGTTAAGGGTATTTTTCATCGCGACTTGAAGGAAGATGCCCGCGCACAGATTATTTTGGCCAATACATATCACCTCTACCTGCGACCGGGAATGGAGGTCATCGAGCAGGCCGGCGGCGTACACCGTTTCAGCACCTGGGACCGCCCGATGCTCACGGACAGCGGCGGATTTCAGGTCTTCTCGTTGGCCGAGCGGCGCAAACTCTCCGACGAGGGGTGCCGTTTCAGTTCGCATATCGACGGCTCACGCCACCTCTTTACCCCCGAAAGCGTAATCGATACCGAGCGCACCATTGGGGCCGACATTATGATGGCCTTTGACGAGTGTCCCGACGGACGTGCCGAGCGCGACTATGCGGCCAAATCGCTCGAATTGACCCACCGTTGGCTCGGCCGCTGCTTCGAACAGTATGCACGCACACAGCCCAAGTACGGACACAGCCAATCGCTCTTCCCGATTGTGCAGGGTTGCACCTATCCCGACCTGAGGGCGCGTTCGGCCGAATTTGTGCAACAGTTCGGTGCCGACGGCTATGCAATCGGCGGATTGGCTGTGGGCGAACCTGCCGAGGTGATGTACTCGATGATAGAGATTGTGAACGACATTCTGCCCACCGACCGACCGCGGTATCTGATGGGCGTGGGAACGCCGATAAATATTCTCGAAGGCATTGCTCGCGGAGTCGATATGTTCGACTGCGTGATGCCCACGCGCAACGGCCGCAACGGTATGCTCTTCACGATGAACGGAGTGATTAACATCAGAAACGAGAAGTGGCGTACGGATTTCTCGCCCATCGACCCCGAAGGCACGTCGTTTGTCGACACCCTCTATTCGAAAGCCTATCTCAGACACCTCAATATCGCGGGCGAGATGCTCGCCGCACAGATAGCATCGCTCCACAATGTGGCTTTCTATCTCGATTTGGTTTCTCGGGCAAGAAATCATATCTTTGCAGGCGACTTCACCCAGTGGAAAGAGCAGATGGTGGTACGTCTTTCGCAAAGGCTCTAATCATTGAGTCCCGAATAATTCGACAACAACTGTTTGACACAACAAAGAGTATTCAAAATAGGAGCAAAGATGAAACTTAAATTTCCGGGATTCAAGATTATAGACCGCTATATCACGCGGCAGTTCTTGGGGACATTCTTCTTTGCCATAATGCTCTTCATCGTCATTCTGGTCACATTCGATGCCGTCGAAAAAATCGACGATTTTATCGAGATGAAGGCCCCGTTGAAGAAGATCATATTTAACTACTACGTCAATTTCGTCCCCTCGTTCATCAATATGTTCAGCGGGTTGTTCACCTTTATTGCGGTGATTTTCTTCACCTCGAAGATGGCAGGCCGTACCGAAATAACTGCCATTCAGTCGAGTGGCGTCAGCTTCAACCGTATGCTTTGGCCTTACTTCATTTCGGCTACGGTCATTATGCTCTTCTCGCTGACACTAAACCTTGAAATTATTCCGAGTGCGAACGAAAAGAGGGTCCAGTTTGAGAGCCAATACCTTAAAAAAGGACGTCGCGCCCGCTACGATACCAACATATTCCGACAGATAGAGCCCGGTAAGTATGCCTATATCCGTGGCTACAACGGAAACTCCAAGTCGGCTACCTTTATGGTATTGGAGCACTACGAAGGCACCACTATCGTTTCGTCGTTAGAGGTTGCCGACGTTAAATACAATGTCGACAACGGTCATTGGACCGCCCAACGATACGTGACCCACCAATATGAAGGCCTTAACGACCTCTTTGAACGCCACGACGAACCGCTCGACACACTCATAAACCTCTCGGAACAGGAGCTTGGCAAAGTCGAGAACCTGATAACCACAATGCGCATTGGTCAACTGAACGAATTTATTGTGGCTCAGAAGCTAAAAGGCTCCGACCGAATATCGCTCTTTGAGGTTGAACGCCAAAAACGTTTTTCCTATCCTGTCTCGGTCTTGATTCTCACGCTGATAGGCGTTTCGCTCTCGTCGCGCAAACAACGCCGCGGCACGGGTATGAACATTGGTGTCGGCGTGGTATTGTGTTTTACCTATATTATGCTCGGACGTGTCTTTGAGGAGGTGGCCAAAAACAGCATCGGTGCACTCTCCGTCTTTATGGTCTGGTTGCCAAACGTTGTATTTGCTATCGTTGCCGCCTTCATCTACCGCAAAGCACCAAAATAGAAATTATTAAATTAACCTTTTGTGCGGACTTCAACTCAATGTCCGCCGATAAAACCTAAATAATTATGGATATTACAAAACAGGAGCTGTCGGGCAAGACCCGTCGCGAACACGACCTTTTGGGAGAGAAAGAGATTCCCGTTGAGTTCTATTTCGGCATTCAGACTATGCGTGCGGTCGAGAACTTTCACATCTCGCGCACCAACCTCTCAATGTTTCCGGAGTTCATTCGTGCACTTGCCGAAGTCAAAGAGGCTGCTGCATTGGCCAACCACGACCTCGGAATGTTGAGCGACGAGGTGTCGGCCGCTATCGTTGAGGCCTGCCACGATGTTGAGGCAGGCAAGTTGGACTCCCACTTTGTGGTCGATATGATTCAGGGCGGAGCAGGTACCTCGACCAATATGAACGCCAACGAGGTGATTGCAAACCGCGCGCTCGAAATACTCGGACACTCGCGCGGCGAGTATGGTTTTTGCCACCCAAACAACCACGTCAACCTCTCGCAGTCGACCAACGATGCCTACCCGACCTCGGTGCGCATAGCCACCATACGTTCGATTCAGAAGCTCGTAGAGGAGTTGAAGAGATTGATTACGGCCTTTTCCAACAAGGGCGTGGAGTTCCAAAACGTTATAAAAATGGGCCGCACCCAGTTGCAAGATGCTGTCCCAATGACCCTCGGACAGGAGTTTGCCGCCTATGCCGCCACTCTGGCCGAAGAGGTCGAACGACTGGAACAAAATATGCACCTGCTCTACGAACAAAATATGGGAGCAACTGCAATCGGAACAGGCATCAACTCCGACCCCGAGTACCCTTCGCTTTGTGTCGAACATCTGCGCAAGGTGACGGGACTGCCTATGGTTATCGCCTCGAATATGATTGAGGCTACCAACGACACGGGCGCGTTTATTATGAACTCGTCGGCTATGAAACGTCTGGCCGCAAAGCTCTCGAAGATTTGCAACGACCTCCGATTGCTTTCGAGTGGCCCTCGTTGCGGACTTCACGAGATTAACCTCCCACCGATGCAGCCCGGTTCGTCGATTATGCCCGGCAAGGTCAACCCCGTGATTCCCGAGGTGGTCAACCAAGTGGCGTTTCGCGTGATAGGCAACGACTTGACCGTCACTTTCGCCTCCGAAGCCGGACAGTTGGAACTGAATGTAATGGAGCCGATAATTGTCTATTCGCTCTTCGAGAATGTCGATATGCTGATCAATGCAATCTATACTTTGCGTACCCGTTGCATAGAGGGAATTACGGCCAATGAAGATGTCTGCCGCCGTATGGTCTATGGCAGTATCGGTTTGGTGACCGCTTTGAACCCCTATTTGGGTTACGAAACCTCGACCTCGCTGGCAAAAGAGGCACTCTCGACGGGCAAGGGTATCTACGATTTGGTGCTCGAGCGCGGTCTGATGAGCCAGAAGGAACTCGATGAAATAATGAAGCCCGAAAATATGATTATGCCCCATAAATTCGCCACAAAACAGTAACTTTATTGGCAGATTGATTGCGTTTGACCGTCGTAGATTTACGGCCTAAACGGTGCGAATATTTATAATGTTATTTCCTTTCAGGCAGCCTATTTTAGGGCTGCCTGAAAGTTTGTTGATGTATTGGGTATCGTAGCAATTTCGACTGCTCGTTGCCACAAACAAACCTTTGGCGCTACTTTCGTGCGTTTTTGTGTAAAACAGCAAATACATAAATTATATGATTAAGGATAATCTGATTAGAATGTATGAGGCATCGTTCAAACAGAACGCTTCGCTCCCTGCAATTACAGACTATTTCAAAAAAGAGACCATTTCATATTTCGAACTCGCCCAAAAGGTTGCCAGTTACCATATCCTTTTTGCAAAATACGGCATCAAGCAGGGCGACAAAATCGCGCTCGTTGGACGCAATACCCCTAACTGGGTTATTACCTACATCTCGACCATTACCTACGGAGCAGTCATTGTTCCGATTCTTCAAGACTTCAACCCCAAAGACATTATTAATATTGTGAATCACTCCGATTCGCGCCTGCTGTTTTTGAGCGAAAACATTTGGGAGACTCTCGATGTTGAAGCTCTCGAACAGGTTGAGGCCGTGGTTGAGTATAGCGACAAAAAATGTCTGTGGGAGCGTAAAGAGGGCTCCGTATCATCGTTGATTGCCAATTTCGAAACGCTCTTCAACGAGCGCTATCCGAAAGGGTTCACCACCGACGATATTGCCTATCCCGAAGTTACCAACGACAAGGTCTGCATCATCAGCTACACATCGGGTACGACCGGTTTTAGCAAAGGAGTTATGCTGACGGTCAACAACCTGACTGCCAATGTGCTGTTTGCTCTCGACCACCATTTCCACTTCAAAGGTTCGCGCGTGTTGGGTCTGCTGCCGCTGGCTCACGCCTACGGTTGCGCTTTCGATATGCTGACCCCGATTTCGACCGGTTCGCACGTTACCCTGCTGGGCAAAACGCCGACCCCGAAAATTCTGATCGAGGCGATGAAGGAGGTTAAACCCCATCTGATCTGCACCGTTCCTCTTGTAATGGAGAAGATTGTCCGCAAGCAGGTGTTCCCCAAATTGGAGAAGAATCCGCTCAAAACACTCATTAAGATGCCTGTTTTGAAAAATGTGATCTACAAAAAGATACGTCAGCAACTGATGGACGCTTTCGGAGGCTGCATTTCGGAGGTCAATATGGGTGGCGCTCCGCTCAGCTCCGATGTGGAGGATTTCTTGAAGAAGATTCATTTCCCGTTCACGGTCGGCTACGGTATGACCGAGTGCGCACCGCTGATCTGCTATGCCCATAATACGGTCTACAAATCGCACTCCTGCGGCTCGCTGCTTCCGGGTATGGAGATGAAGATAGATTCGAGCGACCCATACAAGATTGCAGGCGAAATCTGCGTGCGCGGCGAGAATGTTATGGCCGGCTACTACAAGAATCCCGAGGCTACGGCAGCCGCAATCGACTCAGAGGGCTGGTTCCACACGGGCGATATAGGGACAATCGACGCCGACTCTACGACCTATATCCGCGGACGTTGCAAGAGTATGATTCTGCTTGGCAATGGACAAAACATCTACCCCGAAGAGATAGAGGCCAAACTCAACACTTTGGAGGCCGTTACGGAGTCTCTTGTTGTTGAGGAGGAGGGCCGTCTGGTGGCATTGGTAGTGCCCGACTACGATAAAGCACAATCGAGCGGTTGGAGTATCGCCCGAATTAAAGAGGTAATGGAGCGCAACCTTAAAGCTCTCAACGAGTTGGTTGCACCCTACGAAAAGGTGGCAAACATTAAACTCTGCGCGATGGAATTCGAGAAGACCCCCAAGCGCAGCATACGTCGCTACCTCTATCCGCGCAACGCAAAAATTGTTTCGTAGGATAGGTGGGCTGCCGCGCCGTTAGGCAGGCAATCCATCATAAATATTGGTGTTGTGGTTAGTATTTCCGAGAGGACGTTGCAGATTCTGTCTAACGTCCTCTCCTCTTTTTGCATAGTTGGGAGCGTCGAGGGCAGCAGTGCCCCAAAACCCGACACGGCGCCAAGTTTGACAATTCGGTTCTCGGGTGCCTGACGCAGACGAACCATTGCGGCCAAAGGCACGCCCACAGGTTTGTAGCAGGGAGTCTTGCCGCTCCAAGGCGAACCATAGACCAACACACCGCTGTCGGTAACGCGCAGAATCGGGCCGTCGTCGTTAAGCAGTTCCGAACCCTCAATATTGTCGAGCCATAGTTTGGTATGTGTCGACTTGCCGGTGCCACTTTCGCCCAAAAACATCACGCCGCGGCCACCGTTCATCACTGTCGACGAGTGAATGAGCAACGTTTTGGAGCGCAGCAGCGTACCGAACGAGTAGGCGAAGACCATCTGGTGGTCGAAAATGTTGCGTCCCAAACGTTGTCCGTGCAACAAAATATCGCTCTCAAACTCCAACGTGCCCTCGCCGAACGGGCAGCGCAGATTACATTCGCCCGTAGGCGAAACGATATGCAGGCGGTACTCGTCGGGGTAGATCTGCATCAAACAGGTTGCCTCTTGCAGGTCGTAAGGGGTCTCGACCATTGGGCGGTCGTTGCGCGGAGCGATTTCGGCATCAAGCGCTACCGTGAAGATCGGTTCACCGGTGTCGGCAGTTACAAATGGTGCATAGTTCCTTGGTACGGGAGCCGGACGACACCCTTCGCGCATATAGTAGCCGAACAGGTTGTCGGCGACGGAGAGTTTTACCATAGCAATGCGGGCTACTCCTCGACCAGTTTGGCCTCGGAGAGTTGAACCAACCAACGTGCGGCATCTGTTTCGGCCGTTGCGCGCTCGACCTCATACTCCCCGCAGAGCAGGTCGGCAACCTTGGCGGCATCGAATTCGATGCCCTGCAAATGTTCCCACAACCACGTTGAGGTGTCGTTGAGCGAGATGATCTGCGTGAGTTTGACACCTGCCTCGCCAATGCGTACGATGACGTTTTCGCCTGCTACATTGCGGATTTTGTAACCTGTTTTGAGTCTCATATTTTGAGTTTGTGTTTAATGTCTATTGCAGCGGTGCGCAGAGCTTTTATCGTTAGTGAGTAAAAACTGCGCACGCGCCATTCGGCCGAGCCGTATTCGAATGTTCTTGTGCCGCGAACAACTCTATCGACCACTGCCACAATATCTTCGCGGCCGACAGTTTCGCTCTGGCGGTAGTTGCCGTCGCCCTTGAATGTAAATCGCTCGCCGTCAATTTTGTGCAGGCGGTGGAGCGTGTGGTGCGAGTGGTTGCGGAAGAGAACGACCATACCCCTCTGCAACTCTTTGTCGGCGGTGGGGCAGAGCCTGACGGTGTCGCGCTCGTTGCGCAGAAAAGGCCGCATACTGTATCCCTTGACTCTTATTTCGACAGTTTTGCCCTCCGAAAGCAGCTCTTCGACCGAGCCGAAAAAGAGGTCGTTGGGTATAATCTTTTCGGTCATAGCCTGATGATTCGGTCGCAGAACGACAGCGTCGTGTCGTTGTGCGAGATGAAGAGTATGGTGAGTTGTCGGTCGGCTGCCGAGAGCGATTCGATCGATTCGACTATTTCGTGCTCGGTGGCTGCGTCGAGCGACGAGGTGGCCTCGTCGAACATCAGCACGGAGGCCTGTTTGTAGAGTGCTCGCGCTATTGCGATGCGTTGACGCTGACCGCCCGAAAGACGGCAACCCTGCTCGCCCGTGACTGTTTCGAGCCCGTTTGGCAGCTCATCGATCAGAGGGCGCAGCTGTGCGCTGTCGACGGCTCGGTTGAGCCGTTCGAGGTCGATGTCGGCCGCCTCAATGCCGAAAGCAATGTTGCTGGCAATGGTGTCGTCGGGCAAAAACAGGTCTTGCGAAACATAGGCTATATTGTTTTGCCAAAGGCGCTTGTTCGAATTGTCAATCTCTGTGCCGTCGACAGTCAATTTGCCCCCTTGCGGAGAGAAGAGTGCGGCTATGATGTTGAACAGAGTAGTCTTGCCGACACCCGAAGCGCCCGCGATGCCGACTTTCTCGCCTTTGCGGATACTGAGCGACAGGTGGTCGAAAATCTTGGTCTTATCGTGATAGCCGAACGAAAGGTCGTGAAGGGCTATTTCGTGTTCGAATGGAAGCCGGCGCGAGTCGGCACTCTCTTTTTGGGTGGTCGAGCGCAGGTTCTCGTCGATGATGTCGACCACATAATTGTTGCGCCTTAGTTCGGCGATAGAGCCTGTTATGCGGCTCACCGAGGGAACAATGCGGTAGGCAGCCACGGCAAAGACCCCGAGGAATACTTTGAGTGAAACCATATCGCGGCCCAAGACAACGCTGATAATAATCACCGCCACGATGCCTGCCACAAGCGCAAATTCGACCAGATAACCTGCCACGGTGCGGATACGCCACGAACGCACCGAACAGCGTCGCAAGGCCTCGACACCCTCTTTGAAACGGCGTGTGACATAGGGTTTTGCGTTTGCCAACTCAATGTCGGCATAACCTCGCAGAGCCTCGTACATAGTTTTGTTTTGACCAACTTGCAGTCGGTTTTCGGCGGCGCCGTTCTCGGCCATACGGCGGCGAATAAGAAGCGAGTAGAGCAGCGTTACGGGAATGAAGACCGCCGCCGCCAACACCACCACAAGAGGATTGTAGAAGAGCAACAACACGGTCAGCAACAAAAGCACGGTCAGCTCGGTCAGAATGGTCAGCAGGGGCGAAACGACACTGACGGCAAATCGGTTGCAGACCGAGTTGACGTTGTTGATGAGTTTCGAGGTGTGGTTCTGACGAATGAATAGCAGTCCGCGGCTCAGGCAGTTGTAGTACATTCGGGTCGAGAGGTCGGCGTAGAGGCCCAACATATAACGGTTGCGGTATTGGGCGAGGGCTATACCCAAGAGGCTTTTCAGGGCAATCAACACTGCCGCAGAGAGGCAAATTGCAATGACGAAAGAGTTGTTGTCGGCAAACCCGAAAAAACTGTATATGGCTGCAAATAAGGGGTTGGTTTGCACGGCGTTGTCGTCGAGCACCAACAGCAATACCGAAACAAGCGCGGCAATTCCCACAAGGTCGATCACCGCCGACAGAAGCGACGAGAGTACCACCACAGGAAATCGGCGCCGGCGTTCGGGCGGGATTATTCGGTATGTTTTTTGGAGCGACATCACTGCAAAGATACAACACACCTTTCGAAATAGAAAGCCCGAGAGCTTTTTTTTCTGTTTCAGAATGACCGGATTAGTCTGCTTGCGGAGCACTTTGGGTCAAAACACTAATACTTTTCTCGGTGGCTACTCGTTATTTGATAAAAAGTTCGTATATTTGTCACCCCTGACCAAATGCAAAGGCTGCTTCGTCGGTTAGGGAAAACCGAGCGTAACAAACATACTAACAATATTTAATCTAAAAAGTTATGAAAATCAAAAAGTACCTATCTATTGTTTCGGTGGCGCTTGTTGCTTTGCTTTCAAGCTGCGGTCCCGACGAACCGGTCTACACCGTGCCGGCGTTCGCCATCACCGACACCGAAGGAGCGGCATTGACGACTCTCGATTTGAGCGCCGATGCGGCTACAAAAACCATTAAGATTGCTGCTAACCGTGCCTGGACAATCGAGTTTACTGCCGACTGGCTCGCTGTCAACCCGACCTCGTGCGAAAACGCCAACAACGCCGACAAGGTGACCGAAGTGGTTATCGACGTCACCGCCAACACCGGAGCAATGCGTACGGCTCCGCTTACGATTTCTTATGGCGAAAAGAACATTACGTTCAATGTCGTTCAACAGAGCGGCGTTCAACGCGACTACACCACTCTGAAAGATCTGCGCGCACTCTATACCACTGCCGACGTGACCATTCCCGAGAACACCTGGATCAAAGGTACGGTTATCAGCAACACTCGTTTCATTGCAAACGATAATGGCAGTTTGAACAACTTCGGTTCGGCCAAAAACCTCGTCATTCAAGATGCAACGGCCGGTATGCTGGTCTATGCTGCTGCTGCTCCCGATTTTGCTCCGGGCGATATCGTCGAGATAGACGCAACGGGTACCACTTTGACTCAATATGGTGCAGCTGCCGAATTGACGAATGTTGCACTCGACAAGATTACCAAGATTGGCAGCGAAACACTCACTGCCAAAAGCATTACCGTAACCGAACTGCTCTCAGGCAACTACGAGTGGCAATATATTGCCGTGCCCGCCGTTCAGGTTGTTTCGGCCGATTTGGAGAAAAACTTTGCCGTAGCATCGGCTACCACTGAAATCACTTTTGAGAATGCTGCCGGTGAGACCTTTGTGGTCTATTCGGGCAAATATTCAACACCGCTCCAAACTGTCAAGGTTCCGCAGGGTTCGGGCGTGCTCAAAGGCATTGCCGGTCGTTACAACGACAAGATTCAGGTTATGTTGACCTACCTTACCGATTTTGAAGGTATGACCGGCGAGCGTTTTGCTCCCGAGGTTTCTACCTCAACTATCGCCCAAATCACCGAGGCAGGCAATTATGAGGTTGCAAATGCAACTGTTGTGGCAGCTCACAGCAAAGGTGTACTTGTGAAGGACGCTACGGGCTACATTCTGGTCTATCTGAACGCTGCTCCGACGGTTGCCGTTGGCGACGTTGTGACCGTTAATGGCGCTGTGTCGGCACGCTATGACTTGTTACAGTTCGGCGAGGGTACAACTCTTACAAAAACTTCGACAGCGACCGTTTCACACCCAACCGTTGAGGTTATGACTGCTGCCAAGATTGATGAATATATCACCACACCAGCATATAAATATGTGGAGATGTCGGGTGCGCTCGCTGTTTCGGTATCGGGCACTAGCACTTACTACAACGTAACTGTCGACGGTACGGCGGTTAAGGGCAGTATTGCCTATCCGGCCGAGAGCCTTGGAGTAGCTGCTTTGAACGGCAAAACAGTTAAGGTTACCGGTTATGCAGTAGGTTATTCGGGCAGTTCATCGAAGTATTTTAATGTAATGGCCATTTCGGTTGTTGAGGATACCAATGCCCCAACCCTTACCGTTAACCCGGCTTCGCTCTCGTGGGCTGCCGATGCTGTCGACGCCAAAACCGTCACTGTGGCTGCCGCCACTGCCGGTGCTGCTTCGACCGAGTGGACTGCCGCTTTGGATAGCGAGACCAACTTCACCATTGCGGTCGATAAAACTGCCGGCACGGTGACCGTAACTCCCAAGGCTGCAAACACGACTAATGCTGCATTTGCTGCAACACTGACTGTAAAATTCGGCGATATAGAGAAAAGTGTGACCCTAAGCCAAAAAGGACAAACTGCCGCAGGTTCGATTAGCTTGACCAATGAAGAGATTGTTGCTTCGTTGAAAAAATCGACTGCCACGTCCGACACCTATGCCGAATATACAATTACGAGCGCTACGGGTGATTGGAGTGGTATAATCGACACCAAAAAGACTTTGGAGTATGTGCAGTTCCGCAACAATCGTTCGTCGTCTTTCAAATCGCCTGTCTTTGCGAAGAATGTGGCATCGATCACTATAAACTTTAACAAGATAACAGTTGCAGCGCGTAAGGTATTTGCTGTTGAAAAGGGTACTACTTTGCGTACTGAAAAGAACGATAACTATACTGAAGACGATTTCAAAACAAATTATGGTTCGGTTGTTACTACAAAGGGCAATACCGAAGCCGAGAGCCTGACTCTTACGTTTACCTCAGGGGTTAAAGAGTTTATGCTTGTTCCCGTTGGCGGAACCGTATACATTGACAGTATTGATGTGGTTTTGGCCGAATAAGTTTTTTGATTAATAGAAGCCGGAGGGTCGGGAGCAGTTCCGACCCTCCGGCTTTTTCGTGGTTTTGGTAAAAGGCGAAAAGAGGCCTAAAAATCGGGCGGCGTAAAGGGTTAAGAATAAGCACAGCCCGTCGGGGTGGGACAAGGAGGTACACTTTTCGGCAATTCGGATACGTTATTCAAATAAAAGTTCGTACCTTTACGCCCCATATATTCGCTACACGTGAACCTATGGAGCTTTTGACCAAAATTACGTTATGAAACAGTTGTTTACATACCTTTTTGCTCTGTTGGTGTCGGTTGCTGCCCTGTCGTTTTCGGGCTGCAATCCCTCGTCGGGAGGCGATAAGATTCAAAACTCCGTGGTTTTTTCGTCGGGCGCAACCGTGACTGCTGCCACAGCATCGCAATTTATGATGGTCACCTCGGCCGAGAGCTGGCAGGTGGAACTGTTGCCCACCGAAGAGGGCGGCGACACCGAGTGGTGCTCGTTATCGCAAATGTCGGGCTCGGGCAACGCCAACATCAGAATGATTTTTGGCAAAAACACCACCGACCATACCCGCAGTTTGATTGTCGGCGTACGTTTCGGCCTCTCTGCAAAATTAGAGCTTGTTTTTGCTCAGCGCGGTCAAACTACCGACGTGGCCGATGAGCACCCTGCGTGGTTGGAACTGCCGGCGGGAAAGGTCGACAATGCCGATACCTTTGTCTCGTACAATATGCTCCCCTCATCGTCGGGCACAAAGCGCAGCTTTACGCTCTACTACGATGCCTCGGCCCATATTCCGCTTTGGGTAGCCTATCCGCTCTGCTCCTACTACATCACAACGGGCAATCGCACCAACGATTGGAACACCTATGACCCCAATATCCCCTCCGGTGTTCAGGTCAGCCTCTCGAATGCCTACTACGGCTACCAACGTGGCCATATGCTGCCCTCGGCCTCGCGCAACAAGACGACCGACGACAACCGAATGACATTCTACAACACCAATATGACCCCGCAGTTGGGCTCGCTCAATACCCAATACTGGGCAACGCTCGAAGAGAAGGTTCGTTCGTGGGCAAAGAGCAGCGATACGCTCTACGTCGTTACGGGTGCTGTTCTGCACACTGTCGGCGGCAACGAGAGTATCGACAACACTACCACACGCTCCGACGCAGGCAAGCAGGTGGCTATTCCGAACTACTACTACAAGGCGCTGTTGCGTCTGTCGCTCCGCACTGGCACGCCCACCTATTCGGCTGTGGCGGCGTGGGTCGAGCACAGGGCCAAAAGCGGTGACGTGACCGCCGACGATATGATTACCATTGACGAACTCGAACGCCGCACGGGTATCGACTTCTTCGCCAACCTCGATGAGGAGACCCAAAACGCGGTCGAGAGTTCGTGGACGGCGGCCGATTGGGGACTGTGACCAACTTTTAATACCATTATATTATAGAAAAACCGAAACGAATGAAAACCCTTAACGCCAAATTGTTTACTCTGTTGTTGCCGCTGCTGCTGTGGGCGTGCGACCCCTCAATCGATAATCCTCAGGGAGGCTCGTCGCTCAAAGTCGAAACCGATTTGATAGAGATTGGTGCCGAAAAGAGCACTCGCTTTGTTACCATTACGACCGATTTGGACTGGACAATCGTCGCCAATGCAGAGTGGATTACTTTTTCGGCCAACGCCGGTACAGGCAATCGAAACGTGCTCTGTTCTTTTGCGGCCAACGCGGAAGTGGCTCGAACGGCACAAATCACCGTTGCGACCACCACTGCCGATATTGAACCCATAACCATAACCGTCAAGCAGGCAGCAGGCAGCGGTACGCCCGACCCAGACCCAGGCCCAGACCCAAATCCGGATCCGGATCCGGATCCAAATGCGACGACCTATCGTTCGACTTGGGCCGAACTGCCCTCGGAGGCGGACTCCGACCGCAACGGTGTTGACGACAAAGATGCCACACTCTACTATGCGCACCACCTATGCGCCGGCGGCGAGCAGAACGCCCAACGCAACGGTAAGGCTCGCAACTACTCGGTATGTTACAGCGGCAAATACCATTGCCCCGTTTGGGTGGCTGCTCCGCGTCACTCGATGTACGTCGGGTCGTCGGGTCGCACCGATGCCTACGGGCGCGACCCCGAAATACCGTCGAATATTCAGTATTCGAGCAAATCGACCGGCGGCGGCTGCAACAAAGGCCATATGTTGGGCTCGGCCGAACGTACCTCGTCGGCTGCAACCAACCGCCAAGTCTTCTACTACACCAACATAGCTCCACAACTCTCGTCGACCTTCAACACAGGCGGCGGTGCGTGGAACAATCTCGAAGGCTTTGTCGACAATTTGGTCTGTGCCGACACACTCTACGAAGTAGTGGGCTGTTACTTCGACCGCTTTACCGATGCTTACGGAGCCTCAACACAGCCGGTTACAATTGAGTATTGCGGACGCTCCGATGTGGCTCGTCCCACGATGTTCTACTATGCAGTGCTTCGAACCAAGAGCGGCAACACCAAAAAATCGGTGAGCAGTTGTACGGCCGACGAACTGAAATGTGTGGCATTTGTCATTCGCCACACAATGGAGAAGGGTCACCAACCGCAGGCAAAGGATATGATTTCGATTTCCGACCTCGAAAAGTTGACTCGTTTCACCTATTTCTCCAACGTGCCGAATGCGCCCAAAAATACATTTAAGGCTTCGGATTGGGGACTCTAACGCAAAACTAAACTAAAACATAGATATGAAAAAAGCGATTTTAATAGTGACAATGCTGGTACTCCTTGCGAGTATCGGGTCGGTCGATGCGCAAAAGCGCTACACGGTGCTCTTCTATAACGTGGAGAACCTCTACGACACCATTCAAGACCCCACAATCTACGACACCGAGTTCATACCCTCGGGCATCAAGGAGTGGAACAGCAACAAATATTGGAAAAAGATGGCCAATCTCGAACGTGTCTTCTACTCGGTGGCCAAACAGAATAAGAGCTATCCGACCGTGATGGGTGTCTCGGAGATAGAAAACCGCAACGTGTTGGAGGATATCGCCTCGCTCGAAAAACTGCAACCGGCAGGCTATCAAATCTGCCACTACGACGGTCCCGACCGCCGTGGTGTGGATTGCGCATTTTTCTATCGCCCCGACCAGTTCCGTTATGAGGGCAGTGAGTCGGTGACGGCCAAGATTCCGGGCGCTCCCGACTACTTCCTTACGCGCGACATTCTGACTATGTGGGGCACTATCGAGGACGATCCTTTCTTCTTTGTGGTTTCGCACTGGCCTTCGCGTCGCGGCGGCGAGTCGCAATCGTCATACCTGCGCGAGGGTGTTGCTACGCAGATTCGCGCCATTGCCGACTCGGTGCGCTCGGTAAACCCTGCCGTCAAAGTGGTTGTTATGGGCGACTTCAACGACGACCCCGAAGACCGCAGCGTTTCGGAGGCGTTGGGCGGACGGCAGTATATCGACCGCCTCGAACCGAGCGATATGTTCAACCCCTACCTCCAACTCCACAAAGACGGTTTCGGTACTTTGGCCTACAACGATGCGTGGAATCTGTTCGACAACATTGTGGTGAGCGCCAACCTTGCAACCGGCTCAACAGGCAAGTTGCAACTTGCAAAATCGTCGCCCAAAAACAAATACTGGGGCAACATCTTCTCGGCCGATTTTCTGCTCCAAAAGAGCGGCCAGTACAAAGGCTATCCGTTGCGTACCTATGTGGGCAACAGTTTCCAAAACGGTTTTAGCGACCACTTCCCCGTCTACATTTTGATTTCAGAACAATAACAATAATACTCAAACCGATATGAAAAAGAAAATTCTGTTTACGATACTTCTGCTTATAGGGTTCGTTGGAGTTGTTTCAGCTCAGAGCGTGCTGACAGGCAAGGTCGTGTCACGTACCGGACGTTTGCCCATTGGAGGAGCCAAACTTACGCTTGCTACTCCGATTCCGGCAACCGTTCAGACCGATGCCGAGGGTGTGTTTACATTCTACGGCATTGAGAGGGGAACATATCGTCTGACGGTCGATGCCGTCGACTACCAGTCGACCGAGTTGAACGTTAAGGTCGATGTGGACCTTAAAGACATCAATATTATCACGTTGGCCTCGGCATTTGTGACTGCCGATTTGGACGACAGCCAGTTTGTGGAGTTCGACTCCGACACCGAAAACGACGCGCAGTCGACCCCCGTGTCGCTCTCGGCCTCGAAAGATGTTTTCGACAATGTGGCAGGCTACAAGTTCGGCCAAATGCGTTTCCGCACACGTGGTCTGGAATCCAACACCGAGACAGTCTATCTGAACGGTGTGGATATGACCGATGCCGTTAGCGGCAACTCAACCTGGTCGCTTTGGAGCGGTCTGAATGAGGCAACGCGCAACCAGGAGTCGACCTATGCAACCTCGGTTTCGGACGTGGGTGTTGGCGGATTGAACGGTACGACCAATATTCTGGCTCGTGCTTCGCAGATGCGTCAGGGCCTCAGGGCAAGTGTTGTGACGGCCAGCGGGCAGTATCGCCACCGTCTGATGCTTACCTATGCCTCGGGTATGCAGGACAACGGTTGGGCCTACTCGGCATCGGTGTCGACCCGTCAGGGCGGCAACGACTTCGTGGAGGGTGTCAACTACAACGCCTGGGCGTACTTCCTCTCGGCCGAGAAGAAGTTTAACGACCGCCACCAACTCTCGTTCACTTTCTTTGGCGTGCCGACCGAGCGCGGAGCCCAGATGGCAACCACCGAGGAGGCCTACCAGCTCACCGGCAGCTACTACTACAACCCCAACGTGGCACTTCAAGGCGGCAAGATGCGCAACCTGCGCGTGCGCCGCTACCACGAGCCGGTGGCTATGGTCAACTATTTTTTCACTCCCGACGAGAAGACCAAAATCGACGTTGCGGCTTCGTTCCGCTTCGGTTTCAACGGCTACTCGGCTATGGACTGGTACAGTGCTGCCGATCCGCGCCCCGACTACTACCGCAAGTTACCAAGCTACCACTATTATAAAAACGACCCCGACAAAGCCGAGGAGTTGGCAACCTTGTGGCTCTCCGACCCCAACTACCGCTACCTCAATCTGGACAAGATTTACGACCAGAACCGCAACAGTACGGTGGCTAACGGCAATGCCGCGACGGTCGATCGCAACGGTAATGTCATCAACGACCTGCTCTCCGCGAGCCGTTCGCACTACATTATCTCGGAGCGCCGCACCGACCAGCGTGACGGTCGACTGAAAGCACAATTCTCGCGCACGGTCGATGCCCGAAGTAAATATATTGTCGGCGGAGAGTTCCGTTTGAACCGCACCGAATACTACACCATAGCCAAAGACCTGCTGGGAGGCGACTACTGGGTCAATGTCGACAACTTTGCCGACCGCGACAACCACACGGGCAATGTTGAGAGCACAATGAACGACCTTTCGAGGGACGACAACTACATCGTTCGCAAGGGCGACAAATACGGCTACGACTACTATGCCCACACCTCGAAAGCTAAGCTATGGGGACTCTACAACCGCCGTATGGGCAGGTGGGAGATCAATACGGCAGCCGAGGCTTCGTACAGCTCGATGTGGCGCGAGGGCCTCTATCAGAAGGGCTTGTTCCCCGCTAATTCGAAAGGCGACAGCGAGCACCTCGGATTCTTTGGCTACACGGCTAAATTGAATCTCAACTGGCGCCCCTCGGGTAACCACGACTTGCAGCTCTCGGTCATTGCACAGAATGCGGCCCCGAACTTCCAGGACGCTTTCCTCTCGCCCCGTACACGCAACACCGTCACCCCCAATCTGACCACAGAGAAGTATTACGGAGTCGATTTGGCCTACAATCTGCGTCTGCCGTGGATGCGTATGAGGCTTTCGGGCTACATTAACAACATCAAAGACCAGTCGAAACTCATCAGCTTCTACGACGATGCCCACTCGGCATTCTCCAACGTGGCTATGAGCGGTATCGATTCGCGTTATATGGGTATCGAGTTGGGAGTTCAGATTCCCATTACCCCCGACCTTACTCTTTCGGGAGCAGCCAGCGTGGGCGACTACACCTACACCTCGAATCCGCTCTACACCCAAACGCGTGACAATACCAACGAGATTGTGGCACAAAACGAGTATGTATTCTGGAAAGGTATGAAAATCGAGAGTACCCCGCAAACGGCACTCTCGCTCGGACTGAACTACAAGTTGCCGAAGAACATCTACCTTAGTGTCGATGCCGAGTATTTCGACCGTATGTATCTCTCGATGAACCCGCTCTATCGCACTGCAACGGCTCTTAAAGGCCGTATCGACACCGGCTTGCTCTCCGATCTTGTAGGCTTCTACGGCCCCGACGGCGTTACCCCCGAACTCATTGCAAAAAATGCTGCGCTCTCGGGCGAGTCGGCCAACATCGGCAATCTGCTCTCTCAGGAGAATCTGCTCGACTACCCTGCAGGGAAGTTCTACAAGCATCTGCTTCTGAATGCCTCGATTGGCAAGACGTGGTACATCAAATCGTCGCAACTTGGGTTTAGCTTCGAAATCAAAAACCTCACGAACAACCGAGTGCGCACAGGCGGTTTCGAACAGATGCGTCTGCGCTCCAACACCGAATTAGAAGGTACTACGGGCGAGCGTTACGACCATTTCGACTCGAAATACTTCTACCTCTATGGAACAAACTACTATTTGAATATCTATTTCCGATTCTAAAATACCGTTACGACAATGAAAAAGATCATATATCTGGCATTTGCCACCGCACTGCTGACAGGCTGCTACGAGAAGTGGGACGAGCCCGCTCCACTCCCCCTCGCCGACGACCAAACGCTCATCGACGATGGCTACACGCTGATGACTATCAACGATTTCAAACAGCAATTTTTCTACAAAAATACTCCCGAACCTGCTGCCACCATCAAGGCAGTGAAGATTCCCGACGCACAGAAGATCTACCTCAAAGGCAAGGTCATCAGCACCGACGAATCGGGCAACCTCTACCGCTCACTCTATATTCAGGATATGACCGGCTATCAAGGTGGAGCCATTGAACTGAAAATCGGCACCGGCTCGCTCTACAACACCTATAAGGTTGGACAGATTCTCTACGTCAAGACCGACGGATTGGTTTTGGGCAACTACCGCTGGATGCTATCGTTGGGTGGCCCTTCGGTCGATGCCAAATACTCCAACGGCTATGTCGATATTGAGGGCAAAATAGAGCAGAAGTTCCTGCGTGGCAATATCGTTGGCCTTACTTCGGCCGACACGCTCGTGATTAAATCGGCCAATGTGGCAAACTATATCGGCACCAACGACCGCAAATATCTCGGTTGTCTGACCCGTTTCGAGGGTATCCAAAGCAAGTTCGGCACGGTTTCGGACAATGGTAGTTTCAGCTCTTCCGATGTGTTTCCCTCGTATCTGTGGAGCGCCACAGTTAATGGAACCGACACCTATGTCAACTTCCTCTTCTCGACACCACATTACATCGCTTCGGACAGCCCCTACTTGGCGAGCCGCAGTCTGCCCAACACTTGGGCTTACAGCTATCCGGTCAAAGAGCAGTATTCGTTTGTCAACAATAAAGTGACAATAAATTACCCGGGTATTATTGGCAGCTACGAATCGTTCTACGGCTCGGCTCTGTTCCTCTACTCGTCGGCCTATCCGTTCATAGTCCGCACGAGCGCCTACTCGAAATTCGCTCTCAACGAGATTCCCGCCGACGGTGCGACGGTCGATATGACGGCCATTTTGACCAAATATTGTTCGAGCGGCGGCGGATACACCAAGTATCAGTTGGTTCTGAACAGCGACAAGGACGTGAAAATTAAATAACGGCCTGCTATACGTGTAATGCAGAATGGAGGCGCTTTCAACCGCAAAGCGCCTCCATTTTTTGTGACCGTGAGTCGGGAGTCCCGTGAAACAAATTCTAAGGACTTTAAGGTCATTAATGACTTTAATAATTTAGAACCGAAGTCGCACGTAGTGCGGGCGGGCTCAATGACGAGGCTGCGCAGTAGCTTTTTGGCGGCGCGCAAAAAGGCCGAGCAATTAATTTTGAATTTTGAATTTTGAATTTTGAATTATATGCTATCTTTGTGCCCTATGGAAAAGAATACCACGACCGTAGAGGTCAAGAACAAACCCAATGCAGTCCGTCGCCTTTACGACTGGATACTCTCGTGGGCCGACAGCCGATGGGGAGGCACTGCGCTCTTTATCTTTGCAGTGTGCGAGTCGATATTCTTTCCCGTACCGCCCGACGTGCTGCTCATTGCACTCTGCTTGGGCAAGCCGCGCAAAGCCTTCAAGTATGCACTTATTTGTACGGTGGGCTCTGTGGTTGGCGCTGTTGTCGGGTTTGGACTTGGCGCAATGCTCTGGGACGTGGTCGATGGTTGGTTTATTCCTGCCGTCTTCTCGCAAGGAGCCTTCGATGCAATAGGTTTGAAGTATGCCGAGTGGAACTTTTGGTTGGTCTTCACGGCAGGTTTCACCCCAATTCCATATAAGCTGATCACCATTTCGGCCGGTGTATTTCTGGGACTTGGCGAGTTTTGGATCTTCATTTTGGCCTCGATTATCAGCCGCGGTATGAGGTTCTTTCTGGTCTCTTGGTTGATTTGGAAATTCGGTTCACCGATAAAACACTTTATCGACAAATATTTCAACCTCTGCGCCGTGGCCTTCACCATATTGCTTGTGGGCGGTTTTCTGTTGGTTAAATACGCATTTTGATGGATCTGTTCGGAATCATTGGCAATCCTTTGGGCCACTCTATTTCGGCCGAATATTTTACCAAAAAATTTGCTGTCGAGGAGTCGCTCGACACCAAGGAGTATCGCGTTTTCGAGTTGCCGACCATTGATGCTTTGCCCGAGATGGTGGCTCATCATCGCGATTTGCGCGGTTTCAATGTGACTATTCCCTATAAAGTGTCGGTGCTCAAATATCTCGACGAACTCTCGCCCGAGGCTCGCGAAATTGGAGCCGTCAACTGTGTGAAGATTGGCGAGGACGGCCGAATGACGGGCTACAACACCGATTGCGGGGCTTTTCGCGAGTCGCTCGTCGACTTCCTGCATCAACGTCGTCCCAAAGCGCTGGTGCTCGGCACGGGTGGCGCGTCGAAAGCGGTTCAGTTTGCCCTGAAAAAAGAGAACATCGATTTTCTGACCGTTTCGCATTCGGGCCACGGCCAAATGGATTATTCCCAACTGAGCAGAGAAATGGCCGAACGACAGCTTATTGTGAATTGCACACCCCTTGGAATGGCGCCCAACATAAAAGATTGTCCGCCAATACCCTACGAACTACTGACCGAACAACATCTGTTGTTCGACCTGATATATAATCCTCCGACAAGCGAATTTCTGCGTCAAGGTCAGCGTCACGGCACGTCGATTTGCAACGGCCAGCGTATGTTTGTGCTGCAAGCCGAAGCCTCGTGGCGGATTTTTGGCCGACAGTAGCGGCTACTCTTTTGTTGGTTTGGCGTTGAGCAGCGCCTCGGCTTTGTCGTAATCCGAAGAGTTGACCAGGAGCTTCACCGTGTTGTCGTTGTAGTAGGGCAACATAGCGGCCTGAATCTGGTTGGTAACCTGGGTCTCAATACCCATACTGCGCAGCATTGTGGCTGCAATTTCGGCCTCGGCTGCGGTTTGAAAGGTCGCAAGCGTTACAATTTCGTTTTTCATAATGCAAAAAGTACCTTCAAAAATTTCTCCTAAATTAATTATTTTTTTCCGAATAAAATCTCTTTTGTCGATTGTTTTACCCGATAGAATTGAATATCTTTGTCGAACAGCACATCATAACAGAGAGATATTATGCCTCAATTAGTTCACCTTCACGTCCATACGCAGTATTCGATACTCGACGGCGCTGCCTCCATCTCTTCGCTTGTCGGCCGAGCGAAGCAATACGGAATGGAGGCTCTTGCCATCACCGATCACGGCAATATGTTTGGCGCGAAGGAGTTCTACGATACCGCCGTCAAACAGGGTATTAAACCTATTTTGGGCTGCGAAACCTATGTGGTGCACGATCACCTCGTCAAAAACAAGGACGAGGAACGCCGTTATCACCTCATTTTGCTTGCCAAAAACGAGCAGGGCTACCACAACCTTATAAAAATGGTCTCCATAGGCTATACCGAAGGCTCGTATTACGGGAAACCTCGTATAGACCACGCCCTTTTGGAGAAGTATCACGAGGGCGTTATCTGCTGCACGGCCTGCATAGCCGGCGAGCTGCCGCGTGCCATACTGAACAACAATATGGCCGAGGCCGACGAGGTGATAGAGTGGTATAAAGGCATTTTTGGCGACGACTACTACCTCGAAATGCAGCGTCACCGTACCGACGACCCAACGCGCCCACAAGACGTCTACCAAAAACAGGAGATTGTCAACAAGGCGATTGTGAAACTCGCCGAGCGTCACGGGGTCAAATATATCTGTACCAACGACGTGCACTTCACCGATGCCGACGATGCCGTGGCTCACGACCACCTGATCTGCCTCAATACAGGCAAAGACCTCGACGACCCAACCCGAATGCGTTATACCGGTCAGGAGTACTTCAAGTCGCCCGACGAGATGTCCGAACTCTTTGCCGACCTGCCCGAGGCAATTGTCAATACGCTCGAAGTAGCCGACAAGGTGGAACTCTATAAGCTCGACCACGGCCCGTTGATGCCAAACTTTGCGGTGCCCGACAGTTTTGAACTCGATCAGCAGGGGCTGCGCAAGAGTATGCTCAAAAAGATTGAAGACGAAAGTGTTGCTGCCGAGTTGAATGCTGCCGAGTCGCTCTACGACTACGTTGCCGCCAATCCGCAACTCAAAGAGCAACTGACCGTTGCCGAGCAATTCCAATACCTCTCCTATTTGGTCTATCAAGGTGCAAAGGAGCGTTACGGAGAGCTGGACGACAAGCTCAAAGAGCGCTTCGAATACGAGTTGTCGACCATTGAGAAGATGGGTTTTCCGGGCTATTTCCTGATAGTTTGGGACTACATACGTGCAGCACGCGAGATGGGGGTCTCGGTTGGCCCGGGACGTGGTTCGGCAGCCGGTTCGGTTGTGGCCTATGCGCTGAAAATCACCAATATCGACCCCATAAAATACGACCTGCTTTTTGAACGTTTTCTGAATCCCGACCGTATATCGTTGCCCGATGTCGATGTCGATTTCGACGAGGACGGACGTGCCGATGTTTTGAACTATGTGGTTCGTAAATATGGCCAAAAGCGTGTGGCTCAGATTATTACTTTTGGAACGATGGCTCCAAAACTGGCTATTCGCGATGTGGCGCGTGTGCAGAAGTTGCCTCTGCAAGAGAGCGACCGACTGGCCAAATTGGTGCCCGACAAACTCGAACCCAATAAGGGCGAGAAGCCGTTTGAGTACCTTTTCAGAGCTGTACCCGAGCTGTCGAAAGAGCGTCAGTCGGAGAACCGGTTGGTGCAAAATACACTCAAATATGCCGAGAAACTCGAAGGCTCGATTCGTCAGACCGGAGTGCACGCCTGCGGCGTTATTATCGGACAGGACGACCTCGAAAAATTTGCCCCCATTGCGACGGCCAAAGATGCCGAACTGAATGTAGTTCAGTTTGAAGGTAAGTTTGTCGAGAGCGTAGGATTGATTAAAATGGACTTTTTGGGACTTAAAACCCTCTCGATAATTAAGGACGCGCTCTCCAATATAAAGCGAACCACCGGCAAAGAGATTGATATAGACCACATAGCCCTCGACGACCGTAAGACTTACGAGCTTTTCAGCCACGGCGACACGACGGGCGTCTTCCAGTTCGAGTCGGCCGGAATGAAGAAATATCTGCGTGCCCTGAAACCCTCGCGTTTGGAGGATTTGATTGCGATGAACGCTCTCTTCCGTCCCGGCCCAATGGACAAGATTCCCAACTTCATTGCCCGTAAAATGGGAACCGAGGCCATCACCTACGAGTTCCCCGAAATGGAGAAATACTTGTCCGATACTTATGGCATCACCGTCTATCAGGAGCAGGTGATGTAGCTCTCGCAGCTCTTGGCAGGCTTCACGGGAGGCGAGGCCGACACGCTGCGTAAGGCAATGGGTAAGAAGAAGCGCGAAGTGCTGGACAAGATGAAGCCCAAGTTTATCGCCGGTGCCAAGGAGCGCGGCCACGACGAGGCCACCTGCGAGAAGATATGGGGCGAATGGGAGGCATTTGCATCGTACGCCTTCAACAAGTCGCACGCAACGTGCTACGCTTTTGTGGCCTATCAGACCGCCTACCTCAAAGCACACTATCCGAGTGAGTTTATGGCTGCCGTGTTGAGCCGCAACCTCTCCAATATGGATAAGCTCTCGAATTTTACCGACGAGTGCAAGAAGATGCATATCAGCGTTTTGGGCCCCGATGTGAACGAGAGTGTGCAGACTTTTTCGGCCGACAGCAAGGGTAACATTCGTTTCGGACTGGCAGGCATCAAAGGTGTTGGAGAGTCGGCCGTAAAGGAGATTGTCGACCGACGTGAAGAGGGCGGACGTTTTACCGATGTCTACGACTTCGTGGAGCGCGTCAACCTGCAAACCGTCAACCGCAAGTCGATTGAAAATATGGCGTTGGCCGGTGCTTTCGACTCTATTTTGGGAGTTCACCGCAGCCGTCTGCTGGCAGGCGAGGACCAGAACGCACCCGCTTTTCTTGACGTTTTGCTGCGCTACGGACAACGTATTCAGTCGTCGCGTAACGATATGCAACAGAGCTTGTTTGGTGGAACGACAGAAGATACTACCGTGCAGAAACCACCCATTCCCGTGGTGAACGAGTGGAGCAAACTCGAAACCCTGAACCGCGAACACGAGATGACGGGTATGTTTCTTTCGTCGCACCCTTTGGACGATTATTCGGTGGCCATAAAACACCTTTGCAATACGCAAATGACACAGTTTGCCAATCTCAACGACCTGAAAAACAAGGATTTCATTGCGGGCGGAATGGTAACCTCGGTCAGCAATTTGCAAACCAAAGAGGGCAAACCTTACGGGCGGTTCAAACTCGAAGACTACTCGGGCGAGCACGAATTTACACTTTTCAGCCGCGATTACGAGCAGTTCCGACAGTATCTGTTTGACGACTACTACCTGCTTTTGCGCGGTTCGGTGCGTTCAAGAACATACCGTCCCGACGAGTTGGAGATTAAAATCAACTCCATTCAGATGCTCTCAGAGGCGCAGGAGAATCTGCACGAAATAGTCGTTACACTCTCAATCGATGAGCTTACACCTGACCTGACCTCACGGTTGAGTGAACAACTGGGGCGTTCGAAGGGCAAGTCGTCGCTCAAAATTCGTCTGGTCGATCGCCTTTCGGGAGTGAGCATCGGGCTCTTTGCCAAGGGACGCAATGTGACAATCACCCCGAAGCTGATCGACTTCCTTGAAGAACAGATGATTACCTATACGATACTGTAAAATTCCTAAATATTAATCAATTATAAAAACCGAAAAGTTATGGCAATTCAAATTACAGACACCAACTATGCCGAGTATGAGGCAAAACCCCAACTGCTCGTTGTCGATTTCTGGGCTGAATGGTGCGGCCCGTGCCGTATGATGACCCCTATCGTTGAACAGCTTGCCGAAGAGTTTGCAGGCAAAGCCAATATTGGCAAATGCAACGTCGACGAGCAGGACGAAGTGACCTCCAAATTTATGGTTCGAAACATTCCGACAATCGTCTTTGTAAAGGGCGGAAACATTGTCGACAAACAGGTGGGCGCGTGCTCGGCAGCCGATTTGAAGGCAAAAATCGAGAAGAATTTGTAGTAATCACAACATCGAAACAAACGGGAGTGTCTAACAAGTACGTTAAACACTCCCATTTGTTAGAAGTTGTATAATAAGAGGCTTTTCAAGGCTTGCGATGCCCGAAAACCGACGCCCGAAACGTGCGCAGAGGCTGCTTGCAGACTATGCCGCGTAAGTAGGAGGAAAAGCCGCGAAGCGGATTAGCGCGGAGTTTACCGGGCGTAAATGAGCATCAGAAGGGCGAGCGTAACGCAGAAAAGACCTTATTAGACAACTTCATAATTCTTCTGTAAATTTGGTTATTGGTGTTTGTCCTCCAACACAATGGGGGAGGGCGGCGTCTATTATGTCAATTTTTGTTATCTTTGTAGGTTAATTGGCATAATTTGCAATCGATGAATACGAAACAGACTCTTAAAAAAGCGTTGCCCTACTTGGTTGCGGTGGCGCTCTTCCTGCTTGCCGCCTACCTCTACTTTGCTCCGCAGACAGAGGGTAAGGTATTGCAGATGAACGATATCACCCAGTACGAAGGAATGAGCCGCGATATTAAGGAACACATCGCTTCGACCGGCGAGGATCCGCAATGGACAGGGGCTGCATTCGGCGGTATGCCGGCCTACCTTATCAACATCAAGTACCCGGCTATGATACTGAAAGATGCAAGCCAAAAGGTGCTAAACTTCATCGGACAGCCTGCCTCGCTTCTTTTCCTTGCAATGTTGAGCTTTTGGATTATGTTGCTGCTTTGGGGTGTTTCGCCGTGGATTGCAATCGTGCCTGCTTTGGCCTACGGTTTCTCGACCTATTCGATTCTGATTATCGGCGCGGGGCATATCACCAAGATGCTTGCTTTCGCCTACGCTCCGCTTATGGCAGGCGGCGTGGCCTACACTCTTCGCGGCAAACGAATGCTTCTTGGGGCGCTGCTGACCGCACTCTTTGCCTCGCTCGAAATTGCCGCCAACCACCCTCAGATAACCTACTATTTTGCCATTGTCGTTGCGGCTCTCTGGATTAATGAGGCTGTTGCCGCCCTTCGTTCGAAAGGCATTCCGAAGTTTCTGAAATCGACAGCCTTGCTGCTTGTGGCAGCGGTGTTTGCCTTGGGTTCGAATTTTTCGTACCTCTATTATACCTATTTGCATTCGTCGGATACCATTCGTGGCGGTAGCGAACTCTCGGCCGACTCGCAGTCGTCGGGTAAGGGGCTTGACTTGGGCTATGCCACGGCGTGGAGCTACGGCATCGACGAGACCGTGACGCTTTTGATTCCCAATTTTGAGGGAGGAGCATCGTCGGGTAGCTTTTCCTCCGACGGCCAAGTGGCACAGTCGCTAACGCCATACAACGCACGGCAACTGGCGCCCCAACTGCCCTCATACTGGGGCAAACAACCCTATACGGCAGGGCCGACCTACATCGGTGCGGCAATTTTATTCTTGGCCATATTGGGACTTTTTGTGCTAAAAGGGGCGCAGAAGTGGTGGCTGGTGGTGGTTAGCCTACTGGCTATATTGCTCGCTTGGGGCAGCAACTTTATGCCGCTGACCGAGTTGATGTTCCGCACACTCCCCGGATACGACAAGTTCCGCACGGTGTCGATGATTCTGGTGGTAGTGCAGTGGGCGGTGCCGCTTATGGCGGCGCTTTGGCTTTCGAAGGCTTGGAACGGCGAGATGCAGCGCAAAGAGTTGATGCGCGGACTGAAATGGTCATTCGTTACGGTGGGCGGCCTGACGCTCTTTTTGGCACTCTTCGGCCGAATGATATTCTCGTTCGACGCTCCCATTGACCAACGTATGGGGTTGCCGGCCGATGTTTTGACGGCTATGCGCAGCGAACGCGGGGCAATGCTTGCGGCCGACTCGTGGCGCTCCTTCGCGATGGTTGCTCTCTCGGCAGGCGCGGTGTGGCTCTTTGCCACGGAGCGTATCAAACGCTGGGCACTGGCATTGCTGTTGGGCGCAATAGTTACGTTTGATTTGGTGCAGGTCGATACGCGCTACCTCTCGTGGGACAGTTTCGTGCGCCCACAAAAAAGTGTCATCGCTCCTACGGCGGCCGACACCGAGATTCTGCAAGACACCTCGAAGGGTTACCGCGTGGCCAATTTTGCCGATGGAGTCAATCTGTTCAGCGATGCCACAACCTCCTATTTCCACCGCTCGGTGGGCGGCTACCACGGCGCTAAGTTGGCACGCTATCAGGACTTGATAGATTATCAGCTTTCGCGGCGCAATCCGGAGGCATACAATATGCTCAACACCAAATATTTCATCACCACCAACCGCGAAACGGGTCAGACCGAGGCCGTGCTCAATCCCGATGCCAACGGCGCCGCGTGGTTTGTCGACAACATTGTTTGGGCCGACAGTGCCGAGGCTGAGATGAGGGCTTTGGATACCGTTTCGACACGTTCGACGGCTGTTGTGGCTCGGCGTTTCGAGAAGATTTTGGAGGGGAAACCTCTGGGGGAAGGTAAGATTGAACTCTTGGACTACACACCCAACAGGCTGGTCTATCAATACGATTCGGCGGAGGGTGGCGTTGCCGTATTCTCCGAAATATACTATCCAAAGGGGTGGTCGGCACGTGTCGACGGCCGTGAGAGCGACTTTTTTGCGGCCGACTATGTTTTGAGGGCAATGCCGCTTCCGGCCGGCCGACATACGGTAGAGTTCCGTTTCAGAGCTCCAAACTTCGAACTTACCGAGTGGATTACGATGGCTTTTTCGATAACTATATTGTGTGGTTTGGCACTCTATGTTGCGGCGGTTTTGGTGCGTCGTCGAATAGCTGCTAAAAAGTTGAGGCAAAATGAATAATCGCGATAATCGACGCTTGCGCCGCAAAGTGCGCAGCTCCTATGCCATATCGACCGTCAGTATTGCACTTGTGCTCTTTCTGACGGGAGGCGTGGGCTATATTTTGGCAAACCTTGTCAGAGCATCGGACCGTATGCGCGAAAAAGTGACACTCTACGTGATGCTCGACAACCGCAATAACGACACCCTGAACGACCAAATTGGTAAAGAGTTGCGCAGCCGCCCCGAAGTATTGGAGGCGGTCTATGTGCCTAAGGCCAAAGCTGCTGCCGACTTTGCCTCGGTTTCGGGCGAAGATTTCGAGTCGTTTCTGAAATTCAATCCGCTGCCCGACTCCTACGAGGTAAGACTCAAAGCATCGATGGCAGGCAAGACCGATATGACGGCTTTTGTCGGCGAGATTGAGGCCATTAAAGGGGTCGACGAAGTGGTCTATCAGCGTTCGGTGGTCGACAGTATTGGCACCAACCTCAATAAGTTCAATCTGGTAATGGTGCTTTTTGGTGCGGCACTGCTTTTGATTTCGCTGATTCTGCTCAACAACACCATACGTGTGAGCGTCTTTTCGCGCAGGACTTTGATTAACACAATGAAACTCGTGGGGGCGACTCGCGGATTCATCAAGCGCCCATTTCTGATCGACGCGGTTTGGCAGGGATTGATTGCTGCCGTGGTTGCGTCGCTGATGTTTTGGGGTATGGTGGTCGGGCTGAACGAGGGGCTGCCCTACGTGATGCTTCTAACCGGTCTGCGCCCGATATTGATGGTCTCGGGTGGAATGGTTGTTGCGGGAGTGCTGCTATCGGTGCTCTTTACCGACCTGTCGCTCAATAAATTCATCAAAATGAACGTTGCAAAAATATACCTCTATTAAAATATGAAAAAAGAGATTAAAAAGAGAGGCGAGGGCGAACGAATGCCATTTTCACGAAAGAATTACATCGCCATTGCCGTTGGTGTGGCGGTCATTGTTTTGGGCTTTCTGCTGATGTCGGGCGGAGGGAGCGACGACCCCAACGTATTCAACTACTCGATGTTCTCGTGGCGGCGCATAACCCTCGCCCCGATTATGGTGCTGTTGGGCTTCGGCATTGAGATTTTTGCCATTATGCACCGATTTGGCAGGAAAGAGAAATAAGAGAGATAACCACAGTTAACCCAAATGTCGATATTTGAATCCTTTATACTCGGATTGATTCAAGGAATCACCGAATTTTTGCCCGTGTCGAGCAGCGGTCACCTTCAACTGGCCAAAGAGCTGATGGGGGTTGAGTTGACCGACAACATCGCTTTTGATGTGACTCTGCATCTGGCAACCGTTTTGAGTACGATTGTGGTGCTTTGGCCTACGGTGCGCCGCCTCTTTGCAGGATTTTTCTCGTTCCGCCGCAACGACGATATGACTTATGCACTGAAAATTTTGCTCTCGATGATACCGGTCGGTATTGTGGGCTTTCTTCTCAAAGAGCCGATAAATGCAATGCTTGCTTCGAACTACATAGTGCTGATTGTGGGCTGTATGCTGATTCTGACGGCACTGTTGCTGACCTTTGCACACTATGCACGTCCGCGCCAAAAGACCACCATTTCGTGGGGCGACGCCGCCATAATAGGCGTTTCGCAGGCGGTGGCAACAATGCCCGGCCTGAGCCGTTCGGGTACAACCATTTCGACCGGCCTGATATTGGGCAACCGCCGCGAGGTTGTGGCCGAATTTTCGTTCCTGATGGTGATTCTGCCAATTTTGGGAGAGTCGCTGCTCGATATTGCAAAAGGCGACTTTATGACTCAATCGGGCGTGGGCGTTGTGCCGCTGATTGTGGGCTTTCTGACCGCCTTCGTGACGGGCTGTTTGGCCTGCAAGTTTATGCTTGGAGTGGTGCGTCGCGGCAAACTTATATGGTTCGCACTCTACTGTGCAGTGGTTGGTGCGGCGGCAATAGGCTTTTACCTCTTTTAATCTATGAGAGAAGAAATTACGCAACAGACACCTTTCAAGGAGGGCGTCGTTATGGTTGTCGACAAGCCGATAGGGTGGACTTCGTCGGACGTGGTTCGCAAGGTGAAGTATATGCTCCATAAACTCGGCTACAAGGGTATTAAGGTTGGCCACGCGGGAACACTCGATCCGTTGGCATCGGGGGTGCTGATTGTCTGCATAGGCAAGGCGACCAAACAGGTTGAACGCATTCAGGCCGAGGAGAAAGAGTATGTGGCCGAGTTTGTGCTTGGCGCCACAACACCCAGCTACGATATGGAACACCCCATCGATGCCACCTTCCCGACCGACCACATTACGCGCGAAAAACTCGAAGAGGCGCTCGCAAGGCTCACGGGCGAGAGGTTGCAGACCCCGCCACTCTATTCGGCCAAGATGATAGACGGCCGACGTGCCTACGAGTATGCTCGTGAGGGCAGCAGCGTAGAGATGCGTCAAGCCCAGATAAATATCTACGAAATGGAGATTCTCCAATACGATATGCCGCGCATCAGGTTGCGTATTCGTTGCAGCAAGGGAACCTATATCCGTTCGCTCGCCCGCGAAATAGGCGAGGAGCTTCAAAGCGGCGCCTACCTGTCGTCGCTGCGACGTACACGCAGTGGAGGCTATACGGTTGAAGAGGCCTATACTATGGACGAGGCGATAAAAATTCTCACGGTTGTGAAACAAATAGAATAATTCTGCGTATATAACTTGTTTACACTGCATTGTTCGGGGTACTCCGAATGATCAGACGCAGAATGTGATACTTTATTAAGAGAGGCAGGCACGAATTGATGAAACTTTCGCAGTACAATTACGACTTTACACCAGAGCTTTTGGCCAAATATCCGACCGAAAACCGCGACGAGTCACGAATGATGATTCTGAATCGCAAGACGGGTGAAATCAAACACAAAATTTTTAAGGACATTCTCGACTACTTCAAAGAGGACGATGTATTTGTTCTGAACAATACCAAGGTCTTTCCGGCACGTCTTTACGGCAATAAAGAGAAGACCGGTGCCGAGATTGAGATATTCTTGTTGCGCGAGCTGAACAAGGAGTTGCGCCTTTGGGACGTGCTGGTTGACCCGGCGCGCAAGATTCGTATCGGCAACAAACTCTACTTCGGCGAGGACGATGCACTGGTGGCCGAGGTGATCGACAATACCACCTCACGCGGCCGCACGATCCGTTTCCTTTACGACGGTACCTACGAGGAGTTCCGCGCAACGCTCAAACGTATGGGCGAAACACCGCTGCCGCGTTGGATCAGAAACAAGGTCGAACCTCTTGACGAGGAGCGTTACCAAACGATTTTTGCCACCGAAGAGGGGGCTGTTGCGGCTCCGACGGCAGGCCTGCATTTCAGCAAACAGCTGATGAAACGAATGGAGATCAAAGGTATCGACGCTGCCTACATTACTCTTCACGTAGGACTGGGCAACTTCCGTACGGTCGACGTTGAGGATCTGTCGAAGCACAAAATGGATTCGGAACAGATCAATATTTCGGCTGAGACGGCCGAACGTGTAAGCCGAGCCAAGGAGAGCGGTCACCGTGTCTGCGCCATTGGCACAACGGTTCAGCGTACCATTGAGTCGTCGGTATCGACGCTCGGAATGCTTAAACCGTTCAGCGGCTGGACAAACAAGTTTATCTATTGTCCCTACGAATTCAGTGTGGCCGACTCGATGGTGTCGAATTTTCATCTGCCTTGCTCGACGCAACTGATGATGGTAGCCGCATTTGGTGGCTACGACAATGTGATGAATGCCTATAAAGTGGCACGACAAGAGGGTTACCGCTTTGGAACCTATGGCGACGCGATGCTTATTATTTGACGATATATCGCTGATGCACAATATTTTGGGTGGGGTGTAACGAAAAACCCCACCCCTTTTTTGTTTTTTATCAAAAATATTTTTATTATCTTTGTGGTTGGATAACGTTTTAGATTGCCTTAAACGGCCGAAACGATAGATGTGAATCAGAAAAATTGGGGATAAACAAGGTGCCGAATCCGAAAATATTATGTGTCTGTCAGGAGATATTTCCATATCTTCCGGAGAGCGATATGTCAATGCTGGCGCGTCAACTCACGCAGGGAATGCAGGAGCGCGGATGTGAAATTCGTACCTTTATGCCCCGTTACGGCGTGATCAACGAACGCCGCAATCAGCTCCACGAGGTTATCCGTTTGTCGGGTATGAACATTATTATCGACAACGACGACCACCAACTAATCATAAAAGTAGCTTCGATTCCGGCCGCCCGAGTGCAGATCTATTTCATCGACAACGACGATTATTTCTCGCGCAAGGCTGTTTTGAAGGATACGACCACCGGCGAACCATTTGCCGACAACGGGCAGCGTGCCGTGTTTTTTGCACGCGGCGTGCTCGAAACGGTCAGGAAGCTGCGTTGGCAGCCCAACATTGTCCATTGCCACGGCTGGTTTACGGCTGTTTTGCCTTTATACCTGCGCAACACACTCTCAGATGATCCGCTCTTTGCCGATGCCAAAATAGTCTTCACAATCTATGATGACGATTTTACGGGGGCTTGGAATACCGAATTTCTTGATACTATGCGCGGCGAAGGCATTGCACAACAGCAGCTCGACATTATTTCGCCTGCATCATACCAAAATCTGATGAAACTCGTTATTCAACAAGTGGACGGTATTGTTGTCGAGGCACACTCTTTGCCGCAGCAGCTGGAAGAGTATCTTTTGGCGTCGGGCAAACCTGTGTTGCGTGGTACGGACCGTTCCGATGGCGAGTGGTTGAATAGTTACAAAACTTTTTATGAAAATATCATCAAGTAACACCGTTGGCTTGGGATTGGTTGTGACGGCAATAATGTTGTTGCTCACGTGTTGCACACAGGTCAACGATAATCTCGGAATGGGAATCGTCCCGCCTAACCAGCAGGTGACTGTCAAGTTTGCACAGTTGAAGAACGGCATCAACACCTATACGACCATTGCTGATTCGATCGTAACGAGCGGTATGTCGTGGGTATATGCCGGTTCGACAACCGACAAGAAGTTCGGCCGTACCGACATTTCAGCCATTGCGCAGTTCTTTCCGCTCTACCGAAGCGACACTGTCGACTACGGTGCGGCGCGCGGTCAGGTGGCCGACTCGATGTGGATACTCTCGAATTTCAAATATGTGGCGGGCGACACGTTGGTGACCAACAAGTTCGATGTTTACCGTGTCGACGAGCGGCTCTATGGCGACTCGACCTACTACTCGGGTCTGAACTACAAGGATTACGTCGAATCGTTGCCTATGTTCAGCTGCGAGTTTACGGGTAACGCTACGGGTGCAAATTACGACACGCTCCGTTTGAAGGTCAACGACAAGACCCTTGCCGAGGCCTTTATGAACGAACTCCTCTCGCTCGATACGCTCTACTATACCGATTCGACCAAGTTTGTCGACAAATTCAAGGGGTTGTGCATTACGCCAACTCCGACGTCGACCACCAACAACACAATCTACAAGTTTGGTTTGGGTTACAGCAACAGCGACTCCTATTTCACAATGCTGGTGTTCTACGGCCACGACTATCTGACCGAAACGCCCGACGAGGTTGAGGATATCATCGTTCGCTCCTATGTTGTCTCCAATAATACCACTTACACCATTGGCGCGGCGATGAGCTGCTTCGACCACGACTATACCGGTACCCCCATTGAAGGACAATATGTCTACGACTACGAGAAGGATTGGGGCGCAACCCGATCGACAACCTATGTTCAGGGTTTCTTGGGCGTGACAGGGTCGTTGGAACTCACCGACGATTTTGTGACCGAGTTGAAGGCTTTGGTGCCCGAAGGCGGCAACGTCTTCATCAATCAGGCGCTGTTGAGGGTGGCTTTGGCCGATATTTCTGATGCGACGTTAGATGCCGCCCCCGAACGTTTTGGGACATATTTCGATTATGCAAAACTCTCGGCAATACCCGATTACAACTATTATTACGAGAAAAACAACAGCCTTAAACTCAACTACGACGGCTATCTGAACCGTTCGCACGGCTACTACAATATGGATATTGCCGTCTATCTGCAAAAACTGCTCGACGGCGACTACACGGCTCCTTATCGTCTGACGTTGGGTATGGCGGCCTACGACTATCTGACCGAAGGGCAGGTGGCTCTGCTCGGCACGGGCAGCGCAACTCCCGTAACAATCGACCTTACATATACGATTATTGGAAAATAGGGAGAAATTATTTTTAAGCTTAAAATATGGCGTCGGAAATGCTCTTTTCGGCGCTTTTTTTGTCGTGGGCCGGCAAAGGTCGCTGCGGCTGATTTGGATTTTCAAAGTTAGTGTTTAACTTTGCACCCCGAAAATACTATTAATATAGGTATGCCGCCCCGAGCGGTGCTCCGAAACGTAACAGAAATATAGATATATGCAACAGCACAATTTGGTAATAGTCGAGTCGCCTGCCAAGGCCAAGACGATCGAGAAGTTTTTGGGCAACGACTACAAGGTCTGCTCTTCGTATGGCCACGTGCGCGATTTGGCCAAGAAGGATCTTGGCATCGACATCGAACACAACTTCGTGCCCGAATACGAGATTTCGCCCGACAAGGTGAAACTTGTCTCGGAGCTGAAAAAACTCTCGTCGGAGGCCGCCACGGTTTGGCTCGCGTCCGATGAAGACCGCGAGGGAGAGGCTATTGCGTGGCATCTTACTCAGGTGCTCGATTTGCCGGTCGATCAGACCAAACGTATCGTTTTCCACGAGATTACCAAAAACGCCATATTGGAGGCCATAAAGGCTCCGCGCACGGTCGATATGAATCTGGTTAACGCACAGCAGGCTCGCCGCGTGCTCGACCGTTTGGTGGGTTTCGAACTCTCGCCGGTGTTGTGGAAGAAAGTACGTCCGTCGCTGTCGGCAGGACGTGTGCAGAGTGTTGCCGTCCGCCTGCTGGTGGAGCGCGAACGCGAAATCATCAACTTCACGGCGACGAATTTCTACCGTGTGACGGCCCAATTCATCTCGTCGGAAGGTTCGACGGTCAAAGCCGAACTGGATCGCAAATTCGATAATAAGGCCGATGCTGTGGCATTTTTGGAGAGCTGCCGCAGTGCCAAATTCAAGATTACCTCGGTCGAGAAGAAGCCTGCCGAGCGATTCCCTGCACCTCCGTTCACAACCTCAACGTTGCAACAGGAGGCAGGTCGCAAGCTCTCGATGTCGGTGGCTCAAACTATGTCGGTGGCACAGAAGCTCTACGAAAGCGGTTTCATTACCTATATGCGTACCGACTCGGTGAATCTCTCGCAGCAGGCACTCTATGCCGCCAAAGATGAAATTCTGAAACTCTACGGCGAGGAGTATCACCACTGGCGCACCTACAAAACCAAGAGCAAAGGGGCTCAGGAGGCTCACGAGGCTATCCGTCCTTCATACCTCGACCGTCAGTCGATCGAAGGGACGGCAATGGAGAAAAGACTCTACGAACTGATATGGAAACGCACCGTTGCATCGCAGATGGAGAGTGCCAAGATCGACCGCACGATTGTCACCGTTGAGGTTGGCGGCCATGCCGAACACTTTGTCGCCACGGGTGAGACAATCCGTTTCGACGGCTTTATGAAGCTCTACTTGGAGTCGACCGACGACGAGAACGAGACCGGCGAGAACGGAACTCTGCCAACTGTGGCTGTCGACGAAGAGCTTAAAATGAAAGAGATGACGGCCACGGAGCGTTTTACGCAACAGCCCTACCGTTACAGTGAGGCACTGCTTGTCAAACGTCTTGAAGAGTTGGGCATCGGCCGCCCGTCGACCTACGCCCCCACAATCACGACGATTATCAATCGCGGCTACGTGATCAAAGAGAATAAAGATGGTGTAAAACGCGAATATGCCGTAATTTCGTTGGCCAAAGACAAGCTCGTCGAGAAGCTCTCGTCGGAGGTTGTCGGCCGCGAGAAGGGCAAACTTGCTCCAACCGACATAGGTATGGTCGTGAACGACTACCTGGCCGGTCAATTTGCCGACATTCTGGACTACAACTTCACGGCGCGTGTCGAGAAGGAGTTCGACGAGATTGCCGAGGGCAAGCAGGTTTGGTACCGAATGATAGCCGATTTCTATAAGGATTTCCACCCCTCGGTCGAGAAGGCAATGGAGTCGCAGGCTCGTCAGACAAGTGCCGTGCGTGTTTTGGGCAACGACCCCGTGAGCGGTCTGCCTGTTTCGGCTCGAATCGGCCGCTACGGCCCAATGGTTCAGATCGGCGGTGGCGAGAACGAACCCAAAGCTCGTTTTGCAAGTCTGAAAAAAGACCAGCTTATTGCCACCATAACTCTCGAAGATGCTATGGCACTCTTTGCGTTGCCACGCAATTTGGGCGAGTACAAGGGCGAAGAGGTTGTTGTGGGTATTGGCAAGTTCGGACCATACGTGCGTCACGCAGGCAAGTTCGTTTCGCTTGCCAAGAGCGACGACCCCTACACCATTACTCTGGAGCGTGCAGGCGATTTGATTGACCAGAAGTTGGAACAGGAGAAACGTACCAAGGAACCGATTAAAACCTTCGATGCCGACCCCGAAATGAAGATATTGAGCGGCATCTATGGGCCATATATCTCCTATAAAGCAAAGAATTACCGCATTCCGAAGAGCAAAGACCCGATGACACTCTCGTTGGAGGATTGCCTGAAACTGGTCGAAAAATCAAAGAAATAGATAGCTGTCAAAATAGCTGTTGTCCTCGTAATAATCATTCTATTAGAGGCCAAAGGGGCCAAAGAGGCCAAAGGGGAAGAGGACGGGGAAGTTGTCCATCAACAGTTTTGTCTCTCACTTTCGCCCCTTTTGACTCTATTGTCCTTTTTGCCCCTATAAGACCACTGACCCCTTACTCGACTGTGACCGACTTGGCCAGATTGCGCGGCCGGTCGACATCGAGACCCTTGCCCTCGGCAATGTAGTAGGCGAAGAGCTGCAACGGAACTGCCACCACAATAGGCATCAGGCACTCGGGTACCACGGGAACCTCTATGGTGTAGTCCGACATTCCTTTGACGCGCTCGTCCTGCTCGGCAACGATCGAAATGACGGTGCCGCCGCGAGTCTTGACCTCTTGAATATTGCTGACGATTTTGTCGTAGATTCGGTCGGGCACAGCTATCGCTATGGTTGGCATTGCGCGATCGATCAGCGCAATAGGGCCGTGTTTCATCTCGGCGGCAGGATACCCCTCGGCGTGAATATACGAAATCTCTTTGAGTTTCAGTGCCCCTTCCAATGCGGTAGGGTATTCGTAGCCGCGCCCAAGATAGATGAAGTTGTTGGCATAGATGAATCGGTAGGCCAAATCTCGCACACGCTCGTCGAGCAGCAAAACCTTTTTTAGCACCTCGGGCAGCGAGAGCAATCCGCGCGAAATCTCGTTGAACCGTTCGCGGTCGATTGTCCCTTTGGCCTTTGCAACGGTGAGTGCAATCATTGCCATAACCGTCACCTGACCCGTGAAGGCTTTTGTCGAGGCAACGCCAATTTCAGGTCCGACGTGAATGTAGCAGCCCGAGTCGGTGGCGCGTGCTATCGACGAGCCGACCACGTTGCAAACTCCGAATACAAATGCACCGCTCTCTTTGGCCAGTCGTATGGCGGCGAGTGTGTCGGCCGTCTCGCCCGATTGCGAAATGGCAATCACTATGTCGTCGGTGGTGATGACCGGGTTGCGATAGCGAAATTCGGAGGCATATTCGACCTCGACGGGTATGCGGCAGAGATCTTCAATCAGGTGCTCGCCAATCAGACCTGCGTGCCACGAGGTTCCGCAGGCAACGATTATGATGCGGCGTGCCTTTACGAAACGTTCGGCATTGTCGCGTATGCCGCTCAGAATCACGTCGGCCGTGTCGGGACTAATGCGGCCGCGTATGCAGTCGACAATGGTTTTGGGCTGCTCGTGTATCTCCTTGATCATAAAGTGTTTGTAGCCGCCTTTTTCGAGCTGCGAGATGTTCATCTGCAACCGTTTTACGTCGATGCGGCTCTCGTGGTTGTCGCTGTTGACCACCCTTAGCGGAGCATCGCGCCGCATTACGGCAATCTCGCCGTCGGCCAAATAGACCACCTTGTCGGTGTATTCGACAATGGGTGTAGCATCGGAGGCGAGGAAAAATTCGCCCTCACCAATGCCCACAACCAGCGGCGAACTCATTCGTGCGGCAATGATTTCGTCGGGTTTGTCGCGCTCGACCACGGCAATGGCGTAGGCGCCAATGACCTGTTTAAGAGCCCCTTCAACAGCCTCCAAAAGCGAACAGCCGTTGGTGTCGCGTACATACTCAATCAAGTTGACCAGAACTTCGGTGTCGGTCTCGCTGCGGAAGGTGTAGCCCTCTTTGACAAGAGCATCTTTCAGTAGGTTGTAATTCTCGATTATGCCGTTATGTATCAACGCTATACGTTCCGACGAAGAGTAGTGTGGGTGGGCGTTGGCCGTATTTGGTTCGCCGTGGGTGGCCCAACGTGTATGGGCAATGCCCGTGTGTCCGTCCAGCTCTTTGCTCTCGACGAAGCGCTCCAACTCGTCGACCTTGCCCTTGCATTTATAGAGGTTGAGTTTGCCCGAATCGGTCACCAACGCCAATCCGGCGCTGTCGTAACCTCGGTATTCGAGCCGGTGAAGCCCTTTGATAAGAATGGGGTAGGCATCGCGCCACCCGATGTATCCAACTATTCCGCACATCTGTGTATCAGTATTTGTTATTAATAAAAAACCGTAACCTCGGATTTCGTTTCGAAACTCAAAGTTACGGATTTTTTTGTAAAGTTGTATTTCACGCGGCTACAAAGTGGCCAACAATTCGCGGTATTTGGGTAGCGACCAAAGGTTGTCGTCGATAATCATCTCCAAAGCATCGATGTGCTCGCGAATCTCGACCATCTTGACACGCACCTCGTTTTCGTATCCCTCGGCGCGGGTCGGAATATCGGCCACGCGGTTGAGTCGGTGGCGAATGGTGGTCATCTCGGACGATGCCGTGCGGATCACATTGACGTGGTCGATGATCTCGCGCACGGTACGCATCTCGTCGCCGGCCAGAGTATCGACTTCGTTGGGGAAGATCTCTTTAATGCCCTTTATGTTGTCTATCAATATGTTCTGATATTTTATGGCAGTCGGAACTATGTGGTTGGCAGCCATATCGGCTATTACGCGCGACTCAATCTGAACTTTTTTCAGAAAAGTTTCGTTTTTTATCTCATAACGTGCCGTCAGCTCCTCTTCGGTAAATATTTTGTTGGAGGTGAACAGGTCGATGCTCTCTGGTCGCAGGTACTCGCGGAAGGCCTTGGTGACGTTGTTGGCGCTGCGCAGGCCGCGTTTGGCTGCTTCGCGTATCCATTCGTCGGAGTAGCCGTTGCCCTCGAAACGTATGTTTTTGGAGTCGATTATAAAGCGGCGAATGACCTGCAAAATGGCCTCGTCTTTTTTAACCCCATTCTCAACGAGTGCCTCTACCTCGGTATGAAATTCGGAGAGCTCGCGCGCCACTGCCGTGTTGATAACAATCAGTGGCATAGCGCAGTTGCACGACGAACCGGTTGCACGAAACTCGAAACGATTGCCTGTGAATGCAAATGGCGAGGTGCGGTTGCGGTCGGTGTTGTCGACCAAAATCTCGGGAATCTTGCCGATATCGAGCTTTATCTCGCTCTTCTCGTCGGGGGTGAGTTTCTTTTGCGAGATGCGTGCCTCAATCTGGTCGAGCATCTCGCTCAGTGTCGAACCCACAAAGGCCGACATTATGGCCGGAGGCGCTTCGTTGCCGCCCAAACGGTGCGAGTTGGTCTCTGAGGCTATCGACGCCATAATGAGCGAACCGTAATCGGCGGCGGCTTTCAGCGTGCAGACAAAGAAGACCAGAAATTGTATGTTGTTTTTGGGGGTACGCCCGGGCGAGAGCAGGTTGACACCCGTGTCGGTGGCAATCGACCAGTTGCAGTGCTTGCCGCTGCCGTTCACGCCTGCAAACGGTTTCTCGTGGAAGAGCACTTTCAGGTGGTGTTTGGCTGCCGTGCGGCGCATCACCGACATCAAAAGAACGTTATGGTCGACGGCAATGTTGGCCTCCTCGTACTGCGGTGCACACTCAAACTGGTTGGGTGCGACCTCGTTGTGGCGTGTCTTGACCGGAATGCCAAGGCGGTAGGCTGCGGTCTCAAAGTCCTTCATAAAGTTCGACACACGCTCGGGTATTGCGCCAAAATAGTGGTCTTCAAGCTGTTGGTCTTTGGCTGCCGTGTGGCCCATAAGCGTGCGGCCCGACTGAACCAAATCGGGACGGGCGTTGTAGAGTGCCTCGTCGACCAAAAAATACTCCTGCTCCCAACCCAATGTGGGCACAACTTTCGTGACATCTTTGTCGAAGTATTGGCACACCTCGACGGCCGCGTTGTCGAGCACATTCATCGATTTGAGCAGTGGCGTCTTGAAGTCGAGCGCCTGACCCGTGTAGGCCACAAAAATGCTCGGAATACAGAGCGTACCGTCTATTATGAAGGCCGGCGACGAAGGATCCCAAGCGCTGTAACCGCGAGCCTCGAAGGTGTTGCGCAGTCCGCCACTCGGAAACGACGAGGCGTCGGGCTCCTGCTGAACCAACAAATCGCCGTTGAAAGATTCGAAAACTGCCTTGTCGAGCGAGGGCTCTATGAAGGCGTCGTGTTTCTCGGCCGTGGAGTCGTTCAGAGGCTGAAACCAGTGCGTGTAGTGCGTGGCGCCGTGCTCAATAGCCCATACCTTCATACCCTCGGCAACCTGATTGGCTATGCTGCGGTCGATGCGGCGGCCCTGCTCGATAGAGTCGACGACGCTGTCGTAAACCCCTTTGGAGAGGTATTGGCGCATCTGCTGACGGGTGAATACGTCGGTGGCGTAGATTTCCGAAATACGTTTGGCGTGTGTGGCGACCTCTGCTGCGGGGCGCGTGTGCATCTCTTTGAGTGCTTCGAATCGGAGTGAATCCATTTTTTTACCTTATTAACCTAACTAACCTGAATATCGTTTGATAAATTGTTTTTACCCTTTAACGATACAAAAGTATGTTTTTACGAGAAACGATGCAAATTTTTGGGGGTATTTTTCAAAAATAATGCAATATTTCTGCCGATACCCCCTAAAACGTAGGGGGGGGTGGATTCAAAATTCAAAATTCAAAATTCAAAATTAAGAATTCAAAAATAGTGAGGCGGGGTGGGTGATGGGAGTAATGAGAGTGATG
>JAXEIN010000009.1:0-68341 GCA_034102025.1 Tidjanibacter sp. | reverse complement strand
AGGCGTTGGGTGCTATCGTAAGCGGATTGTCAGCATAACGAAAATAGACCGTAAGGACAATGAAAAAGGAGCTTAAATACTTGGTTATTCACTGTACTGCTACGCCCGCAGGACGCGAGGTTACAGCCGACGAAATACGGGTGTGGCATACGGCTCCTGCTCCCAAGGGCAGAGGCTGGAAACAGGTAGGATATACCGACCTTTTCCATTTGGACGGCACTGTCGATAGGTTGGTTGAAAACAACGAGGACGGCTGGGTGGATGATTGGGAACTAACCAACGGTGCGAAAGGCTACAACAGTGTCAGCAGGCATATTGTGTATGTCGGCGGCTGTGATAAGACGCTCGCCCCGAAAGATACGCGCACGGACGCTCAAAAGGAGGCTCTGCGGCGTTATGTGTTGGCGTTCCACGCTGCACACCCGACAGTTAAGATTATAGGACACAACGAGGTGTCCAGCAAGGCGTGCCCATCTTTCGATGTCCGCGCGTGGCTGGGTACAATCGGCATAACACAAACGGCTTAATGGAAACATCAATCATACTCGCCATTATCGCGATAGTTGCAGCACCTATTACTGCATGGCTTACCAACAGGTTGGATAAACGCCGTTACAAAGCAGAAATATCCCGCCTTAACTCGGAGGTCGCAAGGCTGCAATCAGACACGAAAAAGGGAGAGCTCGAAAATGTGCGCCGCGCCAATGAGATTTTGATGGAGCAGATTGTTGAGCCTCTGGAAAGGCAAATTAAAAAATTGAGCACCAATGTTAGCAAACTTGAAAAGGCAATCGGTCAAATATCTGCTTGCCCTCACGCTGCCGACTGTCCTGTTAATCGCGAGTTGCTCGCCGATGAGAAGGCTAACCACGATACGAACAGTAAAGAGTGAACAGGTAGAGAGGGCAAGCATTACCGATAGTGCACAGCACGAGCAGACGCAGGCGGGTACAACAGCCCGCAACGAGTCGGACAGTCTGGGAGCGGAAAGTCGCAACCTCGAAAGCATGGGCAGTACGTTGTTGGCGACCAATGAGGTGATAGTTATCACGACAAAGGAGTACGATACCGAAAAGCCGATAGACCAGCAAACAGGTCGCCCGCCGTTGAGCTGCGAAACTGTTATCGAGCACCGCAAGGAGGACGGGCGCATAGAGGTAGCCCGTAAATCCGAGTCGAGTGCGACAATGAGCCGTAAGACGCAGGACACAGCACTGCGAGACACCACGAGCCACTCGTCAGATACGAGAGCTGTGCAGGTCGAACAGGTTGCGCAGGATGTGCAAACGGACGAGTCTATCGACCACACAGAGCGGCGAGGACTTAACGGTGCACAAAACGCGCTTTGCTGGCTGGGAGGAGCGGTGTTAGTAGCACTTATCTGCTATCTGGCATTTATGATTATTAAACGGAAACTAAAAATTTTTTGATATGGGAACAAAGAAAAAGACTACCGCCAAGGCGACAGCCCCAGAGGTAGAAACCACAAAAGAGGCAGCCGCACAGGTTGAACAAAGCGAGACCGCTACCGAACAGGTGGCAGAGGAGTCGGCAGCCGTTGAACAGGAACCCGCAGAGCAGGCAGCCACCGAACAGGCGGCAGCCGAAAAAGCGACGGAGGAACAGAAACCCGCAGAGCAGGCAGCCACCAAACAGGTAGCAGCCGAAAAAGCGGCAGAGAAACAGGCGGCAGGAGACGACGCGCTCGTATCTGCTGGTAAAAAACTGCTTGCCGACAATCCGACACGAAACGAGATTTTTATGTCTGCTGACGGGTTCGGCTTTTTTGAGCGTTGCGACGCGGAGAATTACGCCCGCAGTCTCGACAACAAGAATATCACTTGCGTAAAAAAGTAGGCAATGAACACAATTACATTTACCCGCACTAACGGCAATGTGCCAAAGAGTTTGGCATCGGAGGATCATATTAGCGGCTTAATCGCTTATGTTGCCTCTCTGCCGTCTGGCTTTACGGCTACCGACCGCATTAAGGCAATTTCTACCATCGACAAAGCCGAGGAGTACGGAATTACCGCAGACGCGGAGAGTTGGGAAATTAAGGTGCTGCACTACCAATTAAGCCAGATTTTCAGACTTAACGCAGGCATCAGCCTCTATGTCGGTTTGTTTGCCAAACCAGCAAGCAATGCGGCATATACATTTGCCGAGGTTATCACAATGCAGAACTATACGGGCGGCAAAATCCGCCAGATAGGTATTTGGCTCGGTGGCGTGGAGGTTACGGCGGCAATTCTCACAACGCTGAAAGGTGTAGCAGCCACCCTCGAAACCCGCGACACTCCGTTGAGCATATTTCTCGCTCCGAAAGTTACGGCAGTAGCCTCGTTGCCTACCAATCTGGCAGGTCAGAACCAATGCCGCATATCTGTTGTTATCGGACAGGACGGCGACGGTACGGCAGCAGCACTGTACACCTCTGCCGCCAACGTTGGCGCAGCGTCAGTGTCTGGGCTGGGTGTTGTGCTCGGTTTGCAGTCTCTGGCGGCTGTTCACGAGTCAATCGGCTGGGTTAAGAAATTCCCGACAGGCATATCGCTGCCTGCATTCGGCGACGGTACCCTGCTGCGCTCGCTCGACACCGCACTCATCGAGAGCCTCGACACAGCGCGTTACATCTTTTTCCGCACGTTTAGCGGTCTGGCTGGTTCGTATGTCAATGACAGCCACACGATGGACGCAGCCACGAGCGATTATTCGATGATTGAGAATGTCCGCACTATGGATAAAGCGGTGCGAAACATTCGCACCTATGTCCTGCCAGAGTTGGGCGGTTCGCTCTACATCGACTCTGACACAGGCAAACTGCAAACCTATACGGTTAAGCACCTCGAAACTGTTGCCAACAAAGCCCTCGAAGACATGGAAAAGGCGGGCGAGTTGAGCGGCTACTCGGTCGAGATAGATCCGCAGCAGAACGTGTTAAACACCTCTACTGTTGAGTTTGTAATCCGACAGGTTGGTGTGGGCGTATTGCGCCACATCAGTATTAAAATCGGCTTTGCCGAAAGCGTATAACTCTAAAACATCAAGACAATGAGTATTATAAACGGAGTTCCTATGATAAACGGTGTCGCATTCAGTTGGGGCGACATTGTTACCACGATAGCAGGCGTACCTGTTACAGGCATCTCGGCTATCGACTACGGCGACGAGCAGGATATAAAGAATAACTACGGAGCGGGCAGGCACCCTATCTCTCGCGGTTATGGACGTATCACACCGCACGCGAAGATAACTCTCAAAATGGACGAGGTTGTGGCAATTCAGCGTCAGGCACCTTTTGGACGTTTGCAGAATATCGCGTCTTTTGACATCGGCGTAACGTATTTGCCAGAGTCTGGCAATATTGTGCACGATACTATTCGTAACTGTTCATTCTCGAAGAACCAGCGCGGATGGAAAGAGGGCGACACAGACCAAGATGTCGAGCTCGATCTTATACCCTCGCATATCGAATGGGGCAAACAGTAAAATAAACCGAGGGGCGGGCCACACCGCCGCCCCTCTTTAATACACAGGAATTATGGATAACAAGGAAAAAGCAACAGGACAGACGCAGGCACAGCCTGCAAACAATGGCGGTATTACAGCGGAGCAGATTGCTCTTTGGAAAGGGAAATACCGTAAAGTGTACGAGGTAGATGTGGAGGATGACGGCGAGCATTTCGTTGGTTATTTCCGTCGCCCCGATAACGACACTTTGGCAGCCACCACAGCGTTGGCGCAAAAGGACGGTTTCAAAGCTACGACAGTGCTGTTTGAAAACTGCTGGCTCGGCGGCGATCCCCTCATTAAGGAGGATGCGGTTGTCAGACTTGCGGCAATGCAGAAACTCGATGCGCTTGTTACGTCAGCAGCTGCAACCTTAAAAAACTTGTAAGGGCGTATGAACTGCGCCCAAAAGACGAGGAGCAATACATTTCCAAAGGTAATGCGCTAATCCGCGCGAACTTTCATATTGAGCCGAGGGACTTGTCGCCAGAACAATGGGCACAACGATATAACGAGGCTCTTTGGCTCGAAAATAAGCGTTTGGAATGGCTGGCAAAAACAATATCGGGAATGTTTGCGCCTATCAAGAACGGCGGCGAGTAAGCATTTTGGTGGTCTCTACGAAAAGAGCAACAACACCATAGATGCCGCCAATAATGAGGGCAACGCAGAGAGTTTTTGCCAATATGGAGAGTATAAAAGCCATAACTTATTTGCTTAACGGCACAAAGATACAAAAAAACAATGAGTACGCAAACATTCAATTATAGTTTCAACATTCTGGGTAATTCGGGGGCGGTACTCCCGCAGATAACTACGACTGTTACGGAGTTGAATGCAAAGCTCAACAGTTCGGTGTCGATATTCACGCGAGTAGGTAGTGCTTTTATTCAGTTCAACCAAGCAACGCAGGCATTGCAGGGGGCAGCCTATGGTGTTGCCGACTTAAACAAAAGTGGTGCCGATCTTCAATCGTCTCTGGCAGACCTGTCGGCAATATCGGGAGAGACGGGCAGCGGTTTGCGGACGATAGAGAAATATGCACGCGATGCCGCCAAGACATTCGGCGGCTCGGCGGCGCAATCTGTCGAGTCGTATAAGCTGCTGCTCTCGCAACTTTCGCCAGAACTTGCCAAAACACCTGCCGCGCTCAAAGCGATGGGCGATAACATTTCTATCCTGTCCAAAACGATGGGCGGCGACACTACTGCTGCGGCGGAGGTTCTTACTACCGCAATGAACCAATACGGTGTATCATTGCAGGATCCGATAAAGGCGAGCCAGCGAATGGCAGAAATGATGAACGTAATGGCTGCCGCAGGCAAGGAGGGTTCTGCCGAGTTGCCGCAGATTAAGCAGGCGTTAGAGCAGTGCGGTATGGCTGCCAAAGGTGCGGGCGTAACATTCGAGGAGACGAATGCCGCTATTCAGGTACTCGACAAGGCAGGCAAAAAAGGAGCAGAGGGCGGTGTGGCATTGCGTAACGTGATGACCACCCTCGCGCGTGGTCGTTTCCTGCCGAAAGATGTACAGAAAGAGTTGCAAGCCGCAGGTGTGAATATCAATGCGCTGACGGACAAGTCAAAAAGTCTATCGGAACGTTTGACGCTGTTGCAGCCTGTGATGAACGACTCCGCGCTGTTCAGTAAACTGTTCGGCAGAGAGAATGTGAACGCTGCTATGGCGTTGGTACAGGGTATTTCGGAGGTTGAGCGATATACGACTGCAATAACGGGTACCAACATCGCGGTCGAGCAGGCGGGCATTATTATGGACACCTATAACGAAAGATTGTCGCGCGTACAGGCGCAATTTGACAATATCAAAATCTCGATATTCAACGCAACGGGCGACCTCGGAATATGGACACAAGTAATAACTACCGCGTTGGTTCCAATATCGCAGTTGGTGCCGCTGCTCTCCGTATTGACTACGGGTATAAAGAGGATTATCGCACTGAATTGGGCGGGAATGTGGGCAGGTATAACACACGCTTGTCGTGCTGCACGCATTTCGTTGGTGTTTATGAATGCAGACCTCAAAACGGGACAAATGGCATCTCTGGGATTTATGCGCAATATCGTCCGTGCTACGCTGGCGATAGGTCGTTTTGCCACTGTCGGACTGTTGAGCGGCATTAAGGCTCTCGGTGCGTGGGTTCTCTCGCTCGTTACGGGCGGCGCAGCCTCTGTAACATTTGCAGGCATTGCCTCGGCAAGTTTTACGACATTCAAAACGGCTGCGGTGTCAGCCTGTCGTGCAGTCGGTATTGCTATTATGAACATTCCGATTATCGGCTGGATTGCTGCCGCCGTTGCTGCATTGGTCGCTATCGGCGTTCACTTTTGGAATACGTCTGCCAAGTTTCGCGCTGTTCTCAAAGGTTTGGGCGCGGCATTCGTGCAGGTGTTCCGTGGTATTTGGGATATGGCTAAAAATGTATTCGGTGGTATCGGCGACCTGTTTGTCGCCTGCTTTAAGTTCGATGGGCAGGGCATAAAGAACGCGCTCAAACGTATGGGCGGAGGTTTTAAGGAGTACGGTGCCAACATTGGCAAAGCCTTTTCGGAGGGTTACAATGGCGAGCTGGCGCGGGCAAAGGCGGAGCGTCCCAAAGATGGCGGCGATACTGCAACGGGTACCCCAGAGGTTGAACCTACGGAGGGCGATCCTATTGCGACAGGTCTGTCTGGTGTCGGAGGTGTTGCCACCTCTACCGACAAAGTAAAGAACATTATCGTAACCATCGACAAGCTCGTGGATAAGTTCGAGGTAAACACCACGAACCTACACGACGATGTGAGCCGAGTTAAGGATATGGTGGCGGAGGCACTTGTCGGTGCAGTGAACGACTTAAATTATTCGATGTAATGAAAAGTTACGGATTTGTGCCCGTCAGCCCTCAATATGTTGCCGCAGGCATTGCGACTAACGCGAGAGTCGTGCTCTGCTCTTTTAAGGAGAGAGGAAAAGGCTCGGAGGCAGCCTCGTGGGAGGGACGCGGCGGCGAGTTGAGTGTATCGCAGCCTGCACTGCCGATTACCGACCGCTCCTATTGGGAGAGTCGCTATGTGCTGACAGAGTTACAAATGGCTCGACAGGACGGCAGCAAGATGACGATAAACGATGTTACCGTCAGCATAAGCCGCGCAAAGAATATCGTTAAAACAGTACTCACAGGATTGGACGGTACCATTAAGGAGTACATCTGTAATGGCGATTGGGAGTTGAATATGTCGGTGGGCATAGTTGCCACCGAGGACGGCAAAATTATAGACGAGTACCCAGAGGAGGGCATTCGGACTATACGCCAATTTCTCGACGAGAACAAAGCCCTCGATGTGTCGAGTCCATTTCTCGACCTGTTCGACATTAACCGCATTGTGATTGAGAGTTGCAGCCTCAAACAGGAAACATGGTCGAACAGGCAGGTAGTGAATATTAAGGCACTTTCCGATGTGGATTACCAGATAAAATGCACAGAGTATTAAACGCTATTTAATGACCGATTAAACGATGTTCGCACTGACAGCAAAAATAGAGATTAAGGGTTCCAAGACGTGGAGTTTTGACAAAGTCGCCGCCATTGAGATAACGCGCGACAGTGAAACCATTACGGACACCTGTACTGTTGAGCTGCCGCGTAAAGTGAAATGGGAGGGTGCAGGAAATAACCCGCTCAAACGTGGCGATGAGATAACTATATGGCTGGGGTATGACGGCGATTTGCAGTTGGCGTTCAAAGGTTTTATTACGGTTATAGGTCTTAAAACGCCTATCAAAATAGAGTGCGAGGATTATATGTTTACTATGAAAAAGATTGCAGCCGCGAAAAAAGCATACGCAACTGCGACCATTTCGCAGGTGCTGGGCGACCAGAACCTCGGTATGCAATTCAAAGTGCAGGGCGAGCAATCCATCGGACAATTTCGCGTAACAGCCAACACAGTGAGCGAGTTGCTCTCTAACCTCAAAGATAACGGCATACGCTCGTTTATCCGCATCGAGAATGGCGAGCCTATACTCTATTGCGGGGTACTCTTTGACAAGGGTAGCGGATATAAGCAGGTATTTTGTTCTGGCGTCAATATCATAGACGACACGCAACTGAAAAACCAGAACAAGGAAGATGTGCTGTTGAAAGTCCGTGCCATATCGTTGGCACCAGACAACAGCAAGAAATGCCGTGTCGAGGTTGGCGATGCGGACGGCGAGGTTCGCACAATACACGCCTACAACAAAAGCAAGGCGGAACTGAAAAAGTGGGCGGAGCAGGAACTTGAACGGCTCAAACGCGACGGTCTGGTCGGCAGCTTTACGACATTCGGCGCGGAACTCGTGGATAAGTTGGATAATGTCGCCATTAAGATAGACGGCGAGCGTAAAGGCATCTACCAAGTAACCAAGAATATTATCAAATACGGTACGGGTGGCTTTCGTCAAGAAATAAGCATAGGAGGGAGGGTGTCGTAATGAACGTTAAAGAGGCAATACGTCAGCTCGCTATGGCGGGTACGGAGATATACAGCAAGGTCTGCACGGTGGACGCGGTAGATGAGCAGGCGCGGACTATCGACTGCACGCCGCTCGATGAGAGTGCGCCTCTGTTGGGCGTGAACCTGCAAGCCGACCAATCGAGCGAGAATGGTTGCGTGTCGGTGCCGACGGTCGGCAGCTATGTTGTGGTGTCGTTTCTCAACGATAACGTTGCCGTTGTTGTTCTTACGGAGCAAATCGACAAAATGCTCGTAAAGATAGGTTCCTCGCAGGCGGAGATAATCGACGGCACAATGAACCTCGATATTGACGGCACGACCGTAACCATAGACTCCGACGGAGTGGTTGTGAACGATGGGACGGAAAAAACGCCATACGGCGATAAGTTACAGGCGCAGCTCAATAAAATGTCGGCAAGGATTGACGCAATAATAAATGCGTTCTCCTCGGCAGTGGTTGCTCCGACAGATGGCGGTGCCTCGTTTAAGGCAAGTTTGATAGCCTCGCTATCATCGTATCTGACACCTGCACAAAAAGAGGATTTCAGCGAGGTGCTGGACGAAAAAATATTGCACTGATGAAAGGTATATTATTGGACATAAAGACAGGCGACCTCAATATTGAGGATGGTACATTGCAGATAGGCGAATGCTCTGCGCAGATTGCCGAGCTTGTCATCTGCGCCAATCGCGGCGAAATAAAGGAGTACCCGCTTGTTGGTGTAGAGATAGACAGAATGCGTAACGGTTGCGTGGATCGCCTTTGGTGTGCGGCAGCCAAAACAATGCTGCAAAGTTGTGGCATTGCGGTTACGCAGGTAAAATACAGTAACGGTACATTAACGATTGAGTAATGAAAACAGAGGCACAAGACAGGCAGAGTATAATCGACATAGCATTGCAGACCAGCGGCGATGTGTCGGCGGCTCTCGATTTGGCAATAGCCAACGATTTGAACATTACAGACGATTTGGTACTCGGTGCCACGCTCTCAACCGTGGAGGTTGTCAATCGCGGTGTCGTGAACCGTTACAACGAAAAAGGAATAACCCCCGCAACGGACATTTCAGAGGAGGACTCGAACAATGCGCCGTTTGGAGGCATCGGATATATGGGTATTGAACTTGATTTTATGGTAAGCGAATGAGAACTATTGCAGAAATTAAGGAGGCTATCGAGCAGGATTTTATGGCGAACTCGACAGCGGCGGAAAAATACGGTTTTGAGGTCGGCGACAACTTTGCCGATGTGTTCAGCAGAGTGTCGATAGAGAGTATTTTGTTCTATGTATTCGCCTGTGCAGCCTACATTATGGAGCGGCTTTTTGCCGAGCATTCGGAGGAGGTAACAGGCGAAATAGAGCTGCTCACTCCGCACCGTGCTCTGTGGTATCGAAACAAGATGCTTGATTTTATGGCGAACAAAACACTCATTGCAGATACAGACCGCTACGACACGACAGATATGTCGGACGATGACATTGCGGCTGCAAAGGTTGTGAAACACGCCACTGCCAACGAGGACGCAACCACCTCGACGCTTGTAATAAAAGTTGCGGGCGAAACCAACGGGGTGCGCAGTCCTCTCCCGTCTGCTACTGCTACACAGTTGGCTGCGTATATTGCAGAGATTAAAGACGCAGGTGTAGGCATTACGCTGGTAAACCAGAGCCCCGACGTGCTTGTTTGCACGGTCGATGTGTATTACAACCCCCTGCTGGTGGCTGCGGACGTGCAGACTGCCTGCCGCAAAGCCATAGATGATTACATTGCGAATTTGCCGTTTAATGGCGAATATACGAACATGGCACTCCTAAACGTGTTGCAGGGTGTCGAGGGCGTAAAGGTTGTAAATTTTACCAGCGCGACAGCGCAAGGGGTGAACGACGCTAACCCTATTGTCATCAATGGCAGGCACACTCCTGCCGCTGGTTATTTCACGGCGGGAGCGGTAAATATCAATATGATTGCTTATGTATAAGTATGACATAAATTATCGCAAGTTGGCACTGCTCCTGTTGCCGTTGAGACTGCGTAAGCCGTTGGTGGCGGCATTGCTTTACTCTGCCATACAGCCGTTGCGTGATTTGAACATTCGATTTCGCACACTGCGGGATGCTGCGGCGTATAGCCTCACTCACAACGGACAGGTGTGTTATCTTCGTGCAGCCATTAACGACGCTTTCGACATAGATGAAAGGCGCATAACAATAACAGACGGTGTTATTGTTACTGTCAGTGCTGGCGTTGTGGTATCGCGTCGTGATGACGATAGCCCGATTATGGTATCTTTCCGCGACGACAATACGCCTGTGGTAGTCCATCGCAGGGGTTATACGGTAAATGAGGGCGCGAATTTCATAGTCAATATACCCGTTGAACTCAAAGAGAGCATCGACACCGTCAAGCTCTCGGCTTTGATTGGCAAATATAAACTCGTATCGAAAACATACGCACTAAACTATATATAGAATGAAACATACAGTAGGTAACTATCTATCGCAATCCAGCCGCACGTTCCCTGTGGACGCGGAGATGTTTGCGCAGGCGATACAGGACAACCAGAACCTGCTCGCCATCATCGGAAATATTGCGGGCGATAAAGCGATTTTATACGGCTGCGGTCTCGATAGTACACAGACACAGCGAGCCGCTGGTTATGTGTTTGTCCGCACAGTCGCATACCCGCAGGGCGAGGTGCTTTATTTTGAGGGCGGACTTGTGCAGGGTGGTATGCACGTCAAAGAGGTAAACGAGACCATCGTGTCGGAGAATGGCGACAATACGGAGGAGTTCGTCAATGCTTACACTGTTCGCTCGTTGGTCGCAGGTGTCGGCACAGAAAATTTCAGTTGGTCGGACTTTATTGTGGTTAAGAATGTCCGTCAGTTGGAGGCATTGATTACTACGTTGCAAACACAGCTTGCCACGCTGCAACCTACGCCTGTCGGCTCGATTATTATGTGGGCTGGTATGGTAACGTCATCTGCCATACCAGAGCATTATATGCTGTGCGACGGCTCGGCTGTCAGCAAGTCGGCATACTCGGCTTTGTTCGCTGCTATCGGTGGGCTCCATAATACGAGCGCAATCGGCGGATATTTCAATTTGCCAGACCTGCGCAGTCGCTTTATTGTGGGCTATAACAACCAAGATACAGACTACAACACCATCGCCAAAAAAGGCGGTGCAAAGACAGTAACGCTGACTACCTCGCAGATACCCTCGCACGTTCACTCTGTCAATGATTATTACTACATTGAGAACAGCTCGTCGGGTTCAAACGGTATCTCTGGCACTGAAAGCGCGGGAACTAATAAGTTCGGCAGTGGTCGGTCTGACTCTGACAATAACCTGCTCTACTATAAAACGCATAACAGTGCAGCAACAGGTGGCAGCAGCTCACACGAGAACCGCCCGCCGTATTACACTCTCGCATTTTTGATAAGAGTAAACTAAAAATATACAACAATGGGAATAGCATCTAAACAGAGATTAAAAGCGTGGTTCGGGGCGCGAAAGTACCCGACAGCGGAGCAGTTCGCCTCGTTGTTCGACAGTTTTTTTCATAAGACAGACGACATTATTCCGATAGCGTCGGTGGACGATTTGCCAGAGCAGCTCAATAATAAATTGAGCACCTCGGAGGCGGATATAATGCGTTCAGATATTGCGCAAAACACAACGCTCATCAATGGACTGAATGCCGACCTCAACCGTTTTATGGATAACCTCGATACGGCGGCTATTGAGGCGGCTATGGACGATGTAGCAGACGCACTCGTCGAATTGCCCGAAATGGAGGCATTGGCACGCCGCTCGGCTCAACTGCTGCCGTTGCACCTCAATCTGGCGTATCTGCGCAGAATAACATACGGCAACCCTGTGGTGCAAAAGATTGTCGCCACACTGCTGCCGACCTACCAAATCCCGAATGTTCTTTATTTGGGCGACGGTAGGGCTGTCGATGTTCTGCCAGACGGGACAATGGACGTGCTTGCGCTCGGTACAAGCCGCATCCACGTTATACCGACAACGAACACACAACTGTACCAGACTATTAACGTCGAGGTTGTTCCTCCGTCGATTATGCTTGCGGAGACCGACTCGATGCTGCTTATTGACAATTTTATACTATTAACATAAATCAAAAAAGACTATGGCATTTACAGAACAGGAAGAACAGGGCTTGCGCACGATGTTCGCAGCCTTTCAGAACGGCAAACGCCTGAACAATCTGGACTCTGCGCAGGGCTCCGTCTCCGATATGCGCATGATTGTGCAGGATGAGACAGGCGAGACGCGCAAAATACTTGTGCGTGAGGCAATGGAGAATGCGGGCAACCCTATTGCAGGGCGGTATTGGGACGAAACGAACTCAACGCCGACAGCCGCAGGTTATTATGGCACTTTGGAGGCACTCAAAGAGTTGCCTGCAAAGCTGGGACTCGGTCGTTATCTGGTTACGGACGCACTTGTGCGCCGCAAACTCGATCCAAACGACTCTACGAAATTCGAGGACGGCAGCCCTGCTGCACTTGATGGTTCTATGGGGCAGTGTATGTGGTGCTGGAATGCCCACTATTACACTTGCTGGAAAGAGGGCAACTACACCATCGAGGCGATTACGTTCTCTGCTATCACGGGCAAACACTCGATATTTGTGCCTGCTGGCGGTACCTCGTGGCTCGGTGCTGGTGTAATGGATCGCACGAACACCAAACTGTGCTCTGTTATTTCAGACGCGGAGCAGTATCGCGGAGGAGCCAACGCTGCATTATCGCAGGAGACATACACATCGCTTGCCGCTGACGCGCCGCAGCGCACGATGCTCGGAATGCCCGCAACGGTTCTCGGTACCCGCACGTTTGGACAATACGCTCGTGCTCGCGGTACAGGCTGGGAGGCGAATTGGTACGTCGCTCGCGCTGTTGTCGAGTATCTGCCAAGAATTATACTCGGAACCCGTAACATACAAGCAGCGTACAATGCCAACCTCGATGCCGACGGACTTATGCAGGGAGGTCTGGGCGCAGGCGTAACGGGGATGCCAGATTGGAGCGCATATAACGGCTACTATCCTATTATCCCGACAAATGTAGGTTTGGAAATGGGCGACGGTACGGGTGTAGTTCCCTACAACGTAATGAATGCCGACGATACCGTCAAGTATGCCGCGAATGTCCCTGTATTCTTTGGTTTGGTACACGCTGGATTTGGGCACTTGTATTTGGGTGTGCGTGGTTTGGTTATCAATGCGGGAGAGGACGAGACGGTTGCATACGTTGCGCCGTCAATGTATGACGGTTATTCCGATACGAGCGTCGAGGGCTTACTCCGAGTTGCCACACTGCCGCGCGAGAATGGTTATATCAAAAAGTTCTCTACGCACCTGCTCGGCTGTGTGCCGACTGAAATTGCAGGTTCGTCCGCTACATATTTCTGCGACTACTTATATACTGACGCACAAACAAGCCATGGGCTTCGTGTCCGTTTGGCGGGTGGTTCTGCGCTTCATGGCGCGCTTGCGGGCTCGTCTTGCTCGACTACGCATAGTACGGCGGCGTGTGCGTATGCGTATATCTCGGCTCCACTTTGCTATTTTGCCGCTGATCCGACAATGAGCGAATAAAGAAAAACGAGAACGTTCTTTGAAATTTTGTACTGATTGGTTCCCTCGCGGCGGGGAACGTTTTCCCCGCCACGAGTCGATTTATTAGAGAATAGTTACTACCTTTGCGTGTCCAGAAAAATGGATAGGTTGTTTCTCGTTGAGGTGTTTGCGTCTCGTGTCCGTTTGGCAGGTGGTAATGCGAATAATGGCGCGAATGCAGGCTCGTCTTACTCGAATACGAATAATACGGCGACGAATGCGAATGCGAATATCTCGGCTCCACAATACTTTGAAAAGCCATACGAGAGAAACCCTGCCACTCGGCAAAAAACAACTTTACTAAAAGGGTGCTGGTAGGCTCACGCCGACGGTTCCCCGACAGCAAAGCAGACGGACACACAGACACGCAGACACACTGACACAACGTGAAACGATTTGGTAATTTATACGGGCAAATTTGCGCACACGATAACCTGCTCACCGCTTACGAAAGAGCGAGTAAAGGAAAGGGCAAACGTAGCGAGGTTAAGGAGTTCGCAGCCAATAAGGAGGCAAACCTGTTGCAGATACAGCGTGAGCTTGTAGATTGCACCTATAAAACCTCGGACTATGAGGTATTTGTCAAATACGAGCCGAAACGTCGTGAGATTTATAAATTACCTTTTCGTGATCGCGTAGTCCATTGGGCGATAATGCTTGTTATTGAGCATATCTGGGTGGAGAATTTCACACGCGACACCTACGCCTGCGTTAAAGGTAGAGGCATTCACGCCTGCCTGCGCAAACTCAAAGCAGATTTGCACGACGATCCCGACGGAACAGCCTACTGTTTCAAAATGGACGTGCGCAAATTCTATCCATCAATAAACCACGATATACTCAAACAGGTAGTCCGCAAAAAAATCAAAGACCGCGAGCTGCTCTGGTTGCTGGATGGAATAATAGACTCTGCCGACGGTGTGCCGATTGGCAACTATTTATCGCAGTTTTTCGCCAACCTGTACCTCTCCGAACTCGACCACCTCGTCAAAGAGGATTTGCACGTCAAGTATTATTACAGATATGCCGATGATATTGTCGTGCTGGCAGCGACAAAGGAGGAGTTAAGAGGTATTCAAATATACATTAACCACTATTTGAACAGTGAGCGAAACCTTACGATTAAGAGCAACTACCAGATATTTCCCGTTGATAGTCGAGGTATCGACTTTGTCGGTTATGTCTCCTTTCATACTCACACGCTAATGCGCAAAAGCATTAAGCAGAATTTTTGTCGAGAGGTAGCAAGGCTTAACAAGCGACAGGACATTACGGAGGCAGCATACAAACAGCGCGTATGTAGTTGGATTGGCTGGGCAAAACATTGTAATTCTATTCATTTAATAAATACAATCGGTATGAAAAAATTTAGCGACGTGCGCAAAGCACAAGGTAATTTTGAGGGCAACAAAATCCATCTCGACGAGATTATCGGGCAAACGATTAAACTGTTGGCTTATCAAATTACAGACTCACACTATCGCGACAAATGCCTGACAATGCAAATTATGGTTAAGCAGGCAGGAGTGGACGATAACGGACAACCGACACAAGAATGGGCGAAACGAGTATGTTTCACAGGTTCTGGTGCTCTTATGAGGCAGCTCGACGGAGTCGATTTAGATCCAGAAGATCCGCCTTATGCGAAGATTATTAAACAGGAATTACAAGGTGGTCGGTGTTTCTACAAATTAGTAGATCCCGACGAATAAAAACTAAAAAACAATGAACGCAACTTATAGAAACAGACGTACATACTTAAAGTATGACGATGAACAGTATTTGCTTTATCTCAATGAGACAGAGGTAACAGTAACAGAACCCGAAACGGAGCAGAGTTTTGACGGCTTTGCTTACGACGGCGATATGAGCGACGGCGGAACAATCATAGCCGCCAAAGACATTACCGACGAGGATAAACGCAGTAAATTTGTTGCTGGATTGATTGGCAAACAATATCCAATCGACAGCCAGATTGCAATTCTCGCAAATGGTAGCGATACAGCAGAACACGCGGCAGAATTAACGGCATTTCTGGCTTACAGACAAAGTTGTAAAAATGCTGTCGATGAATTGTTGAGTCGTTAAATTCTTTCCAATCTTACAAGGATTGGAAAGAACTGAAAAGAAAAAGGCTGTTAGAGATTGCGCTCGAACAGCCTTTTTTATGATAGAAAAGTAAGTCAATCGACCTGTTGAAAGTTTGTAAAACGCTCCAAACTACAATACAAATATAGGAATTTTATTTGAAACAGCAATAAGTTTTTAGCTCTTTTTTACGATAAAATGCACTTATTTTTACGGAGTTAGAACCACACCAAAAAAAGAGAAATTTTTGTACATTTGATTTTCAAAAGCTGTACATTTGATTTTTGCGATTATACAAATTACGCATTTTTTAGTTATTAACGAAATTTGCGACCGTTAATTGTGCGAAAAATAGATAGTAATGGATATATGAAGAGAGTTTTGGGGCCAACGTGTAATTCGCTGTTGCCACGGTGGTTGTTTTGGAGCGAAGAGACAGCCGCAACGGCCAGCACTCCCGAGGCCGCAAGGGCGGTGTAGAGCGTCAGCGCGGCAAGCAACAGGGTGCCAAGCGACACTCTATCGGCCGAAACTATGGCTACAATCAGGGTTGCAATCCACACTGCCGCGGCCACCACTGCCGCGCGATTGCGGCTCGGTGGTTTTCGGCTGTCGCACTCGCTGTCGGCAATAATGCCCACGCGCGAGAGTCCGTGCAGCGTCGGGTTGCCGTGGATTTTGCCCTCCAAAACGGCGTCACGACCCACAACGCTTACAATGCCGCCGTGTTCGATTCCGATTGCCGACATCAATGTAAAGTTGGCGTAACCGACACACTCGTCGGCCGAATGAGGTGTGGGGTCGAGCGAGATGCCTGCCGCCTTGCCACAGGCATTGCGTTCCAACTCGGCCGAGAGACGCCTTAGGCTGTCGCGTCGCAGAAATCGGTGCCCTTCGAGAGGGATCAGTTGATCGTAGCGTGCAATGGCAGCGGCACATTGCAACAGCCCGCTACGGCTCTCGGAGGTATGGTTAACGACAACCAGGCGACTGTAACGTTTTTTGCGCGAACGGTAGAGTTCAATTCTGCCGCAACGAAGCTCCGAATTGTCGAATGGGCGCATTCGAACAAGATGATAGCAACCAAACAGTTCGCTGTGGTCGGCCGAGTCGAGGTCGGTGACAACAATCAACTCGTAGGCATCGTAGTCGATCGACAGTCGCCGAATGATGTTGTCGACCGACTGAAAGCCGAAGACTACCACCGAAAATCCGGTTTCGACCAACGCGGTCGAGTGTAGTGCCGCATCGTCGGGCGGCTCGGAGCGTGCTATCTGGCGCAACCGCAACGCCGCCACAAACGAAACACCAATTTTGGCCAATGCAAATGTAGCGGCTGCAAGTGAGATGACCAGTACTGCCGGATTCATCGCAACGAGGATTTATAGCTGCCCACGGCAGAGTGTAGATATTGACCGAGCGATTCGCCGCGTGCCTCTTCGCACCGAATCAATGGCAACAGCGCCCGTTCCAAATAACCGTGGCGTATGGTCATACGGTAGACCGCCTTGCGCTCGGCAGGTGACAGACGCTCAACGGCATCGATTATGCGCCGGTCGGAGAGCGGCAGGCGCAGTGCGGCAATGGTATTGAGCCACCCGAAGACCTGCTCCGGGGCGGCATTGGCAAGCCCTTTGAGCAACAACTCCTCCGAATCGGTTAGAGATGCCGCAACTACCAAACGCTGTCCGATGAGTTGCAGATTGGGGTTCTTGGAGCAGAGTGCTCGTTGCCAGTCGATGGCAATATGACGCCAGACGATAAACTCGCAAAGCAGAGAAATAGCCGTGTCGGTGAGCTCGGAAGAGGTCTGCTCGATTACCTGAAAAGCCTTGCGCGGCGAGGCGGCCATACGCAGAGCAAGCATCAGGGCGTGGTTGTAGCCGTCGCCTGTGTCGATTTGACTGAGTCGATTGAGGTACTCTTTTTCGGGCGTGAAGCGGCAGAGCTGTTCGAGAGCCTCGGTGCGTTTTTTGCCACTACTGTGGAGCGCCCGTTCAACAAGATAACTACGCAGGCAGAAGTGCCGTTCGACCTCGGCCATACGGTCGGCGCGTATGTTGGCAAAGAGCGTCGACAGCGCAGCAACGGTTTGGCAGATCTTGTCGGAACCTATGCCCTGTCGGGCAAGCCGTTCGAGCTGCTGCACATCGGGACGGTTGGAACAGAGGTAGTTGTAGAGCTGTGAGGCGCAGCGCGAAAGGCGCAGCTGCTCTTCAAACCCTTCGCGACGCAACCGCCCCGAAAGAATCAGAACCGCGTAGACCAGTACCGAGGCCACGCCGATTGCAATAGTCGCCCAAAGCAGAGAGTTCATTGTTTGGAGAGTCGGTTGAGTTCTTCGCGCACCTTGCGTTTGAGCCGCACGGTATCAATCGGCACCGAGAAGATTTGGTCGACACCGCTTGCCAGCAGTTCGACAATCTGCTCTTCGCGGTGCTCAGAGGTGATGAGGAACAGGCTCGCAGGTACTCGACGTCGATGAAGACGGTTGGCCAAGTCGGTTCCGTTGACCAACGGTTCGGTAAAAGAGGTGACAATCAAGTTGTAACCACCCGTAAGACTCAACTTTTCGAGCTCGTTTGGCGACGATGCAGTGTCGAGGGCGTCGCACTCTTCGCGCAACACCATTGCCATTATTTGGCGTAACAGCCTGTTGTCGGCAGCCAAAAGAATCTTCTCCATCGTACCTCTTTTTTGTTTCGGATTGGGAAACAACGAATACCAAAAAACAGGCCACAAAAAGCAGCGGCAGGGCAAAAAACCTTTTTCGTCGGGCCAAAGCCGCACGGGTCATAATATTGAATAAATCTTATTATATTTGCTGTTTGAAAAGCCAAACAAAAAGATGTACGACTATATCAATGGCACTCTTGCCGAATTGACGCCTGCATACGCCGTGGTTGAAGCCGGCGGGGTGGGCTATTTTCTGAACATCTCGCTTCAGACCTACACCGCTTTACAGGGCGCGTCGGGGGCGAAACTATTTGTGCACTTCACGGTGAGGGAAGATGCACAAACGCTCTACGGTTTCTTCTCGCGCAGTGAACGCGACCTGTTCCGACTGCTGATTGGCGTTTCGGGAGTGGGCGGCGGCACGGCACGTATGATACTCTCGACCTATTCGCCGGCCGAGTTGAGCAACATAATTGCCTCGGAAAATGCCCTGCTGCTGAAAAACGTGAAGGGACTTGGACTTAAAACCGCTCAGAAAATCATTGTCGATTTGCGCGACAAGGTTTTGGGCGCAGGCGCTGCCGATGCTGCGGTTTCGAGCCCCGCATCGGAGGCTGTTGATGAAGCACTCGCCGCGCTGTCGATGCTGGGCTTCACCAGAGCCGCGTCGGAAAAGGTGCTCAAAACGGTTTCAAGGGAGAACCCCGCGGCAACGGTCGAAGAACTTGTAAGGTTGTCGCTCAAACACCTTTAATCTAATTTTTGCAAAAAGTGAACGGTAAGTTTCAATCATATCTGAAAAACCTCGGCAAGCGATATATAACACCTGCCTTTTTGGCCATATTGTTTGCTTCGTTCTTCCTCTGGTATATCACCAAATTGAGCTACACCTATACCACCGAGATGCCTTTTTCGATCAATGTCGACGGAGAGAAGTTCCGCGTTGAGTGTATGGTTGAGGCAACCGGCCAACGCATTATTGCCCACCGCTACTTCTCGAAACGCACACTCAACCTGCGCTCTTCGGACCTTCAAATGATCTCCTCGCCCGACCACGAAGGCGAGTACATCATTACGCCGCTCTCGTTGCAGAATGCCATCTCGCTCCGCTATGGCGACATAAAAATAGTCTCGGTGGGAGAGATTCCTCCACTTGAACTTAATCGTTGACCGACAATGAAAAGAGTTGGCATAACGGGTGTTATCGGTAGCGGTAAATCGACTTTCTGCCGCCTGATCTCGGCCTATTCGGGGGCTGCGGTCTACGACTCAGACCGCCGTGCAAAAGAGCTGATGGTTGAGTCGAAACAGGTTTTGGAGGGTGTGACGGCTCTGTTCGGACAGCAGGCCTACCGTGGGGCAAAACTCGACAGAGAGTTTGTGGCACGGCAGATTTTTGCCGACCAGAAGCTGCGCCACAGGCTTGAAGAGGTTGTGCACCCGGCCGTGATTGCCGATTTTGAGCGCTGGTGCGACCACCAGAGTTCCGACTACGTAATAATCGAAAGTGCACTGCTATTGGAGTGCGACATACAAAACCATATCGATGTGAAGATTGTGGTCGATGCCCCCAAACCACTCTGTGTCGAACGTGCAATGCGCCGCGACGAGAGATCAAGAGCCGAGATTGAGGCTCGAATGGCGGGACAAATGTCGGCCGAGCAGATGCGCCTGCTGGCCGACTATGTAGTCGAAAACGGCGAGGAAGCACTCCTTTTTGAAGAGGCCGCCAAGGCCGACGAGTTTATAAAATCGATGCCCGAATGCCACAGATAACCCACACCGTAATGGCCATACTCAACGTCACGCCCGACTCGTTCTATGCACCGAGCCGAGCCGACCGCGATTCGCTCGACGGCAGGGTTGAACAGCTCATTGACGAGGGTGCCGACGTGATAGACGTGGGCGGCTTCTCGACCCGTCCGGGCGCCTCGGAGGTTGACGTTTTGCAGGAGACGGCCCGGGTTGTAATGGGGGTTGAGGCTGTCCGCCGACACGATGCCGCGATGCCTGTTTCGATTGATACTTTCCGTGCTGCGGTTGCCGAGGCGGTGTTGAGCCGTTTCGACGGAGTTACGGTGAACGACATCTCGGCCGGCGAAGACGACCCCGAGATGATTGCGGTCGTGGCTCGCTATGGCGCACCATTTGTGGCTATGCACAAGCGTGGAACACCGCAGACAATGCAGCGTATGACCCACTACGACAATGTGGTTGAAGAGGTGCGCGGCTATCTTGTGCGTCGTGCCGAGCAGCTTCACGGCGCCGGCATCCGGCGGGTGATTCTCGACCCCGGATTTGGGTTTGCCAAGACGGTCGACCAAAATTTTGAACTCTTGTCAGGGCTCGACCGCATAACCTCAATCGGGTTGCCGGTTTTGGTCGGAATCTCGCGTAAGAGTTTTATTTGCAAAATATTGAATATTTCACCCGAAGAGGCGCTCGCCCCGACGCAGGTGCTCCACTGGGAGTGTCTGCAACGAGGAGCTTCGATATTGCGCACTCACGACACTCGCGCCACAAGGCAGACGATTGCCCTCTTCGAAAAGAGCCTACACTATGAATAGAGAGATGATTAAAGTCGACAACGTGCACAAAAGCTTCGGACAGGTGGAGGTTTTGCGCGGTGTTTCGCTCACCGTTTCGCAGGGCGAAGTGGTCTGCATAGTGGGAGCAAGCGGTGCAGGCAAAACCACGCTGTTGCAGTCGATCGGCACGCTCGGATCGTTCGACAGCGGACGCATTGAGGTCGACGGTATCGACATCTCGACACTCACGCCCGACCGCAAGGCCGACTTTCGCAACCGTCGTTTGGGGTTTGTGTTTCAGTTTCACTACCTGTTGCCCGAATTTACGGCGTTGGAGAATGTGATGATTCCGGCACTGATTGCCCGTCGAAACAAAGCTGAGGCAGAGGCCGAAGCCGTGCGGTTGCTCAAAACCGTGGGGCTGTCGGAGCGTATGACCCACAAGCCGTCGCAACTCTCGGGTGGTGAGGCGCAGCGCGTGGCCATTGCCCGTGCACTGATCAACTCTCCCGCAGTGATACTTGCCGACGAGCCCTCGGGCAACCTCGACTCCCTCAACCGTCAAGAGACACACCGTCTGTTCTTTGAACTGCGCGACTCTTTGGGCCAAACCGTTGTGATTGTTACTCACGACGAGTCGCTGGCCGAGATGTCGGATCGCAAAATTACTATGTCGGACGGATTGATAATATGACAGACAACGAACTTAAAGAGTTGCTCGATACACTTGCCCTGAGGTACGACCAACCCGAATTTATTGAAGCAGACCCAATCTCAATCCCTCACTCTTTTTCACGCAAAGAGGATATCGAAATTGGCGGTTTTCTGGCCGCGACCATTGCTTGGGGTAACCGCAAGGCCATTGTCAAGAGTGCCCGTCGAATGATGGAGTACCTCGACGACGCGCCCTACGACTTCATTATGGAGGCTTCGGACGCAGAACTCGACGGTTTGGCAACATACGTTCACCGCACCTTCAACGGCGGCGACCTGCGCGCTTTTGTGTTGGCTCTTCGTGGACTGTGCAACAGCTACGGCTCGCTGGGCGGCTACTTTGAGAAGCGTTGGAGCGAACGGGGCGATATGCGCGAGGTGCTCTCTGATTTTCGCCACGACTTCTTCGATTGCCCTCACCCCCACAGGTGCGAAAAGCACCTCTCGTCGATAGACCGCAAGGCAGCCTGCAAACGGCTCAATATGTACTTGCGCTGGATGGTTCGCCCAGACCCCGCAGGTGTCGATTTTGGGCTGTGGCGTTCGATTCCTGCCTCGGCACTCTACCTGCCGTTAGATGTCCACAGCGGCAATGTGGCTCGCGGATTGGGACTTTTGAAGCGCCGGCAAAACGATTGGGCAGCCGTCGAACAGGTGACTGCGCGGTTGCGTGATTTTGACCCCTCAGATCCGGTGCGTTACGACTTTGCGCTCTTTGGCGCCGGCATAAACGCCGCCGCCGAAACGAGCAGTATATAAAGCCGTATGAGCCGCAATTTCCGCTTCAAACAGTTCGAAATCGAGCAACAGGTCTGCGCTATGAAGGTCTCGACCGACGGCGTGCTGTTGGGGGCGTGGACGCATCTTGACGGCTCGGAGCACAGAATACTCGACATTGGAACAGGTACGGGCTTGGTGGCCCTGATGTTGGCCCAAAGGAGCGAAAGGTGGCAGCCGAAAGTCGATGCCGTCGAGATTGACCCCCAAAGCGCTGCCGAAGCTGCACAAAACGCAGCTCGCTCGCCGTGGGCTGCGAGGGTTGAGGTGACCACGGCCGACGTTACCTGCTTCGATGCTGCACCCTACGACCTTATAGTATCGAACCCGCCATACTACGATTCGTCGCTGCTCTCGCCCGACGGGTTGCGCACCACCGCACGCCACACAGTGGCACTCACTTTCGACAGGCTATTTGCCTCGGTTGGGCGGTTGCTCGCCGACCGAGGGCGTTTTGCCTTGATAGTGCCGACCGATATTTTCCCGAAAATGGTTGTTTCGGCCTCTGCGGTCGGACTCTTTGTGGTGCGCGAAACCGCTGTCTCGACGCGCACGGGTATGGCCCCAAAGCGCACTTTGGCCGAGTTTGCACGCCGTGCCGCGAGGGTCGAAAAGAACACCTTTTCGGTTCACGATGAGGGCGGAGGCTACACCGATTCATACTGTCGGCTGACGGCCGATTTCTATCTCGATTTTTAGGTTTTTTCCTTTCGTTGGCGCGACGCAATGTAGCCGCAGCAAGGGCTTGCCGACCGCCTATTTTGTGGATTCGGGAATGCGCTCCTGCTCGTACTCTTCGAGCAGTCTGATGAGCTTGTTGGCGCTCACCACGCCACTCTGACGCCAGCGCTGTTCACCGTTGGAGAAGATGATGAGCGTCGGCACGGAGCGAATGTTGTACTCGGCCGTAAGGCGGCGGTTGGTAGCGTCGTCAATGTCGAGCATCACTATGCGCGCTCGGTCGCCAATGGCGCTTTTGACATCTTCCAAAACTCGGTGCATCTCGCGGCAAGGGCCGCACCAAGTGGCAAAAAAGTCGACCAAAACAGGCTGACTTCCATTAATCAGGTCATTCAGATTTTTCATAATTCATACTCTTTTCCCGACCAATTCGGCATCGGGATTATTGGTTACAATCGCGTTTTCTCGATCTGTGCGGCGGCCGAATCCGCCGTCGGTGGGTGGCGACGGTTGGTCGACAACTCACGCAGCAGAGAGATTAGCAATTCGTATTCCAAAATCGGACGAAGCTCTCCAATAAGTTTTATTCTGCCTTACGTCTCTGCTCGCGATGCTTTTTTCGTCCTCTAAAAAGAGTGTAGTAGGAGTGCTTTTGCCCGAAATAGTTATTTTTTCTACTTTTTCTGTATTGACAACTCTTTTGCGGTGTATTATATTTGTTCAAAAATTTAACACAACCTCAGAGTAATACCATTACCATATGACAAGAGAAAATCTTCTCTCGACGCTTGCCGCAGCAGCTGTCGAGTTGGGCTACACAGCCTCTTTTTCGACCGATTTGGTTGCCTCGGTCAAGTCCGGCGGGTTGCCGTTATTGTGGGTCGAACCGCTCCGTGTTGTCGCCCTGCAAGGTAGCCGTGATTGCCACATAACCTATCGCGTGACGGCCAAATTGTTGATTCGCAACGACCGAATGGCGCAGCCAACCGAGAACATCCGGACGGTATTGGAGTCAGATGCCATAGCGCTCTTCCGCCGAGTGGGCAGCGCAGCCGCTGTTGAGGCTGTCGAAAACTTCGTGTGTACGCCCTGCAACACTCCGCTTACGCCTATGGCCGATGCGGCGCTGAAAATAGAGTTCGATGCCAAAATGTTTTACTGCGTTTGACGGCACAAATTAAGATAAAAAATTGAATTATGATTCTCTCTTCTTTACCGGCCAACTATTCGTCGGCCTCGGAAAACTGCCTCTTCACCTTTTCGCAGGTCGACCCTGCGCAAAGCGTCGGCATTGAGATTCGCAATGCTTCTACAATGGCCGTTTTGGGCAGAAAACGTTTCAAGGGGTCGACCACTTTCGCTCTCGACGTGGCCGCTTATGCACGCCGTCAGCTCTCGCCGCTCCCCTCACGCTCGGCTCAGACCTCGTTCTTCAACGACTCGCGCCGAACCTCGCGTCTGAAACTCTCGTGGGGCGACGGCGAGGTGTCGGAAGAACGAACTTTCACCCCCTCGCTGGCCGATTTGGTGCGCGGCCAACTGTTGCGAACCGACACGCTGCCGACCGAAATCCCGCTCGGCGGACGCGACGAGATTTCGGTGGTGACCGCCGCCGGCGACACCCTTGCGGCAACCATTCTGCTCGACGACCCATTTTCCACACAGCGAATTGTGACCAAACAGAACTGTCCGACAGGCATTACTTCGCTTGCAGTTGTCGCTTCCGATATTGTTGCCTACTCGTTGGAACAATCAGAAGTCAAAGGTTTTACGGTTACGCTTGCGCTCAACGGCGATTTGGTTGGCGAGGTGGTCTACCGACTTGTGCCCGATTGCTCGGAGCGGCTGACGGTCGAGTGGCTCAATCGCAAGGGTGGTTTCGAGTGTCACCCCTTTGAGATTCGCAGCCGCCGTAGGGTCGTTCTCTCTCGCGAAGTGGTAAAAAAGTCGGAATCGAGTGCAGCGGTTATGACCACAGGTGCGGTCGAAACCTTAATAGGCAGCGGAATGCAGCCACGTGAAAGGCTGCAAACGCTCTCCGATATAGCACTTTCGAGCATTGTGAGGTTGATTGAGGGGGGCGCGACCCAATCGGTTACTGTCGTCGACTCTACTCCGCAACTTATTGAGCGCGACGGCAAAGCCGAAGTAGTGTTGACCGTCAGAACCGTGCGTGAAACAACAAGCAAAATATTCTAAAATAAGAGCCACAATGCGCATTTTTATAGACAACAGCGAGGTCGACACCGATAGCCGTACCGTAGTTGAAATCTCGTTTTCGATGAAGGCGGCCACTTCGTTGGAGTGGAACAGAGAGGTGATCGTCAGGTCGGTACGCATTCCTGCCACGCGCCATAACTGCTTGGTTATGGGCGATGCGGCCGAGGTGCATTCAGCCACGCTCTACAATTCGGTCGACCATAGGGTCGAAATTACTCACGACGGCTCGGCAGTGGCGCGCGGAAAACTATTTCTGCGTGAGTGCGCTGTCGGCTGTCACGGCTACTATCTCTTCGACCTGCTGGGTGAGGGCAACGATTGGGTCGTCTCGGCGCTGGGTAAAATCGGGTCGCTGCCAATCGACTACTCGACCGAGATTTCGGCATCTGCCGTGCTGCAAAGTTGGACCTCGACCGACAAACGCGTCAGATTTCTACCTGTCGACCGCTACCCGTCGTCGGAGACCACCATACCTGCCGTGCGCCACCTCTCGTCGAGCGATTATCACCCTTTCCTGCACATAGCGACGATGGTGAAAGCCCTCTTCGAGCAGAGCGGCTACGTGTTGCAGTCGGATTTCGTTGAGACACCCGAGTTCGATTCGCTCTATATGAGCGGCCGATACCGTGAGCGCGATGCCTCTGCGATGATTGCAAAAATGGACTTTCTGGCCGGCCGATTTGCCGACTCCGCGACCGCCGTTGCCGACTCCTCGGGACGTGTTTCTGCCTCACCAACGGCCGCCTATTCGACAATCGGCAATCTGGTCGACACGGCCGACCCCAACGAAACCGACTCGGCGGGCAACCGCATCGCAGGCGTTTTTACGCAAAACGGCTGTTTCACCAAGTCCGACGGAGCGATCTGTTTTGTGCCCACGGGCTCGGTTTCGGTTGGATTCTGCTACCACATTATCTACCGTACCGACTACCGAATACTCTCGCGAGCACGTCTGAAAGGGTTCGACACCATCGGACTCCATTCGGGCGATGTGCACCTTAGCGCCATTGCCAACCGCTTCGTCGACCGACGTAACGAACTCCTCTATGGCCGAACCTACTATCGCGTGGTGGTTTTCGACCACACCGAAGGTGCCGAGTACCGTCTGACGGCAATGGTAGTAGGCACGACCCAAAACGTCGAATTGAAGCTGTTCGCAACCCGTTCGGCACTCTTCAATCGTACTACGTTGCAGACTCTCGGCTCGCCTGTACTCCAAATATTGTATGGCGACACCTACTTCGACTATGATGGCGATTGGGCAATCTACGACGGTGCAGTGGGTGAAACAGGGTCGTGCGAGGTCGATATTACCCTGCGCGAAGCCCCTGCCGCAATCTCGCCCTCGTCGCCTAAGCGGTTCGATACCATTTGGTTTGGAGGTGCCGACGAGGGTATGTCGCTCTGTCTGAAAGCTGCAACGCGCGTCCGCCCCGTATTTGTGCCGCATCCGACCGATGGTTCGACCGTTGGGTTTGCCGACCTTGCAGCCGGCCTGCCGTCGCAACTCACACTTTTGCAGGCTGTTGCCCAGATGTATAACCTTGTGTTTTTGACCGACAATCTGGAACATACCGTACGCATTGTAAAGCGCGAGCAGTTGTTTGTTGGGGGCGAAAAATGTTCGCTCGACGGACGCATAGACCGCTCGCAACCGATTGTGATTGAGGAGTTGGGAGCCGATAAAAGCCGCACAATAACACTCGGTTATGCTCACGGTGATGCCACAGTCGATACCCTGAACCGAACGACCGACAACCCAATGGGCGACTGGTCGTTTGAGACAGACAACCTCTATGCCGCCAAGAGCACACAACGGATTGAGAATCCGCTTTTTACTCCAACGCTGTCGGCTTCGGGAGTGATGGGCAATGCAATGTCGGCACTGCTTTTGGCGGCCGGCGACCGCTCGACTCACCCGTTCGAAGCAAAGGCCGACAACCTGAACTTTGCCACCAAAGTGGTGCGTTATGTCGGTATGCAGCCACTTTTGGAGGGCGAGCAATGGAGTTGGCCTTCGAATGGTTCGGAGTATCCGTTGGCGGCATTCCACCTCCCCTCGGCAACAGGCGTTGCCCCGTTTACGCTCTGCTACGAAGACCGCGATTCGCTTTCGGGACTTCATACCGCCTACCGGGAGCAGTTGGCCGAACTGAACTCCTCGCGCAGGCTCACGCTTCAAATGATACTCTATGCCGACGAGGTCGAACAACTGCTTATGGCCGACGCATCGATAGCGAGTGCTCGGCGCATCTACACCTTCAATCTTGGAGGCGAAGAGGTGCGATGCAGGTTAGAGGAGATAGTCGGATTCAATCCGTTGAAACAGACTGCAAAATGTAAATTCATAACAATCGCGACACTATGACAACCACAATCTACGACCGTGCACTCGACCTTGCCGTCGAGGAGCGCTGCGCAGGAATGACACCTGCCGAAATGATCTCCACGCTCAGAGAGATGAATCTGCTCGACCCGACACGATGCAAGGCCTTTTTGGCCAAAGAGATGGTGACGGCACTGACCGATGGCGGAATGACCAAAATAGAGGCTATGTACACCGCCGCCGAGCACTTTTGCTGCTCCTACGAATGTATCCGCAAATATGTCTATTACACTTATAAATAACTTCAAAGAGTATGAAACCCGAAATTAGAATTACTGCCGCCGCAAAGATGGTAACAATCGATCTGAACGGCGTGATAGGGGTGCCCGAAAGCGTACAGTTCGACAATCCCGACGACAAGGTGGCCACCTACGAACGTTTTGAGCGTTCGTTGCACGAGATAGAGAGCATATCGGCCGACCGCGTGGTGGTCAATATTCGCTCGACGGGCGGCGACGTGGGCGATGCACTGCTTATCTACGATGCGCTCTCGACGCTCTCGACCGAGGTCACCACACGTTGCTACGGCTATGTGGCTTCGGCGGCAACCGTAATAGCACAGGCGGCTTCGAAGGGGTGCCGCGAGATTTCGTCCAACGCCCTCTACCTTATCCACTGTTGCGAGAGTGCGTGCGAGGGCAATTCGCAGTCGCTCTCGGCCACCAAAGAGCTGCTGGAACAGAGCGATGGCAAGATTGCCGAGATCTACGCGGCGGCCTCGGGACGAGCGGCGCAGGAGTTTCGCGAGCTGATGAACTGCAACGGCGGCAAGGGACGTTGGCTCTCGCCCAAAGAGGCGCTCGCCGCAGGGTTGGTCGACACGATTGTGGCCGCCGAACCGATTACCGACGACGCCGCCGAACTTGTGGCTCAGGCAGGGCTTCCTCCTTTGCCGCGACGAACGCTCCGAGAGCGCATCATCGACCGCTTGCAGTCGATTCTGTCGCTGCTTGCCGATTCGGTGCCCGCCCAAAACAATACGGCTACCCGTAGTGTGGCGGTAGCCAATGCAGCCTCGGGCGGAGAGTTCGCCTCTGCTGCGGCACGACCTTCGGCTGCAATGCTCGCAGCACGTCCGACCACCACCAAGAGCTGTGAAGACCCGTCGATAGGCGAGCAACGACGTTCGGCCAATCGCACGGCCTACGACTCCGACGTTGAAAACCTGCGACAGCAACAATAATCAAGTTAAAAAAAGAACCTGTGATGCGGGTCGAAAAGCGCGCAACGATCTGCAACAAGGCCAAAAACAATCCATCAAAAAAACAAACAGAAAAATGAGTAAAATCGAAAACATCAAGACTTACAGCGGTGTCGATCTCGACAACATCTTCTTCCGCCCTATGCTGACCGGAAAAAATGCCGAAGAGCTGGGTATCAAGGTGATGTACAATATGCCTATGCCCACCGTGCTCCACTTTTGGCATCGCACGGGCGACATTCTGCAAACCTACTCACAAGGCGGTTGGAGCGGCAGCACTCCCGCGTCGAAATTCCAAAAGACCATTCAGCTCTTCAAGGTGAAGGCCGAGTTGGGTTACGGTGCCGACAACTATTTTTCGAGCGTCTATGAGTTGATTACCGGTCGCCCCGATGTGAACCTCCAAGACCTCTCGGGCACCGAGCTTGAAGAGGCCGAAACGACCCTCTTCCGCCAATCCATTGCCGAGAGCATTCGTGCCACAATGTGGTACGGCAACCGTCTGCGCACAGGCGGTCAGCTCAAAACTTTCGACGGCCTGATTCGCCGCATCACCGACGACAGCTCGTCGAGTGGCGATATGGTGCGTTTTGCCTATCGTACCGACGAGGCCGGCTGGGCAGAGAAGGTGCTCAAACAGTGTTGGGATTCGTCGTCGGAGCGCCTCAAAGCGCTCAAATCGGAGGGCGAACTGGCCTATTTTGTCACTACCGACGTCTACTCGGCATACGAAGATTCGCTCGACAATGCCGACTACGAGTCGTCGTTCATTGCCCGTCAGAACGGTCGTGAGGAGTTGTGCTACCGCGGTATTCCCGTGGTCGACATTCAGATGAATGCCTACAAGTCGTCGGTCACCGACCTGCCTCATTCGTTTGCACTGCTGACCGACCGACGCAATTTGGCTTTGGCCGTCAATACTTCCGATTTCCCCGGCACCGAGGTTCGTATGTGGTACAACCCCGATCTGATGGAGAACCGACAGAGGGCCGTGTTTATGGCCGGTTGCGACTATCTGTTGCCCGAGTTGATCAGCTTCGGCGTGGGACTGCCGGTTGAGAGCATCTCCGCCGCCCTCACCTCGACAGGCGGCACCATAACCGTGAAGTTCGATGCCGACCAGTCGATTCTCGACAGCTCCTATGTCGATATCTTCGATGCCGACGGCGAGGCCCTTGGCGAGGATTACGAGTTTACGATTAACACCGCTGCACGTCAGGGCGTTATGACGGTTTCGGGGCTTACCGGCGCTGCGTCGGCCAAAGTGAAGTTCTACCTCACCTGCGGCGCGGAGTACTTCGTCGACCTGACCGTATAGCGCTATGGGACTCGAAGGTTACTCTCGCACCTGTTCGAAACGCAGCGGCGGCATCAAGAGCCTGCATCTGATCGAGGCCGACAAGATTCTGTCGGCGGCCTATAACTCTCTTTCGGGTGAGTTTGAGGCGCTCACTTTGGCCGAAGGCGCATTGTGGGCAGGCTACGATTTTGTTGAGCAGAGCGGTTCGCTCACCCAGACGCTTGCCGTCGCGGGCGGCTCAACAGCGGTCGAACACCGTCTGTGCTTTGCGCTCCACGGCATCGATCAGGCAGCCCGCCTTGCCGCCGACAGCCTCGCAGAGTCGGCCTGCAAAGGCATTGTGGCCGTTGTCGAAACCCTGCAAGGCGAACGACTGTTGGTGGGATATTCGGTGCTCTTTGGCGGCGAAAAGGCTCTGCGTGTTGAGCGCATCACCTCGTCGACAGGAGCAGCGCTCGCCGACAAGACCTCCACAGAGGTGGTTTTGACCGCTGTCGATACCTCGCTTTCGCGACCATTTACGGGGACGCTCTGATTCTGAAAAAGCTGTCAGAAAGTCGAATACGACTTGTCGTACAACTTCTAAACGACCGAGGGTGTCCGACAGAACTTGTTGGACACCCTCACATTTTTACGGAATAACAACAAAATCATTATCGAATTATGGACAATCAAACAAAACCATACATACCGAAATTCTTCTCTCCGCGCAACGGTATTGCCCCCGACGGACTGTTGCAGGTTAACAAACCGGTCGGGTCGAATCCGCTCTACTGGCATTGGGGGGACGACAACCTCTTTCCGGTGGCGTTGGCAGCGCTCTCGCGTCAGGCAACCACCCACCGTCGGATTTTGAACGACAAGGCCGACTACATCTCGGGCAAGGGCTTTACGGTGGGCGACGATATGCCGCGCACGGTGGAGCTAATCGACAGGGCCAACCCCTTTGGCGAGTCGTTGCGTGGGGTGCTCAACAAGATTGCTTTCGACAAGTCGCTCTTCGGCAACGCTTTTTTGGAGGTTGTCACCGACCGTGACAAGAGCTTCTTGGCTCTCTTTCACCAAGATGCTTCGAAGTGCCGTCTTGCGCGCGACGGAAAACACGTCGTTTTGCACCACGATTGGAGCCGTTTTACTGCGGCCGAAGCAAAGCAGGTGCCACTATATCCGCTCTTCGAGCAGGGTGACGACTTGCTGTTGCACTCGATAATCCACTACAAGGACTACGAACCTATGTTTGAACACTATGGCGTGCCACCCTACATTGCAGGGCTGAACGTCTCGACAATCGCCTACAAGACCGACACGTGGAACATCAGCCGTCTCGACAACTCGTTTCAGCTCTCGGGAGTGATGTTGCTCGACGGCGGTGTCGACAACGAGGAACAGGCCGACGAGATTGTTCGTGCCGCCCAGAAACGCTTTGCAGGCAAGCCCGGACAGGTGATGTTTATGGTCAAGGAGTGCGATGAGAGCGATTCGTCGCGTTTCATTCCGATCTCCTCGTCGAACGAGGGCGACTGGAAGGTGCTCCACGAACAGGCCACAACCGACATCGTTATTGCCCACTCGTGGTTCCGTTCGCTCAGCGGACTCGACTATTCGTCGGGTTTCAGCTCCGAGCGCATTTTGCAGGAGTACGAAGTGGCTCTCAACACGGTCATCTTGGGCGAACAGGCCGAACTGTTGGAACCCATAAAGGCCGTCATAGCGCTCTGCTTGGGCGAAGATGCCTCGTCGTTGGAGATTGTCAACCGCCCGCCTTCGCGCTCCAAGCCACTCTATATGCGCGTGTGGGAGGCTCGACGGGCCGACGGGCTCGACTACGATCCCGACGACAAAAACGAGCAGATGTATGTTGCACAGGTAACAAAGTACGGACTAAAAAACATTGATTAATATGGAAAAACTGATTACTGCCGCCGAGGCGGTTGCTTTGGCATTCGGCGGCGAAGAGAACTTTCGCGCCTCCGAAATATCCGATGCGGCGATTCTGGCTGCTCAACAGAAATTCATTCGCCCCGTTCTGGGAGGAGCGCTCTGTCGGGCAATGGAGCAAAATCGTCAGACTACACTGCACAACACTTACCTCAAACCGGCACTGGCACTATACATCAAATTTCTGGTGTTGCCGGCCTTGGCCGCACAGGTCTCGATGGCCGGTGTTGTGGCCTACATCGGCGAGGGCTACCGCTCGGTCGACACGGTAACTTTCCGCCGTATTTTGCGGCGCATACGTTCCGATGCCGACGCGCTGTTGGACTCGGCAATCGATTATATTGAGTCGAACGCCACACTCTTTCCCGAGTATGACCCCGAACAGAATATTCGCAACCGAGTGCGCTTGGAGGGAGGAGTGGTTTTGTAGAGACGATGAGCAAGTGGGCCAATTATAAATTCAAAATTATCTCCTACGCTTATTTCCGCGCCGGCTGCCGCCGACCGCGGAGCTCCGTCAATGAGCTCAGCCGCCCAAGGGGCGACATCGGTTCAAAATTCAAAATTAAAAAATGCGATTTCCATTAAACGCTAAACTCTTAAACTCTACACTCTTTTGAGCCCGTAGGGCTCCATTAATCACCTTAATCACTTTATCCACCTTAATTGTATTCGACTTAGTCGACTTAGTCGACCTATTAGACCTATCAGACTTAGTTGTATTTCAGACTTTCAGACAAAACCAACATACAAAAATGGGCGAACAACAGGTAACAGTCAAAGATATAGCTCGTCGGGCAGGCGTCTCGATTGGTACGGTCGACCGCGTGATGCACAACCGTTCGGGGGTCTCGGCAACGAGCCGCCAAAAGGTCGTGGAGGCAATAGAGGCGTTGGGATATCGGCTCAATCCCTTCGCATCGCTCTTGGCCAACAAGAAGCACTTCCGCATAGTCTGTCTGCTGCCTATGCGATGCAGCGGCGAATACTGGGAGTTACTCTACAACGGCTTGGCAAAAGCCGAACTCGACAGCGCAAACCGCAACACCTCAATCGAGATAATCGATTACGAACAGTTCTCGCGGCAGGGATTTCAAGATGCCGTAAAACGGCTCACAACCGACCTGCCGCAAGCCGTAATAGCCGCCCCTATATATCACAACGAGATGCTCGCGCTGGCAGCCGAGCTGGAACGCAACTCCATTCCACTGATCTATGTCGACTCGCGTATTGAGGAGAGTGACTATTTGGCCTACTTCGGGTTGCCTTTGTTCGAGAGCGGGTATCTGGCCGGAAGATTGCTGTTGGGCGACGAGCCGGTCGACGAGGTGGTCAACTTCCGCATCGAACGCGGAGCCACCCCAATCGACGACCCTACCCTTCAACGCCGCAACGGATTTTTCAACTACGTAGCACACCACTGTCCCAACTTGCAGGTCTATAACGAGTTTATCAGCACACACGACACTGCCTACAACGCCACGGTATTTGAGCGTTTCTACGCCGAGCACCCCGACACGACCCGCATAATTACATTCAACTCGCGCGTGCACCTAATTGCAGGCTATCTCGAAGCGCACCAAAAACGGGACTACAAGGTAGTCGGATTCGACCTACTCGAAAAGAACCGTCAGCTGCTGAGGGAGGGATACATCGATTCGCTCATAGTCCAGCGCACCGAGATGCAGATTCGACGCGCCGTCCACACCCTTATCGATTACCTCGCTTTCGGCACACAACCACAGACAAAGGACAATCTGATGCCAATGGACATTCTGGTAAAAGAAAATATCGACTTCTACTCCGAAATATATCAAGACTAATCGATGAACCGCAAGACCGCCACATTTGCCGATGCCGAGCGCGAGATGCGCCCAACGGCATTCTCTACTATGTTGAAACCTGCCGGCTCGACTTGCAACCTCGACTGCACCTACTGTTATTACCTCGACAAGGCCATTCAGTACGGCGGTCGGGAGGCGGTGATGAGCGACGAGCTGTTGGAGCGCTACGTCAGGCAGTACATCGAGGCCAACAGGGTCGACACCGTGACATTCAACTGGCACGGCGGCGAACCATTGCTGCTCGGGCTCGATTTCTATCGGCGCGCAATGGCTTTGGAGAGAAAATATGCCGACGGCAAACGAATCGACAACACCATTCAGACCAACGGCACGCTCATTACCGAAGAGTGGTGCGAGCTGTTTCGCGGCAACAACTTTCTGGTGGGCATCTCGCTCGACGGCCCGCAAGATATTCACGACGCCTTTCGCGTCGACAAGGGTGGACGGCCCACGTGGAATAAGGTAATGGCTGCCATTGACCTCTTGAAGGAGCAAGGAGTGGAGTTCAACACGCTGAGTGTTGTCAGTCGACGTTCAGAGGGACGTGGGGGCGAAGTCTACGACTTCTTCCGACGACTCGGCTCTCACTATATGCAGTTCCTGCCGGCAGTCGAACACGTTGTCAAGCGCGACGACTTCGCCCGCCCCGTGATCGTTTCGCCCGAAACCGAAGGCGCACGACTCGCCCAGTGGAGCGTTACTGCCGAGGGTTACGGACGATTTATGAACGATGTATTCGACCGATGGGTGCTCTCCGATGTGGGCCGGTACTACGTGCAACTCTTCGATGCAACGTTGGCGCAATATGTTGGAGCACAACCGGGCGTATGCTCAATGGGCGAAACCTGCGGCGACGCGCTGGTGGTCGAACACAACGGCGATGTCTACAACTGCGACCACTTTGTCTACCCCGGGTACAAATTGGGCAACATAGCGGAACAGACTCTCACTGAGATTTTCGACAACCCAAAGCGTTTCCGTTTCGGTTTGGACAAACGCAACACCCTGCCGCGGCGAGTGTCCGAAACACCGCTTTGAACGCGGCACCGACGGCAGTCCCAAAAATTCGCTCTGCGAAGGGCTCTACGCCTATTTTGCCCACACCGAGCCCTATATGATGCAGATGAAGGAGTTGCTGCTCAAACAGCAGCCGCCTGCACTGGTCATACCTTGGGCTCGCCGACGTATGGGGCTGATGTAGCGTCCGGGAGTCGACAAGTTAAGGCAAGAAAAACATTAGTTGATATTAAGGTTAGTATGTTAAGCCGACGAGCCAGATTGGTAGTTTATGGCCCGAGGCAAATTCCTGTCTGTCGGCGAGAATATACGAATCGGGAATATCGGCAATCTGACGAAAAGTTTTGTCGGGTCCGCCAATCTCAAATGTATAGTGGTTATCGATTGTGAAGTCGCCCGGTGTTTTGCCATACTCTATTCTGTGGTTGACTGAGAGCTGATTCGCCACAAAAGTCTCTCTGATGGTACTTGCTTGTGCTGCACGCGTTTCAATGGCAAACAGCATATTGGTATTGTGGATATATATTTTGTCGGGCTTCTGCATCTTCTTGACCGATTGAAGGTCTGAATAAACAAGCCTGATTAGTTCGGCATTTGCCATTGCTTGCAGATAATTAATCACCGAGTTACGGGTAAGTCCTATTGTTGTGGCAAGTTTTGAAATATCGACCGTAAACGGAACCGTGGACGCCAAAACGCCCAACATTGCTTTGAGTTTGCGGACGTAGGCAGGATCAACACCACAGAGCAGTGGGAGCTCCTGTTCGAGTATCAAATTTATGATGTTCTCAATATTAATGTAGTAGTCCTCGCGATTTCCATTGAAAAAAGGATAATATCCTTCGCGCAGATAGAGGTCGAACATCTGAATCGGACGGCATAATCCATTAACCTGATTGCAAATTTCGCCTGCATTGTTCAGAATTTCGGTCAATGAACACATTGGAATATCAATATCGTGGTAAAACATCAGGTATTCGCAGAACGAAAGCCCTGACATAGAATATGGCAAACAACGTCTTGAAAGGTCTGCATCGGCTGTGATTATGTTTAGTAGTGATGAACCGCTGAAAACTACCTTCAAAGAGGGATATGTGTCATAAATTTCTTTCAACTCCGTGCTCCACGACGGATACTTATGTACTTCATCAAGAAACAGACGTTTGCCGCCCTGTTGGTAGAAAGTCGATGCGAGTTCCAACAGAGAATGATTGCCAAAATAGATACTGTCGAGCGAACAATAGAGCACCTCACGACTCGAAGGCGGGAAATTTAATTTGATGTACTGCAACATCAATGTTGTTTTGCCAACACCGCGAGAACCTCTAATGGCTATCAGGCGGTTATCCCAATGAATTTGATTCATCAGGTTGCGTACAATGCGAGTGCTTGTTTGCGATAAAAGCCTCTCTTGTTTGGAAAACAGACTATCCATAATGTCACGAAGTAGTTATTGTATTGTTTCTGCAAATATAATGAATTGTTTACAACAAACAACAAAAATAAGACTAAAATGCTTTATACAAAAAGCAAAATCTCCAACTCGTTGTGATTGACTGCGCTACGCTTGTCTTTCACTGCCTCGGCTCGGCAATCTTTCGGGCAGAGGCGTTCCCTACGGGAATAAATAAGTTCAGAGAGTCTGTATTCAAGTAAACTTGTACAGACTCTCTGAACTTATTTTTGCTTCGCAATCGCCTCTGCCCACTCGATTGCTCTCGCTCTCGTTGTGATCCCGTCGGGATTCGAACCCGAGACCCACAGCTTAGAAGGCTGTTGCTCTATCCAACTGAGCTACGGAACCGTTTTTCTGTTTCGGGGTGCAAAATTACTCTTTTTTTCCTTTCTAACAAACGGCGGCTAATTGGAGGAGTGTTGCAACCCTATGAGCTGCGCCTTCATCTCGGTCGACGAAAGGCCACTCTGAATCTTGCCGTTGTGTGCTATCGAAATACCGCCCGTCTCCTCCGAAACGACTATTATTATTGCATCGCTCTCCTCACTGATACCCAAAGCCGCACGGTGGCGCATACCAAACGAAAGCGGCACCTCGGAGTGGGTCGAAGGCAAGACACATTTGGCAGCCACAATGCGATTGCCGTCGATTACTACTGCGCCGTCGTGAAGCGGCGAGTTCTTGAAGAAAAGATTTTTCAGCAGCGAGTCGGTAATCACGCCGTCGATCTTGACACCGGTTGCGATAATATCGTCCAGCGAACCACTCTGACGTATGACTATAAGTGCACCCGTCTTGCCGGCCGACATATCGTCACACGCCTTTACAATCGGGTTCACATTCTCGTCCATCGACAGACGACGGTCATCGCCCTTCTTGGAGTTGAAAATGCGCGACAGAAAATTATCCTTATTGCGCGAATGGCCGCGATCGCCTATGGTTTGCAAAAACTTGCGTATCTCGGGCTGGAAAATCACTATCAGTGCAATGATGCCCACACTGACAAAACCGCCCAAAATGGCCGACATCATCTCCATATTGAGCGCCTTGACCACTACCCAGACAATATATATCAACACCAAACCCGTAAGGATACTTGTGGCATTGGTACCGCGTATCAGGCGGTAGAGGTAGTAAATAATTACCGCCACCGCAACAATGTCGATCACATCGACAATGGTTATGTTGATAAAGCCCATATTCGAGGGACAAATATAATAAAAAAACAGAACGGTCGAACACCAGCCCGACCGTTCCGTAAACTATCTGCAATAACCGGCCTATTTGATTTCGGCTTTGGCTTGCTGTTTCTTCATCAGATCGTAGGCAATCGGGGTTGCGGTAAAGATCGATGAGAGTGTACCGATAATCACACCGAACATCAGTGCAAAGACGAAACCACGAATCACGGCACCACCAAAGATGAAGATTGCCAACAGAGTCACCAGCGTCGTACCCGAAGTGTTTATTGTACGTGACAGGGTCGAGTTGACGGCTGCGTTGATGGTCTCCTTGATGTTGCGTTTGGGATAGAGATTGGTGTACTCCCTGATACGGTCGAAGATAACCACCTTATCGTTGATAGAGTAACCGATAATGGTCAGAATGGCGGCAATAAACGACTGGTCAATCTCGAGGTTGAACGACATCAGACCGTTGAGCAACGAGAACAAACCGAGCGTAAGGAACGAGTCGTGAACCAGAGCGACAACCGAGCCTGCGCCCCACTGCCACCTCTTGAATCGAATGATGATGTAAAGACCGATGGCCAAAAGCGAGAAGACTATCGCAATGATTGCACTGCGCGTAATGTCGTGAGCAACACTCGGGCCAACCATATCGGCCTGAATGATACCGTTGGGGTTGGTTGCGGTCGAGGTGAACTCGGCCTGCGAAATCGGCTCTTTATACATACCGTTAAGACTCTCGTAGAGCAGACTCTCAACCTCTGCCGTAGCGTCGTCGGTCTGGTCGTCGTAACGATACTGGGTGACGATACGCACCTGGCTGTCGTTACCGAACTGTTTAACCTCAAAGCTCTTGTAGCTGTCGTCGCCCTGCTGTGCGTCGAAGACTGTTTGCAGGTTTTGGCGAACGTCGTCGACGGCAATATTTTGGTCGAAACGAACCACAAAAGTACGACCGCCCGAGAAATCGACACCGAAGTTCAAACCGCGCGTCGAGAGCGATACTATCGAGGCTAATACAAGCACTGCCGAAATCACGTAGGAGTATTTGCGGATACCGATGAAATTGACCTTGGTGTGCGAAAGGAAGTTCTCCGTCCACTTGCTCGAGAAGGCGATGTTCTTGCCTTTGTCGAGGCGTGCCACAAAGATCAAACGGGTGATGAAGATTGCAGTGAAGAGCGAGGTCAGAATACCGATGATCAACGTGGTTGCAAAACCTTGTACGGGGCCTGTACCGAAGATGAACAGCACGATACCCGTAATCATTGTGGTGATATTGGAGTCGATAATGGCACTCATTGCGTTCTTATAGCCCTCGCTGACCGCAAGACTCAGACTCTTGCCGGCTCGGAGCTCCTCCTTGATGCGTTCATAGATAATAACGTTGGCATCGACCGACATACCCATTGTCAACACGATACCGGCAATACCCGGCAGGGTCAACACGGCTCCGAACGAAACCAGCACGCCGAAGAGGAAGAAGAGGTTGCATATCAGTGCTATGCTGGCGGCCATACCGGCGCGGGCATAGAAGAAAATCATATAGAGCAGTACCAGCGCAAATGCCAAAATGAACGAGATCATTGAGGCGTTGATACTCTCGGCACCCAGCGACGGGCCGACCACGGTATCCTGAATGATGCGGGCCGGAGCAGGCAGTTTACCCGATTTGAGCACGTTGGCCAAGTCGGTTGCCTCTGTAATATCGAAATTGCCGGTGATCGACGAAACACCGCCCGAAATCTCGGTCTGAACAACAGGAGCGGAGTAGACGTAACGGTCCAAAACGATTGCGATGCACTTGCCGATATTGTCTTTGGTCAGGCGAGCCCAAACGTTGGCACCCGAAGCGTTCATCGACATACTAACCTCGGCCGTGCTGCCACGATCGGAGTATTGCGGGGTTGCATCGACAACAGCGCCACCGTCGAGCGGAGCGCGTCCGTCACGACCGTCGGCCTTAATGGCATAGAGTTCATAAACGGTTTCGGCTTCGTCGATGGGGTTGACGCCCCAGTAGAATTTCATATCGGGATTCATCACGGCCTTGACCTGCGGAAGGGCAAGGTACTCGTCGATGACGGCCATATCGTAGGAGTTGGCATAGCCCACAATCGGGCCCTGCATCAGCTGACCTGCGCCATTGGTTGCAGGCGACAAGCGCGAGAAGAGCGGATTGGAGCGGCGGAAAGCAGCCTCGTCGGCACTCTCCTCGGCAGGCTGTTGTCCTTCGAGTTGAGCTACAAGATCGTTTTCGTCGGCACCATTTTTGGGAGCAACGGCAACCTCGGTTGCAGCCACGTCGCCGGCAACATTCAGATCACGCAGCACAGCGTTGGCACGTTGCAGACGCGGGTAGATTTCGGTATTGTCGTAGGTTGTCCAGAACTCCAACGAGGCGGTGCCTTGGAGCAGTTTGCGGACGCGCTCGGGCTCTTTGATACCGGGGAGCTCGACAAGTATGCGGCCCGAATTTTCGAGACGCTGAATGTTGGGCTGAGCCACACCGAAACGGTCGATACGGCTGCGCAATACGTTATATGAGTTCGAGATTGCACTCTCCGACTCGCTACGCAATACCGCAATGACCTCGGCGTTGGTGCTGCCCAATTTCACCTTGTCCTTCATCACCTGATTGTTGAAGATGATCGAAAGAGGTGCACCGCCAGAGAGTTGGTCGTAGGATTTAGCGAAGAGCGTGATATAATCGTCGCTCGAATTTTTCGAAGCCTCTTTGGCCTGTGCCAAAGCCTCGGTAAAGATTGGATCGGCAGAGTTGTTCGAGAGAGCCTTAACAACATCTTCGACCGAAATTTCGAGCATCACGTTCATACCGCCTTTCAGGTCGAGGCCGAGGTTGATCTCGCGCTCTTTAACCTGTTTGTAGGTAAAGCCCAAAAAGACTTTCTTCGACTTGATGCTGTCGAGGTAGTTTTGCTCGCGTTTCTGAATCAGAGTCTCCTTGAAGGCGTCTTCATTCAGTCCCGATTGTGCAACTGCAACAGGGTCGATAGCCATTGCTTCGACTTGGGCCTTGGCGTTCTTTGCCGCCTTGCCGTCGATTAGGAGCGACGCAACGGTGAACGAAAGTTGATAGGCGCACGCAATGCCCAAAACGATTGCGATGAATTTTATGAAACCTTTGTTCTGCATTGTTTGTTAGTTTTTATTTGTGTTTTTTAAGTTCTCCTATGCGGGTTATTACATAAATAGCCTGCAAAGCTATTGATTTTTTTGGAGATTTCAAACTTAGAACTCAAAAAAACAGACAGGTTGGACGTAGTGACGGTTTTAGCTCTCTTTCAAGCGACCCGCGACGGCCGCAGAATCACATTATTTCGGAGTGAAAGAGGGTCGGAGCAGAGCGGCAACAAGCTCCAAAAAATGAGCATCGACCGCGTCAAAAGCGGCAACTTTGTCGCTGTCGATATCCAGAACCGCCCAAATTTCTCCTTCGTGCGACAGAGGCACAACTATCTCACTGCGCGACAGAGAGCTGCACGCTATGTGGCCATCGAAAAGTTCAACATCGGGCACGACAATGGTTCGAGCCTCGGCCCACGCCGCGCCGCACACACCGCGTCCTTTGGGAATTCGGGCGCAGGCAATGGGGCCCTGAAACGGCCCAAGCACCAACTCCTCGCCGCGCACAAAGTAGAAGCCCACCCAGAGCCAGCCGAACGACTCGCGCAATGCCGCCGACAGATTGGCCATATTGGCCGTGGGGTCGGTTTCGCCCGCAAGCAGAGCCGCCAACTGCGGTAACAACTCTTCGTAACGCTCCCTCTTGCCAAGAGCCGAACAATTCAACTTTTCTGACATTTTTCTTTATTAACAGTCAACCGCAGGTATATGACCGAAAGCAAACCAACCTTAGCGGCAGACACGCTTGCAAATATAATTAAAAAGGTCTGAATATCTACTTTCGCCAAGCATCAATACCGAAAGGCACAAAGTTTGATTCACTGTGAAGAAAAGGTTGAAAATTATGAACTACAAAATCAGCATTCTCTTTCGGGCAATTCCTTTGGTAATGGCAGCCATCTGTTTCGCTTACGGAATATACATCTTCTCTTTCGGCAACGTGCCCGACCGTCTGACGGCAGGCCCGGTGGTCTTCTTTTTGGGGTCGATATGCGTGGCATTGTTTGCCACGGCGGCAACCATAATTCGCCAAATCATAGGTACCTACACTACGGCGGCAAAATATATCTTGCCCACGGTTGGCTATCTGTTTGCCGTCGTGACGCTCTGTATGGGGTTGGCGATGGTTTGGAGCGGTCACCCCTATTTTTTTGTCTCGGGACACGTGGTCTGCGGACTCGGTTTGATTGCAGGTTGCGTCTCGACGGCCGCAACAGCCTCGACTCGTTTCTCACTGATTCCCGAAAACTCGGCACGTTCTCTGCCGGCCAACGATATGACGCCCGCTCCGAACCCAAAAGGATTTACGGCATCGCAGGGAGCGGCGCTCGAAATTGTAGCCGTAGCAATCACTATTGCGGCTTGGATTTGGGCAATTTCGCTACTCGCCAAAAGCGGTCATTCGACCCAATATCTTGTAGCAGGCAGCGTAATGGGAGGCATCGCCTCGGTCTGCACAAGTCTGATAGCACTCGTATCGAGCATAGTGCGTCAGATTCGCGGCAACTATCGTATGAGCGAGCGTTCCATTTGGATTTGGCTGGTTCTGACAATGGGGCTGGGAGTGATTGTTTGGGGCTTGGTGATGATAATGGCGCTCTCGGGTCACGCGGCAAATTTTGTGGGCTACATACTTATTGGACTGGGACTTATCTGCCTGAGCATTTCGAGCAAAGTAATTCTGCTGGCCAAAATATGGCACACCAACTATCCGCTGGCAAAGCGCATTCCCATCATACCCGTCGTAACGGCTCTCGCGTGTCTGTTTCTCGCGGCTTTTCTGTTTGAGGCCTCGCTGGGCAATCCAAAGTTTTTCGTGCCGGCGCGTGTTTTGGTCGGCTTCGGAGCAATCTGTTTTACGCTCTTCTCTATAGTGTCGATTCTCGAAAGCGGTGCAACGAAAAAAGCTGCCTAACAAGTTTGTTAAACACTCCCTTTCACTTACTTTAAGGGCCAAAGGGGCAACAGGGCCCAAAAGGGCGAAAGTGATAGATTGCTCTATTTGAGAGCACCTCTCTCTTTGGCCTTTTTTGGTCTTTTGGGTCTCTTTGGTCTCTTTGGCCTCTATTAAAACAGACAACTTCGCAATTTGGCGAAGTCGGTCATTAAGCCTAATAATTTCTTGCAAAAAGCACACGTCGATGCGACGGCTTGCCGGAGTATACACACTTGCCCTCCTCGTCGGGAGCGTCGAACGGAATACAGCGAATAGTCGCTTTGGTTTCGTCCTTGATGGCAATCTCCGTTTCGGTGGTGCCGTCCCAGTGGGCCAGAATGAAGCCGCCCTTTTCGTCGAGCACGCGTTTGAACTCCTCCCAACTATCGACTTTGGTAATCATCGAGTCGCGGAAGCGGAGTGCTTTTTGGAATATTGAGCGCTGCATATCGTCGAGCATTGCAGCAACGGTCTCGTCGATGCCCTCAACCGAAATATTCTCTTTTTCGAGCGTATCGCGACGCATCAGCTCCACCGTACCGGCAGCCAAATCGCGCGGGCCGATGACGATACGTACAGGCACGCCTTTAAGCTCGTGTTCGGCAAACTTGAAGCCCGAACGAACGTTGTCGCGGTCGTCGATTTTGACCGAGATACCCTTTGCACGCAGTTTGACGGCAATCTGCTCCATCTCGGCCACAATGTTTTTTAGTTCGTCGTCGCCTTTATATATAGGAACCATTACTACCTGAATGGGGGCCAACTTCGGCGGCAAAACAAGTCCGTTATTGTCGGAGTGAGCCATAATGAGCGCGCCCATCAGTCGGGTCGAAACGCCCCACGAGGTTGCCCAAGCGTAATCCATACCGCCGTCACGAGTGGCAAACTGCACATCGAAAGCCTTGCCGAAGTTCTGTCCCAGGAAGTGCGACGTTCCACTCTGCAATGCCTTGCCGTCCTGCATCAGCGCCTCAATCGTGTAGGTGTCTTCGGCACCTGCAAAACGCTCGTTGGCGGTCTTGTTGCCCATAATAACCGGCACACACATCCAGTTCTCGACAAAATCGGCATAGACGCGGATCATCTTCTGAGCCTCGGTTATGGCCTCTTCGCGAGTTTCGTGAGCGGTATGACCCTCCTGCCACAAAAATTCGGCCGTGCGCAGGAACAGACGGGTGCGCATCTCCCAGCGGACAACGTTTGCCCACTGATTGCACAAAATAGGCAGGTCGCGATAGGAGTGAATCCAATTTTTATAGGTATTCCATATAATGGTTTCGGAGGTGGGGCGCACGATAAGCTCCTCCTCCAATTTTGCATCGGGATCGACCACTACGCCGCTGCCGTCGGGGGCATTCATCAGGCGGTAGTGGGTGACCACTGCGCACTCCTTTGCGAATCCTTCGACGTGATCGGCCTCACGGCTGAAAAACGACTTCGGAATGAAGAGTGGGAAGTAGGCGTTTTGGTGCCCCGTGGCCTTGAACATATCGTCCAATGCACGCTGCATCTTCTCCCAAATTGCATAGCCGTAAGGCTTGATTACCATACAGCCGCGGACTGCCGAATTTTCGGCCAAACCGGCCTTGACTACCAAATCGTTGTACCACTGCGAGTAGTTCTCCTCGCGCGAGGTAAGATCTTTCAACTCCTTTGCCATTCTGTTTATTTGTTTAGTGGGGCAAAGGTAGTGCTTTTTGTCGAAATTCCGATTTATTACGTACCTTTGGGGCCTGAATAATCAAATTTTTTGCGTCAAAGATGCAACGAAATACCCTCTTTGTGTGTCTATATAGTAACAAGTAGAATTATAGTAACATAAATATTTGAGATATGAAAAGATCGTTGTTTACATTAAAAGCCACTCTCGCAATTGGTTTGGCACTGATGCTCGGCTCGTGTGGAACAAGTGTCTACGTAGCCCGTACCGACGTCTACTCCGACGACCTCTACGAAACCCACGACCGCGACAAACTTGCTCGTGCAGAAGCACGTCAACGCGCAGCACAAGAGGCTGCCGAGGCCGAACGCCAACGCAAACTCAACGCCCTGGTTGCAACAGCCGAGGCCGATTCCGAAATCGACTCGATTCTCGACGACCAGACGGTCGACACCAATCCTTATACGGCAATACTTGCCGACGACTATGAGAGCGCCTATCAGCGCCGTCTGCGCGGTTTCTCGTCGCCGACCTACCGTATGCCCTCATCGTACTACAATTTCCGTTACAGCGATGCCTACTTCCTCACTATGGCCTACGACCCCGCTTTCTACAACGTTGTGGTTATGGGCGACGAAGTGTGGGTCGAGCCTCGCTACGTCTCGTCGATGTTCGGCTCCTGGGGACGCCCCTACTGGTATAACGGCTGGAACTACGGCTACAACTATTGGGATCCCTACTGGCCCTCCTACTCGTGGGGTTACGACCCATTCTATTGGGGCTACGGTTACGGTTATCCCTATTACGGCTGCAACGGCTGGTATGGCCCGCACCACCCACACTATGGACAGCCCTATCCGCCTATCCACGGCGGCGGACACCACGACAAAAACGTGGTTCACCGTCCGAGTTTCGGCACAGGCACAGGCACAGGTACAAGTTCGGGACGTTCGTCACGCACCAGCTATGCCAACCGTCTGAACGACGACAAAACAAGAGTCACTCGCACCTCTTCGTCGACCTCGACCGGCAGCACGACCACCACTTCACGTTCGGCCTCACCAAGTTCGGGACGCTCGTCGCGTTCGAGTTCTTCCTACGATTCGGGGCGCTCGTCGGGCAGCAGTTCGTCGACACGCTCTTCGTCGAGCACTACCTACGAGAGCAGCAGCTCGTCGCGCGGAGGTGGCCGCAGCAGCAGCACTTCGAGCGGATATTCGAGCAGCAGCTCGTCGCACAGCAGCAGTAGCAGCAGTTCGTCGTCGCACAGCAGCGGTTCACGTGGAGGCGGCCGCAGCAGATAATTCCAAAAGATTATACATCAAGTAAATATACATTATTGTTATGAAAAAATTTATTGGTACTTTCACACTCATACTTGCAACAATCTTGTCGGCAGGCGCACAGTCGGTGACCGAGATCGGTGGCGAAATGATCGGTGCGGCAAATATGAAACCCTCCGACGCAGCCCGCTACTCGCAGACGGAGCACAGCTATATGACCTCGCGCGTGGCAGCAATGGGCGGAGCATTCACATCGCTTGGCGCCGACCTTTCGACTATGTCGATCAACCCCGCGGGTTTGGGTATGTACCGCTCTTCGGAGGCAAGCATCTCTGGTTCGTTCGTCAACACCAATGCCTCCAATTCGTTTGCTCCCAACGGCTCGACAATGGGACGTATGTCGATCAACTCGGCAGGCGTGGCACTGAACCTCTTTCAGAGTTCGGGTTCGCTCGTGAGCGTTACCTTCGGGTTCGCCTACAATAAGCTCGCCGACCTGAACTACAATCAGAGCTACTCGATGGGCGACCACAACAAGTCGATTGCCGACTTCTTTGCAGAGCAACTCTACCGTCTTTCACAAGGCTCTTTGGGCGCTTCGGCAGGAGCTTTCAACAACTCCGATATCAGGGTCGACAAGTGGGGCGGCGTACTGGCCTACCAAACCCAACTCATCGAGGGCATCAACAGCGACCCCGCGACATATGAATATGCCATTCCGGCTCTTGGCGCCGATGCCGTTATCCGTCCGAAGATGAATCTGTCGAGCCTCGGCAGCGTGGGCGAATACGCCCTCTCATCGGGTTTCAATCTGGGCAACAAATTATACGTCGGTTTCACGCTCGGCATTCAGGACATCTATCAGAGTATTGAATACCGCTACTCCGAGACCTACGACCACCAACTTGGTGCCGGCGTAGATGAAGGCGGCTACCTGCGCTCGACCGTTTACAAACCCTACGAAGAGTCGGTTGGTACGGGAGTGAATTTCAAAATCGGTGCTATCTGGCGTCCGTTTGGCGGTCTGCGGCTGGGCATCGCCTACCACACCCCCACTGCCGTTGCTCTGAACCGCAAGTATTATGTCTCAATGGATACCGCTTTCAATGACGGTGTATCGAATTCGGCCAGCTCACTGACCAACAGCTACACCTATAATTACAATTCGCCGAGCAAATTGCTCTTTGGCGCATCTTACGCCATCGGCAGCCGTGCAATACTATCGTTCGACTACGATTTGGTCGGGTACAACGGAATGCGTCTGACGGGCGAAGATTACGACTACGAAGAGTCGTTCCGCTCCGACGTTGAAGCCGACTACGGCAAGGCCACAAACCTGCGTGCGGGCATTGAGATTCGCCCAACAAAATCGCTCTATCTGCGTGGCGGTTACGCCCTCTACGGCTCGCCCTACAAGAGCGCGGTCGATAACGACAGCGAAGTCGTATTCTATGCCAACAACAAAAAATCGACCGAGGTTCTCTCGCTCGGCCTTGGTTTGAGAATGCAGAGCGGCTCAACGATCGATTTGGCATTCCTGCGTTCGACGGCCAAATATACCAACTATCTGCTTTACAGCTTCTATTATAAAGATGCAAGTCAGACCATTACGGCCGACAGTCCGGTAATAAAGAACTCAAAACAGGTGCGCAACATACTTACGGCGACCTACTCGTTTACATTCTAAAATCCAAAGAGACCAAAGAGACCCAAAAGCCCAAAAGGGCCAAAGAGAAAGAAGAGAGATTGGGCTTTACTCCCAAACAGTTCCCTCTATCCCTTTGGCCCTTTTGGACTCTATCGCCCCTTTTGTCCCTGTAAAAAAGTTTCTATTTCCAGAGGATACGTTGGTTATTCTCGACCAACCTACGCAGTGGCTCCGCAAGCGAGGCCGGAACCTCGGAGCCCAGAATCTTTTCGGTATAGACCGACGAGTGGGTGTCGCTACCCACAAAGGTATAGTCGCCCTTGCGCAACATCTCAATCGAAACAGCTTTTATTCTCGGCCCGTAATACCCCACCAGAGAGAGCAGGTTGAGCTGCAATGCAAAGTTGCGCGAAAGGAGTTTGTCCAACTCACAGCGCGACGGGTCGTTGAGCGTGAAGGCGTAGCGTTCGGGGTGTGCGATAATGATGCTTTTACCCGAAAGCGACACCTCAAAGAGTTCGTCCAAACGGTCGGCACGTTGGGCCGAGAGCGCATATTCGGTCAGGAGCCATTCGCCTCCCATCGTCAGCATCGGTTCGTCGGAGTGGAAGTGCGAGATAAACTTTTCGTCCAAAAAATATTCGGCACCAAGTCGGTACTCGATATTCGGCGAGGGTTTGAGTTCGGCAAAACGGCTGCGCAGGCTCTTCTCGCACTGGTCGCCATATAGTCCGTAGATAATGTGCGGTGTGAGGTAGATCTTTTCGAAACCGATCGAGGAGAGTTTTGCCGCCAAACGATCTGTTTCGTTTTGGTCCGACGAACCGTCGTCGACGCCCCACAGCAGGTGACTGTGAACATCGCAAAACCCCTCGGTAAGGTCAATTAACCGTATCTTTTTAACAAAAAAATCGAACATCTCTTATTCGGTTTAGCTATTTAGTCGTGGGGCAAAGATACGAAAAAACTAACGGAACAGTTCGCCGCCAAAGAGATTTACGACTTGCCTGCCGCGTCGGCGTGCACGACGAATCGTGTAACGGGTGCCGCCCGCGATGCCCTCGTAGTAGGCAATAATCCGGTCGGCGTTGTCGACCAAATAATCGTTTCGGCGATTGTAGCAGTTGCGGGCATACTCTGTCGAAAGGATTTCGGTGCGGTCGGCCCGGGCCGCAACACGTTCGAAGAGTTGTCGATCGAGTGGCGAAAAATCGTTCTGAAAGCCGGCAAAGGGGATAACGGCCACCAAAATGGTACTCTGCGGCAAGTCACCTGAGCTACGCAAAAGCAGCAACTCGTCGGCTGCCCACAGATCGACCCCGGGAGCCATTCCGCACAAAAAAGTATCGACCCCTTCGGCTGCCTCACGTACTATTTCGTTGCGCAAAACCCTGCGCACGGCCGTCTCAACACTCTCGGGAGAGTTGTTGTAACCCGAAATCTTTGGTGGACGATGGCCGGTAAAGGCGGCTCTCATTTGCAGTCGTCGCTATTGTCGACCATACGGAGTACGTCGGTATGCTTCTCGACATCGCTGCCCGAAGGACGTTGGAAGATGCGGATATCGAACAGGGGCGCTATGGCCATAATATGCTCAAACAGCTCGGCCTGAATCCGTTCGTACTCGACCCAAACGGTAGTGTTTGTAAAGACGTAGACCTGCAACGGCGCTCCCATATCGGAGGGTTGCAACTCACGCACCATACGGGTCATATTGGTGTTGACCCAAGGTTGGGCGTCGATATAGCGCTTGATGTAGACGCGGAAAAGTTCCATATTGGTAACCGCCTGCGGGACGGTTTTTCCCTCTTTGGGTGCATAATCTTTCATCGATTCGACCGTTGTCGCCACGCGCGACAGCAACTCTGCCGAAGCAAACTTGATGCTGTTTATGTCGATGTCGACCGAGCGTGCTATGCGTCGTCCGCCCGAGGCAATCATCGACTGCCAATTCTTGAAAGTGCCCTGCGTCAGAGCATAGGGCGTGGTGGTCGAAACGGTGTTGTCCCAGTTGCGCACCTTCACCACATTGAGCCCCAAGTCGATTATTTCGCCGTCGATACCGCTCGACGGCACCTCTATCCAGTCGCCCACTTTGAGCATCTTGTCGTTGATGAGCAGAATACCCGACACGAAGTTCAAAATGGTGTCTTTGAATACAAAGCTCAAAATGGCCAGGCTGGCGCCCAAACCCGTGAGCAGTTTCGAGGGCGATTTGCCGACCAGTACGCTGATCATTATGATGATGCCAATGCACCATATTACGATCTGAATGACCTGCATAATGCCTTTCAACGGGCTTGCCCCCGTATTGGTACGTCCGCGCACAACCTCAAAAACTGTTTTCAGAACGGTGTTGGCCAAAGCTGTAAGCATCCATATCAGAATCAGGTCGAGCGCCTTTTTGACAAAGTGTCCCAACTCCGAATCGGCGTGAAAAGCGAGCGGCAGCAGGAGGTAGAAAGCGACTATCGACACCGAAATGGCAATCTTTTTCATATTCTTCTCGTCGAACACCATCTGTGTACGCTCCGAGCGGAAGTGGCCTTTCAGGCGGGTCGAACGCACGAGTATGAGCCGCAGCAACCGCCAGAAACACAAGCAGAAGAGCAATACTATCAATGTTGCGGCCAGTGATTCGTAACCGCCGCTGCCCGAGTCAAGCCCAAGCCATTCGAGCACCGACGACATAAGCCTGAGCAGAAAATTATCCTGCTCTATCTGTGCGGTTTGTAATAAGAGTTCTTGCTCTGCCATAGAATATGAATACTTTTGATTGCCCCACTAATTCTGGGGCACAAATTTATAATTAATCCTTCCCTTTTGACGCGCAGGTGCCTCGGCCAAAGCATTGAACTGCGAATCGCGTGCCTTTTGAAGAGCCGCTTCGTGCAGACAGGCATTGTCGGCCGAACGCCCACGGTCAATCTCGGCCGCAACAACCGCGCCGCTGCGATCGACAGTCACCACCACCGAAACATCGCCACCGCCCTGACACATATAGGCAGGCACGGGCAACGAAATGGCGGTGCGAATGGGGTCGGAAAGCGAGTACGACACGGTAACGTTGCCGGTCTGACGCAGGTCGTTCTGTCGTTCGCCTTCGTAGCGTCGGTCGAGAATCTCGCGTTCGGCGCGCAAACCGGCCTCATATTCGGCAGCATTGCCGCGTATGCGGTTCTGCACTGCGTCGGCACTGCGGTAGATGTCGCCGGCATCGGTACGGTGATCCTTCAAACCATCGTTCAGGGCGTTCTCGTTTGAGGCAAGGTTCTGCACCGGCATCGACTCGCCATACTGCTCGTTGAGCAACCGATTCAGCTCCTGGGCACGCTCCAACTCGGCCTGCAACTTCGCAAGATCGGTAAAATCTACCTCTATTTCCGAATTGGTAGCCTTTTTGCTAATCACAATCTGAGCCGTCAAAAAAGCAACGGCAAAGAGCACGTAAGCTGCCAGAGTTGCCAACACTGCAATCCTGTGGTCATACACCCACTCGACCACACCTCTTTGCGAAGTGCGGCGCGACGAGGTCGACTTTTTGACGGTCTCGTGCTTGGAGGTATTGCTCGTTCCGGCCATATTAATATTGTAAATTAGAACAAAAGTACGCTTTTTAATTAAAAATTACGTACCTTTGTGCACCAAAATTGACAAACGAATATGTCTTGTAAACAAAGAACCCTCTGTTCGCCCATTGTTTTTTGCGGCAAGGGACTTCATACCGGCCTTAATGTCAATATGGTCATACGTCCTGCCGGCGCCTGCGAGGGCATTGTTTTCAAGCGTATCGACCTTAAAGGCGCGCCGTCGGTGCCTGCGTTGTCGGACTACGTGACCGACACCAAGCGCGGCACTACCATTCAACGAGGCGCAGCAAAAGTTTCAACCATCGAACACATTATGTCGGCCCTGTGGAATATGGGAGTCGACAACGCCGTAATAGAGATTGATGCAGCCGAAGTTCCAATTATGGACGGCTCGGCTCTGGCCTACTCCAAGGCAATAGCCGAGACCGGTCTGAGGGAACTCGATGCCGAGCGCAACATCTTCAAGGTGACCGAGCGAAGCGTTTTCTCTGTGCCGCAACGAGGAATCGAAATAGCAGTAGAACCGGCACAAGATTTCAGCGTCGACGTTAACGTCGACTACGACTCGAAGGTCATTGGGCGTCAAAACGCTCATTTCGACTCCGAAACCTCGTTCCAAAACGAGGTTGCACCCTGCCGCACCTTCGTCTTCCTGCACGAAATATCGCTCCTGCTCAAACTCGGACTCATCAAAGGAGGCGACATCGGCAACGCCATAGTGGTGGTCGAGAAGTCCATCTCCGAATCGGAGATCAAACGGCTCTCAAAGACCTTCAAGCAGGACATTAAGATCGAAAACGGCTACCTCAACAATATCCCCCTGCGTTTCCCAAACGAAATAGCACGCCACAAGTTGCTTGACGTTTTGGGCGACCTCTCGCTGCTTGGTATGCGCATCGAGGGACACGTCGAGGCACTGCGCCCGGGCCACTGGGCAAACACCGAAACCGTAAAGGGTTTGCGTAAACTCATCGTCACACAATAAACCAATCTATAAATACGTTAATCATTCGAAATCATTATGATAAGTACACTCTCATACATCGACCCCGACGCCAAAATTGGCAACAACGTAACTGTCGAGCCCTTCGCCTACATCGAAAAAGATGTCGTCATAGGCGACGACTGTTGGATTGGACCCCACGCCAGCATTATGGCAGGCACGCGTATGGGCAAAGGGTGCAAGGTTCATAGCGGCGCAGTGATTGGCGGCGTTCCGCAAGACCTCAAATTCAAAGGCGAATACTCAACGGCCGAAATCGGCGACTACAACACCTTCCGCGAATGCTGCACCGTCAACCGCGGCACAGCCTCGAAAGGCAAAACAGTCATCGGCAACAACAACCTCATAATGGCCTACGCCCACATTGCCCACGACTGCGTGATTGGCAACAACTGCGTAATAGTCAACAACGTATCGATAGCAGGAGAGGTTGTGATGGGCAATTTTGTGGTCTTCGGAGGCCACTCGGGAGCGCACCAGTTCAGCCACATCGGCGACCACGCAATGATCGCAGCCAACACCTACGTAAACAAAGACGTGCCCCCATTTGTGAAGGCCGCACGCACCCCGATAACCTTTGTTGGTGCCAACTTCCTCGGTCTGCGCCGCCGTGGCTTCTCGCCCGAACAGATCAACGAGATTCAAGACATCTTCCGCGTGCTTTTCCAAGACGGACACCCCTACACGACAGCTTGCGAAATGGTTATGGCACAATTTCCGCAGAGCGATATCCGCGACGAGGTGGTCGACTTCATTCGCGCCTCCAAACGCGGCATATTGAAACCCTACGCCGGCTACTCGCCCGAGGACGAATAACGGTCTTATTTATAAAGCGTTCGGGGCTGCACAATGCAGCCCCGAACGCTTTTTTTATTGCCGAGGCCGCCCTCAAAAAGTGCATCTCAACAGGGGCCAAAGAGGCCCAAAAAGCCAAAGTGAAAGAAAATAGGCGGATTATCAACAAACGGTTGTATCTACCCCTTTCGCCCTTTTGGACCCTATTGCCCCTTTGGGCCCTTATGAAACAATTAGAAGCCTCTTATTACACTACGTGTCGCCCGTGGGTTGTGCCGCAGCGCGAGGATTGACTTCACTACGTTCGTCTTTCCTCTCCGCCTGCGGCGGGCGTGCTTAGCAAAGAAACGAAAGGGATACCCATTTGGCCTGGGTAAAACGCCGCAGCAAGAGGATTGACTTCGCTGCGCTCGTCTTTCCTCTCCGCCTGCGGCGGGCGTGCTTTGCAAAGAAAGATTCAGAACAAATCGCCATTACAATGGCTATTTTGTGTTTGAGGTGTCGGCTTACGTGAGTAAACTCACGACGCAACACCTCAAAACACAAAAGCACCGTCAAAATTGACGGTGCTTTGTTCTGAATCTTTCTTTGAGCTGTTTCTGAGGATTGAACTCAGGACCTCTTCCTTACCAAGGAAGTGCTCTACCACTGAGCTAAAACAGCGTGTACCCTTCCAAACGAGCGCACAAAAATACATATCATTTTTCTAATTTGCAACTAACATACTAATATTATTCGCAAATATTTTGTAATTTTGGGCGTTTAATTTTAACATCATAACCCGATGTTCGACTACAAAACACTTAAAAAAGCGATAGTTATACTCGCTATACTATTCGGCCTGACGCTCATAGTGCTGGTTGTGACTCTCAACTCGTTCAACGCCTTCACCATAATCTCGCTCGTGATATTGCTGCTGACAGGTGTCTACTTCACAGCACTAACGCTCCGGTTGCTCAAAGAGCTGCGCGAGATGGATCGAACAGACGGCAAACATTAATTTTTACAAAATCGAACAGTCCTCAAAACTTCAAACAGACATAAACAAAAATGAAACGCATTCTTATCGTCGGTGCAGGCGGACAAATTGGTTCCGAGCTGACCGCTTATCTTCGCAAAATCTATGGTGGCAACAACGTTGTGGCATCAGACCTGCGCGACTGCCCACAACTTGCCGCCGACGGCAAATTCGAAACGCTCGACATTCTCAATGCCGACTCATACGCCCTGCTGGTTCACCGTTACAAAATCGACACGATTTTCAACCTCGTAGCAGTGCTCTCGGCAACGGGCGAGAAAAACCCGCAACTGGCTTGGAAAATCAATATGGGCGCTCTGATGAACTCGCTCGAAATAGCACGTCAATATGGTTGCGCGCTCTTCACCCCCAGCTCAATCGGGGCCTTCGGTGGCGACTTCCAGCGCGACAACACGCCGCAAGATGTGGTTATGCACCCCGACACAGTATATGGTATCTGCAAGGTCACGGGCGAACTTTTGGGCAACTACTACCACACTCGCTACGGCGTCGACACGCGCAGCGTGCGCTTCCCGGGAATCATCTCGAACGTCACAATGCCGGGCGGCGGAACGACCGACTATGCTGTGGAGATCTACTATGAAGCGCTCAAAAGCGGCCGCTACACCTGCGCCGTACCGTCGGACGTCTATATGGATATGATGTATATGCCCGACGCACTGCGCGCCGTTGTGGAACTTATGGAGGCCGACCCCGCCAAGCTCCAACACCGCAACAGTTTCAACATCGCCTCGATGAGTTTCACCCCCGAAATAATTGCCGCCGAGATTCGCAAACGCATTCCGTCGTTCACAATGGACTACAACATTGACCCCACCAAAGAGGCCATTGCCCGCAGCTGGCCCAACAAACTCGACGACAGTTGCGCCCGCAACGAGTGGGGCTGGAAACCCGAGTGGGACCTCTCGCGTATGACCGACGATATGCTTCGCGCCTTACGTGAAAAGCTGAAACTCTAACTCTCCAAACAACACTTTGAACCCTGCCGACCAACTCGGTCATAACAGGCGGTCAGAAGGTCAGATAGTCTGAAAAGGCCCAAGGGGCGGAAGATGCCCAAGAGACCAAAATGGCGAAAGGGGCGAAAGGGAGAAAAAAGAGAAGGAAAGGAAAATCGTTCACTTTCAGAGTCATCTATCACTTTCACCCTTTTGGGCTTTATAAAACGAGCAAGGGGCTGACCAACAAGTCATTTATTGTTGGTCAGCCCCTTTGATTTATATATGTAAGTTGGAGGGTTGGAAATGCTACTCTATATACTTATCGATAAGTCGAACCAATAGAGCATTGAGGAGTTCGACATCGTACTTGCCTACCGACGGAGTAAGGTGGCTGTTGCCCACGCCGCTGTCGTCGGTCAGAAAGACGTAGGTTCCGGAGGTCGCAATGGCGAAATCGCGCAACAAAAATTCGGTATTCTTGTCGACACCGCTGGCTGCCACCGGAATCAGCTTGATGCCACGTGCTGCAAACGAGGTGACGGAGGCGTGAATATCGTCAATAATATCTTTGGTGTAGTGTGGGGGCGCATCGAGTATCAGAAAAGCTATACGCGTACGAGCCTCGGCATTCCACGAAAGGGCATTGAGAGTGCTCGAAAGTGCGGTATGAACTGCTTCGGGAATATCGCCGCCACCGGCTGCCGACTGCTTGGCAATAAAGTCGGAGGTGATTGCCAGCTGTGAGGCGAAGTTCGAGAATGGAGTGCCGTAATCGCTGCCGTTGGCATTTTTGTCGAACTCGTCGCGATAGAAGAGCGCGGCTGTACGAAGGGTTGTGGCGTTGTTTTGTTGCTCAACCTTGCCAATGATGTCGACCAAGTCGGCTTGCAGGAAGGCTATCTCGTCGCCCATTGAGCCTGTGGCATCGACAATGAAGGCTATGTCGGCCGTGTTGGTTATGGTGTTTCTGACGGCCGAAACCGAGTATTTGTTGAGCTGCACTGTGGCCTGCTCGTTGGTTCCTGTCGGAATCCAAGGCGTCACTGCGGGCGAGCCCTGCTGTGCTACACCGTCGATATAGAGTCTGAGCGAAGCGGCATCGGTCAACTCCTTCTTGAAGAGTCCGCCCCAAAGCTCGGCCGCGCCCTTGTTGTCGGTCACGGCGCTCCAGATCAGGCTCTCGGCACCCTGAGCATCGGGGGCTTTCAGCTCAACTACTGCGCCCACGGCCGGCTTGCCGTCGGAGAGTGTCACCTCTACCGCCACGCGGTTGTTGGTGTAGAAACCCCAGTAATCCGACTTTGCGGCATATTCCTGTGAGGTCATCAGATCCGACCAAAATGTCCAGTTGTTCAAATCGTTCCACTCGGCAGCCGTCACCACGCCTGCCTGACCGCCGCCATTGCCTTCGGTGCCATTGACTCCGCCACCCTTGTCGGAGCTGCCGCCCTCGGTCGATGGTTCCGAATCGCCATAGTAGCTGCCTGCATCGTAGGAGCAGGCACCCAGCAACAACGTCAAACAGAGCGCCGCCGCCGATAGTCCAATCTCTTTCATACTATGTTTTGAATTTCTCATAATCTGTTCTCTTTATATCATAGACGCTTCGAAGAGTCGTTTTGCTGCATTGCTACCAAAAAATAATCGCCTTGTCGACCCGACATTGCCGAAAAAGCACTAATTTTACCCTCGTGAAACGCATTGGAATCATATCGGACACCCACGGAATATTCGACGAGCGACTTCGCAAATTTTTGAGCGAGGTCGACGAAATATGGTGTGCCGGCGACATCGGGTCGCTCACGCTGGCCAACGAAATAGCCGCCTTCAAGTCGCTCAAAGCCGTTTGGGGCAACATCGACGACTACTCTGTGCGTTACTCCTTCCCCGAATTTCAGTATTTCGAGACCGAGGGCGTTGGGGTTTTGATAACCCATATAGGTTTTCAGGGCGGGCGGCCTACCGCCGATATGAGGGCCAAGATCCGCCAACTCCACCCAAAGATTTTCGTATCGGGCCACAGCCACATTTTGAAGGTCTTTTACGACCACGACAATGGGGTACTCTGCATCAACCCGGGCGCGGCAGGGGCCTACGGATTTCATCGGGTCAGGACGGCCATAAGGCTCGAAATCGACCAGGGAAACATTGGCAATCTCGAAGTTTGGGAGCTTCCGCGCCAATAGTAATTCGGTCTCAACAAACACCCTTTCAGCCATTTATAAAACCACGTGCACGACGAGTGTAATATTCGCCGCGTGGGTGCCGTTATGATTTCGAAACAAAGAGATCAAACCGACTTAAAAAGCAATATTATGAAAATGGCACAAACAATGGCACTCGAAAGAGCGGTGGCACAAGGTATCGCTACCGCAGAGCGCACGGGCAGCCCGCACCGTATCGACCTGATTTTTCTGGCGATACTCGACGGAGGCGATTGCCACGCTGTGCACATACTGCGCAATACCCTGCGCGAATGGGAGATCGGACAGATGAGAATTGCGCTCGGACACGAGCTGCAAACCACATCGCACACCGACCCACGCTCGACAGACGAATTTATGGCCGAGCTTGCGACCTCGCTCGAAGAGCTGGCCCGCAGTTGCGGCGTACTTGACCGTGCACTGGTCAACACCGGACATTACCTGCTCTACCTGCTGCGCAGCGGCGACTCGAAGGCCGCACAGGCATTGGCACGTTTCGGAATTTTGGAGCAGACAGTAACAGAATATGTACGCAACCTCCCCTCCGACGAAGATTACTACGGCGACCAGAGGGCATTGGGGGCGATGCACACCATAGAGTTGCGTCAAACCCTGCGCGACGACAAAGAGGAGGCTTCGTCCGACGGAAAGATTGAGGACTACGGCACCGATCTGACGCGCGCCGCGCGTGAGGGCAAAATCGACGCAGTGGTCGGACGCGACCGCGAGACCGAACGCATCATTCAGATTCTCTCGCGACGCAAAAAGAACAACCCTATACTTATTGGAGAGGCCGGCGTTGGCAAAAGCGCCGTAGTCGAAGGGCTTGCCCTGCGCATCTCGCGAGGCGCAGTACCTGCCGAGATGATGGGCAAGCGGCTCTTCGCACTCTACGTGGCATCGCTGGTGGCCGGCACAAAGTACCGCGGCGAGTTTGAGGAGCGTATGAAATCGCTGCTCCGACAGCTTGAAGACCCCAACCTGATACTCTTTATCGACGAGATACATACCATCGTGGGAGCCGGCTCGACACAAGGCTCGCTCGACACAGCCAACATACTCAAACCTGCGCTGGCTGGCGGCCGACTGCAATGTATAGGTGCGACCACGCTCGACGAATACCGCACCTCGATTGAGGCCGATTCGGCTCTGGAACGACGTTTTCAAAAGATTATGATTGAGCAGCCGTCGGCCGACGACACGCTGGGCATACTGCGCAGTGCTGCCCCTGCCTACGAGAGCCACCACTCGGTTCGTTATACCGACGAGGCGTTGCAGGCCTGCGTAGTACTCTCGGAGCGCTATATGACCGACCGACGTTTCCCCGACAAGGCAATCGACCTGATGGACGAAGCCGGCAGCCGAGCACACCTCGCCTGCGGTGCCGAACCCGAAGAGTTGCGCCGAATAGGTACGGCCCTGGACGAATGCGGCCGACAACGAAGCGACGCACTCTCAACAATGGTCTACGACCAAGCCATAAAGATTCGTCTGCGCGAAACGGCGCTGCGACATCGTTTTGAGGAGTGCTGCAACGAGTGGCAACGCTCGTTGGCCACAAACCCCACGCTTGTGACGGCCGAAATGGTCTGCCGTGTTGTGTCGGCAGCCACAGGCATACCAGTAGCGCGGCTCTCGGGCAACGAACGCTCACGGTTGGGCTCTCTCAAAGCCGACCTTGCGAGTGCGGTCATCGGACAAAACGAGGCAGTCGAAAAGATTGCCGCCTCCGTAGTGCGCTCGCGCTCGGGATTAAAAAACCCCGACAAACCGATTGGTGTGTTTATGTTTGTAGGGCCAACAGGAGTTGGCAAGACAATGCTGGCCAAAGAGTTGGCAAAACGACTATTCGATCGCGACGATGCGTTGGTGCGCTTCGATATGAGCGAATACTCCGAAAGCCACAACGTCAGCCGTCTGATTGGTTCGCCACCGGGTTACGTGGGCTACGACGAAGGGGGCAGGCTGACCGAAGCCATACGCCGCCAGCCCTACTCGGTGGTACTTTTCGACGAGATCGAGAAGGCACACCCCGACCTCTACGGCATAATGTTGCAGCTCTTCGACGACGGTCGTCTGACCGACGGCAACGGACGCACGGTCGATTTTCGCAACACGGTGATAATAATGACCTCCAATGTCGGGTCGCGCCACTCGCTGCGACGCGGCAACCGAGTCGGCTACGACACCACGGTGATGTCGGCCGACCGCAGCGCCAAAAGCGACAAGAGCAGCTACCGCAACGCCTTGGAGGAGAAGTTTGCACCCGAATTTCTAAACCGCATCGACGACGTAATACTCTTCAACACGCTCACACAGAGCGATGTGGAGCATATTGTCGAAATCGAACTACGCGCGCTCTCTCAACGCGCCAAAAGGCTTGGCTACCGCTTGCAGTGCTCTCCGAGAGCCAAACAGCAGCTTGCAAGTATGGGCTACGATGCCCGTTACGGCGTACGTTCACTGCGCAGACTGATACTCGAAAAGGTCGAGGAGCCAATGGCACAGATGATTGTCAGCGGCTCGGTCGAAGAAGGCGGTACAATAAAGATACACTGTTCAGGCGAGCAGTTTTGCCTGCTCTCCGCCTGAGGCAGCGGCAATCGGCCCAAAGCACCCTCTCTCGGTGCAACCGAAAGCCGAACAAGCTGTCTAAGACACATTAGACAGATAATTTCTTCATAGTTGTGTGTGAAACCCTTGCAGATGCGAATCTCCGAGGGTTTATTTTTTTTAGAATGTCAGCGTCAGGCGCATTCCGCAAGCCGTATCGGTGCCGTTAGAGAGGTTCTTGTTGAGCGTAAGGTCGGGTGAAATGCGCAACGAGGTACCGTTCTCGAAGACAAAGCCGTTGCGACGGTTATAACGAGCCGCAGCAAGCGGTGCCTCGATTATTGAGTAGAGCGAGCAACCGAAATAGGTAGCAAGGCCGGCCAAAACCATCATCTCACCTGCACCGCTGTCGTAGAGGAATGGCAATCCGGCAAGCATCACAACCCCTCCGAACAGGCAACCGCCCATAAGTCTCAATCCCAAAGAGAAGTCGTCGTTGATAAACTGACCCAGTCCGGGAATCAAAACCGAGCCCAACAATGCCAGCGCAGGGCTTTTGGGCGACGGCAGGCCATAGGTCACATCGATGGGCTCATCAACTCTGCGCGAGATGCTCTCCACGTCCTGAGCGTAGAAAAGGTAGACTTCGCCATTGGCGGTACGGATTTTATACGAAACCTCGGGCTGTTCCTCAATAATCACACCCTCAATGGCCACGCCGTCTTTGCCGACAATGACATCGTTGTTGCGGCCGTGCTGTTGTCCCATAATCGGGGCGGTCGAAACCACTGCAAAGAGCAGTAAAAACAACAAAAATCTCTTCATAATCGTTCGGATTTAGAGTTTAGCTTTCACAAAGATATAAAAAGGTGAGTATAAAGCAATCGGGGCCGCCAAAATTTTGGCAGCCCCGATTGTGGTGATAGATATATCTGTTTCGACAGAGACTATTTGTTGAATTTCTTCATCGTCTCGATGAGCATCAGGACTTTGTTCGAATAGCCCCACTCGTTGTCGTACCAGGCGACCAGTTTCACAAACTTGGGAGTCAACTGGATACCTGCCTTTGCGTCGAAAATCGAGGTGTGGGCGTCACCGGTGAAGTCGCTCGAAACGACTGCATCTTCGGTGTACTCCATAATACCTTTCAACTCACCCTCCGAAGCCTCTTTCATAGCGGCGCAAATCTCTTCGTAGGAAGCCTCTTTGGCCAGCGTACAAGTCAGATCGACAACCGAAACGTCGAGGGTCGGAACGCGGAACGACATACCGGTAAGTTTACCGTTGAGCGAAGGAATAACCTTGCCGACAGCCTTTGCGGCACCGGTCGACGTGGGAATGATGTTGCCGGCAGCAGCACGACCACCGCGCCAATCCTTCGCCGAAGGACCGTCGACAGTTTTCTGGGTTGCGGTAGTGGCGTGAACGGTGGTCATAAGACCCTCAACCATACCGAATTTGTCGTTAACGACTTTGGCAAGCGGTGCCAGGCAGTTGGTCGTGCACGATGCGTTCGAAACGATCTGCTGACCGGCGTAAGAGGCGGTATTGACGCCACATACAAACATCGGGGTGTCGTCTTTCGACGGAGCCGACATTACGACATATTTTGCACCTGCGGCGATGTGAGCCTGAGCCTTCTCTTTGGTCAGGAACAGACCGGTCGACTCGACTACGTACTCTGCCTCAACCTCGTTCCATTTGAGGTTTGCGGGGTCTTTCTCGGCGGTGACGCGGATAGCGTTGCCATTGACGACAAGTTTACCGTCTTTGACCGAAACTTCGCCATTGAAACGACCGTGAACCGAGTCGTATTTCAGCATATAGGCCATATAATCAACGTCGATAAGGTCGTTGATGCCGACTACCTGAAATTTGTCTGCCTGATTGCAAGCAGCACGGAATACCAAACGTCCGATACGTCCGAAACCGTTGATACCAATTTTAATCTTTGCCATAACTAATTATAGTTTAAGGAGTTAATATTTGTTGTTAATTTTTTCACACCGCAAAAATATCATTTTTTCCGCAGATGGCGAAATAAATTATTAAAAATTTTTAGGAATTTTCAAACCAATCTGCCTGCACCTCGCCCGATACCTGATATTCAACGGGTTGCGTTATTGGTTCGAATCCTTGGTCGAGCTTTCGTTTTTGGTGGCAGCAACATCTTCAAAATCGACATACTCGCCCACCGTCCGGCTCACCGTCTTGGCCTTGCGCGCCGAGGTGCGTTTCAGCTCCACGTCACCCTCTCTACTGCTCTTGTTGCCACGCTGTTCGAAGGGGTGATAACCCGTCCAACTGCGGCCTTGTTGCTCAGCCTCGCGCTGCATACGGCGTATCTTGGCCCGAAACAGCACTCCGCCTATCAGCACCAGAGCCAACAAGCCGATAATCACATAAAAAATAACGCTGAAAATATCGCCCAAAGAGATCACACCGCCCAACACCAAGATGAGCAGCACGATCATAATCCAGAATGTAACACTTCCTCTTTCCACGTCGCAAAGATAACCAAATAAACGAAATTTGTTCGCTGTAACACTTTGTTTTTCAGACTGCACTCATTTGACGCGGTAGGCTTTACGCACGCCGCCAATTTTGAGCAGGTTGAAAGCCACCATATCGGCCGAACTGGACGACGACACCTCGATGTTGATTGCGCCTGCAATCAGATTGTCGCGCATTGGGGCAATCGACATCGAACGGATATTCACACCCAGAGCACCTATTGACTCGGTCAGGCGGTTGAGCATACCGGTCGAATCTTCGGCCACAACACGTATCGAAGCCAGAAAGCTGCCGCTGCCCGTACTCCCCTTCCAGCGTGCAGCCATAATGCGGTAAGGGTACATCTCGCGCAGACGCTTAGCATTGGGGCAGTCGTTGCGGTGAATGGTGGTGCCTCCGCCCACAGTGATGAACCCAAAGACATCGTCGCCAAAGATTGGGTTGCAGCAACGTGCAAACTTATAGCCCAAGCCGTGAACGCCTTCGCCCAAAACAAGCGCCTCCGAGCTTTCGACCTCGTGCTCTTTTTTCTGTTCGGTTCGACTTTTGGGAACAATGGGGGCATCGACATCGCCCGCGAGGTGGCGCTGAATAACCTCCTTCACATCGGTCAAATCGAGCTTCTGTTCCACTATTCGGCCATATATCTCGATACCGGTCTTTATTTTATAGTAACGGCAGAGCACGGCAACCGCGTCGTCGAGCGTTATGGAGAGCTTCCAGTTTTTGAGTTTGCGTTCCAGCTCCTCGCGGCCGAGGCTTGCAAGTTTGGCCTCCTCCTCGCGCAGGTGGATACGTATGCGGTTCTTGGCCTTCGAAGTGACCACTATATTCAGCCAATCGGCCTTGGGGCGCTGACTCTTGGAGGTCAGCACCGACACAATATCGCCGTTGTGGAGCGGTTCGCGTATCGAGACGTTGCGGTCGTTGACCTTTGCTCCAACGCAGGCACAGCCCACCGAGGAGTGTATGTCGAAGGCGAAATCGAGCACCGTAGCTCCCTCGGGCAACTTGCGCAGGTCGCCTTTCGGGGTGAAGACAAAGACCTCGTTCGACGAGAGCCGCGTGTCGAATTTCTTGACCACGGCCGACTTGTCGACGCTCTCCTCCATCAACTCTCTCAGGCGCGCGAGCCACTCTTCGTGGCTGATGCCGCCGCCCTTGACACCTTTATAGCGCCAGTGTGCGGCAATACCGCGCTCGGCAACCTCGTCCATACGTTCGGAACGAATCTGTATCTCGACCCAATGGTCGAATGCCCAGACGGTGGTGTGGAGCGACTCATAGCCGTTCGACTTGGGTATCGAAATCCAGTCGCGCATACGCTCCGGATTGGGGGTATAGAAATCGGTGATTATTGAAAATGTGCTCCAACAGAGCATCTTCTCCTGCTCGGCCGGACAGTCGATAATGATTCTGACGGCAAAAATATCGAATATCTCCTCGAACGGCACACCCTGACGCTGCATCTTGCGCCAAACCGAATAGACGCTTTTGGTGCGGCTCTTGGTGTGGTATTTTATGCCCGTTTCGTCCAGACGGCGCGTAATGGGAGCGAGCACCTTGGCAATCAACTCCTCGCGCAGATTCTCGTTTTCGGCCAACTTGCGCGATATTTCGTCGTAAGCGACAGGCTCGATATAGCGGAACGCGAGGTCTTCAAGTTCGCTCTTGATGTTGTAGAGTCCGAGTTTGTGGGCAATCTGGGCATAGAGATTCATACTCTCCCAGCTCTTTTTCAGCCTTTTGTCGGCAGGGAACATCTCCAAACGGCGCATCACCTCCAACCGGTCGGCAAGTTTGAGCAAAATAACTCGCGGATCGGACGAATAGGAGATTATAAGGTCGCGGAAATTGCCCGACTGATCTTCATCGGCATTGGTTCTGATGCTCGATATGTCGTTCATACCGAGTATGATGCCCACAGGTGCCTCACCAAAACGGGTGTTTACCTCCGAGAGGTTGAGCAGTCCCAGTCGTGCCGCATCGTGCAGTATGGCTGCAATCGACGAGTTGCGCCCAAGCCCAATATCGCCGGCCACAATAGCCGCCGTAGCTACCGAGTGGTCGAGTAGCGGCGTGGAGTCGTAACGGCAAAGGCCGTCCAGCGACTTGTCGGCCATAGCAACTGCATCGGCTATCATCTCGACGCTTTGTGGACTGTAAAGCCCCCCAATCAGCCCGAAATAGTCGGCATAACGTATCTGTATCTCGCTCTTTGTCATCTCTGCTCTAACGAAAACCTAACCGTATATATGATGCGAAGATACGTTTTTTTACTTAATGAGGCCCAATACCGAGAACTAATTAAACATTTTTTCTTTTTCGCGTTCGTTTCCAAACACTCTCTCTTCCGTTTTGAGCATTCTCAAAATGGCCTCGATGCGCTGGGCACTCTTGTTCCAATTTGTCGATTTGCGGCGTCCGTTTTGGGGGTTTATGCCCTCGCCGATGTCGAACGAATTGATGTTGTAGTTACGCGCGGCATCAATCAGGCGCGACGAGGTGGCCACCACCGCATCGACCGTTCTCAAAAGCGGAACGTTCATAGGCGAACAACTCAGGTAATAGAGAGCTGCCGTCCCACCGAGTGCGGCCAAAAGTGCGGGCGAGAGTGCGGCGGCATTGTCGGTTATGACCGCAAATTCGCCCATACCCACCGTGCTCACCGCCCACGCAATCGACTCGGAATAGCGTAGCGAGTTGATGCGTACAATGGTATCCCTCACCACCCCACGCGGAAAATAGTCGGCACGCCACAGCACCACGGGTGGCGAAAAGAGTATCAGCCGCTCGGAGAGTTGTCGAATCATTGGGCGGACGCTCTGCATTGGTCGGCCACGAGGTTTATCGCCTTTTGAAGGCGCGCACTCACCGCCCGAAGGAGGTTCGGCATAGAGCACACGTGAACCACGCGAGAGTGCCTTGGTCAATCGTCCAACGTCGGTAGAGCAGGCACTCTCCCACGAGTCCAAGCCTATAATGATAAAAGAGTTGTTCATAATCGGTATTTGTTGCACCCCACTATGAGCAAAATCCAGTCCTTTTTGAGGCGCCGCGACACCTCAAATTCAAAATTCAAAACTCAAAATTCAAAATCGATTGAAATACATATAGATATTGGAGCCGAATTGTGACTATTTCGTGTCGATTGCGGCTCGGCGCGCCTGAGAATGTTGATAGTGGCGCGGAATATTGTATATGTGCCCATTTTTAAGGAGCCTGGCACCCGTCTGCTGGAACCAAAACGGCACGGCGTGCTCGATGCACTGACGACGAATGTCGAGAATCCAATCGTAGTCGCAAAGACGAGCCTCCGTCCCCGACTCTCCTCCGACAGCCACCTTTTCGATTGTGGAATCGAGGTATTGCGCGATGTCGAGCGGCCCCAACAGCGGCGCACAGATTATGATTTTGTGACGCAAAGGCACGCGTAGATAGATAGGAAGCCGATAGTCGGCCCGGCTTTGATTCTCTACAGTGCAGGCAATGCAGACATTCTCGTAACCTTCGCCCCAATCGTCGGGCAGGCACGTTTCGAAGCGGTCGATTCGTTTTGTGATTATGAAAAAGCGGAGGTCGCTGCGCAGGCGCATCATAGCCCACGCCTCACCGCGCCACTCGTCGGCCTCTTCTACAAAGAAATCGGAGGTAAAACAGGTGTCGACCTCCGTGCCCGACTCAACTTTGTAGCGTCCGTCGCGTTTACGCTTTACGGGCAGGTCGAAGGCGGCCGTACGAGTCACAAGTGAGCTGTCTTTGTCGTGACGTTCATCTTGTCGATAGACGTAACAATTCAGGCAGCCCTCGCTCAGTTTGTGACAACCGTGCCACGGATTCCAACTGACATACTCCATCTTACCTTTTGCAACAAAAAATAATTAAGGACCTTAAAGACCTTAGAGTCCTTAAAGTCCTTAATGATTATTGGAATTTTACCAAATAATTACGCGCTCTTCGGCCGGACGGAACATAGCCCCGTCGGTGATGCCGAAAGCCTCGTAGAAGGTCGGGATATTGGGCAGTGTGCCGTTGACGCGCCATTTACCCAGCGAGTGCGGGTCGATTTTGGTCAAACGGACTGCCTCCTCGTCGCGAATGTTCTGCGCCCAAATCTTGGCATACGAAACATAGAAACGCTGCTCGGGAGTGAAGCCGTCGATCGGTTTGAGCTTTTCGCCGCCGAGTTTGTTTTGCAGCGCGGTATATGCAACCCTCAGTCCGCCCTGGTCGGCAATGTTCTCGCCCAACGTAAACTTGCCGTTGGCATTGACACCGGGCAACACCTCGATTGCATTGAATTGTTCGGTCAACTTTTGAGCACGGGCATCAAAAGCCTCGGCATCTTCTTTTGTCCACCAGTCTTTCAGGTTGCCGTCGCTGTCGTATTGGCGACCCTGGTCGTCGAATCCGTGAGTCATCTCGTGGCCGATAACCACGCCGATAGCACCGTAGTTGACGGCATCGTCGGCCTCGGGGTTGAAGAACGGGGGTTGCAGAATGGCAGCCGGGAAACAGATCTCGTTGGTCGAGGGATTATAGTAGGCGTTCACCGTCTGCGGACTCATATACCAGCGGTCGCGGTCAACGGGTTTGCCCAGGTCGGCCAGATTGTCGTCGCGATACCAACACGAGGCACGTTGCAGGTTCTCCAAATAGCCCAAAGAGGGGTCTATCGAGAGCGTCGAGTAGTCTTTCCATTTGTCGGGGTAGCCGATCTTGACTGTAAATGCGGCCAGTTTCTCGGCAGCCTTGGTCTTGGTCTCGGGGCTCATCCACTCCAAATTTTCTATGTGTTGACCCAGCGAAGTTTGCAGGTTGCCAACCAAATCAAGCATTTGGGCTTTGTAGGCAGCCGGAAAATATTTCTCTACATAGAGTTCGCCAACAGCCTCCGAGAGGAGCGAATTGGGCACACCCAAAGCACGTTTCCAACGTGGACGCTGCTCCTGTTTGCCCGAGAGCGTACGGCCGTAGAAGTCGAACGAAGCATCGCCAAAGGCATCGCTCAGATAGGGAGCCGATGCGTCGACGTATTGAAACGTAAGGTAATCCTTGATGGTCTGCAACGGCATACGCCCGACGATGCGGTCGGCGCGCTTCATTGCCGGGAGTTGGCTGACCTGAATCTTCTCGGGAATGGCACCCATACCGAGAGCCTCGGCATAGTCGTTCCAATCGATGTTGCGGAACTGTTTCAGAAAATCGGCACGCGAGAGCATATTGTAGTTCTTGTAGGGGTCGCGCAGCTCGACGTTCGAGAAGTGGGCCTCAGCCAACGAGGTCTCGACCTCCATTACCGACTCGACGATGCGCGCTGCATCGGCCTCGGAGTATCCGGAGAGCTGACAGACTGTGGCGATATATTTTTTGAAAGCCTCGCGAATGGGTGCGGTATCCTCTTCAAGGTAGTAGTCGCGCTCACCCATCGAGAGCCCCGACTGGTCGATATTAAACACATTGGTGTTCGAATCCATTGCATCGGCATAGACCCCGCCACCAAAGAGTGGCGACGACGAGTAGCGGTGCAACCAGCCGATCAAAGCGCCAAGCTCTTTGCGCGAACCTACCGAGGCAATCTTTTGCAAACCCGCAGCGAGCGGCTCTGCTCCGGCGGCATTGAGGGCCACGCTGTCGAGACCCATACGATAGAGGTCGCCGATCTTTTGGTTGACGGTTCCCTGCGCAGCCTCCTGCTTTTCGAGCGAGGCGAATAGCTCTTTGATGCGATACTCGTTGTTCTCGCGCAGAACGTCGAACGACCCGTAGCGTGCAAACTCGGGTTTGAGCGGGTTATTCTGCTGCCAACCGCCCGTGAAGTGCTCGTAGAAATTCTCGTTAAGCGCCACGTCGAGGTTGAAATCGGCCGGGTCAAGGGCCTTTGTTCCCTTTTTTCCGCAACCTGCCACAGCCGCAGCTGCAAATAGTAGAATCATAATCTTTTTCATATTATTTCTGTTTTAAGGAGTTGCAAAATCCTTGCCCCTCGCCGACGCTTCACTCGGCAGGGTCACACAAAGATAACGTTTTATCTCTGTTTTTGTAACAGCCCAAAGAGAGAAGAGTGGGCGGTGGGTCAATTCAAAATTCAAAATTCAAAATTAAAAATTAAAAATTAAAAATTAAAAATTAAAAATTGAATCTCATTAAACTATAAACTCTTAAACCATATACTCTTTTGAGCCGGCAGGGCTCCATTAATCACCTTACTCACTGTCTTGTCCTGAAATAGGTTGACACAAACAGGACAAGAAAATGAAAAAGAAAGAGGTACAGAAGCGTCACTCGAAAGAGTTACGCGAGTTGGTGGTAGAGGAGTATCTGACCACCGAGAAGACTGCTCGCGAGTTGGGC
>JAXEIN010000008.1:0-15023 GCA_034102025.1 Tidjanibacter sp. | reverse complement strand
CGCCCAACTCGCGAGCAGTCTTCTCGGTGGTCAGATACTCCTCTACCACCAACTCGCGTAACTCTTTCGAGTGACGCTTCTGTACCTCTTTATTTTTCATTTTCTTGTCCTGTTTGTGTCAACCTATTTCAGGACAAGACATTAACGACTTTAACGACTTTAACGACAGCACTCCACCTAATTGCTAACTGCTGACTGCCAATCGTTCTTTCGCTTTTCCGCCACAAAGGTAGCGATTGTTGTTAAATAAACAACACATTTGGACAAATACGATAAAAATAATACAAATCCCCAAATCAACTAAGAAATTAGTTGTTCAACTAAAAAATTAGTTTGATATTTGTATCGCAAGAGTCGTACCGTTATGCGGTAGGGTAGAGAGAACAATAATTAACAGCAACAATAATTCACAGCAAAGTAAACACAAAAAATGAGTTATGGCAAACAATATTAAAGAACTTACCAAGGCGGAGTTGGAAATTATGCAGATACTGTGGGACAGGCAGGGGGCATTTGTCAACGAGATAGTTGATGTTATGCCCGAGCCGAAGCCTGCCTACAACACGGTTTCGACAATAGTCCGCATACTCGAAAAAAAGGGTTTCGTTGGACACGACAACTTTGGACGCACATTCCGCTATCGGCCGCTTGTGGGTCGCGATGAGTACACGGGGCAGTTTATGAACTCGGTTTTGAACAATTTTTTCGACAACTCGCTTTCGCATATGGTATCGTTTTTTGCCCGTAAAGAGAAGATCTCCGACCGCGAGATGAACGAGATTATGGAAATCCTGAATAAAAACAAATGACAGGCAGAACGACCTTAACGACCTTTTAATTAAGGACTTTAATGACCTTAGTGACCTTAATGACCTTAAAGACTTTAAGGAAAATTTTGAACAATCACAATGAAAGACGCAATAACATACATAGTCGAAACAGTGGTTTGCAGCGGAGTTTTTTTGCTGCTCTACCGTCTGTTGCTCGCTTCGCGGGTGTCGTACCTCTTTGCACGCCTCTATCTGATGCTGTCGGTGGCTCTGTCGGCAGTCATTCCATTGCTGTCAATACCAATTGCCTCGGCACGTGTAATTGAGATTACCGTGCCGATGAACCCGCTCTTTGTGCCGTCCGAGGCGGCGCAGGTTGCCGCGCAGACGATGCGGTTCGATTGGGGCGATGCGGCGCTGGTGCTCTACATAGTCGTGGTCGTCGGTGCATTGGCTCTGCCGGCTGTCGAACTGTGGCGCATACGGTCGTTCCGCCGCGGAGCCGACCACACCTTCGAGCAGGGATTTAACATCTACTCTTCGCCTCGCATCACGGCTTCGTTTTTGTTTGGGCGCTCGGTCTTTTTGGCCGACGGACTCACCGGCGAAAACCGCGTCGAGATTCTCGCCCACGAGGGTAGCCATATCCGCCACCACCACTCGGTCGATATGGTTCTGATGAGCCTTATGAGGGCATTTCTATGGTTCAACCCCTTTGTGTGGATTGCCTGCCGCTATCTTGTTGAGGTACACGAGTACGAGGCCGACCACGATGCCATTGAGGCGGGGTGCGAACTGAAACGATACCGTCAACTTATTCTAAACCAAACCATTGGTTATAATCCGGAGATAACCAGCGGATTTGCTGATTCACTTATTAAAAAACGATTTATTATGATGACAAAAAGAAAACAAAGAAGCAGATACGCTGTGTTGGGCTATGCTTCCATAGTTCCCGCGGTAGCCGTAATGGTCTTGCTGTTCGGCTGTGTGCAGTCCGACAAATCGACCAAGGAGGTCAAGGAGGCAGGTGAGGTTAAGACTGCCACCGAGCAGTACGACCCAAACGAGGCGATTGACGAACAAGAGCCTGTGTTTCTAAAAGTTGAGCAGATGCCCAAGTTTAACGAGGGAGATCTTCGGAACTTTCAGACGTGGGTAGCCCAAAGGTTAAAATATCCGACTCCCAAAGATGGCGGTGAGCTCGTTGGTGGCAAGGTTATAGTGCAGTTCGTTATCGAGAAGGACGGTTCGCTCTCGTCAATCGAGTTTCTCGACCAACGCGACCATTCGCTCCACAATGCCGTGTCGGACGTTTTGAAGGTCAGCCCGCGCTGGACCCCGGGCAGGCAACGTGATGAAAATGTCAGGGTTAAATTTATTCTCCCCATAGATTTCAAGGTAAAATAACAGTAGAGTTAATGTTACCGTCCGAAGAGTGTCGGGAATGGCACTCGATGCTCTTCGGAAATTTTTTGCGAGGGCATACCTATTAAAAAAGTAGCGAAGTTTTGGCACTTCGCTCCTTTTGTATATATTTGTGGTGCCGACAGTTGTCAACCACTAAAACCTACCGATATGAGAACTCTCATTTTTCTGTGTGCCACACTGATTCTCTCAACGTCAATCTCGACTGCCCAATTTGGAAACATTGGCAGCCGATTGATCAACAAGGCCGTCAACAAAGCTACCGACAAGGTCGTCGACAAGGCAACCGACAAGGCTGTCGACCGACTTTTCGACGGCAAAGAGAAACCAAAGAACGAGGGTGAAGAGGCTGCCGACAAATCTACTTCCTCTTCGACGATTGCCGAGCTGACCGCCGTCAAAGAGGTCGACTGGTCGGAACTCGATGCCGTGGTGTTACCTTCGTCCAAGGCGCCGAGAGTGGCTTTGCTGCCCGAGACCGACCGAATATTCCGTATGCTGCCGGAGTTGCCTTCACTCGAAGAGCTCTTGCAGCGTGACGAAAAAAAGCTCACCCTCTACCATACCTCTATTGACAAGGCCGATGAAGAGTTGGAAGATTACGCCTCGACGGTTGAAGAGAGATACGAAGCCTTGAAAGAGCAGATTGAACAACGTCAGTTGATGCAATACTCGGGACTCACAGAGGCCGAATTAAACCGGCTTAATGATCCCACCATTTCTGAGGCCGAGAGGAGTGCGATTCAAACCAAACTCTACGCCAATGTACTTGCCTCGTCGCAGTCGCAATCGGGTTTTGAACCAAACGAGCAACCAAACGTGATGTCGGTGGGTGAGATAGGACAGGCCATTTTGCAGCGCGACGTGATCTTTGGCAGACTGGCTCTTACCGAACAGCGCAACTGCGAGGCCGAGTTGGTGCCGCTCAATGCCAAATTCGATATGGCTCGTTCCGAGAGCCGCATCAAAGAGCTTGGCGACCAAATAGCTGCCCGTCGCGCGGCGACTGCCCGACAACTCTCCGAACGTAACCTCCAAGAGATTGAGTGGCAAATAGTTGCCAAACGTGTCGAACTGAACGAAGCCTCGGCCGCGAACGAACACCACTTACAGCAATATACCGACGAGAGCAATCGTCACGCCTTGGAGGAGTATTACGGCATTGTGGCCCAAATCGACTACCTGCGCTCGGTCATAAACCTGATGCGCAGGGTCTACACCTACACCGAATATTGAAAAACGGATTACTTTTCGTATGTTTGCAGTCGACAAATAACGAAGAGTATATGAATTGGTGGATTATTGCGGCACTCGTTGCGGGTGCCTACCTCTTGGGCTCGATTCCGAGCGCAGTATGGATTGGCAAGATCTTTTACGGTGTCGATGTACGCACCTTAGGCAGCGGCAACGCAGGTACGACCAACGTTGCACGCGTGTTGGGCAAGAGGGCGGCAATTCCCGTCTTTCTGATCGACACGCTCAAAGGATTTGCCGCCGTCGAACTTGCCTGTTTGAGTGGCATAGAGTCCGATACACCGGCAATCTACTACCTCAAAATGGTGCTCTGCGCGGCAGCCGTTCTCGGTCATATGTTTCCTCTGTTTGCAGGTTTCCGCGGCGGCAAGGGAGTGGCAACGCTGGTTGGTGCAATGTTCGGCTTTTCGGTCGGCGCGATTTTGTTGTGCCTTTTGACCTTTTTGATAATTGTCTACGTGACGCACTATGTTTCGGTCGGCTCGATGGTGGGCGGTTGTATGCTCCCTCTGTTTGCCGCCGTGTGCGGTCAACGCGACTGGCGTCTTATTTGTTTTTATATTTTGGTGGCTTTGATTATCGTAATCAACCACCGCAAAAATATCGACCGACTGTTGAAAGGGACCGAGAACAAGAGCTATTTTTTTAAGGCAGATCGACCCAAACAATAGTAGTTGGGTGTCGTAACGACTGTTGTGCCAAGTGGCTGTATTTTGAGGTTTGGCAAACTTTTTCTACATTTGCGCCTCAAAAAGCAACACACATAATTTCATAATCTATTTTATGCTGCAAGAGAATTTAATCAGAATGTATGAGGCAAGTTTCCGCGACAATCGCGAGCTGCCTGCTCTGACGGACTATTTCAAGAAGGAGACTTTCTCATACTACGAAATGGCCAAGGAGATTGCCAAATTGCATATGCTTTTCGATGAGTGCAAGTTGCGCAAAGGCGACAAAGTCGCACTCATCGGCCGTAACAACCCACGTTGGGTCATTGCCTACATCGCAACAATTACATACGGTGCCGTCATCGTGCCAATTTTGCAGGATTTCAATCCCAACGACATCAACCACATCATCAACCACTCCGAGTCGAAACTCCTCTTTTTGAGCGACAACATCTGGGACGTTATTGAGGAGGATCAGGTGGCCGAAATCAAGGCCGTCTTTTCGCTTACCGACTATAAATGTATCTTCGAACGCGGCGGCGAGCACATTTCGAATTTTCAACGTAACATTGTTAAACAATACCGCTCGCGCTATCCGCAAGGCTTCTCGGCCGACGACATCAAGTACCCCGAAGTGCCAAACGACGAGGTCTGCCTGCTGAACTACACCTCGGGAACGACCGGTTTCTCGAAGGGCGTTATGCTGACGGTCAACAACTTGACCACGCAGGTGGTCTTCTGCCTACCCGCCAAACGCCATATCCGCGGTTCGCGCGTGCTCTGCTTCCTGCCGCTGGCTCACGCCTATGGTTGCGCTGTCGATATGCTCTGCTCACTGGCTGCCGGTACGCACATAACATTGCTTGGCAAGATTCCTTCGCCCAAAATTCTGTTGGAGGCTATGCAGGAGGTTCGTCCGCGCTACATCTGCTCCGTGCCGCTGATTCTCGAAAAGGTGGTCAAAAAACAGATTTTCCCCATTTTGGGCACGAGCCTGATGAAGGTTGCCCTGCACCTGCCATTGGTCGACAACGTCATCTACTCCAACATACGCAAGAAACTTGTGGCTGCCTTTGGTGGCGAGTTCTTGGAGTTCATCATCGGCGGCGCTCCGCTGAATGCCGAGGTCGAGCAGTTCCTCAATAAGATTAAGTTTCCGGCCGTTGTGGGCTACGGTATGACCGAGTGCGGCCCGCTGATTAGCTATATCGGCTATGCCGAGGGCTATGTGCCCGGGTCGGCAGGCCGTTTGGCCATTCCCTATTGCGAGTGTAAGATTCTCTCCGATGACCCTGTCAATACCCCGGGCGAAATCTGCGTCCGTGGTGAGAATGTGATGAAGGGCTACTACAAGAACCCTGAGGTGACTGCCGAGGTAATCGACTCCGACGGCTGGCTCCACACGGGCGATATGGGAACCATCGATGCCAACTACAACATCTTCATCAAAGGTCGTTGCAAAACTATGATTCTGCTTGGCAACGGTCAGAACATCTACCCCGAGGAGATTGAGGCCAAACTCAACAACCTGCCCTACGTTATGGAGAGCCTTATTGTTGAGCGCGACGGCAAACTTGTGGCACTTGCAGTGCCCGACTACGAGCAGGTCGATCAGGCAGGCATTCCTCACGGTCAACTCCAAACGGTTATGAACGAGACGCTCAAAGAGCTCAATACACTGGTGGCACCCTACGAGAAAGTGTCGTCGATTGTGCTCTATCCGACCGAGTTTGAGAAGACGCCGAAGAAGTCTATTAAGCGCTTCCTCTACACAAGATAAAATCGCGTGATAAGGGGCACATCTGCTGCCCTAAACGAATCCGACCGAAACAGTCACAGACGCCAGTCTGCTCCTGCTTCGGTCGATTTCGTTTATGTTGCATCTGACCCCTTCTGACGCGATTTTCCGCGCTCCGTGGGGCGCTTTCGCTGCCAAAATTAGAGCGTCGCATCTCACCACCTCTTAGCCGCCCTCGGTCACCGAAAAAGAGAGAGGAGCGTTTAACTGACTTATGTTTACTTGCTTCGGTCGATTTCGTTTATGTTGCATCTGACCCCTGCTGACGCGATTTTCCACGCTCCGTGGGGCGCTTTCGCTGCCAAAATTAGCGTGTCGCATCTCACCACTTTTGTCTGCCAACCAACAGCACGTTTCGGAAAAGTGTGTTTTTTGCCCTGCGATTTTATAGGAAAAGTGTAGTTTTTGGTGCTCTATTTTTATAGGAAAAGTGTATATTTGCAGGGTGATATTTATAGGAAAAGTGTGAATTTCGCGCGTAAGTAATTGATATATAATATTTAATATGCTATACAGAAAAATAGAGTCTCTTATTGAGAGATATCTCAAATCCGATTCAAACAAAATTCTGACCGTCGACGGTGCGCGTCAGGTCGGTAAATCGTATATTATACGCCACGTGTGCAGCAGTTTGTTTCCCAACTTCATAGAGATTAATTTTGCCGAAGACAGTGTTGGTCGCCGTCTCTTTGCAAACATCGGCACTGTAGACGATTTCTACCTGCAATTAAGTATGGTGGCAGGCTCGAAAATGGGCGACAAGCACAACACAGTTGTCTTTTTGGACGAGGTGCAGGAGTATCCCCAAATGTTGACTCTCTTCAAGTTTCTGAAAGCCGACGACCGATTCACCTATATTGCGAGTGGTTCACTCTTGGGTATCGCCTTGGCACAAACCACGTCGATTCCGTTGGGCAGCATCGAGATTGTCGAGATGTTCCCGTTGGATTTCGAGGAGTTTCTCCTTGCCAACGACTTTGGCCGGTCGGCTATTGATGCTTTGCGCCAAAAGTTTCACGCCCGCGAGAGCCTCGACGAGGCTGTCCACAACCGAGTTATGGATCTTTTTCGCAAATATCTGCTTACAGGCGGATTGCCCGATGCTGTCAATACATTTCTGTCGACGACCAATATTGTCAGCGTCAGAGCCGTGCAGAACGACATTCACCGCCTATATGGAGCCGATGCATCGCGCTATGATGCCGAACACCGATTGCAAATAAGGCGCATTTACGATATGATTCCTTCAAAAATGGAGAGTCGCAAAAAGCGCGTAACCGTGACCGACATAGAGAACAAGAAGGGCAAGCGTTTTGCCGACTATCGCGACGAGTTCGACTACCTTATTCAGGCAGGCGTGGCATTAGAGGTTAGAGCGATTTCGAACCCCGTATTTCCGCTAATCGAGTCGAGTGGCAAAAATCTGTTGAAACTCTATCTGAACGACGTGGGGCTGCTGACATCAATTCTCTATCGCAACAATATTAGAGCCGTGATGGACGACCAGACCGGCGTTAATCTCGGCTCGGTCTACGAGTGTGTGGTGGCCTCCGAGTTGAGGGCACACGGTCACCGCCTGTTCTACTACGACAATAAGAAAAAGGGAGAAGTCGACTATTTGGTCGACGATTACCAAACCCTGTCGGTTGTGCCCCTCGAGGTGAAGTCGGGCAAGGACTACACCGTCCACAGTGCTTTGAGAACGTTTGTCGACAATAAGGATTACTCTGTCAAATACGGATTTGTGCTGTCGAACGAGCGTGAGGTGCGAACAGTCGACCATATTGTCTATTTGCCGGTCTACTATGTAATGTTCTTCTCGGCCGAGGCAGTCTCTTTGTAGTATTGAGGCAAAAAAAAGCAGAGGCGCACTCCCGATTGGAAAGTGCGCCTCGACTGTGTGTTGTATTGGCCGGAGCCTCTACATCTCTTCGTCCTCGCGGTGGAGCTGCTCGACGTAGATTGCGTGCTGCATCTTCACACGTTTGGTGATTGAAGGTTTGGTGAAATACTGACGTGCACGAAGCTCTTTGAGAACGCCGGTGCGCTCGTATTTACGTTTGAATTTTTTGAGAGCGCGCTCGATGTTCTCGCCCTCTTTGATAGGCATAATAATCATTTTGTTATACTTTTTTTAAGTTTTTATCTCGGTTTTGCGTCGTTCCTCTTCGGCACCGAACGACTTGTGGCGCTTTTGTTTGTGGTTTGGTAACTCTCTACTCGAAGGGTTTGAATTGAAGATAGGGAGCGAGATGTATCGCTTCCGCGGGTGTCAGTATATTCTGTTCGACCATCTCTTCAATCCTGTGCCAGCCTCCTTTCAATTGTCTTTGTTTGAGAATCTTCCTTATTCGGGCAGGAGTCAGATAAGGGTGGACTCCAAGCTCTTTCGGGGCTGCAAAGTTAACATCTATTTTTTGAATTTTGCAAGTGTCGACCAAAATTTGTTCCAAAATCATCTCGTAGTTGCGTTCGTTCATCACTCTCAACTCTTTGAGTTGTTCGGCCGAGTAGAAACCGCCAAGCCGTGCGCGGTACTCAACGATGGCCGAAGCCGTTGCCGGCCCAATGCCGCGGACGGTCGTAAGCTCGGTCGAGTCGGCAGTGTTTAGTTCCACCTTTTGAGCGGCAGTCTCGGGCCGAGGCGACCAGATGATGTATGGTTCAAGAAGCCGAAAGAGCGAGTCGCCCACCAGAAAGCAGTCGCGGAACTCCAACTTTGAGCGGAAACCGCCCGTCTGCTCGCGGTGGCGCACCATTGCCTCGGCCTGACGCGCCGAGAAGATGCCCAGAGCGTAGAACCCCTCGGCATCGAGTGTGTTGGGGTCGAATGGGTGCAGCGTGGGCGTGCGCCGTGGTTGTGTCGGGCTATCGGCAAAAGGTTTTGGGCGGTAGAGGGGCGCAATTTTGATAAAGGGTTTGAGTACGGCGTAGAGTGAGTCGTCGATACCATAGACCACGGCCACGTCTTCGGGTATGGCGTAACTGCCGGCCGTGGCGCGGCGTTTGACCAGATTGCGTGCCACAAACCGTTCGACGCCCATTTGACGCAACTCCTCGTAGCTCACCGTGTTGGGGTCGAACGGGCGCAGCGTCGAGGGTGTTTCGGCGCTCTCGACCACTACTGCCGTCTGCTCGGCCGTGTTGTCGGCTGCCTCACCGCGACCAAGTGCTGCCCAAACCACAATCAGCACCGCCACCGCCAAAATCGGCAACAGCAGCACCAAGGCTCTGATTTCGCGTTTCGAGAAGAGTGAGCTCATTGTTAACTTAAAGCCAATTTCATTAAGGGCCTTAAAGTCTTTAATGAAATTAAGGTCTTTAACGAGTCCTCTACCCATATGCCGGGTAGGAAGATATTTAAAAAAAGACGTGAACAGGGAAGACATACCTCGAACGAAGGCACTGAGAGGCCCGGCACAGCGATAAGCAACCCTGCCCACGCCAAAGCGCAGGCACGTTGCGTACCAATTAAGCACGCAACGCCTATCGCACTGTGCCAAAAAATTCTCAGTTTCTCGTTAGTGCGGATATTTTTTGTTCTGTTTAGGAACATCACAAAGGTAGCGAGTTTTTCCTGTTTTTTGTAATCAAAATGGTCTAAAAAGCATTATTTCTTAAAAAAATCAAATAAGTTTCGTATCTTTGCCGCACCTTAAATGATTAACTACTTTTTTAATAAATAAATCACTCTATGGCAAATAGCGAAGAGAGGTTGTTCGGCGAGTTTCAGTCTGTGACCACCGAGCAATGGGAAGCAGCCATTGCGGTCGACCTGAAAGGTGCCGATTACAACAAAAAACTTGTTTGGCGTACTGCCGAGGGCTTTACGGTAAGACCCTACTACCGAACCGAAGATCTTGCAGGACTCCAATTTATGGGCAACACTGCCGGCCGGTTTCCATTTGTACGCGGAAACGGCAAGGGCAATTCGTGGCGCGTACATCAGCACATCTCGGCTAACGACCCCGTTGAGGCCAACCTCGCAGCAAAAAAGGCTGTTGAGGACGGTGCCGAAAGTCTGGGCTTTGGTTGGAATCCCGAAACCGAACTTTCGGTCTCCGAGATAGCCCTCCTGCTAAAAGACATCGACCCGACCAAGACCGAGCTGCAATTCTGCTCCTCGGGTCAGAAATGGATCATCGAACCGGTTATGAACTGGGCAGCCGCTTTCGAAAAAGAGTCGGTGCGCATCTTGTTCAACTTCGACCCGCTCTACTCCCTGTCAATGTTTGGACAGTTTGGCTGTACTTCGCCCGACGGTAAGGAGTGCTTCGAGTTTTTGGCAGCAACCATAGCCCGATACAAAGAGTTCAAGCACGTCCGTTTCATCGGCGTGAATGGAGCCGTTTTCGGTGATTGCGGCTCAACCATTGTCGAGGAGCTGGCCTTCTCGCTCGCTGTCGGTCACGAATATCTGGTGCGTCTGACCGAAGCAGGACTTTCGGCGACTGCTGCCGCCAAGGCTCTCTATTTCCGCCTGTCGATTTCGTCGAACTACTTTATGGAGATTGCCAAGTTGCGTGCCGGCCGTCTGCTCTGGGCAAACATCGTCAAGGCCTACGACCCCGATTGCAACTGCGCCGAGAAGATGTTGGTTTGCGCTCAAACCTCCGCTTGGAATCAGACCATTTGCGACCCCTATGTCAATATGCTCCGCGCTACAACCGAGGCAATGAGTGCCGTGTTGGGTGGAGTCCATTCGTTGGAGGTCACCCCGTTCGACACTCCTTACGAAATGCCCGACGATTTTGCGCAGCGCATTGCACGCAACGTCCAACTGCTACTCAAAAACGAGTCGCATTTCGACGTGGTTACCGACCCCGCCGGTGGCTCATACTATATCGAAAATCTGACCGACAGCCTCTCAAAAGAGGCGTGGAAGCTCTTTAAGGAGGTTGAAGATGCAGGCGGCTACACGGCTGCACTGCGTGGCGGTATGATTACCTCGCGCGTTGAGGCTTCGGCCGCTGCACGCGACAACGAGGTTGCCAAACGCCGCATCACGCTGCTCGGAACCAACCAATATCCCGATTTCCGCGAAACGGCCATAAAAGAGGCCGCGCCTTTGTTCGACTGCCCCTGCGCCGAGGGTTTGCATCACCTCAAACTGCGTCGCGGTGCCGAGGGTTTCGAGCGCTTGCGCCGCCGCGTCTACGCCGCCAAGGTTCGCCCCACGGCATTTATGCTCACTTGTGGCAATCTGGCTATGGCTCGCGCAAGAGCACAGTTCAGCTGCAACTTCTTTGCTTCGGCAGGAATCAAGGTTCAAGACAATACCTACTTCCATACCACCGAGGAGGGCATCGATGCGGCACTGGCAAGCGGTGCACAGATAGTTGTGGTCTGCTCGTCGGACGACGATTATCCAACCGTTGCACCCGAAATATTCAAGGCAATCGGTTCGAAAGCAATCGTTGTTGTGGCAGGTGCGCCTGCTTCGGCCGACGAGTTGAAAGCCGCCGGCATCAGCCACTTTATATCGGTGCGCGACAATGTGCTTGAAACACTGACCGCCTATGTCAACGAACTGGGAATCGAATAAAACCGAGAATTATGAGAGCTAAATTCAACGAAATAGAGTACACCGCCGCACAAAAAGAGTGCTGCGGCAAGAACAAAAAATGCAACCACGAGCCTGCCCAATGGCTGACCGGTGAGCAGATTCCCGTCAAGGAGTCCTACACCGCCGCCGACTTGGCAGGGCTCGAACACCTCGAATATGCTGCCGGTCTGCCGCCGTTTCTGCGTGGCCCTTACAGCACGATGTATGTGATGCGTCCCTGGACCGTCCGTCAGTATGCAGGCTTCTCGACCGCCGAGGAGAGCAACGCTTTCTACCGCCGCAACCTTGCCTCGGGTCAGAAAGGTCTCTCGGTGGCATTCGACTTGGCCACTCACCGCGGCTACGATGCCGACCACCCGAGAGTGGTGGGCGACGTTGGTAAAGCCGGCGTGAGCATCTGTTCGGTCGAGGATATGAAGGTGCTGTTCGACGGCATTCCTCTCGACCGTATGTCGGTGTCGATGACTATGAACGGCGCAGTGTTACCCATTCTGGCCTTCTACATTGTGGCAGGTATGGAGCAGGGCTGCACGCTCGACCAACTCGCCGGAACCATTCAGAACGATATCCTCAAAGAGTTTATGGTGCGCAACACCTATATTTACCCGCCCGAATTTTCGATGCGTATCATTGCCGATATCTTTGAGTACACTTCGCGCAATATGCCGAAGTTCAACTCCATTTCGATTTCGGGCTACCATATGCAGGAGGCAGGCGCTACGGCCGACATCGAGTTGGCCTATACGTTGGCCGACGGTTTGGAGTACCTCCGCGCCGGAGTGGGTGCAGGTATGAGTGTCGACCAGTTCGCACCGCGCCTGTCGTTCTTCTGGGGCATCGGTATGAACCACTTTATGGAGATCGCCAAGATGCGTGCCGCACGTCTGCTGTGGGCCAAGATTGTCAAACAGTTCGACCCCAAGAATCCTAAATCGCTCGCTCTGCGTACACACTGCCAGACTTCGGGTTGGTCGCTCACCGAGCAGGACCCCTTCAACAACGTTGCACGTACCACCATCGAGGCTATGGGCGCAGCACTCGGCCACACCCAGTCGCTCCACACCAACGCACTCGACGAGGCTATTGCACTGCCGACCGACTTCTCGGCGCGTATTGCACGTAATACCCAAATCTATATTCAGGAGGAGACCAACATTTGCCGCTCGGTCGATCCTTGGGCAGGTTCCTACTATGTAGAGAAACTGACCGACGAGATTGCCCGCAAGGCGTGGGAGCATATCGAGGAGATCGAGAAACTTGGCGGTATGGCCAAGGCTATCGAAACCGGTCTGCCCAAGATGCGTATCGAGGAGGCTTCGGCCCGCCGTCAGGCACGTATCGACTCGGGCGAGGAGATTATAGTCGGACTGAATAAATACCGTTTGGAAAAAGAGGCCCCGATCGATATTCTTGCTGTCGACAATTCGGCCGTTCGCGAGAGCCAAATCAGCCGCCTTAATGAGCTGAAAGCTTCGCGCGACCAAAAGGCTGTCGACCGTGCGCTGGCCGCACTGACCGAAACAGCCCGTACCCGCGAGGGCAACCTGCTCGAAAAGGCAATCGATGCCGCACGTGTACGTGCCACCTTGGGCGAGATTAGCGATGCCTGCGAGGTTGTGGCAGGTCGCTATAAAGCTGTAATACGTTCAATTTCAGGAGTATATTCGAGTGTTATGAAAAACGATGCCGATTTCAACAAGGCTCGCGCTATGGTCGAAGAATTTGCCCGGCGTGAGGGTCGTCGCCCCAGAATTATGGTGGCCAAACTTGGTCAGGACGGTCACGACCGTGGTGCCAAGGTTGTAGCCACAGGCTATGCCGACCTCGGTTTCGACGTCGATATGGGCCCGCTCTTTCAAACCCCTGCCGAGGCTGCCAAACAGGCCGTCGAGAATGATGTCCACATCGTGGGTGTCTCGTCGCTTGCCGCAGGTCACCTGACGCTTGTGCCGCAGATCATTGCCGAGTTGAAGAAACTTGGCCGACCCGACATTATTGTCGTTGTGGGTGGTGTTATTCCTGCACAGGACTACGACGAACTCTATCGCGACGGTGCAGCCGCCATCTTCGGCCCGGGCAGCAAGATTGCCGTCTCGGCCATCAATATGCTCGAAATCCTCAACGGATAACAGCTGGCTGTTGGCTATTAGTATTAGGGTCGTCAAATTGAATTTGACGACCCTAATCTTTTATGACTTTTCGGTCGACTATAAATTTTGCTTATAATGCGATAAGAAAATATCATAACTTAAAACGGTATCAATCGGTAAATTAAGGTCTATCTTTGTAGCACGAAACAAGTAAAACCAAAAAATAAAAAGCTATGAAAACCACATTGAGCAACCGTTTGGCTGAGGCCATAAACAATCAAATCAACGCCGAACTCTGGTCGGCCTATCTCTACCTCTCTATGTCGATGGACCAAGAGGCAAAAGGCAACAAGGGTATCGCAAACTGGTTCTTCGTGCAGTTCCGCGAGGAGCAGGACCACGCACGCATCTTTATGAACTACCTGAACGCTCGTGGCGCCGAGGTGAAACTTCAACCCATTGCCGCCGTTGATACCGAGTGGGCTACAACACTCGATGCTTTTAAGCAGACACTCGCTCACGAGCAGAAGGTTACGGCCTTGATTAACAATCTGATGCATATTGCCGTCGAAGATAAGGACTTTGCCTCGCAGAGCACCTTGCAGTGGTTCATCGACGAGCAGGTCGAAGAGGAGGAGAATGCACGCAACATCATCGACGCTCTCTCGAAAATCGGCGATAACTCTTATGGTGTCTATATGTACGACAAAGAGTTGGCCGCACGAGTCTATACTCTGGCCGCGCCGCTTGCCGCTACCGCCCGGTAATCGATTGACCAACAGCAACAAAAAAGCCCGTACTTCGAAAGAAATACGGGCTTTTAACGTAAACAGGGGACGGAAATCACTTCTAACCCTGTTTCTACTAACCTAAAACTACTAACCTAAATGAACCTTAAAACTTCACTGCAAAGATAAGCACATTTGAAGTGATTTTCCAAATATCTTAAAATATTTTAATAATAAATTAACATTGAATTTGCATAAATTTTCATTATTGAGGTGTCAACACATTGATTAATAGGTATATGATGTGCTTTCAAAAAATTACTAAAATTTTTTAATTTTTCGGTAGCGAACGCCCATTTGAGCGCAAAAAGCGATACGACTAAGTCGAATGCGACTAAGTCTTATAGGTCTGATAGGTCGGCTATGACGGACAATGCAACTAAGTCTTATAGGTCTGATAGGTCGGCTAAGTCGAATAAAATTCAGGTGGATAAGGTGGTTAAGGTGGATAAGGTGATTAAGGTGATTAATGGCTCTGCGGGCCCAAATAGTTTATAGTTTAGAGTTTACTGAAATCTAATTGTATCGTCCTGAAAAAAGTTGACAGATTTTGGTTAATGTCCTGCTAAGGGTTGACAGCGGAAAAGTCGTCCGTCACAGGGTTTACAGTTATTGGTTTTGAATCTACATTCGGCAAGGTAGCGATTTTTTCGTTGCCCTG
>JAXEIN010000007.1:0-64279 GCA_034102025.1 Tidjanibacter sp. | reverse complement strand
TGGTCATCCGTCAGCATATAGTCTTTACTCTTTTTGTTATACTTCATTGGATTGGATATTCTGAGTTATTACCGGACAGTGGTCTTGACGCATCCATTCATCTAACTCTTTCTTAGCGAAGTACACCATCTTTCCTTGCGGCTTGTAATATGGAATCTTAGATTTACAGGTGAGCTTATATAGTTGCGAAAGAGAAATGCCGATATAGTTGGCTGCCTCCTGAGAGGTAAGCGTATCTTTGGCTGCATAGAGCATATTTTCAATCTTCAAGAGACGCTTATTGATTTCGCTGGCTTCAAGTGTGTTCAGCTCACTAATAGCCATCTCTAATTCATCCATTCTCTTGCAGAGTATCTTTTGATTTATTCTTTGCTTCTCCATTTTTGATTCTTTTTTTAGTTGACACTAGGTGCTTGTACCACCAATTCTGAATCGATTCGGCGGCAAAGTTACGGTCAATGTTTCGAGTGTAAAGAACAAGCAACCATACCTCCCAAGATGTATGATGAGAAGTATGGTTTTTTGTTTTCGCTTGTTTGACTATTCTTCTTTTTACTTCAGTTGTTTGACGAATTCTTCAAAAGGGAGATATTTTACTCCATGTGAACTTTTGAAGGAGGATAGTGCATTTTTCAGATTCTCACGGCTAAGTGGTTTACCAGTAGATTTAGAACAAATCATTTGTCGGTCTGCTATAACTTTTTGCCAGGGATAAACCAAAAATTGTTCATCTCTCAGATAATTAAGGAAACAGGCAACCAAACCATTGTGGTTGGCGGTTAGAGGTGTTTCCAAAGTACCAGCAAACAGTGCTTTGAATTCTTCTTTGCTAACCTCTTTTTTGAATAGTTTTTGCTCTTTGGCAAAGTCTGTAATGAGGGTTATCTGTTGATCTGTAAAGTAGCCCAACACTTGTGGCTTTGATGGGGAAGGAGAATCTTCAGGCTCTTGAGTATTGAATAGATGAAGCATTAGCTCACAGTCTTCCTGAGTGAATTGGTCTTGGGTAAAGAATTCTTTCACCAAGTCCAAACGCTCAGTCAATAGTTCATAAATGGCACTGATGTTTTTGATGTGGAGTTGCGCTTCTGCTTCGCTTTCAATCTCAATGTAGGAATGGCGATAGGCAAAATCATTGGCAAAGCGACGATGGAGTTTGCCTTCCTGCAATACCTCTTGTTGATACACTTTGTAGGCTTCCTCAAGGAGAGCATACATTTCATTTTTCACTAGAGGTCTCTTTGCATTCTTTTTCTGTTCGCTACTGGATGTGAACAAAAAGAGAGAGACCGAATCGATTGTAGTTTCGGTTCATAACTTAACATTTTGTTAAAAATTTGACATAAAAAAAGCCCAAGATGGAGCCTTTTTGCGGATTTCAAGATGAGCTGATGCTGAGTTTCAATTTAGTTATGTTACTAAATGGCTTACAGCAAACATTTTGCAAAGATAATGCCAAAGTGTGCAACCAATCTGCACTGTTACATAGAATTTTTATAATTTTGGCCTAAGTACATGACAAAATTTTGAATATATCAAACCTCTCTTTATACCAAGGATTTAGCAAAACGTTTGCAATCTCCTCTAAACCATACTTGAAGATGCTTTTTGCTTTCCTTCCATGCTTTAGTATTCGTATAGGTTTTATCATCAGATTTTTGTATATTCCCACCAGATAAGCCCATGCAAATGCTATGATCATTACGGCAAATAGTCTTTCAATTCTATCTAAGTGGGTCAGATGCGTATCTTCAATATTGAACCCACTGGACTTCATCGCCCTGAAACAGGTCTCAATTTGCCACCTTTTTTATAAGAATCGAGTGCTTTTTCCGGCTTGTTGTACGACACAATAATCTGTAATTCGGGCTTTCCCTCTTGATTCTTTAATCTAGCTCCACTAAGATAACACAGCTGATTGTTTACGTAATAGATACGTGGCAGAACCATACCTTGCTTTAATTGCAAGCGGCTGAAGACCCAAAAAGCCTTGAATTGCTTGCCTGTGCGAGGATCCTTCACCCAAAAGTTTTCCCGTATACGCAAGTGATAAGGGATTCCTTTCTTGTTTAAATACTCCAGCCACTTCTCTCCTACGAACTCTCGGTCGCCTACCAGAGACTCAATAGAGGATTTACCAAAAAGCCTAATAAACCGCTCGATAATCTCTATCCGTTCTGCGGTATTAGAGTTTCCCCGTTTGGGTAGCAAACGGAAGAGGATGGGAAAGGCTACACCTTCATAAGTGATGCCCAGTACCAGCGCATTAATATCAGTAGTACCAAACTGCCAATTGGTTCTATCCATGGAAAGGGTATATGGACCTTTATGAGGAAGCAATGCCATAATCAAGCGGGCAATTATATCAAAGTCTAGCACATAAGAAGACATGAATCGTTGTATTCTACGCATACAGGACAGAGCCTCAGAACCACTATCAAAAGCAGTTGAGAGCCGATAGAAGCTCACTGTTTGCACCTTACATAAAGCCAGAATCATTAGCGAGATAAACTTTATTCGAGCCAAATTCATACTTTCCCCGAAAATCACATTCAACTTGTCAAATAAATCACTATGTTTGTAGTGAACCTTAGGATTAGTCATCATAGAAAAAGCCGTCAAACTTTTCTTTAAAAATACTAATTTCTAAGGTTTTATGCAAGAAAATAGATGGTAATTATATAACAATCAGCTGATTATACTTTTTGTCATATACTGAAAATTTTGGCTATTTTGGATGATTTAGATGGAATTTGTAATCTCCACATTCAGGAATATCGATGTCAATAATACAATTACCCCTTTGACGAAGATTTCGGCGTATGGTCTCTATTTCTAGATCTTTAAGTTCTATTGGGAAGCACACTTTTATGAATGTGGCACACTTGTTTCCATTCCAACCCAGTCGTTTCCCTACATTCCAAATCATGTGCCTTAAATCTAATGTGGATAGCCTACCATCTGTAATTACAGGAAGTAATATATAGCCTTTGGTATTGTCCCACTTATCTATGTTCTGGATCAATTTTTCCATTTCATTCTCTTGAATGTAGGGGCAAAGACATGTTCTCAGATAATCTCCAATGGCATTTTTGGTCTCTTGGATGATTTCTTCTCTCTCTTTTTCTTTGGTTTGCAGTACTTCTTGATAATTGAAAGCTTCATGAATAACTTTTTCTGCAACTGATTCTCTTCTCTTACTGATTCTAATGGTATAGAAACAGAGAAGAACTCCAATCATAAGAGCGATGAACAGACACTCGTTTTTGTATGATGAGAACAGAATACTTGTTTTCTGATAATACCATTGAGTAATATGATTGTCTCCAAAGAATAGAGGCAGTATGAGAATGACAAACACACTTACGAAGTTTGTAAGGATGGTATAAAAGAATTTCTCTCTAAACTTATTAGTCATAAATACTTTGAATTATTATTTATTTTCGACTGCAAAGTTAGAGAGAAAACTCTTAATTAGTAATAGTTAGACTGACTGATACACAATATCTTAACTATCTTTACAAAACACCAAAAGTGATATTTTGCTGTTGTTTTTATTTCTTTTATCTGATTGTTTTTTCACTTGTTTGGCTCTTGTTTTCCATTGTCGGTAACGTGATAGACACTAATAGAAATTACTACTAAACACTTGTTAACATTACTTCTTGAGTAATAGCTTACTTCTATCAGTCGGTGTATTCTTTCCGGCACGTTTAGATAATGCTGCGTTCATTTCTTCGGGTGTCAATGGTACTTCAGTTGTTCGTCCGGATTCTGCCCACTTAATCAGCTCATCTTTAAAAAAAATATAGCTTTTACCTTTCTTCGTGGCTGGAATCGAGCGGTTCTGTAGGTGATAATACATTGTCCCTTTCTTCATCTTCAGGAATTCACAAGCTTCATCAATATTCATAGGAATGTGTTCTGAAGCACGAGATGGACTCTTCTTGATGTCTTCATACAGTCTGTTGAAACTAAGCTCCAATCCTGAAATCTTATCCAATAATTGTGCTACAACTTTGGGCAAGTCATTAAATGTTATTTCTTCTGTTGTCATACTTGTAATATTTTTGAATTACTGGTGCAAAGGTCAGCTATGATTCAATGCTGACCTTCAATTACTCTAGTAAGTGAACCGTAAGCATCAGTAATTGGGGTCATTATTCATTTTCATTTGTATCTTCTTCCTTCAACTTAATTTTGTTGGCAGCTTCTCTCGTTTTGGGCGAAGCATGCGCTACATAAATCTGGGTAGTAGAGACGTTCTTGTGTGCCAACAAATGCTGAACGGTATAGATGTCAGTACCTAATTCCATTTGCAATGAGGCGTATGTGTGCCGAAAACAATGAAATGTGATGTGTTTTTTTATACCCGAATCCTTTAGCCATCTCCTCATTTCATTATTGCTCATTTCTTTTGTGAATCCAGCAAATACAGGTTTGTCTGTCTCTGGTTGAATCAGTTCATAGGCTTCATTACTGATTGGAACAACAGTTTGTACCTTGGTCTTCTGACAAATGAAATCCAAATAACGACCGCCATCCGCATATTTGCGGACATTCTCCCATGTTAAGTTGATAATATCGCTTCGGCGAAGTCCGGTCAAGCATGAAAAAATTACAGCTTTCTTCATGACCTCAATAGAACAGGGCGTATTATAAAGGCTTCTTAATTCTTCAAGTGTCAAGCTTTCCTTTACAGTTGGAACCCACTTGATATAATCAAGGTAGTCCACAATCTTTTCTTTGATTCGTCTCTCGCGATAAGCCAGATTGAGAATATTTCTGAAAATAATCCAATAGTCGGCAGCAGAATTTCTATTTAGCGGTTTTCCCGTTGAGAGACTTTTCGCTTTCATCAGATAATCCATGAATTTGCGGCAGAACTCAACGTCTAACTCTTCAAAGGAACATTCGCCATGGCAGAATGCACTGAAGTGCTTGACGGAAGATAACCATTTGTTGTGCTTGGTTCTGCTTACTTCTTCAAAATAATCCAAGAAACTCTCCTTAGTTTTGTTATTACTAAAGAAATCATATTTCTCATTGATTATCTCAGAATAGACATTGCATCTGATTGCTTCTGCCTTTTCAATCATTAAGGCGTTATACTCCTTTTCTCTGGGCGTTTTAGGCTCTGAGTAGATGTATATACCTAATGAACGACGACGTATAAGTTCCATCGTTTTAGGGTCTCTGTAGCCTGGATAGAATTCCAGAAACAGAGAATGCGTGCCATTGCGCCTGGCTCGACTTCTTAGTGTAACTGTCTTACATTGCTGCATTTTATATTTGTTTTTGAATTATTGTTTTCTGGTGCAAAAGTCTTAAATGCTCCTATGCTGACCTACCATTCACTTTTATCATTCCTGGTTAATCGTCAGTAATTGGCAGTAATTCGCTGTTTTGAGCTCTTTCAGCCATATATTCATCTATTTCTGTCTTTAGAAGATAGACTTGTTGCCCGCACTTTACTTTGGTAACTTTCTTTTTATTAGAGTAGTAAAATACCATGTCCTTGGTCAATTCATACTTGTCCATGACTTCTTGAACAGAGTAGTAATTTTCTTTGCCATTAAAGACCAGATGTTTGACTTTGTCTATATGTTCCTTTGAGTAGAATATTTTGCCATATTCAGCCTTGGTCGGAATTTTATGACGATGGGTAAATGAACGGCGGGCTACGGGGGTCATGTTATATTGCTTTTCCATTTCCTCTGGAGTAATCCATTCTTTGACACCATCATTAATTTGTGAGGAGCCAAACAAAGCCAATACACTTGGTATCTCAAAGAAGTTGAATCCTTTCAGTGATATTTTGGGTATTCTTGCCTCTCTCGTCAGTTTTTGAACATGCCTGATATTGATAGAGTACTTCTTGCTTATTTCCTCTGTCGAAAAATAGCCATCAGGAGTTTCAGGAGCTTCAACATTACCAGTCTTATTCTTTATTACCACTTTTGGATGAGAATTATTGGCAAAATTGAATTTACCAGTCTTCTCGTCTCGCTCAATGTCGCCAAACTTTCCTTTTATTATTTGTTCATCAAACTCCGATCTGAAAATCATAGTGAACTTACCGCGCTTTTCTGTCTTTATTTTCTCTTGACGTATTTGATAGCTGATTTGATCCACAGACAAACCATACTTTTCTATTATTTCATCATAAGTGTACCAGTTTGTATCGATATCATTGCCTCTGCGTTTATAATTGTCAATATGGACTTTTGAATAGTAGACTAAACGGCCACGAGTTATTCTTGGAATCTTATTTCGATAAACAAAGGTCAGCACATTCTGTTTTGACATGCATAGTTTCTCCATTAGTTGCTCGGTCGTATAATAGTTGGCCAAGTCAATTTCTTCTATCAACTCGGCAAAATGAGCATCGACATATACTTTTTTGAAGAAAACGTTTCTGCCATCATAAACCTTGGGAATGCTGTATCGTTCGCAACGAGACAATATAGCTTTTTTCCCTATATGATACTTTTCACTGATGTCTCGGATTGTATAGTACTCACTATCTTCCTTTTTCTTACTGAATGCGATCCTTTTTTTATACTCAGACGCATTATCAAAGGTCTTCTCAATGTCGGATTTTCGGATGATAGTAAGCCCCTTAAATTGCACTGCTTTTATAACTCCAGCGAGTGCATACCTATATATGGTAGCACGACTCACTCCAAGCAGTTTTGCTGCTTGAATTGGGCTAAGATATTCCGCATTAGGGATAGAATACTCAGTTGACGACTCCAAGTCATTTTGGAGCTCTTGATATTCTTGCTGAATACTTTTCTTCTTACGTACCCTTGTTGCCTTTGCGTTGCACGCTTTGGAACAGTACAGCGTTGCCATTCGGTGCGCAATGAACTGATTTCCGCAGCATTTACAGTGCTTTATTATTTCCATCGAGGTATCTGTTTAAGTCTACACTTTTGTCTCATAGCGTCTCATAGCGTCTCACAGCGTCTCACGCTTGTGCCGTGAATTACAAATGGCGCATAGTTGTGATTCTCACAGCGTCTCACTTGTTCCTTCTATCACAATTTTCTCTTAGCTGTTGCTCGAATTTGAGCGAGAGGAATGAAACTTGGGCCAAAAATAAGCTGAAACTTTTGTTCCAACAAATACCAATTACGAAGTGTTAAAAAAATAACCCACTCATTATGAGCAGGTTATTCGCAGTTATTTTAAAATGTTTTAAGTTGTTGGATATGAGCTACTTGCCGATGCAAAAATTCGAGAAAATGGAGGTGAGGATATCTTGTGAGGTGACTGCGCCGGTGATTTCGCCTATCGCGCCAAGCACTTCACGCACGTCTTGTGCAACCAGTTCGGTGGGTGTGCCGTCGGCAAGGCCTTCTCGTGCGCGGTCGAGCGAGGCAGTGGCGCGGCATAGCGCGTCGTAGTGGCGAATGGACGACACAACCGCTTCGCCACGCATTATGGCATCGGTATCTATCGTGCCGCGCAATGCCTTTTTGAGCGCCCCGATTCCTTCGCCGTATTTGGCCGATATGGCAATCGTGCCGTCGGCAACGTCGACGTGCGCCAAGCGGTCGATTTTATTGGTCACGTGGAGTACTCTCCTTTGGCCGTAGTCGATATTCGGCGGGAGACTTTCGCCGTCGGTAATCTCAATGACCACGTCGGCCTTTTGGACGGCTTTCATAGCCCGTTCGATGCCCATCTTTTCGAGTGGGTCGTCGGTCTGTCGCAGGCCTGCCGTGTCGACCATACGGAACCTTACGCCGTCGATGGTTACGCTCTCCTCAATGGTGTCGCGCGTGGTGCCGGCAATCTCCGAGACCATAGCGCGCTCGTCGCCCACCAGACGGTTGAGCAGTGTGCTCTTGCCGACGTTTGGTGCGCCCACGATTGCCACTGCAATGCCCTGTTTTATGGCGTTGCCTGTGGCGAACGATGCCGATAGTTGTCGGGTGCGTGCGGCTGTTTGGTCGAGTAGTGCCACGAGTTCGGTGCGGTCGGCAAACTTTACGTCCTCTTCCGAGAAGTCGAGTTCCAGTTCGAGCAGCGAGGCCAGTCGCAGCAGCTTTTCGCGCAGTTTTTGGAGTTCTTCGGAGTAGTTGCCGCGCATCTGTGTCGAGGCCATAGCGGAGGCGGCGAGCGACTCGGCGGCAATGGTGTCGGCAACGGCTTCGGCCTGCGAGAGGTCTATTTTGCCGGCCAGGAAGGCGCGTCGGGTAAATTCGCCTGCTTCGGCGCTGCGTGCTCCGAGCGACAAGGCCCGACGAAGTATCTCCGAGACGATGAATTGCGAGCCGTGGCAGGCTATTTCTACCGTGTCGTCGCCCGTGTAGCTGTTGGGCGCGCGGAAGACCGAGACCACCACGTCGTCGATTGAGCGTTCCTGTTCGACCACCTCACCGCGGAGCATTGTATAACCCTTTGCGGAGGCTGTTTTGTGGCCGTGGGGCGAACTGAACATTGCATCGGCAATACTGAATGCCTCGGGGCCGCTAAGCCTCACTACGGCTATTGCGCCGCCCGTGGCGCTTGCCGGTGCAACTATGGTATCGTCGTTGAGAGTCATTGTCGAATCAGAGAAATATTTCGAGCTTTTGACCCACGCGCAGTTTCGAGGGGTCTTTAATGTTGTTCCACTTAACAATCTGTTTGACGCTGACGCCGTATTTGCGCGCAATGGCGGTCATATTTTCGCCTTTTTTGACCACGTGGGTTTTGGAGTCGATTACAAACTTCTTGGTGCCGCTGTTCGACTTTACGATGTATTCGCTCATATAGGTGGAGTCTTTGGCCATAATCTCGCGTTCGGCATCAATGAAGCTGCCTACTACCTCTTGCGGCAAGACGAGCGGGTAAGAGCGACCTTTGACGGCCGGCACAATGTCGAGTTTGAATTGGGGGTTCAAGGCGCGGATTACCTCGGTAGGGCACGATATGGTCGACGATATTTGGTCGAAGTGCATCAGTCGTTCGATGCGAATGGTGTCGGTCACAAGTGTCAGCGGAGCCTCTTTGGGCACTATGTCGTGGAGCGAGTGGTAGGCGTAGGCGTAGTTTGCGGCAATGAATGCCGGCACATAGTTGCGCGTTTCGCGTGGCAGGAAGGGGTAAATCTCCCAGAAGTCGCGTTTGCCGTCGGCGCGCCTGATAGCTTTGTTGACATTGCCCGGGCCGCAGTTGTAGGCCGCCAGAGCCAGATCCCAATCGCCGTAGATGTTGTAGAGCGAGCGCAGAAAGCGGCAGGCGGCACGTGTCGAGGCGCGTGGGTCGTTGCGCTGGTCGATGAAAGAGGTGATTTCCAACCCGCAGAGCTTTCCGGTGCCGTACATAAATTGCCACAACCCCTGTGCTCCCACTTTGGAGCGTGCTTTGGGCGTGAGCGACGACTCAACTACGGGCAGCATACGCAGCTCGAGCGGCAGACCCGCAGCGTCCAGTTCGGCCTCAATCATAGGGAAGTAATAGAGCGAACGTCCCATAATCAACCCCATAGTTTGACGTTTGGTGGTGGTGGTGTAGGCTATGATGTGGCGTCGGACCACCTCGTTGTAGACCAGCGGTATGGCCGAGCCCAACTGCGCGAGCCGTTGGATATAGACCGAGTCGGGCGTGTTGCTTGCCGTGGCGGCTTCCGAGTCGACCTCCAACATTTGGCCGAACAGGTTGTCGCGCATCAGCAGTGTATTGCTCTTCAACCACGCGCCCAGCAGCGAATCGCAGTTGTTGGAGTAGTTCGAATCGTCAGGCTCTTCGGTCATCTCAATATCGGCCGAAAGAGCGCTTTCGCTCTGCTCGGCCTCGTCGGGCAGAACCGTCGGTTCGCCCTCCTCCATAGCCCGTTCAATCAGTTCGGCACTCTTCTGTGCATCGCTCTTTGTTGGGTCGGTTTGTGCCGTCAGAGTCGAAATTGCGGCGACGGCTATCGTGGCGAGTATAATTGTTTTTTTCATCATTCGGTGTTAGAAATAGATGGCCATATTCATACCAATGGAGTTGGTGCAGCCCGAGAAGGTGTAGCGTGTGTCGAGTGTGGGGCGTATGGTCATCGAGAGGTCGTCGGTTATGTCGTAGGCCTGCATATGTGCGTCGATGTGGGCATCGGCCACCTGAACCAGATAGACGCCCACCAGACCAATTATTGCCAAGTCGCGGTTGCGTCGGTAGAGGTCCTTGTAGTTTTTGAGTTGGGTGTCGGTGTAGGCTCCGTTCCACTCGTCGACCGTCGAAGGGTCGCCGTCGGTCACCTGTTCGTAGGCTATTTTGAAGCGGTTGTAACCGCGGCTGTTCCAGTCGATTACATAGAACATTGAGGCCAAACCGCCCACCACGATAGGCACTTTCCAGTAGCTGCCGTTGTAGACCTGACCTGCACCCGGGCAGACCATCGAGAGGGTAGTGGCTTTCTGAATACGCGAGAGTTCCGAGGGATAGTTCACAATGCCGTCGACCAAAAAGCCCATATAGACTCCTGCGGCAGCACCCAGCAGCAGCGTGCGGTAGGCACCGTGGCGGTACATCTTCTCCTGCACGGGCGTGATGAGGCTTTGGTCGGCATTGGTCACCTTCAATCGGTTGTATTCGTTGGCGTATTTGGTATATAGACTGTTCTGTTTCAGACCGAAATAGAGAGGTACTCCTATGCCGACATATTCGACCGGAATCTTCCAATATTTCTCTTCGTATAATTGTGCAAAGCCCGGAACAACTGCGGAGATGCCCGTAACCAATGCAAATGGCAGCTGCTTGCGGAACACGCGGCTGTAACGAGGCACAAGCTCCGTCGAGTCGATTTTGTTTTGGTCGGCCTCCGACGGAAGCGAATCCTGCCGCGGCAGATAGATTGTGCGTTCGGCAGTCAGTGCGGCAATCTTCTCGTCTACGGTGCGTTGGCCGCTCATCTGTGTTGTCAGCGAGTCGAGGTTTATCATTGCAGCGGAGTCGATGGCGGTGACTGCCGTATCGAGCGAATCGCGCACCAGCAAAAGCGAGTCGATTTGGCGCGAGAGCTCAACCACTCGGAGCGAGTCGCTCTGTGGGGTACGGCGCGGAATGTAGATGCGACCACCTGAGGAGACCTTGTAAGCGGCCTTGAAATCCTCCGATACCGAGACAACCTCCTTTTTGGCGCGGCGGCTCTTGGTCGCTTTCGTGGGCGTTGCAACCTTTACGCTGTCGGCCGATTGTGGCGTGGCAGGCGTGGCAGGCGTGGCAGGCTCTTGGGCGCAAACCGAAATGGGAAGCCACAAAAGTGCTCCCAGCAGACCGATTATAATCTTGCGACCAATCTGAACCCCCATTCTCCGAAAGGTGTTATTTGATGTTATCGATTTTGGCGGCAAAGGCGGCCAACTGGTCGTCGGTGTCGAACCCTATCGTAAGCGTTACGCCTCCCGCAGGACGGCGTTTGATGCGCACGTATTCGGTCGAGAGGTGTGCAAGCGATTCGACCAGACGGGTGTAGGTTTCGGGATACTCCTCCTCTTCTGTGGCGGCAGGTTTGGCTTTGTCGGCTGCGGCAAACTTCTTGGCCAACTCCTCGGTGGCGCGTACCGACAGCCCCTTTTTGATAACTCGTTTGAGCAGGTGGAGCTGAATATCCTCTTCGGCGGCGGCAATGGCCTTGGCGTGACCCATCGAAATCGTGTCGCTCTTCAATGCGGCTTGCACCTCGGGCGGCAACTGCAACAGACGCAGATAGTTGGCAACCGTCGAGCGTTTCTTGCCCACACGCTGGGCCACAGTCTCCTGCGTTACATCACACTCGTCCATAAGCCGTTGGAGCGAAAAGGCTATCTCCATAGCGTTGAGGTCTTGGCGTTGAATGTTCTCGACCAACGACATCTCGTGCAGCTGTTGGTCGTCGGCCTCGCGAATATAGGCCGCAATGCTCTTCTTGCCTGCCAGACGCGATGCCCTCCAACGACGCTCGCCGCTGATGATTACGTAGTGGCTGTCGTCTATCTTCTTGACCGTGATGGGCTGAATCAGGCCGAGCGTCGAGATTGAGTCGGCCAACTCTTCGAGTGCATTGTCGTCGAACGTTTGACGTGGTTGCTTGGGATTCGGCACAATGAGGTCAATGTCGATATCCTCCATATGGTTGACCGCTTCGATTGCTTCGGAGTAGTTTTCGGCCTCCAAAATGGCGCCGAGTCCGCGCCCTAAACCTTTGTTTTTCATCTTTACAGGGTATGTTCAGTTACTCTTTAACGTGTTGGACAGTGGAATTATTTTTGTTGCGACGGAGAAACTCTTTGGCCAGTTCTACGTAGCATTTGCTGCCTGTCGAGGAGGCGTCGTGCAGAATCACCGGCAGTCCGTGGCTCGGCGCTTCGTCCAAGCGGACGCTGCGCTGGATGATGGTGTCGTAGGTGAGGCGGCTGAAATGCTCCCTCACTTCGAGCGTCACCTGATTGGCGAGCTTCGAGCGCGAATACATTGTCATCAGAAAACCCTCTATTTCGAGCTTCGGGTTGAGGTTGTTCTTGACCATTTTGATGGTTGCAAGCAGTTTGCCAAGCCCTTCGAGTGCAAAGTAGCCGCATTGAACGGGAATCAGTACCGAGTCCGATGCCACCAGAGCGTTGACAGTCGTAAATCCCAACGAAGGCGAGCAGTCGATAAAGATGTAGTCGTAGCTGTCGCGCACCTCGGCAAGCGACTTCGACATACGGCGGCGGCCGTCCTCAATGTTGGCCAGCTCGGCATCGGCACCAACCAGATTGATGCTCGACGGCAGAACCCAAAGGTTCTTCACGTCGGTGCTTGCAACAATCACCTCCCGGGCGGTTGCTTCGCCCGTGATGCACTCGTAGATGCCTTTCGACTTGATATCGAAGCCCAGACCCGAGGTGGCGTTGGCCTGCGGATCGGCATCGACAAGCAGTATTCGTTTGCCCATTATGGCGAGGTTGGCGGCCAGATTGATCGCGGTGGTCGTCTTGCCGACTCCGCCCTTCTGGTTGGCCAGTGCTACTATCTTACCCATCTTCTCTTAGAAAATTATCCGTCAAAAGTACTATTTTCTTCCGAAAATCCCCACTCTTTCGATGAAAATACTTACCTTTGAGCTGTTTTTGCTCTGTGTAGCAGTAACAGTTGAGGTTTTACAAAAAGCGACAAACCTTAGAACAAACGACATAATTAAGAATTTGAAAAGATGATTGAAAGCGTAAAAGGAAAGAATTTCCTGAAACTTCTCGACTTTACCCCCGAAGAGATCGGTGGTTTTTTGGCACTTGCCTCACAACTCAAAGCCGACAAAAAGGCCGGACGCGAGGTGAAGCACCTTTGTGGCAAAAACATAGCTTTGCTCTTCGAAAAAGATTCAACCCGTACACGTTGCTCCTTTGAGGTTGCAGCTCACGATCAGGGTGCCCACGTCACCTATCTCGGCCCCACAGGTTCGCAGATGGGCAAGAAGGAGAGCATCGAGGATACCGCCCGCGTGCTGGGCCGTATGTTCGATGGCATCGAGTACCGCGGCTACGGTCAGGAGATTGTCGAAAAGTTGGCCGCCTTTTCGGGCGTTCCGGTTTGGAACGGTCTGACCAACGAGTTTCACCCCACACAGATATTGGCCGATTTCCTGACTATGCAGGAGCACTCCTCAAAGCCCTTTACGGCAATGAAGTTCTGCTATCTGGGCGATGCCCGTTACAATATGGGCAATTCACTGATGGTCGGTTGCGCCAAGATGGGTATCGACTTCCGCGCCGCCTGCCCCAAAGGTTACGAGCCTGCTGCGGAGTTGGTTTCGGAGTGCCGTCGGATTGCCGCACAAACAGGTGCAAAGATTACAATTACCGACGATGTGAAGGCCGCCGTCAAGGATTGCGACTTCCTCTATACCGATGTTTGGGTATCGATGGGCGAGTCGGACGAGGCTTGGAAGGAGCGCATCTCGCTGATGAAGCCCTACCAAGTCAATATGGACGTTATTCGTGCAACGGGCAACCCCGAAGTGAAGTTCCTTCACTGCCTGCCTGCATTCCACAACCTCGAAACCCGCATCGGACGCGAGGTCTACGAAAAGTACGGAATGAAGGAGTTGGAGGTTAGCGACGAGGTCTTCGAGAGCCGTTATTCGATTGTTTTCGACGAGGCCGAGAACCGTATGCACACAATTAAGGCCGTTATGGTGGCCACTTTGGGCGAATGATTACAGACCAGATGAACAATGCGGCTCAACCCGAAGTCAAACCCTCGGTTGAACCTCAGAATCCGCCAAAGAGTGTAAAACCGCGTTTCGCAACTTGGACAACACTGCTGTTGGCGGTGGGCATTTTTGCGCTGTCGGCGCTGTTGGGCACTTTGACGGCGTCGATTATTATGAAGTTGCGCGGCGGCAGTGTTTTATCGATGACTCCCGACGTGACGCTCATCTACTACCTTATTCAAATGGTGCCCGTCATTGTCTTTTTGGTGGCGCGTCGTGTGAAAATGGGCTACAACAGCGGCATTCATCTGACGGCACGTCCCGGCACTTTGCCGATGTTGCTTTGGGGAATAGTCTGCCTGCTGGCCGTGAGCGTGGTCATCGAACCGCTGCTCTCGCTCTTCCCGACCACTGCCTACGATATGGTTCAACAGTCGCTCGGTACGGGCGTGTGGGCAATCTTGTCGACCGTCGTTTGTGCCCCCATTTTGGAGGAGATACTCTTCCGCGGACTCATTTTGGAGAGTGTGCGCGAGCGTTTGGGCGTGGCGTGGGCAATAGTCCTGTCGGCGCTGCTGTTCGGCTTGGTGCACGGCAATCTGATGCAGGGCATCAACGCCTTCGTGATTGGTCTGATTTTGGGCTACGTCTACGTTAAAACCCGCTCGCTGACCGCCACAATCATTATCCACGCCTTCAACAACGCTATCGGCTATGTTGTGATGGCCTATTTTGGCGATGCCGGAGAGCTGACTTTCCGCGAACTGATCAGCAACAACACCCTCTACTGGACGATATATGCCGTTTGTGCGGCCATATTTCTCTACGCAATGGTCAATCTGGTGGTTTCGTTGCGCAACGATCAGTTGTCCGAATGATAATAAAACGGCATTCCGATGCGTTAATAGTTGACCAAAACAATAGAATGAAACATAGAACGACAGTGGCATTACTCGCGGCAGCAACCATTTTTATGGCTGCTCCATTGGAATCGTGCCGTCTGCTTCGTCCCGACAATGTGGTTGCCACGGTGGGCGATAAGAGCCTGCTGCGTGCCGATGTCGAGTCGTCGACCGCTGCGCTGACGGGGCCCGACAGTTTGGCCGCCGCAACCCTCTTTGTCGATCAGTGGGTGCGCAAGCAGGTGATGTTGCAAGAGGCCGACCGCGTTTTGGCCTCCGATTTGAAGAGCATCAACGCTATGGTCGACGATTACCGCACCTCGCTCCTGACCAATCGCCTGAACCAGGAGTACCTTCAAGGCCGAGCCGACTCGCTCATCACCGACTCGATGGTTAAGGCCTACTACGAGCGCCACGGCAGCGAGTTCCCCATCGACCGAACGATTGTCAAGGGACGCATAGTGCGTTTGCCCTCAGGCTACCGACAAGCCCAAAAGCTCTTTACGCTTATGGGCAGCGAGAGCGCCGAGAAACAGAAAGATTTTTCCGACATTTGTGCCAAAAATAAATTCGAACTCTACACGTTTGATTCTTGGACGGACTTTACCGACTTTTTGTCGTATCTGCCCGTTCGCCGCGGTGGCAACTACGATTCGATGTTGTCGCACAAGGGCGTGCAGCAGACCTCCGATGCCGACAGCAAGTACTATTTTGAGATTACCGAGGTGATTCGTCAGGGTGGTCAGGCACCGTTGGAACGCACGAGCGATATGGTTCGCCGAATGATGTTTGCCCGACGCAGTGCCGAGATTACACGCGCCTATGCCGACAGCCTCTATCAGGCCGCACTGTTAAAAGGGACGATAAATATTAAACAATAAGGGAATAACACATACTCCAAATATATGATTAAAAAGTTGATTTTCACCCTTTCGGCACTCTCGATGCTGACCGCAATGCAGGCACAACAACGCATTGTGGCCGACCGCATTGTGGCTGTTGTGGGCAACTCGGCCATCTTCTACTCAGAGGTGGTCGATTACAGTAAGCAGTTGCAACAGCAGCGTCGCGAAAAGGGCTATACCTCCGACCGCAACCCTCTGAGCGAGTCGCTCGAAGCACTGATGATGCAGAAGTTGCTCTATAATCAAGCCCTTGTCGATTCGGTTTCGATCAACAACGGAGCGGTGTTGCAGAATATCGAAGACCGTGTTGCGCAGATGACACAGGAGGCCGGCTCGATTGGTGCACTCGAAGCCTCGTACAACAAACCTCTCTACGAAATCAAAGACGACTTGCGCCGTCAGGTCGAGGAGGCGCAGTATGCCCAATCGATGCGTTCGACGGTTATGAACAAGGTGAAAGTTACCCCGGGCGAGGTTGATAAATACTACCGCTCGCTCAAAAACGAGGAGTTGCCCATCATTCCCGAACAGTATGTCTATGCCCAAATAACCAAGTATCCCTCGTCGACTACGGCGGCCAAACAGCGTACCCGCGAGCGATTGTTGGAGATGCGCGAAAGAGTTATCGGCGGCACCCGTTTCGATATGTTGGCGCGTATGTACTCCGAGGATACCCAAACCGCCATTCGCGGCGGCGAAATGGAGATGACGCTCGAACAGCTTGTCAAACCCTTTGCCGATGCACTGGCAAAACTGCAACCCGGGCAGGTGTCGGGCGTGGTCGAGACCGAATACGGCTTCCATATCATTCAACTTGTCGAGAAGAATGGTAACGTCTACAAGTGCCGCCACATATTGCTGCACCCACAATTTACCGACGAGGAGATTGCCGGCGACCTGAACTACCTCGATTCGCTTGCAGGGGTGATTCGTTCGGGCAAGATGACCTTCGACGATGCCGCAGTGAGCTACTCGGAGGACAAATATTCCAAACAAAACGGCGGATTGGTCACCAACCACGAGATGTTGGAGTTCTATGGTGCCAACGATACGAGCTACTCGCGCACAGCCTTCTATAAGGAGGATTTGGGACGCGACTGGCAGGCAATCAGAGGTTTGAAAACGGGCGAAATCTCGACCGCTTTCCAAACTCAGGATCTGCGCAACAACACACTTTGCAAGGTTATCAAACTCTTGGACGTGATACCGTCGCACTCGGCAGGGCTGTCGCACGACTATCTGCAACTTGAAGAGGTCGCTCTGCAAGACAAACAGCAGAAGGAGTTCGAACGCTGGCTGGTTGCTAAAATCGATGCTATGTATGTACGCATCAATGCTCCATTCGATATCTCCGATTTCGAAAACAAAGCTTGGATAAAATAGTGTGAGGCTGCGCACTACGATACTCTCTCTGTCGCTCTTAATGTTGTGCGGCGTGGCTTCGGCACAGTCGAATGCTGCTCGTTTGCGCGACTCCAAGAACCGTGTCGAAAAGCCGCAGCGCGACGAAAAGCTCAAACCCATTGACCTCAAATCGCGCCGTATGTTGCCCGTACATCTGGGCGACTCGACCGCCATTGCTCTTGCGGGCGATGTGGTCGCCTACCACGAAGGTGCGGTAATCACTTGCGACAGCCTGATTCGTTACAGCCCCACGCAGATCACCTGCTTCGGCAAGGTGGTGGTCAACAAGGACGACACCTACATCTACGGTGATCGTGCCGAGTATAACGGCACACTCAACGAAGCGCGCATTTTCTCGCCGCTTGTGAAGGTGATGGACAACGACGCAGTGCTCTATACCTACAATTTCAAGTACAACACCAAAAAGAATGTCGGCGAGTATTATGGTGGCGGCACATTCTCCAACGGTACCAACACTCTCGAATCGGATCGCGGCTTTTTCTACGGCGACCTGAACGAGGTTGTCGGGGTTGGGCACGTCAACGTTAAGAATGAGACCTACCGAATGAAGTCCGACTCGGTGAATTACAACACCGATACCGAGGTGGCCGAATATTTCTCCCCGAGCGTCATTTGGAACGACAAGAATGAGATTCTCAGCTCCGACGACGGCTGGTACGACAACCGCGCCGACCGCTACATATTCCGCTCCAATGCCTATGTGCTGAGCGACGAGCGCGAGATTTGGGCCGACTCGATCGACTATCACGCCGCCATTGAGCAGATTGAGATGCGCCACAACATACAGTTGCGCGATGAGGGTCACAGCAGCATTCTCTTTGGCGACTACGGCGAGTACGACGGTCAGGCGGGCGATACCTTCCTGACGCGCGACCCATCGTTTTTGACCTACGGCACCGACTCGCCCGATACGGTCTATATGCGCTCCGATTCGATGTGGCTCTACAAGGTCGACTCGCTCGGTTACTCAACTTTCAACCGCCCCGACTCGGCAACGCTCGCTTTTCGTGCCGACAGCACCGTTCGCGCCAACCGTATGGCCGACTCCTTGGCCGTGGTGCGCCACGTGGCCGATTCGCTGGCTGCTATCAGGGCCGCTTTCGTGGCCGACTCGCTGGCAGTTGTGGCGGCTGCAAGAGCCGATTCCCTGGCTGCTTTGGGCCTGACCGACTCGTTGGCCGTGGCGCACGCTACGCCTGCCGATACGCTTGCGTCTACACCCTCCGACACACTGAATGTTGGTGCCGACGCGGCCGTAATGGTGCCGGCCGACTCGGTCGATACCCGCCAAAACCGTATTCTGGTCGGACTGCGCGACGTGAAGATATTTCGCAACGATTTTCAGGGTGTGGGCGACTCCATTGTGATGTTCTCGCTCGATTCGACCGCACAGCTGCACCGCAATGCCGTGATGTGGAACGAACTCAACCAGATTGTTGGCGATCGGGCCGACATCTACACCCGCAACCAAAAGCCCTACCGCATAGTCTTCACCGGAGCACCGATGATGAGCTCCGAGGTCGACACCGCCCACTACAATCAAGTCGAGGGCAAGACCATAGAGTCGCTCTTCGACGACGGGGCAATGTACCGCACCAACGTTACCACCAACGTGCGCACCTATTACTATATGGTTGACGATGCCGATCATTCGGCCATAGGTTTTCAGGTGATAGAGAGTGCCGATATGAATTTCTTTATCGAGGACAACGCCGTTACGGGTATTATGTACCGCGTCGATCCCGTCTACACTTTCTACCCGATGGACAAGATTCCTGCCGACCAGTCGCAGCGCCTGCCCTCTTTTGTGTGGTACATCGACCGCAAACCCACGTGGCAGCAGATAATAGGTGGAAGAGTGATACGCGCCTCGCAACGAGAGCGTTACCTTAATATGAAAGAGCCGCAGTTTCCGCTGACATACGGCATCGAACGTTACCGCGAATCGCTTGTGAGCGGCGGAACGTGGGTCGACCGCACCGATAAGCTGACAACCGAAACGGTGGAGTTTGTCGAGAAGGTCAAAGCCCGCGAGTAAAAAAACAAAAAAAGTCAAAAAAGTCAAAAGAGGCCAAAGAGGCCAAAGGGAAAAAGAAAGGATAATTGTAAGCAAACAGAAGTAATCTATCACTTTGGCCCTTTTGGACTCTATTGCCCCTTTGGCCCCTTATATTACTCCTCTAAACTTTTATTGCCCGTTGTAGTCGACCAATAAGACCTATAAGACTTGGTCGCATTTTGTTCCTACCTCACAAAGTGGGGCATCTCGGCCGGTATGACCATCGAAAATTCGACCAGTCCGCAGAGGCGGCCTTCCACATACCACGGCGACTGATAGATGAGTTTGTGAACCCCTTTTTTGTCAATCGTATAGGCATTTGTTGTGCCCTCACAGAGCATCTCGCCAATCTTTTGGCGCGACGAGTCGAGGTGGTGGCAGTCGTTGAGGTTGCGTCCGGCAACATTGCCGAAGGTTGCAATGGAGCGTTGGTTTTGGTAGACCACATTCCGCTCCAAGTCGCTCACCGTGACGGCGCATTCGCGCAGCTCTTCGGCCCATTCGAAATTGTCCATAATTTATAAGCTATTTAATTGAGGTTGAGACCGAAATGGTCGAGCCGCCCGAATATGTTCCTCCTGTGTAGCAGCCGTGCCACAACTCGGTTTGCGACGCTACCGAGCCGCCGGTAGAGAAGGTGTATTTGCCACCCGAGACAATGTCGGGGGTGCTGATGAGCATTGTTGCGCCCGAGAGCGTGCGCGGCATAGTGTAGTTCAAAATGGTGTTGCCCGACGAATCCTTGATGTTGAGTATGCGCCCCTCGGTCATCGCGACCGAAGAGGCTACTATTGTGCGCTGTGTGCAGACCGACGTGGTGGGCGAGCTGGTTGCGCCGCCCGAACCTATGATTATGCCACCTGTGATTTTGAAGGTGTTTTGGTCGCAGTCGAAGCCCTCTTCGGGGGCTTTTGTTCCCGAGGCTATGGCCAGACCGCCCGAGACGGTCAGCGTGCCGTTGGAGTCGATGCCGTCGTTGTAGTAGGAGTAGGCATAGACTCTGCCTGCGGCAATGACGATGCTCTTGGCGGCATTTACGGCATCGTCGTAGGCCTCGACCTCGACATCGCTGCCGTTGAAAGTTATTGTGTTTTTGGACTCTATGCCCTCACAGCCGCTGCCGTCGGAGGTCGATGCGGTTTGAGAGGTCTTGACCGAAACGGTTCCGCCGTTGAAGGTGATGTTGCCCTCGGCACGAATGCCTTTCGACGACGAGGTGTAGGCGCTGTTGGTGTTGTCGCCCGGCCAGCCGCCACCACCGCCACCCGGCCAACCGCCACCACCCGGGGCTGCATTGGCGCCCGAGTAGCTGTATTGTCCGCCCGTGGTGGTTATGGTTGTTTGGCCGCCGTCGAAAAAGATTGCTCCGTCGGTGCTGAAACCTTTGCCGCCTGCACCGCTGCTTATAGCCGTAATGACTGCTGTGTCCGCGACGGTCAGGTTGCCGCCAGTTTTGATGCACGAGGCCGACGAGGTGTCGGCGTCATCGGTGTAGTATTTGGCGCTGCCCGAGGTGTTGAGCAACAGGGTACCGCCCGAAACGGTCGTGTTGAGCGTGCTCTTGATGCACTTCGAGGCGATGCCCGAAACCGAAATGTCGATCTCGCCGCCCGAAATGTTGACGTTGCCTTCGGCTTTGAGCCCCATTCCCTTTTCGGCCGTGGTGGTGATTGTCAGCGTGCCGCCCGTAATGTTGATGTCGGGCACAATGGAGCTGTCGTCGCCCTCGAAAGAGGCCGCTATTGCGTCGTCCGAAGAGTTGATATTGACCTTTCCGCCCGAAACAACAATACCGCCCTCGTCGCACTCGATGCCGTCGGTACCTGCATTGAGAATGTTCAGCATTCCGCCAGCAACCGTCACGCCGTCGTTTGCGTGGATTGCGTCCGAGGCGCAGCAGGTGACCACAAAGGTGACGCCCGGGCGCATATAGAACGAGTCGTCAACTGCCAAGGCGTGTTTGCGGTTGCCAATGAGGCACAAAACGCCCGTGCCGCTGAATATCAGGTGCGATTCGCTAAACAGACACCCCTTTTCGTCTTCGGTCGAGGCCGATGCGCCTTCGGGGTAGTAGACGTCTTGCGAGAGAGTTGCGGCATCGGTCAGATAGTTGTCGCCGTTGACCACTATGAAAGTACGTTTGGCCGATTGGTTGTTCAGGGCAGCGCCGCGCGTCGAGGTGAGGTCAAGGCCGTTGAGCAAGAGTTTGTATTTCTTGCCGCTGTAAATTTTCAGCGAGCCGTCGGAGCTTGTTCCCGATGCGACGATTTCGACCCCTTCGACCGAGTTGGTTGCCAAGTCGATTGCCACGTGAGCGCCGTCAATGGTGACTATCGCCCCGTCGAGTGCCGAGACGGTGGCCGAAGCGTCGTTGTAGCTTACCGTTATCTGCTTCCCGAAAGTGGAGTTCTCCCAATAGTGGTCGGAGTCGTTGGCATCGACCACATCGTCGGCAGCATCGTCGGCACGCTCTGCGGTGTAGGGCGTGGTCTGCTGTGGCACGTAGTCGGGATTGGTGTCGTCGTCCAAATCGTTGCCGGTTAGCGATTTCAATTCGCCAGTGCAGGCCGCCAAGGCAAGCATAGCGAGAATAGGAACAAATATTTTCTTCATCTGTTATTGACTTTTGTCATACGTGGACAAACGCAAAAATAGCACAAAAAATTATTTATTTCTCGTTTTTTATGTCGCTTTCTGCCGTCAGCCGACCAGTTGCCCTAAGGTATTGCGACTCGGTTGTGCGCAGCGCTATTTTGGCATCAATCAGATCGGTAGAGGCTTTTTGCCATTCTGTTTGGGCTTCGAGCATCGAGGCCGTTGTCTCCATACCCTGTCCGTAGCGGTTGCCCACCACGCGCAGATTCTCTTCGGCCGAGAGCACCACGCTACGGCAGATCTTAACCTGTAAGCGTTTCTCGTCGAGCGACGAACGGTACATCTGCACCTCCATATTCATCTTCTCCTCCAAGTCGCGTTGTTGCAGCTCCGAGATTGCCTGCTCGGCGCGTGCTGCGTTAGTCTTGTGGCGGCCTTCGCCCCAATGGAAAATGGGGACGCTGACCGAGACCAGTGCGGTGAACGAGCCGTAGTCGTCGAATACCTTCGAGCTGTTCAACTTAAAGCCGTTCAGATAGCCGTATGATGCCTGCACTCCCACCTGCGGCAGAAAGTCGGCACGAGTCAGCGCTACCTGCTGCCGTTTCATCTCGACCTGCTTTTGGAGCAGACCGTATTCGGGGCGTGAGGTGATGTCCCATTCGGGGGTTGCCGCACCTATCGGGGTGTCGATAGCCAAAGTGTCGACCTCAATCTCGGTGAGCAGCTCAATGCCGATGGTGTTGCAGAGGTTCATATCGGCCAGTGTGCGTGCGTTGATTACCCTGAGCAGGTTGAGTTGGGCTTCACCGCGTTTTATTTCGACTTTCAGCAGGTCGTTCGACGAGCCCATACCTTGCCCGACGGCGTTTTCGACCACCTTGTAGAACTCCTCGACGGCGGCGAGATACTGCTCGGCCGTAGAGCGCAGTGCGCGTGCTTTGACGCAGTTCCAGTAGGCTTCGTCGGCAGCCACAAGCGTTTCGGCATCGGTCTTGTGGCGATTCAGTTCGGCCATATCGCGGCCAATGCAGGCCATACGGTAGGCGGCCGTAATCTTGCCGCCCATAAATATCGGTTGACGCACTTCGGCTGCACCGTAGAATATGTTGCCCGTTTCGAACGCGAGATTTATGTTTGGAAAGAAGGCGTAGGAGTTGAGCGTCGGAATGCCCAACGCCGAATAGGTTGCATCGAGTTCGTATTTGCCTGTCGCGGAGTTGAGTTTGTAGATTGGCAGATTTCCGCCCTCAACCGTATAGTCGTAGCTTGCGTTTGAGTAGGCATAGAGTCCGCGTGCCGAAACCTGCGGCAGAAAGTTGGCGCGCATTGCCCCGACCATCTCGTCGGCCTTGACGGCAGTCTGCCCGGCAATCTTTATGTTGCGGTTGTTCTCGACGGCCAGCGAGCGGCACTCCTCAATGCCGAGTTTGCGCGGTTGTGCAGTTGCGGTGGCCACGGCTGCTGCCAGAGACAAAACCAATATACCGCTATTTATTTTAATAGAGTTCATCGTGTTTTGATTTTGAAAAAGAGTGAATAGAGTATCGGAATGAAGAGCAGCGTTATTAGCGTGCCCACCAGCAGTCCCGACATAATCGTTACCGAGAGCGACCCGAACAGGCAGTCTTTCAGCAGCGGAATCATTCCGAAAATGGTTGTCAGCGAGGCCATCATTACCGGACGGAAACGGCTCGCCGAACTCTCTATGAGCGCTGTTTTGGCCTCGACACCGTTCCGCAGTTCGGCATCGATTTCGTCCATCAGTATGACGGCGTTCTTGATGAGCATACCCATCAGTCCCAGACAGCCGCAAATGGCCACAAAGCCAAATGCCTTGCCCGACACCCAGATGCCGAAGACTACACCAACGGCAAGCAACGGCAGGCAGAGAAATATTATCAGCGGACGGCGATAGTCTTTCAGCAGTGCTATGAGCAGTGCAATGATGAGTACGATTGTCAGCGGCACATTCTTGAAGAGCGATTCCATTGCTCGTCCGCTCGCCTCGTGTTCGCCGCGCCAACGCATTTGGTAACCGTCGGGCAGCTCAATCTTGGCCACCTCGTCCTTGACGCTTGCACGTGCACTTTCGGTACTCTCGCCCCACGCCACATCGCCGAGTGCATTCATTGCCCTTGTGCCGTTGTCGCGTACAACTATCGGGTCGTCCCAGCGCAGCGATATTCCGTTCGAAACGGCATCGAGCGGTGTGGTCGACATCACCTTCTCCAAAAGATCGCTCTTGGTGGTGGTGCCTGTGAGCAACCCTTTCAGGTCGTTACCGTCGATGTTTTCGACAGGCGGCAGGGTGCCGAAAACCGGTGCAGTGTTGAGCGACTCAATGGGTTTGCCATTGGCATCGGCCACTTTCAGATAGATTGGCCGCGTGTACCAACCGTCGTAGAGGTTGCCAACCGGAATCCCCTCCGAGGCGGCCAGAACCGACATACCAACATCGGTGCGCGAGAGCGATGCTTCGCGTGCGCGGGCTTGGTCGTAGTCGATGTTTAGTACCGGAACCTCGGGCTCCCAGTCGGTCGTCACGCGACGAAAGTATGGACTGCGCTCCATAATATCGACCGCTTCGGCAGTCAGCTTTTTCAGCACGGCGGGGTCGGGCCCTTCGAATTGCAACTCAATGGGGTATTTCTTGAACATCAGGTTGTAGCGTTTGGCTCTGACGACGGCTTCGGGGTAGTTGGCTTGCAGATAGGCCTGCAACTCGGGCAGATGCTCGACCAACACATCGGGCGAAAGGTAGTCGACAATAAGTTCGCCGTAGGAGAGCGACGGAGTGGCCACGCTGCGCACCAGATTGTAGCGGCTCGGCGTACCGCCTAAGGCCATTGTTACACCGGTTACGTTGGGGTCGGCATTCAGGTAGGCGGTAATCTCGTCCAGATCGGCCTTGACCTTGCGCTGCGCAGTGCCCTCGGGCAACTTGTACTCGATGAAGATTTGTTCGTACTCCATATCGGGGAAGAACTCGCGCGGCAGATAGCGGAAACACCAAACGCTCGCCAAAACCAACACCAAGGCTCCACCAAGCACTATCGTGCGGTGAGTGAGCGACCACTCCATAGTGCGGCGCAAGGCGTTGTAAATCTTCGAGTCGTAGGGGTTCCTGCCTGCTTTCTCTGGTTTGATTTTGATTCGTTTGTCGGCCTCAATCGGGACGTAGACAAGCGCCAAAACCCAACTCAGAAGCAGCGACACGGCCAACACGATGAACAGGTCGTGGAGATATTCGCCAACCGAATCCTTCGAGAGGAATGGCGGCAGAAAGGCAATAATGGCAATCAGCGTTGCGGCCAGCAGCGGCCACGCGGTCTTGCGCCCGATAGAGGTCAGCGCCTCTTCACGCGGCACGCCGCGTTGCAGGTCGACCGCTATTCCGTCGGCAATCACTATCGCGTTGTCGACCAGCATTCCCATTGCCAAAATGAAGGCTCCAAGCGAAACCCTTTGGAGTGTACCGCCAAAAATGTAGAGCACGGCAAGCGAACCCAAGACGGTTATTATTAGCGTTTTGCCAATGATTAGTCCGTTGCGGTAGCCCATTGTAAGCATCAGCGACAGGATAACTATCAAAACCGATTCGATCAGATTGGTGGCAAATACTCCGAGCGCCTTGCTCACCCTTTCGGGTTGGAAGAAGACCTTGTCGACCGAGATGCCGGCAGGCAGCATATTGCTCCGTAACTCCTCGATGCGTCGGTCGACTTTGTGGCCGAGCTTCACCACGTCGGTGCCCTCTTCGGCCGAAATCGAGATTCCTATGGCAGGGTTGCCGTTGCGGTACATCAGACTGCGCGACGGCGAGGCAGTGCCGTTTTCGACGGTGGCAATGTCGCGCAATCGGAGCAGGTCGGACTCGTGGCCGCTGATGATCATATTCCCAATTTGCTCTGCCGAGTCGAGTCGGTCGTCGACGGCGATGCGTATGCGCCGGTCGCCGGCATCGAAGTAACCCGAATAGACGTTCTTGGTCTGATTGCCGAGCGTCATAAGCACCTCGGCAGGCAGCACCCCGAGCGAGGCCATACGGTCTTGATTGACCACAATGTCGATCGACTCCTTCTCGCCACCGAAGATTTTCACGTCGGACACGCCCTTAATCATCTGCACCTCGTGTTTGATTTTCTCGGCGTATTCGGTCATCTCGCGGTTGGTAAAACCCTCGCTTTCAAGTGTGTAGAACATACCGTAGACATCGCCGAAATCGTCGCTCACCCGCAGCTGTACACCCTCGGGCATTGAGCTTTGAATATCGTTCACCTTGCGGCGCAGTATGTCGAAATACTGTTCGGTTTGTTCGGGCGGCAGACTCCAATCGAACGAGACCTGAATGATGGCCATATCGTTGGTGCAGGTGCTCTGAATGTCGTCGATGTTTTTGATCGAGCGAATGCTCTTTTCGAGCGGGTCGACCACGTTCAACTCTACATCGTAGGCCGAAGCACCCGGGTAGACCGCCACCACCAATGCCATTTTTATGGAGATGCGCGGATCTTCAAGTTTACTGATGTCGTAGGCCGAGTAGAGTCCGAACAGTATGGTTACGGCAATCAGAAAGTAGATGAGCTTTTTGTTGTGGAGCGCCCAGCCGCTCAAATTGTTTGTCATAGAAGACCTCCTTTGTTGGTCGCACTCTTTGGCGCAATGGGTTTAACCTTCATTCCTTCGCGCAACGAACGTGTGCCGGCCGAGACCACCTGCTCGCCTTCCGAGAGCCCGTGTAAGATGATTACGCGGCCGTTGGAGAGTATGTCGGCCGTTTCGACCTCGACTGTGCGCACCGTGTTAGATGCGGCATCGAAGAGCCAAACGGCGCTCTTGCCGTCGCGGCTGACAAGTGCGCTCGACGGTATCGAGAGTCTGCCCTTGGGGGCATTCTTGCAGCCGAAAGTCACGTTGGCGACCATACCCGGGGTCACCTCGGCGGCGCTCTTGCTGTTGGTGAAACTCAATCGGGCAGGGTAGAGCCCGTTGAGGTTGGCGCTTTGGTTGATGCTCAGAATTTCGAGCGGAAAAGTCCGGTTCGGAAAGAGGTCGATTTTGGCAGTTATGGAGGTGAAGTTGTCGCGCATCAAAAATGCCGATGCAGGCAACCAAACCTCTACTTCGGGTATCGTGCCGCCGGCCAATCTGACAACAGGGTATCCTGCCCCAACAGTTTCGCCTGCCGTGTGGATAATCTCAACTACACGCCCGTCGACGGGGGCTTTAAGCCGCGTGTCTTCAAGCGCGTTGCGGTGGGCATTGTATTTGGCAGTGATCTGTTGCAACCCCGCAACGGCCTTGTCGTAGTCGCTGCGGCTGGCGCTGTTGGCCTTGTAGAGGTTGATGACTCGTTCGACATCGCCTTTGATTTGGTTGTACTCTGCCTCGGTGGCCGAGAACTGAATGGCGTAGTCGCGATTGTCCATAACGGCAATCGTTTCGCCCTTCGAGACCGCCTGTCCCACCTTTACGGGAATGGTGGCGAGCGTTCCGCTTACCTTGAAAGCCACGTCAACGTCTTGTGCGGTACGCACTTTGGCCGGCAGCAGAATGGAGTCCTCGCCGCCGAACATCTCGACTGTGGCGGTCTTGACAGTGTTGATCGCATTTTTTGTCGGTGCCGCGGGCTTGCAGCCCATAGCGAGAATCGCCGCAACAATCACGGCCATTGCTCTCTCTGTTTTGATACTCTTCATATACTATTTCGAATTTTGTCGTTTTTGGGTATTCGCATTTCTCATATTACGTTTGAAAACGGAAAATGTGTCGTTTTTGCTGTTCGTCGATCCCACTATTCTGTTCGATTTTGGCTCATAACCGAAAAAACTCCTTTATTTCGCAATTTTCTTTTTCCCTTTGGCCCCTATATAACTATCAAGGGAGTGTTTAACCAACTTGTTAAACACTCCCCGGAAACATACGAGGCTGTGAAATTAGTCTCTAATATACCGCCATTATGGAGCCCCAATAGCTCGTTGAGGGGTAGAACGACGAGCTTAGGTTGAGCTGTGCCGAGCCCGATTTGGAGTTGACATAGAGTGTGAAGGTGTAGTCGTTGGCCGAGTAGAGCCACGAGTTGAAGGTGATTGTCCAACCGTTGTCGGTCTGAATGGCCGTGTAGCCGTTCAGCACGGTAATGATCGAGTTTATCAGCTTCAATCGATAGGGTGGCACGAAGCCCGTGTAGTAGGGCAAAAAGATGTCGGCATAGCCCGAGTAGATTGCTAGTTCGCACTGCGGATTGCTAATCATCTGCATACCTCCTGCCGGTTCGACATTGAACGAGGCGGGAATAAAACGGTAGTTGTGTGAGAGGATTGTGGAGTCCAAAAAGTGCTCGTATGCTGCTTGCCGAGCCTCGCGCCGTTCGATACGCTGACGATGCTTCTCCGAAAGCTCGCGTTCGCGCTCCTGCGGTGCTACGGCGGTTGCGGCCGACCTCTCTTTTGTGGCGTTGCTGACCACAACCGGAACTACTACCATTGCGGCCAGCAGACCGCAGAGTGTGATTTTCAATGCTTTTTTCATAGAATGAGAGTTTTTTCGGTAGCTGCAAGAAGCAAAAAGTGCGCCGTTTGCACTTTTTTTGTTTACATTTGCTCTCGGAAAACCACACTCTATGAAAACGGAATTCAAATTCAGCAGTGCCAAGGTGGGACAAATACCCGCCCACGGGCTGCCGGAGTTCGCTCTGATTGGTCGCAGCAACGTCGGCAAATCGTCGCTGCTCAACCTTTTGGCGGCTGCTCCGATAGCCAAAGTGTCGTCGACACCAGGCAAAACCCGACTGATAAACCACTTTCTGGTCGACGACCGATGGTGGCTGGTCGACCTGCCGGGCTACGGCTATGCACGCACTTCGCATAGCGAACGGCGCGAATTTTCGAAGTTGATTACCGACTACATCTCAAAAGCTCCCGACCTGCACTTTCTGTTCGTCCTGCTCGACTCGCGCCACGAACCGCTCGCCATCGATTTGGATTTCATAGATATGCTCGGACGCGAGGGAGTACCGTTCGGCCTTGTTTTCACCAAAGCCGACAAACAATCGGCCGAGAAGACCCGTTCGGTTGTGGCCGCTTACAGGCGCACACTCTTGAAGAGTTGGGAGCAGATGCCTCAGCTGTTTATAACCTCGTCGGCCAAACGTCAGGGACGCGACGAAATACTCGCCTTTATTGAAGGTTGTTTACAAGTGGTTAATAAATAGTCGTCGGAAAGTTGCAGATTCCCTCCGCAGGCACTACCTTTGCCCAAAGAAGTAAAACTCCTATTACCCAATGGCTATACATAAATTAAAAATCTTCGCTTGCCGCGGCTCGATGAGCGTGGCCGAAAAGATTGCAAAAAGTTACGGCGTTGAACTTGGCGACCTGCAAGTCAGTCAGTTCAGCGACGGCGAATTCCAACCGGCTTTCAACGAGAGCATACGCGGCTGCACGGTATTTATCGTTCAGTCGACGCCTCCACCGGCCGAGAACCTGATGGAACTGCTGTTGACCATCGATGCCGCACGTCGCGCTTCGGCCTATATGGTTGTTGCCGTAATTCCGTACTTCGGCTGGGCACGCCAAGACCGTAAGGATCGTCCCCGTGTGCCGATTGGTGCAAAACTTGTGGCCAACCTGCTGACCGCTGCCGGTGCCGACCGCATCATCACTATGGACCTCCACGCCGACCAGATTCAGGGCTTTTTCGACATTCCTGTCGACCACATCTATGCCTCGCGCGTGTTCGTTCCATATATAAAGAGTATGAAACTCGAAAATATGTCGGTCGCAACCCCCGATATTGGCGGCGCAAAACGTGCCAACAGCTATGCTTCGAACCTCGAAGCACCGCTGATCATCTGCCACAAACACCGCGAACGTCCAAACGTTGTCGGCACTATGACGGCTATCGGCGAGGTCAAAGGCCGCAATATTTTGCTCTTCGACGATATGGTCGATACGGCAGGTACGCTGACCAAGGCGGCCAATATGTTTATTGATATGGGCGCCGAGAGCGTGCGTGCCGTGGTTACGCACCCGTTGTTGTCGGGCCCGGCCTACGAGCGTATTGCCGAGTCGGCTCTCAAAGAGGTGATTGTTACCGATACCATTCCGCTGAAAGAGGGTAAAGACATCTCGAAATTCACGGTGCTGTCGATTGCCGATACTTTGGCCGACGTTATTGAGCGCGTGCACAACTATCGCGAGATTTCGTCGCAGTTTGTGTTTACCAAAAAGTAGGTATTCCTATAAAACACTCAGGGGGTGTACGACAAATTATGCCGTACATCCTCTGAGTGTTTTCAATCAAGGTGAAATGAGGTAAAATTCAAAAAAAAGTATATTGTTAGATAATTTTTGTTTCTTTGCGCAAGATAAAGAACTTTTACTTTCGCAATGAATATTAACCAATCAAATTTTATGATGATGAAAAAACTGACTTTGATTATGAGCGCTGCTGCCGCAATGTTGCTGGCAGTTTCGTGCGGTCCGTCCGACGCGAATTCTTACGATGAGAATAAAGTCGATTCGCAACTTACGGACAAGAACTTCGTATTGACCAATGCGGACTACACTGCTACCCCCAAGGAGACCAAGGCAGGCGCCGACGATCTCTCCTTCGACATTATTGCCTCAATGTTGAGCGACGTTTTGGGCTCAATTACCCGCTACAATGTTGCAATACAAATTGGCGCCGATGCTTCGTTCGACTTCTCGTATCAGATGCCGCTGGTTACCGATATGCCTGCCTCGTTCGATTTCGCCGAGTTCTGCGGCGCCTATTCGGGCGAAACGGTTGCGGCTGCCGAGCTGAAAATCTTCACCGACAACGGCAAAGTCTATTTCGGTGTTGGCAAATCCTTTGCCGACAAGGTGTATGCAGGTCTGAAAACCGAGTTCAACCTCACTCCCACCTTCAAGGAGATTGTTGACGGAATGCCTGTTTTGGTCGACACCGGTAACTACTACGCCGTTCAGACCCCTTACACCGTTAGCGGCAATACACTGACCTTCTCGGTCAACAAGAACGATATCGTTACCATTATGACTTCGGTTGGCTATATTGTCGAGCTCACGGCCGATAAGGAAGATGTCGAGTATGTTCAGTGGAAGAACTCCGAAGCTATGGTTAAAAACATTTTGGATAGCACCACCGAATTTGGTCTCACTTTCACCTTTCAGGCGCAAACAGTTAGCGTAAATTAGTTTTATATAGTTCGCTTAATCAGCATTTTACGTGGGCGACTAACAAGTGGCAATCTGCTTCCTTCATAGGTTTTTAGAACAATACTCACATACGTATGGTATGCTCCGTTTGTTCTAAAAACCGGAGCGTTGAATCTCGCCACTTCTTAATCACCCAAGGGGCTGACCAACAATAAACGATTTGTTGGTCAGCCTCGTTTTTTTGGGTAGGTGTATAATATGCCGGCTATTTCAATTTTTTGAGATTCCTCGCTCGGCCTACTTGCCTGCCTGCTTTATTCGACGGCTCAATCGGTGCTATTTTTTTGTAATAATGTTTTGAGTTGTCGAAATAATCCGTATCTTTGTGCGCTTTTCTGCAAGTAGTAGGCTCGTTGAAATAAATCCGACATTAACTTATTATTAAATTTTTTTAATAAGTTTGGAAATTAAAAAACTTGCCTTATCTTTGCAGTGAAGTTTCAAGGTTCATTAGGTTAGTAGTTTTAGGTTAGTGAAGGAAATCGGGAGAAAGGCGTACTCAAAGTTCGCTACCCGTATTTCCTTATTTTTTGTCTGCCCAGGTGGTGAAATTGGTAGACACGCTACTTTGAGGGGGTAGTGAGCGTTATAGTTCGTGCAAGTTCGAGTCTTGTCCTGGGCACTCGAAAAGGCGTTAGAGATTACTCTGACGCCTTTTTTATTTCCCCGTGTCCGCAAAGTTTGACTATTAAGCCTGTTTTTGGAGCTAAATTTTTATGTAGATGCGGCGGCGGTAGAGCACGTAGCCGAGCAGCCAGACCACTATCACGAAGCAGAGCGAGTAGAGGAGTGATGCAAAGTAGGGATTGCCCACAAGCGGCAACCAAACGTCGTTGAACATAAATGCACGCAGTGTGAGGTTTTCGCCACCCAACCCCAGCGGCACAAACATACAAAACATTCCCATAAGCGACCCCACAACATACATAAAGAGCGGATTGACCCCAAAAGCTTCGAAAAACGTTGTCCAGCGCTTATGCCCCTTGATGTCGATAATCCAAATCAGCAGCGCGAGCAGCAACGACGCAAAGCCGCAGGTGGTCAATACGTAGGTCGGACTCCAAACCCGCTTGTTGATAGGCAGTCCGTATTGCAGCAGCAGACCGGCAAAGAGCAGTATGGTGCCGAAGATGAACAGGGCGTTGAGTTTCGCACCGTTGTCGGGCCGTTCCTTGATCATCTTGCCCACTTGGCAGCCCAGCAGCACTTGTGCGAAGCAGGGCAGGGTGCTCATAAGCCCCTCGGGGTCGAACGGTATTGACGAGCCGTCGGCCAAGCGCTGTGCGTAGAGGAATTTTTCGCCAATAACCGCGCGGTCGACCACCGAGATGATGTTGTCGGCCGAGAGCGAGTAGCCGTTACCCACAAGCAGCGCCACGCCATAGGCGACCAAAATTGCCGCCGAGACCCACAGCAGGTGTTTGTGGCGCATAGCTTGCGCAATCAGTGCCGCACCGCAGTAGGCAATGGCCAAACGCTGAACCACACCCAACAGGCGCACCGAGTCGGCGTGTTTGAACCATTTTAGTGCAAAGGCAAGTCCCAGACCCACTGCCAGCATCAACAGGCTGCGTCGCAGAATCTTCCACACGGCGCGGCCGTTGAGTCCCTCGTCGAATTTGCTCATCGAGAAGTACATCGAAACGCCCATTATGAACATAAAAAACGGGAAGACCAAATCGGCCGGTGTCAGTCCGTTCCAAGCGGCGTGAACCAGCGGCCGATAGACATACGAGCCGTCGCCGGTGTAGTTGACCAGCAGCATTCCTGCCACGGTGATGCCTCGCAGCACGTCGAGTGCCAGCAGGCGTTTTGTTTTTGTAAGTTCCATAGTGCTTATAAATGGACGGTTAATTAAAAATCAAGTAACAGACGACGCTGCCTGTTGCCAATATGGTTCCTATGGCAGTTTCGTAGGGTATCAGCCGCATACGTGCTTTGAAATCCATTCCTACCGAGCCGCCAGTGGCGTGAAAAAACGAGCCGTGTGGCAGGTGGTCGAGCATCGTAGCGCCCGAATTGACCATTGCTGCGCCCCAAACTGCCGTAACGCCCGCTCCCAAAATCGAGTTGGAGAATGAGGCCGAGGCTATGGTTGCTCCTGCCGTGGTTGAGGCGGTGGCGGCCGACATCAGTGCGCCTGCAAGCGGAGCCATAAGTGTTCCGCCGGCGCTCCAACCCGAGAGCAGCCCGATGATGTTTTGTGTCAGGTCGGAGGCTTTGATGATGCCTGCAATGGTGCCCGTACCTACCAGCAATACAGCCACAACCGACATTTTGTCCAACCCGTAGGCAATGCAGCCGGTGGCATTTTTCATATTTCGCGTGGTCAAAAGGTCAACCAGTCCACCGACAGGCAGGGCAATCAGAGGGTCGACAACAATGCCGAAAAGCGGACGCAGTGCCAGCAACGCAATGGCCACCAAAGGCCCTGCAATGCTTGCCCAAAACGACGGCAGATGTTCTGTTTCAATCTCCTCGTTGGTCATACGGTGCGTGGATTCGTTCTTTGGAACGCGCATCAAAGGCACTATCAGATAGACGGTTACTACAATGCCTAACAGAGCCGGCAACACGTTGGCGAACATCACCGAGGGCAACGAGGCATCGAAATTCTCGGCCACGATTATGGTATTTGGGTTTGGCGAGATGATGTTGCCGCACTTGCCGCCACCAATCATCGCCAGCAGTAGTTTCGCTTTCGGCAATTCGAGCTTGTCACCAATCATAAGGGCAATAGGTGCTACGGTGATTACCGCCACGTCGACGAATACACCTACTGCGGTGAGTAGCATAGTTGAGAGCGCAAGTGCCATATAAACACGACGTTCACCCAACCGACGCACAATGGTGTGCGAGATTGAGGCCGCCGCGCCCGTCTTGATTAACACTCCCGACAGAATGCCTGCCGAGAGTATGCGCAGTATGGCAGGGGTTATGTCCTTAACGCCCGAAACCATAGAGTCGACCGTAGCCGTCAGTCCCAGTCCGCCGGCAAGTCCGCCCACCACGGCACCGATTATGATGCTGTAAGCCGGCGACAGCTTTTTGATTATCAGGAATATTGCCAATGCAAGTCCTATCAGCGCTCCCAAAGTACTGCTCATAGCCGGTTAGATTGTTTTGATTGTACGCATTATTTGTGCAACTGTGCGGCGCACATTGTCGGCCGCATAGCTCTTATCCATTGCACGCGAGAGTGTTACGGGCGCAGGCAGAATCGGATAGATGGCGGTGAAGCCGGCTTCGTTGAGCCGTTCCGACTCTTCGACCGAGCCGCCTATTGCAATTACGGGTATCTGCTGCCGTTGTGCGCGGTGCAGCACGCCCAAAGGTGTCTTGCCCGTCAGCGTCTGAGAGTCCAAGCGCCCCTCGCCGGTGATTATCAGGTCGCTGCCTGCAATCTGTTGGTCGAAACCTATTGCGTCCAAAACCATATCGACACCCGACAGCAGGGTGGCGCCAAGCAGCGCCTTGAAGCCTCCGCCCAATCCGCCGGCAGCACCTGCCTTGGGCATCGATGCTATATCGATGCCGCAAAACGACCGTACCACCTGCGCAAAGTTTCTCAGCCCTTGGTCGAGCTGCTCAACCATTTCGGGCGTAGCCCCCTTTTGCGGCGCAAAAATCCGTGCTGCGCCGTTTGTCCCACAGAATGGCGTGTCGACATCGCAGGCGACCCGAAAGTCGGCCTCCGACAGTGCCGTATTTGCCCCCGAGGGGTCGATGCTCGCGATTGCCGCCAGTTCGCCGCCGGTGCCCATCAATTCGCGGCCGTAGCGGTCGAAGAACTTGTAGCCCAAAGCACGCAACATTCCTGTGCCTGCGTCGTTGGTGGCACTGCCGCCGATGCAAACCAGAAACTTGCGGCAGCCGCGGCGCAGTGCATCGGCAATCAGTTCGCCGGTACCGAATGTGGAACTCTTCATCGGGTTGCGTTCCTCAGCGTCGAGAAGCGTCAGACCGCTTGCACTTGCCATTTCGATAACGGCCGTCCGACCGCCGTCGACAATGCCGTAGCTTGCCACAACAGGTCGTCCGAGCGGATCGCCGACAGTGGCTTCGACCACCCTGCCGGCGAGTGTCTCGACCAATGCGGCGACACTCCCCTCACCGCCGTCGGCAACCGAGGTCTCGACCACCCGACAGTCGGGGAAGACGCTTCTGATGCCCTCGGCCGCGCTGCGTGCCACCTCGATAGAACTCAACGAGCCCTTGAACGAATCGGCCGCTACGACCACTCTCGCCAAATTGCGCATAACCATCTCTTTTAATTGACCAATGGCCGATATTTAAGGTAAATACGATTGCACTCCGAAATTTCGTCGCCAGAGGTGGTTGTCGTGTAAGGCTCGTTGCCGCACACCCACTGCCACTCCCAATCCTTCATTCTCTGCTCAAAGGCCTTTTGGTCGATTTTCTCTCCACGATTCATACAGGAGAGTGTGTAGTCGAAGAACTGCTGCCAACGTGGACGGTAGAAACCCTCAATCAGTCCCGACCATTGACGGCAGGCGTAGTCGTGAATGCGGCAGTCGCGGTCGCCCCACAGAGTGAGCAGGTCGCGAGCGTTCTTTTCGTAGAGCGCACTCTCTTGCGGAGTTGTCCCCATTGCCTTGGCGCTCTCTATCCACCGTCCGAGCAGAAATTCGCTGCGCGTGGCGAGCAGTGCGTCCATATCTGAGGCAAGTTGCAGGAATCGTTCGGCTGCCGCCGCAAAGCGCTTGGGATTGCCCGCGTGGTAAGCCGACGCACACTCTTGTTGGCAGTCCGAGGCGTAGTCGGCAAGCACCTGACGAGTAATGTCGACAAGGTCGTAGCGGAAACCGTCGCTTGCCGAAAGCTCCTCAGAGGCACTGTTCATCATATCCCACGCATCAACTATTGGCGAGCGTTGATAGCCTGCTTCGGTGTTGGCGGTTCCGCGCGGGTTGAGTTTGTAGGTGGGCCTGGCGGTAAGAATCGACTCGTGTCCGCCGTTGTTGCTTGTGTTCTCAAAAACGGTGGTCGACAGTAGTTTCCACGCTGCAAAAGCATCGGGGTTCTCTTTTCCGTAGCGTTGGCGCTGGTATGAAGCGATGAATCGGTCAACGTCGACCGCCTTGTCGCTCCAAACGTTTTCCAACATCATTGCATAGATAAAAGGAGTCTGTTCGATACCCTCCATTGTCAGTCCGATGCCCTTCATCTGACCTGCATCGGGATTGGCCAGAGCTGCCGAGGGCGAGTTGGCAATTTCGCCCACATTGCCCGAAAGCGTGGTGTTCTGCCCAAAGTTGTGGAGCATACACCAAATCCAAGGTTTGCCGTAGTAGGCCTCGGTGCGCGACCAGACGGGGAAGCGTTCGCTCCACAGGTCGAGAATAATCATCTTGTCGTCGGGCACGGCACCCAACAGACTGCGAATCTCTTTTTCGCCCCAAAAACTGCGCTCGTGGTAGAAGAGCCAGCCCTGCATAATCCAAACGGCATCTTTGTCGGCTGCGCGCATCGACTCGTAGACCTTGCGGCTCATACCGCTCAAAAAGAGCGAGTCGCCCGTTGGAGGCAGATTTTCGTTGAAGGTGTCGGCCGAGTAGAGGTGATTGGTGCCGTAGAGTTTGGTCTGCTCCTCGATAAACATCTCTCCGATGGTCGAGAACAGCTCTTCGTCGGGGTCAAGCAGAGCCACTTCGGGGAAGTTGACCCACGAGGTGTGACGTACCTTTGCCTCGGGGAAACGGATCTCGAAAGCGGCCGGAACGTGGCCTGTAAAGGCAGGCAGCACAGGTGTCATACCCAACGAACGCTCACTGTGCAAGATGAATTTCTGCAACTCTTCGTGGCGCTCCATAAAACTCTGCGGAAGAGGGCCTCCCCAACCGTCGAGGTTGCCCATCCAAAACCAGTTGAAATAGGCGGGGCCGCTGAAAAAGCCCTCCAACTCCTCGTCGGTGAATCCCAAACGGCGATAGACGCGCTGCCAAACCGAGTTCTGACCCGTCACGGCAAGGGGCATATTGATGCCGTTGAGAGCCATAAAGTCGATTTCGCGCTGCCAACGCTCTTCGTCCCACCAACTCATCGTATAGTTGAACGTGCAGTAATTAAGGTAGTAACGATATTTGTAAGGCGACTCGCGACGCACATTTTCGGTCGGTAACGGGAGTACCTCGGGTAGCGTCATATTGTCGCCGCACCAACTGATATGGCAGTTGCAACTCTCTTTTAGATAGTGGTTTAGTGCGCTTGCCACCGATATGCCGTTATTGCCGCGCAGAACAATCTTGCCGCTTTTGGTCGATAGTTCGAACCAGTCGTTGGCCTCCTGAACGTTGGGCACTATTTCAACTGCGAAAAACTGTGCATAATCCTCTCCAACAGTGCGTTCGATAAGTCCGCGTGCGGCCTGCTCCTGTTGATAAATCGAAAAAACGGTCTGTACTGCCCCTTTGTTGCAGCTTGTCGAGGCGAGCAGTGTGGCGGTTAGCGCTGCTGCCCACGCTAATAATCTGTGGCGTTTCATTCGGGTAAAATTATTTGTTTGAGTGTTGCAATCGGGTTGTCGGTGCTGTTTTGCGAAGGCTCCCACGGGGTCTCTATCCAATTCTCCTCCCAGTTGTCGAGTTCGGTTTTGCTCTCCGAAAAGTAGATCTCCAAGCGCGGAATATAGTAGTCGGCAATCATTCCGTTCCAAAACCGTGCGGCATAGTCCTCCTGAAATCCGCCCCAAACGCTAATAAGACGTTTGGCATTGGCTTCGTAGCGGTTTTTAAGCGCCATATTGTCGGTTGCCGAGCGTGCTGCGTCGACCCAGTTTGAGAGGCGGTAGAGTGGGTGTGCGGCAAGTATGCCGTCGGCCTGCTGCAAGAGGTTGATTGTCAGGTCGAGTTGGCGGGCGGCCTCCCTTTGATTCCGATTGTCGAGTGCATTCAGAGCCTTGCGGTAGTGGCGGTCGGCAAGTTCGCCTATCCACAGTGAGCCAAACTCGATGACGTCGTTCTGATAGAGTTGCGAAGGGCCGCACTCTTCTGAGGCCCTCAAAAGCAGCTCGACCGCTTGTCCGAAATCGTCGTTAATCTCGTGCAGGCTTTTGCGTCGGTTGTCGGGTACGACTGTCTGCCACAAAAAACGCGGGTAGGAGTAGAGCGAGCCGTAGACCGACCCGCACAACAGCCGCCAAGCCTCTGCGATGTTGTCGTTGCAGAGGCCGTAACGCGCCGTGCAATACTCCTCAATCCACTTTGTCAAATCAATCGGTTCGCTCTGCCACCCCATATCGGCCAGCAGTTCGTAGACAACTTCATTGTTTTCGAGTCCCTCGGGAGCCGAGCCAAAGCCTACGAGGTTCTTTGCGTATGGCGAATTGAGTGCTTCGACCGAGCCTGAGGCATACATAGCCAAATCGCCCGTGGGCAGCACCTTGCCGCCGAAGTTTGGTACATAGCTGTAAATCCAGCCCTTGCCGTAGAATCCCTCCTGCACCCGCCACGTCTGGTCGGTGTGCCATACCCACTTGGGATAGTCGTTGCCCAAGTCGATGATTATCAGCTTGTCGTCGGGTACGCGCGAAAGCAGCGCCGACAGACTTGCCTTATCCCAGAAATCGTGTTGATAGCCGAATGTCCAACCCTGTGTTACCCATACGGCATCGGGGTTGCCGGCAGTTATCGACCGACAGATAGTCTCTCCGTAGTCGGCCAGCAGTCGGTGCTTGGCTTCGGTATCGTCTTTGTCGACAGGCAGTCTCATCTCGTTGAAACTGTCCGACAGGTAGTATGTATTGCGTCCGAACTCTTTTTCCCACTCTTCGACGAAGAGTTTGCCTATCTGCTCGAAATAGGGCGACGAGGGTGAGAGTACGCACGCATTATATTTCGGTTCAAAACCGCCCCACGAGAGTTGGTTGAACTCTGCGTCGGGGTGTTGTTCAATGAATGCTTGTGGAACAAACCCTGCAAAAGCGGGTGCTATGGGGTGCATTCCCAAATCGCGCATTCGGTCGATTATTTTGTGTTGCAGGGCTATCTGGTTGCGGTGCCACTCTTCGTCCAGAGGGCCGTCGTAGCCATTGAGATTACCCATACGGTGCCACGGCAGGTGTGCTGCACCGGTAAAAAATTCGTCTGTTTGCTCCTCGGTCAGCCCCATTTTGAGCCAAACGCGGCGCGCAATGGCCTCGCTCGCAACCGATGCAAGCGGCATATTGACCCCGTGCAGAGCCATCAGGTCAAGCTCTTTTGACCAACGTTCCCAACCCCAATATGGAGTGGTGTAGCCAAAGGTGCAGACGTTCAGAAAATAGCGTAGTTTGTATGGCGAAGTGCCCGAATAGTGGTAGTCGTTCCACCTCTTGGGCAGAGTAAGATGTTGGCCGCTCCAAGTGACCATTGAGTTACACGCTTTGCGCAGATAGAGGTCAAAAGCGTAGCAGATTGCCGAAGGCGAGCTGCCTTTGATTGTCAATAATCCGTCCTGAGCGTTGATCGAAAATCGGTCGCACCCTTCCGCCGCAGGTTCGATAAGTTCCAGCGTCAGATTGTTGCACACCCCAACGGTGCGTTCGATGACACCTCGCGCAGCCTCTATGGCCGATATTTCGCCCTTTTTTGAGGAACAGGCCGTCAGTAGAAACAGTATGGCAATGGTGGCCGTCAGGCATCTATAAGCGCTCTTCATAGTCGTTTTAATCTCAGGTTAATACAAATTGATAATGTTAGGGTGTAGAATGATTTAGGGTGGTGTTAAAAAAGGGCCGGCATATACCGTTTGCTAAAATATATGCCGGCGCTCAACCAAAGTTTAACTAACAAATGCGTAAATATTGGAGTGGAGTTGTTACTTCGCTGCCAATTCGCACTGTATCTTAATATCGAAGTATGCGGGTTTCATAAAGAGATCCATTGCTTTTTCGGGATCGATTTTGTTGACGTGGGTCTCGTCGATGTTGACAAATGCTGCCGAGTCGTCGGGGAGCTGTACGATTTGCATAATACCGTAGTAGAAGACAGGCTCTTCGGTGGTGCCACGGTTGCTGCGAACGATCAGATAGTCGCCTGCGCGATAATTCTCAACGGTGGTTTTGGTCGAAGTCGAACCTGCATCTGCCCAACGGCGATACATATTCTTGTTGGCCAGGCTGGTCGGATTCTCGGCCTCGCCAAGGGTCACGTTGTCGAGTCTCTTCTGAATCTCGGAGAGCTGGTAGTAGGCGCGGAGTTTGGCAAGGTTCGAATCGCCGCTCTTGATTGCCAAGAAGAGCGAGTCGGTGAAGTTGTAGACCTCGGCAATGTATTTTTCGCCGCTCCACGAACCCGGGATTAGAGTCAGATCAAAATTGCCCCCTTCGGTGTTGTCAACAACAATACCCTTACCATCAACAGCGTAAAGGTCGCACTGACGACCAATCGTACCTGCGGTAAGAGTTGCCATATCAATCAAAGCATATCCTCTCTGACCGCCGATAAAGGCGTTGTTGGAGGTGTTTTGGAGTACATTGCAGAAACACATACTGGCGTTCTGACCTTCAACTGCGCGAAGCTCGTCAAGGCAAACGATATGTTTCAGGGTGCCGTTGACGTTGACTCCGTGCATCGAGAAGAACGAGTTGGTGGTCGAACCTGCACCCGTGCCCTCAACAGGATAGCCTTCGGGGTCGTTGTCGTGAGTGGCGACTTTATTGTCGGCTACAAGCTGAGCAACATCGTTCATCCAAACATCGCCTTTGGCCTCGCCGGTAACTGCCGGAGTGTCGAAGAAGAACTCTTTCGATTTGTCGCCTGCCGAAACGGTGACCGAAACGGCATTCATCTCTTTCGAATCGGGGAAGAAGAACACCTTGAAGTCGGTACCTGTGAGTTCCAAGTCCTGAGCTTCGCCAACGAGTGTGTACTCCTCGCCACTCTTTTTGGCAGCCTGCATTTTACCGCCGGTCAACGTTGCGGTAGTGGTAACCTTACCGGCCAGGTTGATGGGTTCGCCATAGATGATGGCCGTCGGAAGCTCGCCGGTCAGCTCGACAGTAGCTTCGAGTTCTTTCTTGATTTCTTCGCCATTCTTGTCGCAAGCAACGAACAATACTGCAAATAGAGCAGTGGCTAAACAGATCTTTTTCATAATTTTTTTTGTTAAGGTTAATGGATTAAGTAAATTATTGGTTTTTGATTATAAATGTTGATTCGATTGGAAAGTGGTCCGACAGACGTATCTCCGTGTGTACTTTGGTAGATAGCAGTTCTACGCCGAGTGGTGCTCTGACGTAGATATGGTCGATTTTCAGGCGCGGATTCTCGACCGAGAAGGTGTACTCCGTGCCGGTCATCGTCTGCCACGAGCGTAACCCCTCCGAGAGTGCCCGACTTTCGTAGCCGTCGTTCATATCGCCTGCAAGAATTATGTTGCCAACAAATTGGTTGTCAACATATTCGGTGATGAAACGGGTCTGGGCAAGCCGCATTGAGTCGGATTTTACGTCCAGATGTGTATTGATGAATGTCAGCCGTGTCGAGTCGGACATCTCTATCTCGGCAACAAGCATCACGCGCTGTTCGGTGCCCGGCTCGCAGGGCAGCAGCACACGTTTCGAAGAGATTATGGGCCGACGGCTCAAAACGCCCACGCCGTAGTAGCCGCCACGATAATCAATGGCCTTGCCGTAGATGCCGAACATCTCGGTCATACAGGCCAATTCGTTGATGAACCGCACTCCGCTTTGCAACGGTGCACGCTCGCGAGAGGTGTTCCAGTCGCACTCTTGCAGTGCAACAAGGTCGGCGTTCGTCGAGTTGATGAATCGCGCAATCTGTGCCATCGAAGCCTTTTCGCCGAAGCGCAGATTGAAGCTCACCACCAGCAGAGTGTCGTTTTGAGCCGACACACTTTCCAATGTGAGGAGTGCCATTACGGCAAGTGCTATTTTTCCAAAGAGTTTCATCTATTCTGCTGTCTGTGGTTTTGCCGAAAAGAGTTTCTCGATCGAAATCCGATAGTATTTGAGGTTGACCTTTTTGAGCGGTTCCACGCTGCGGCAAACGTAGTCGTCGGGCATCAGCACGAAGAGGTCGTAAGGCGTAGCATCAACATCGCCAAAAGAGAGTCTGTAATGGTCGAACTTCTGTTTAAGGTAGTCGGTTACGGCTGTTTTCAGTTCCGGCTTTATGGTTCCTATCACTATGCCCGAGGAGCGTAACGAGTCGGCTCGGCAGGCTACGAGGTCTTCAATTTGCGAGCTCTTCTCGACACGCATAGTAAAGAGTGTGAGTTGTGTGGTTTTGGAGAGCGGTGCAGGCAGTGTCACTCCGGCGGCAAAAGTGCCGTTATGGGCAAATCCGTCGAACGGGTAGACCATATAGGGTGTCACTATTCCGGTACCTTTGGTGATGGTTTCGGTCGATGCCTCAATCTGAGCAAAGAACGGGTGCGACTTGACGGCATAGGCAATCTTGGTGCATTCGTAGGCTTCGCCTGCCGTGTAATCGGCGCGGTCGAAAAAATAGGCAACCGGACGTTTGCCCGCCTGTTCGCCAATGTGGGTCGAAGCTACGGTGTAGTCGTGGGTTTTGAAATAATTGCCCTCCGAACTGAGGTCGGAGAAAAAATCGACCAGAAACAGGTTTGAGGAGTTGATTGTTTCGGGCACTTCGGTTGGAACCCAACCGTTATTGGGTGTGTCGGTTCCGCCGCCGTTTGAGGGGTCGCAGCCGACAAGTGCAATTAAAGCGCAACAATATAATATTCTCTTATTCATCTATTATTTGTTTTTAGGTGTAAATGTAATGTCGGCCACAACGAAGCAGTGGTCGGAGAGGTCGGCTCGGACAACTATTTGGTACTCCGTATAGCTCCAACAACCCTTCGGATAGCCCATTACGTAGTCGATGCGGCGGTTGGGGTTCGATGTAGGAATGGTGAAACCCGTGCCCGCCCCAATGTCCTGCCACGTTACCCTCGCAAAGGTCAGCGGAGAGCTGTCGGGTGTGGAGTTGAAGTCGCCAACAAGCAGTGTCGGGGTGGTGGTGTCCTCGGCAAAGAGGGTCTTTTGCACATCGGCCAGGTTGCGAATCGTAATCTCTGCCGATTCGAGTGCAAGGTGGGTTGTTGCCACTCTTACTACCTCGCCGCAAGGCAACGCCACGCAGATCCAGCCTGCCGCACGCGGCTCACGTGACCCCTCAATCACTGAGATGTGTTTATTGGAGTAGAAAAACGGATATTTGCTCAGCAGTCCGACGCCGAAGCCGCCTCCGCGATAGGTGAACGACTTGCAGTAGTAGGGCAGCATATCGCACCCGATTGCCACTTCGTCGAACCAGTCGCGATAGCCGTTGCGGTCGGTCATATAGTCGATCTCCTGCATTGCCACCACGTCGGGGTTATAGGCCTCAATCACCTCGGCGTAGGGAGCGGAGGCGTAGTCGATGTATTGTCCCCCCTCTTTGACGTTCATCGACATCACGCGCAACGAGAACGATCCCTCCCGGCCGCTGACCCCCATTGTAATGGTCAGTAGCAGAAATGTAAGGATTATTTGTTTGGTCTGTTTCATTATTATCTCTTTTTCAAAGTCTTATTCGGTCGGTGTAAACTCAACGTCGGCAACTATAAAGCAGTGGTCCGACAGGTCGGCTCGGCAGACTATTTCGTAAGTTGTGTAACTCCAACAGCCTTTCGGATAGCCCATTACGTAGTCGATGCGGGAGTAGGGGCCGCTTGTCGGAATGGTGAATCCCGTGCCGCGGCCAATGTCCTGCCATTTGATGCGTGCATAGTTTATCGTGTCGCTGTCGGGGTCGGCGTTGAAGTCGCCCACAAGCAGTGTCGGGGTGGTGGTGTCGGCAGCAAATAGCTGTTTGTTGACATCGGCCAACTGGCGCACGTTCTGTTGAGGCGTTGCGAGTGCCAAGTGGGTCGATGCCACGCGGAGTGTGTTGCCGTCGGGCAGCATCAGGTAGATCCACCCCGAAACTCGCGCTTCGTCGTTGTCGGGCAGAACGGTCACTATCTTGCCTCCATTGTAGAAGGGGTAGCGGCTCAAAAGTCCCAGCCCGAATGCTCCGTTTCGGTAGTTTGCCCCTTTGCAGTAGTAGGGCAACATTCCGGTCTGCATAGCAACATCGTTGAACCAGTCGCGGTGGCCGTTGCGGTCGGTGTAGTAGTCGATCTCCTGCAAGGCAATCACGTCGGGTTTGTAGAGGTTTATCAGCTCCGCAAACGGCTCTGCCAAAAAGCCTGCGTACTCGCCGCCCTGTCGGATATTCATCGACATCACACGCAGCGAAAACCCTTTGGTTTGCGCTCCGAGGGTGGTCGACAGCAGTGCCGACAACGCCGTGAGAAGTATGGTTAACCGTCTGTTCATCTTTCTGTTAATTCCAGCCCGGGTTATTGGGTTTGAGGTTCGGATTGAGCTGCATCTGTGCAAAAGGCAACGAGAGCAGATAGTGCTTTTCGGGGTTGAAGGTGCGTCCCGACTCAATGACCAGATACTGTTCGCCGTTGACCGTAGCCCAAGTGAGCGACGAGAGTTTGGTGCCCGAGATGAAACGCGACTCGTCGAGCCAGCGACGGTTGACGCCTAACAGGTCTTGTCCAAGCAGTTCGCCTTGCCGCCAGCGAATGATGTCGAAATAGCGATGCCCCTCGAAGAAGAGCTCCACGCGGCGTTCGCGGCGGATTTCGGTTCTTATATCAGAACCTGCGGGCAGATTGTTGAGCTTCAAGGGGACCATATCGACCCTTTCGCGCAGCAGATTGATACTTTTGTCGAGGTCGGTTTGCGTCAGAGTGCCCTTACGCTCTTTGGCTTCGGCAAAGTTGAGCAGCACCTCGGCATAGCGAATGAAGACTATGTCGTTGTCGTCGTGACCCACGTATTGAATGGTGCTCGGCTCTGCATATTTGCGGGTGTAATAGCCTGAATAGGTCATACAGCCGCGTTTGTTGTTGATAAGTTGCGGATAGGTAAAGATTTTTGGGTCGGTGTTCAGTTTGTCGTCGACACCGTTCTGACCACCCTCCCAAGCGGTTCCGGGCGACATAATGGATTGCGTCATACGCGGGTCGCGGTGCTCGAAGATCTCTTCATAGGTGTTGACTGTCGACGGGTCCCAAATGCCCCCCGTATCGGTCAGGTAACATTCGACCATCGATTTGGTCGGAATCCAGCGAGCGTAGTCGCCCGGCACCCACAGACACCTTGCCGTGTTGTGCGATGTTCGGGCCGATTCGCCCAAGTCGTAGTTGTAGACAAAGGCCAGCATCACCTCGTGGTTGTTGGCGTTGCGCGAGGCACGGCCGGTGTAGTTGAAGAGATTGTAGTAGTCTTCGCTCGGTTTGCCTGTCTTGTAGAGTTCGTAGTAGGGTAGCGCCATAGCGCGTTCGGCGGCGCTGATTGCATCGTCCCAGCGTTCGTTGTAGAGATAGATGCGCGACAGCAGCGCGAGGGCGGCACCCTGCGAGATGTGGCCGAATTGTGACGAGGCGGCCTCAATGTATTGGGGTAGAGCCTCATAGTGGTCTTCCAAATCTTTGGTGATGTTCTCAATCACCTCGGCACGTGGATCGCGTCCGCGGTAGACATCGGGCGAATTAACGTCCAACTCGTCGGTAATGTAGGGTACGTCGCCAAAGTATGAGGTCAGCACCCAGTAGTTGTAGGCGCGGTAGAAATAGGCCTCGGCAGCATAGCGTTCGCGAACCGACTCCTTGACATTAACTGCGCGGTTGTAGTTGTTCAGAAAGTAGTTGACACGGCCTATGCCGGTGTAGCACACCTTCCAGAGCGAGTTGATCTGCGTCTGCTCCGAGGTGTAGTTGCCGCCGCCAATGGTGCGGAATGCGGTGGTGACTGCCCAAGGAGCGCTGTCGGCCATAATCTCGGTGATATTGAGCCAGTATGAGCCTTGCAGTGTCGCCGTAAAGGTGTTGGTAACGCTTGCCAGGTGCTCTTCCGTCTGCCAGAAGTTGCTGTCGGTAATCTGGTCGATCGGGCTCATTTCCAGAAAATCGTCATTACAGGCAGTCAGAGAGCACAGTGCGATTGTTGCGATGATGATAATAAGTCTGCTTTTCATATCTTTTGTTTTATTTTTTCGTTAGTTCCAGCCCGGATTGTTCGGTTTGAGATTGGGGTTAAGCTGCATCTGCGCAAAGGGCAACGAGAGCAGATAGTGTTTACCCGGGTCAAAGGTGCGTCCGCTCTCAAACACGAGATACTCTTCACTGCCAACCTTTTTCCACTTCAAGCCGTCTATGTTTAGCCCGACGCCCTCGACCCAGCGGCGGTTGACACCCAAAAGGTCGTTGCCCAAAAGCTCGCCCTGCTGCCAGCGAATGATGTCGAAATAGCGCAGGCCCTCAAAGAAGAGTTCCACGCGGCGTTCGCGGCGAATCTCGGTGCGCAGGTCGGAACCGGCCGGAATGTTGGTCAGTGTCAGGCGCTTCATTCCTACACGGTCGCGAATCAGGTTTATTGTCTTGTCTATGTCGTTCTGCGTCACACCACCTACCAACTCTTTGGCTTCGATGTAGTTGAGCAGCACTTCGGCATAGCGCATCATAACGATGTCGTTGTCGTCGTGACCCACGAACCACAATATATCCATCTCGGCATACTTGCGCATATAGTAACCCGAGGCGCTCATAGCACCGTTTTTGTCGGAGACAAATTTGGGCAGATTGAATATGGCGTAGCCGTTGGCATCGTTCAGCTCGGCACGTCCACCCTTCCAAGGCGTTCCCGGGGCGTAGATCGATTGTGCCATACGCGGGTCGCGGTTCTTGAAGACATCGGCGTAGGTGGCGGCTGTCGAGGGGTCCCAAATCTTGCCGTCAGAGGTCAGGTAGCACTCGACCATCGATTCGGTGGGCACCCAACGCACGTAGTCGGTCGGCTCGGTCAATTCGCGCGAGAGGTTGTGGGCGTAGCGTGCGCTCTCGCCCAACTTGTCGTTGAAGACCTGTGCCAAAATCGTTTCGTGGTTGTTGGCATTGCGCGAAGCACGTCCCGTGAAGTTGAAAAGATTAAGATAATCCTCTTTGGGCTTGCCTGTCGAGTAGAGTTCGTAGTAGGGCAGCGCCATTGCTCGGTCGGCGGCATCGAGTGCCTTGTCGGGCATACCGTTGTAGAGGTAGAGTCTTTGCAACAGCACCAGCGCGGCCATCTGTGTGATACGGCCAAACTCGTTGCTTGCCGCTTCAATATATTCGGGCAGAGCCTTGTAGTGCTCTTCCAAATCTTTGGTCACATTGGCCACCACCTCGGCACGCGCATCGCGACCGCGGTAGACATCGGGCGAATTGACGTCCAATTCGTCGGTAATGTAGGGCACGTCGCCGAAATAGGAGGTCAGCAGCCAATAGTTGTAGGCGCGGTAGAAGTAGGCCTCGGCCGCATAGCGTTCGCGAATGGCCTCTTTGACCGAGGTCGCACGCTGATAGTTGGCCAGAAAATAGTTGACGCGGCCAATATTGGAATAGGCGCCAACCCAAACCGAATTGATCTGCGATATGTCGGAGGTATAGTAACCGCCCCCGATTGTACGCCACGCCGTAGTCGCCGACCACGGAGCGCTGTCGGCCATAATTTCGGTGCGGTTGAGCCAATCTTTGCCCATAAACGAGTCCGAAAAGACGTTGGCAGCCGCTTTCAGATGATCTTCCGATTGCCAAAAGTTCTCGGAGGTGATCTGATCCAACGGAGCACAGTCCAGAAACTCGTCGTTGCAGGAGCTTAGCAGCGCAGCCAAAACAATGATATATGTCGCTTTCGTCTTCATAGTATTTGCTCTTAAAGAGGATATTATACTATTTGAAGGTGATGCTCAGACCCAAAACGAAAGTTTTGACTTGTGGATAGTAGCCACCCGACGAAACCGGAGTTTCGGGGTCGTAGGCGTAGAAGAAGTTGCTTTGGGTGAAGAGGTTGTCGCCCGAGAGGTAGATGCGGCACTTTTCGATGCGCAACTTTGTCAACAGGTTTTTGGGCAGCGTATAGCCTATCTGAATGTTTTTCAGACGCAGATACGAGGCATCTTCAAGCCAGTAGGTCGACATTGAGCTTTGGTTGTAGCTCTTGTGATAGGTCAGACGCGGATAGGCTGCATTGGGGTCGGGATTGGTCTCGATGTTGAACCTTTGGAGGTGAATCTTCTGCGGATAGGCAGCCATATCCTGAAATGCGTGGCGGGCCGTTCCGGTCAAAAAGCCGTCGCACTTGCCTACGCCTTGAATGGTGAAGCTCAGGTCGATGTTGCGCCACGAGGCATCGCCGCGGAAACTGTAAGTGTAGCGCGGAATGGCGCTGCCGATAACCACGCGGTCGTATTCGGGAGTGATGCGCCCGTCGGGTTCACCGTTCGGGCCGCTTATGTCCTTATATTTAATATCACCCGGTTGATAGTCGTTACCGATGATTACCGGAATGTTGGGCAGACTGTAAGTATTGGTCGTCGGATCCGAAATCTTAAAGTCGTCACCGGTCATAAGTCCCTCGGCAATATAGCCGTAGAATGCGTCGATTGGGTCACCAACGCGGCGTATCTGGCTGCCGCTCAAATCGGGCGCGTTGCCTGCCAGACTGGTGATTTTGTTCTGCACGTCGGAAAGGTTGAACCCAAGACCATAGGAGAAGTCGCCCCGTTTTTCGCGCCACGAGATGTTGTACTCCCAGCCGCGGTTGTTGACCGAACCGGCATTCTCTTCCGACGGTGTTGCGCCAATCTGTGCAGGGTAGTTGAGTTGAAGCAGAATGCCCTCTGTATTCTTGTCATACCAGTCGAACGACATCGACAGGCGGTTTGAGAGCATTACTATGTCGATACCGAAATCGAGCATCTTGATCTTCTCCCAAGTGAGGTTTTTGTTGGCCAGAGTCGATTGGGTGTAGCCCGTGGTGGCATTGGTGCCGATCAGCGATATGCCCGAAGTGTAGGCCTCCAAGACCGAGAGGTAAGGATAGTTCGAGGTGCCGACGTACTGGTTGCCCAGCTCGCCCCACGATGCGCGCAACTTGATGTTGTCGAACAGTTCGCGCGAGAAGTCCATAAAACTCTCCTCGGTCAAACGCCAGCCTGCCGAGAACGAGGGGAAGAGTCCGCCGCGATTTTGCTTGTAGAAACGCGATGAGAGGTCGTAACGGAAGTTGGCTTCCAGCAGATAACGTTCGTCGAAGTTGTAGGTCAGACGACCGAACCCCGAACGGATTGCCCATTGCTCGGCTTTTGCATCGTTACTCATAGTGGTGGCATCGCCCAAATTGATTGTGGGGTTGAACTCGGTAATCAGGTTGCTGCGCGAGGCCTCAAAACTGCGGGTTTCGCACCACTCCTGCGACATACCGACTACGCCCCCTATGTTGTGTTTGCCAAATTTGAAATCGAAGTTCGACTGCACGAAGAAGGTCTGCTGAATCTGACGCAGGTCGACATTCTTCAACGAGTTGGGCGAAGAGTGGGTGTTGGTTGCACCTGTTTCGGGGTCGGTGAAGACGATGGTCTTTTTCAGCACCTCTTTCAGCGAGTTGGTTGAGGTGAGGTTGTAGGTGGCGCTGATGTTCCAGCCTTTGGCCAGGTCAATGCGTGCCACTTCCAAGAGCGAAATCTCGTCGGCATTGGTTTTGATGTGACCGCCGTCGCAGAGCACCGCCACAGGGTTGGTGTTGCCGCCACCGTAGGCCCAAGTGCCGTCGGTGTAGTAGATCGGGGCGTTGGGCATAATGCGCATAGCGTTGTAGATTGCGCCGCCACCGCTCGAAAGAGAGCTGACGGGCGAGGTCACATTGCGCGAGGTGTAGCTGACGTTCGACGATATGGTTACTATATCGAGCATTTTGGAGTCGAGTTTGAAACGCAGGTTGTGACGCTGCTCACCGGTGGAGTTACCAACCGTCAGACCGTCCTGATCGAAATAACGGTACGAGAGCATATAGCCGCTGTCGTCGACCGAACCGTTGATGCTCAGATTGTAGTTCTGCTGCACCGCCTGTTTTTTTAACACTGCTCCGAGCCAGTCGGTATCGGCGTAGTGGTTGGGGTCGGTGTTGTTGGCAACCTTTTCGAAATGCTCGTCCATCCAGGCTATTGGGGTACCGACATTGACGCGCGACTCGTTGTCGAGCGTCATAAATTCGGCCGCATTACACATTTCGGGCAGACGGGTCGGAGTTTGCAAACCGACGTACGAGCCAAACGAAACAACCGTGCTCTTTTTGCCCGACAGTTTGCGTGTGGTCACCAAAAGAACGCCGTTGGCGGCACGGGCTCCGTAGATTGCCGACGATGCGGCATCTTTCAGCACCGATACGCTCTCAATATCTTCGGGGTTAAGGGTTGTGATGTCGCCCTCAACGCCGTCGACCAAAATCAACGGGTTGGAGTTGCCCAGCGTACCCACGCCTCTGACGCGAATTGTGGCGCTCGATACGCCCGGCTGTGCCGATGCACTTGTGACCGTAACACCCGGCAGCATACCTTGCAGTCCGGTTGCAACGTTGGCAATAGGGCGCGAAACCATCTCGTCGCTGCCAATCATCGAGACCGAACCGGTGACGTTGACCTTCTTCTGAGTGCCGTAACCCACGATCACCACCTCTTGCAGAAATTGCGACTCTTCGACCAATACCACGTTGAGCGAAGTGCGTCCGGCAACGGCTATCGATTGTGAGGCGTAGCCGAGATATGTGAAGGTTATGGTTGCATTGGGGCTGTCGACCGAGATCGAATATCGGCCCGTAATATCGGTGTTTGTGCCACCAGGCCTTTTGTCAACTACCACGCTCGCACCAATGATGGGTTCACCTGCTTCGTCCTTAACTACACCGGTGACCGTGAATCCCTTCTGTTTGGAGGGCGATTCGGTCGTCGGTTTCGGTTTTGGCGAGAGTGCTATCTGTTTGTCGGATTTTACCTCGTACGAAACATCAAGTCCTTCAAGCAGGTGGTTCATTACGAACTCTATGCTCTTGTTTTTGGCCTCGACACTCACTTTCGCATCGGTATCGGGCAGCAGATTGCTGTAAAAAAAGCTGTAACCACTCTGTTGTTCCAGAATTGTCAGAGCCTCTTTCAGGGTCTTGTCTTTGATCGACACGGTAATCTGAGCCGAAACGGTGCCGACTGTCGAGCATAACAGGATTGAAAGTAAAAGTGCAAGTAGAGTTTTTTTCATTGGTATGTAGTTTATTGGTGATATAAGGATTTAACTAATTTCTTCGGAAGAACTTAATGGTGTTGCCGTAGATGCGGTACTCGACGGGCGAAGTGCTCGACACCAAATCGAGTACATTGCGCAGCGAGTTGTTGCGCACCAAACCGGTGTAGGTATAGTTCATTACGGATTTGTCGGAGAAGATGATTTCGACATTATACATTCGCTCCAATATGGTGGCAATCTGCCGCAGGTTGTTGTCGTCAAAAAAGAGTTCGTTGTTGCGCCACGGAACAGGGTGGTTGGCGTGGGGTATGATGCTTGTGGTGAAAGTGTTGTTGGTAATCGAATAAAGAGCCTGCTGGTTTGGCAGCAGAATTTCTCTCCTCTGTCCGGCAGAGGTCAATACCTTACCCTCGACCAGAGTGGTGGTGATTTCGTCCTCGCCGATGTAGGCCTTTACGTTGAATTTAGTTCCCAGCGCCTCGACTCTGACTGCGCCGGCATTGACCACAAATGGCAGATCGGCGTTTTTGGCAACCTCGAAATAGGCCTCGCCTTCAAGCTCAATATTGCGGTTGCGGTCGTTGAAATCGGAGGCATAGCTTATTCGGCTTGCCGAATTGAGCCATACGCGCGAGCCGTCGGGCAGCGTGACCGAACTCTTTTGACCCTGTTCGGCAACCACATTGAACGATTGCGACGGGTGGGTGGCCAAAGCGTATCGGTAGCTCAATACCGAGCATAGCACAAAAGCAGCAACTGCCGCAATGCCGGTTGCAATGCGGCCTATCGTGCGGAGTGTTTGACCTTTGCGTTTGTTTTCGTAATCTTCCGACGAGAGTATGCGGCCAAAGAGATCCGATTTCATCTTCTCTTTGAGCGGGGCATCAATATCGGTCGAGATACCGTCCCATTTGGTGCGGCTGTATGCTTCAAAGTCGTCGGGGAGGTTCTCTTTAAGTAGAGAACGCAACAAAGCCTCCTCTTCGGGGGTTGTGTTGTGGATATAATATTTTTCGAGCAGTGCTCTGTATTCTTCGTTTGTCATTCTGTATAATGTACCCGCTGAAAGGATTTTTCCTTACAGCCGGCCGAAAATATTTTTTTTTATTGGCAGGTTGTGCCGTGGTTACGTTGGGCGACGGCGTAATCAGAGGCGCGAGAAGTGTTTGCGCAGGGCTGCCACGGCGCGTGAGATTTGGGTCTCAACCGTTTTGGGCGATATTTCGAGCTTTTGGGCAATTTCGGTGGTGGTCATCTCTTGGCGGGCACTCATTTCGAAAATCTGTCGGCGGCTTTCCGGCAGGGCCTCCACAACCCTGTCGATTTCGCGTTCAATCGTCACGCGGTCAAGCTCCGAAAGGGCGGTACCGGCGTCGGGCATCGAGGTGTAGTGGCTGACATATTCGAGATATTTTGTTGCCACCAATTGGTGTCGGGTCTCTTTGTAGACCGCGTTGCGTGCCATAACATATAGGTAGGCAGGCAGATTGTTGTCGGGGGCTATCTGCCGGCGCTTCTCCCACAGGCGCATAAAACACGATTGGGTAATATCTTCGGCCAAAACTTTGTCGCGCAGTATCGAATCGACATAGTTGTAGATCATACCTACATATTTGTCATAGAGGGCGGCAAATGCTTTTTTACTCCCGCTATTTAGCTGAATAATAAGGATATAGTCTTCTTTGGTCATTATTGTGTCAGGTAGTAGCCGCTACAAAGATGAAACCTTTTTTGCATTTTTCAAAATATTATGGTTTTTCCTGTTTGCCAAAAATGATTTACATTTGTGGTCAAAACAGACCGAGATGAAACTTAGCAGAGTAGGGTTGGGCGTGGTCGGCATTGCGGCATTGGTTCCACAACCGACCGAGGCGCAGAACGCCAACCGGCCGAACATCATTCTAATAATGACCGACCAACAGCGCGGCGACGCAATGGGCTGCACCAGCGGCGGAGTTGTGATTACCCCCAACATCGACGCACTTGCCCGCGACGGCGTGCTCTTCACCTCGGCCTACTCGTCGGTGCCAAGCAGTACCCCTGCACGAGCCGGACTGCTCACGGGCTGTTCGCCGTGGCAACACGGTATGATTGGCTACGGCAATCAGGCCGAAACATATCCCTGCGAGATGCCCTCGATGCTTAAAGAGGCCGGTTATGCGGCTCTGGCCGTTGGCAAGATGCACTACTATCCGCAACAGAACACCCACGGCTACGACGTGGTGCTCTTCGACGAGAGCGGACGACGCACCTCGCCGTTTTTTATGAGCGACTACCGCAAATGGTTCCTCTCGCAACACTTCGGCACCAATCCCGATGCTACGGGACTTTCGTGGAACGGCCACGAGGGACGCGCCTACACCCTGCCCGAAGAGCTGCACCCCACACGCTGGACGGCCGACCGTGCCGTTGAGATGATTGAGGGTTACGACTCGGCGAAACCGCTCTTTCTGAAAGTTTCGTTTGCACGCCCACATTCGCCCTACGATCCGCCGCAGCGCCTGCTCGACCTCTACGAAGGTCGCGAGGTACTGCCCACAGCCCACGGCGACTGGGTGCCCGAAGAGTGGCTGACCCCCGTCGACCCTGCCGAGGCCGACCGCGATGCCTGTATCTGCAACCTGCCCGAGCAATATATCGCACGCTCGCGCCGCCACTACTACGCTTCGGTTACTTTTGTCGACGAGCAGATAGGACGCGTGGTTGAGGCACTCAAAGCCAAAGGTTTGTACGACAACTCGTTGATATTTTTCGTGTCGGATCACGGCGATATGCTTGGCGACCACTCTATGTGGCGCAAAACCTATCCTTATGAGGGTTCGGCGGCCATTCCTTTTATTGTGAAACTTCCCAAAGAGAGCGCTTGCCGTGCCGGTCGTGGAACGACAATCGACCTCCCCGTCGAGTTGCGCGACGTGTTGCCAACCTGCCTCGATATTGTTTCGGTTGCACAACCCGCCAAGATGGACGGCTGCTCGCTGCTGCCACTGCTGAAAGACGATAATCCCTCGTGGCGGCGCTGGATTGAGTTGGAACACGCGGCAATCTATTGGCCCGAAAACCATTGGGTGGCCCTGACCAACGGCCACATCAAATATATCTGGCTCTGTGCCATAGGCTGCGAACAACTCTTTGACCTCGATGCCGACCCTATGGAACAGCACGATTTGGCAGCCGACAGCCGTTATGCCGCAAGGCTCGCCGAGCTGCGCCAAGCTATGGTCGACTACCTCTCGGTGCGAGGCGGGGAGTGGGTGAGCGGCGGCAAACTTGTGCGCCACACCAAAAAGCAGATTTACGGCGCAAACTTTCCTGCCCGATAATTTTTTTACTAAAACAATCAGAACCAAATAACGCAAAAATGAAGAGATTTTTAATGCTGGTGCTCCTGTCGAGTGCTGTGGCCGCAGTGAGCGGCGAGATACGTCTGCCGCGTCTGGTGGGCGACAATATGGTGCTCCAACAGCAGTCGGAGGTGAAGATTTGGGGGTGGAGCGAACCCTCCGAACGAATCAAAGTGACCGCCTCGTGGCGTGCCGAAGCAAAGACGGTGGCCGATAGCGAGGGCCGCTGGCAGGTGACGGTTGCGACCCCCGAGGCCTCGTTTACACCCTACGAAATCACCGTCGAGGGCAACCGCAGCGGCAAGGTTGGGTTCGGCAATGTGCTGGTTGGCGAAGTGTGGCTCTGCTCGGGTCAGTCCAATATGGCTATGCTGATGAAGGGCTATCCGGGTTCGCCCGTCGAGGGCTACAACCTCTTTGCGCAGGAGTGCAGGCAATTTGGTGCCATACGCCAGTTCAATGTGGCGCGTAGGAGTTCGTTCGAGCCGCTCGACGATGTCGAGGGCAGTTGGCAGGTCACCTCGCCCGAGGTAATCTCTACGTTTAGCGCAACTCCATACCTCTTCGCACGTGAGCTGTATATGTCTCTCAATGTGCCGATTGGAATCATCAATTCGTCGTGGGGCGGTTCGGTTATTGAGGCCTGGATGTCGTCAGAATCGCAACAACAATTCTCCGACGTGGGGCTTTCGCGCGAGGCTGTTGAGGCCATACCGCAGGAGAATCATCGCCCCGTGATTATCTACAACGCTATGCTGTTGCCACTGACAAATTATGTTATAAAGGGCTTCTGTTGGTATCAGGGTTGCTCCAACGTAGAGCGCTACCCGACCTACGCCGATAAAATGGTGTCGATGATTGGGTTGTGGCGCGAGTTGTGGCACAATAGCGAGCTGCCGTTCTACTATGTCGAGATATGCCCCTACAATTCGCGCGACCCGCAGGCCATAGGTTCGGCTCTTCTGCGCGAGCAGCAGGCCGAGGTGATGACGCGCGTGGCCAACACGGGAATGGTTGTGACCAACGATTTGGTCTACCCCTACGAGGCCGACAATATTCACCCGCGGCAAAAGGCAGCCGTGGCCAAACGTCTGGCTTGCTGGGCATTGAGTCGCGACTACGGCTGGGGTGAGGGGCTGCACACCATTGGGCCGCGTTACCGTAGCGTCGAGTTCGCCAAAGGCAAGGCTGTGGTTCATTTCGACGGAGTCGACAACGGTTTTGGCTCGCAAGGCGAAATTTCGGGCTTCGAAATTGCAGGCCCCGACAGCGTTTTCTACCCTGCCACGGTCAGCCGCGCAAAGTTCCGCGACAAGTTTCTGACGGTTTGGAACGACTCGGTTACAGAGCCTGTTGCAGTTCGTTACTGCTTCCGCAACTTCTTGCAGGGCAACTTGTTCGATGTCTATGGAATGCCCACGGTGCCGTTCCGTACCGATGATTTTTGATTCTATGCCGAAAGCCGCTATCGGGGCGAGGGGGCTTCGTAGAGCATAGCGCGGTGGCTGATGCCGGCTTCGAGGTATGGTTCCGAGATGCACCGGAACCCTTTGGCAGTATAGTAGGGCACAAGGTAGGACTGCGCCGATATGCGTATGGACTGCTCGTGCAGCCGTCCGACAATATATTCCAATGCTGCGTCCATAATCTTGTTGGCCAGCCCTTGTCGGCGATATTCGCTTCGGCAGAGCAGACGGCCTATCGAGGCCTCGGGGTAGTGCACCCCTGCCGGAATCACGCGCGCGTAGGCCGCAACACGCCCCTCACGCCGAATCCAGAGGTGAACCGAGTGCAGGTCGCACTCGTCGGCATCGACCTCGGTGATGTGCTGTTCGAGGTAGAAAACCTCTTCACGTGCCTCGATAATGCCGAGCAGTTCGGCGGCGGAGAGCTCGGCAAAAGGTTTTATGTGCAGCTTGTCAATAGCCATAATTCGTTGGTTTCTTGCCCGAAAGATAGCGATTTTTTTCCGAACTCCGGCTGCTCACTATTTCTGCGACTTAAATTCGTTCTGCACCCATTTGGTGGCGTAGACAGTCAGCAGCGGAAAGAGAATCATTCCCAAACCGGGAAAAATGACCGTCATTATTTTGCCTATGGTGGTGACTGCGAAGACGTTGGCACCTACCGTGGTGACGTTGAGCCCTGCCCACCAGAGCGCCTCGCCAAAGTCGGGCACGCCGTGGTTGAGCCCCTCTTCATAGGAGTAGAAGAGCAGCGCGGCCAGATAGGTGAAAATCACGATTATGGCTATGTAGCTCCACAAAATGGCACTCACGCGCGAGGGGGTAATGTAGCGTATGACCTCGTAGATGCCGGCCATTCCGCGCACCAACGGCAGGCATTTCAGTACGATATAGAGCCCTTTGCCCACCTCTCCGGCAGCGCCGAACCACTCGATGATGTTGAGGTAGGGTATCGACACCAAGAGTAGCGGCAGGTGCCACCAGAAGTAGCGCATCGGCGAGTGCGCGGCGGCTGTGTGAACTCCGAAATCGGCTATAAAAACAAGACAAACAATCAGTTGGAGCGTCAGTTGCCCGTTCGACAGGGCATATTGTTTGATGTTGATTATGTCGGCCGAGAGCGAAATGAGTATCAGTATGCTGCCAACAACAGAGAGAATGCCGAAGAGTTGAGCATACTTTTTGAGTCTGTTTTCGGGGTTGAAAGATTGATTATCCATAGCGGTACGTCTGTTTGCGAGGGTCAAAGACAAAAAAAGTACCGAAACTATTTGGCGGCGAAAAAATAATTCCTTACTTTTGCACCGCTTTTTACGACAATGGCGAGATAGCTCAGCTGGTTAGAGCGCATGATTCATAATCATGAGGTCCCGAGTTCAATCCTCGGTCTCGCTACAACGAACAAACAGCACCCTGCAAATGAAAATTTGCAGGGTTTTTTGTGTTTTCTGCCCAAGTGAGCTTGCTCACAATTGGGCAGAAGACGCAAAAAATATAGCATTTCGTGCGGTGCTGTTTGTCCGTTGTATTTTATGGGAAGAGACGCAGAGGAAAACGGAGCGTAGCGACGTAATCCTCAAATGTTTGCCCGCAATTTCGTGCGGTGCTGTTCGCTTTTCCCACAAATTTTGAGCACAAAAAAGCCGCCCGAAAGAGTATCGGGCGGCTTTTTGTATGTGTAGGAATATGGTTCTTTACAATACTTTCAGTTTCACGAGGCAAGCGGCGAGCGAGTCGGCCCAATATGGAACTGTGATGCCAAAGGTCTCTTTGATTTTCGATTTGTCGAGCACCGAATACGACGGGCGCACGACCTTCGAAGGGAACTCGCTACTCAGGCAAGGCTCAATCCGGCAGGCGGTATGTCCCGACCGGCGGGCTATCTCTTTGGTGAAGTCGTACCACGAAACGGCGCCCTCATTTGAGTAATGATACGTGCCCGTGACGAATTTTCCGCTCTCAATGATGCCATAAATCACTTCGGCCAAATCGCTTGCATAGGTGGGCGTACCCACTTGGTCTATTACGACTTTCAGCTGCGGTTTTGTGGCTGTAAGGTTGAGCATCGTCTTAACGAAATTGTTGCCAAACTCGGAGTAGAGCCACGCGGTACGGATTACGATTGCACGACAGCCCGAACGAGCGATAGCCTCCTCGCCGTGTAGCTTTGTGCGTCCGTAAGCCCCTGTGGGGTTCATTGGTTCGTCCTCTGTAATGGGGGTGTTGTTGCGTGTACCACCAAAAACGTAGTCGGTCGAGATGTGGAACAGCACCGCATCGTTGGCCTTGGCGGCAGCAGCAAGGTTGGCAACCGCATCGGCATTGAGTTTCTCGGCGAACGGTTCGTTCTCTTCGGCCTTATCGACGTTGGTATAGGCAGCGCAGTTGACAATCGAACCAACGTTATTGTCGACAACCATTTGCCGAACAGCCTCCGCGTTGGTGATATCCAACTCCTCGACGTCGGTGAAAATGAAATGGTTGCTACTTGCGGCGCTCACCACGCGCATCGCATTGCCAAGTTGACCGTTGGCACCGGTTACAAGAATCGTCATTTGATTTATTGCAAATTTTCCTCTCAAAGATAATACTTTTTGGCTATCGTGCCAACAGCGCACCCATATTAACCGTTAAAAGTAGGTGGCAACGGCAAACTCAAACTGTTCGATGAAGATTCGTTTGAAAACACTAATATTATTTTGCTCGTAGAACAAAAGCATCGCCATCTTATAGTCAATCGAATCGACCGTGCGGAACGAAATCGGGCAGTAGCCGTTGGCAATCAATATGGCATTGCTTACTATGCGTGCCGTACGCTTATTGCCGTCATAGAAGGGCTGAATATATGATAGCAGCAACAAAACCAACAGCGCCTTTTCGAAGATGTTTTCACGCGCATTAATAAGCCTGCAAGCGGCCTCCAACGCCTCCCGAATTTGAAATTCGTTTTCAAGCGGTCGGTAGTTCGTGCCGGTTATGCCAACGCGCCTGATGCGGATATTGCGTTCCACAGGCAGTTCCTTAATCAGAATTGAATGAATGTTTTCGAGTTTTGCGACCGATAATTCGGCCAAATAATCTGGTGTGTTCAATATAAAATCGAGCGCATCTTTGTGGTTAAGCAGCATAACCGCCTCGTCTTTGCTTTTGCCCTGCGCTGTCTCTCTCGCTTTGAGCAGGCGTTCGGTTTCGAGCAACGAGTAGGTGTTGCCCTCGATTTGCGACGATTTCCAACTCAAATCAATGCCTAAACGCTCCATTTCGTTGTGATAGGCAGCGGTCGACAGGACAGATATGTTGTTGCGGAAAGTCGCTTTAAGGGCATTGAGGTGGTCGAGTTCGGACTTTTTGAATAATGATTCAGTAGCGGATAATGTCGCAAGCAGCTCAAAATTGTAGGTCGGATTTATTTGCCGCTCGTCAATGTCGCGTTTGAAATATTCAGCCACATCGACCTCGGTCAATAAAACAAACGACGGTGATACAGCATAGCGACTGGCTTTGGCTTTGCCCGTAACAACCACCAAATTGTCGGCAACCAATTTAGCCAACTCGCGGCGAATGGTTGCGTATGCGGCATCTACTCCTGCGCCCTCAAACACATCTGTAGATGAACATTTGGGGTGCGAAGCGATGAACGTTAGGATTTGTTCTCTGTTATTCATAGCCTTTCGCGATTTTATTCTGCTCACAAATATAATGTCTTTCTGCTCAAATTTGGCATAATTGCGCAAAAATGTTCAAAATCGATGAGCAGATTGTGCGACAACGCCTGCCAAAATCGTTTTTTGGCAGGCGTTGTCGGTTGTTGTTGGCTATTGGCTGTCAGCCACTAAAAGCAAACAGCCTCTTTCAGAAGTGGGTGGTGTCGGTCTTTCTCGGAGAGAATGATGTCGGCGGTGGGAATGCCCCAATCGATGCCGATTGCAGGGTCGTTCCAAGCAATGGCACCCTCCGATTCGGGGTGGTAGAGGTTGTCGCACTTATATTGAAAGAGAGCTTCGGGGCTCAAAACCACAAAGCCGTGGGCCATTCCGCGCGGCAGGAAGAACTGTCGGTGGTTCTCCTCCGTGAGTTCGCAGCAGACGTATCGGCCGAATGTGGGGCTGTTTTTGCGGATATCGACTGCGTAGTCGACCACACGTCCGCGCACGCACCTGACGAGTTTGCTCTGAGCGTAAGGCGGCAGCTGATAGTGCAATCCGCGCAACACGCCGTACGACGATTTACTCTCGTTGTCCTGCACGAAAGTGATGTCCAACCCCGTCTGACGGGCGAATTGCTCGGCGTTGTAACTCTCGAAAAAGTATCCGCGCTCGTCGCCAAATACTTTTGGCTCGATGATGAGAACTCCCTCTATTTCGGTTTTGATTATGTTCATTGGTTCGCTTTATTAATTAAGGACTTTAAGGTCGTTAAAGACTACGCTACAATCAATTTTGAATTTTGAATTCTGAATTTTGAATTGCCTAACGGCTACCTGCCAGTTTAATCATATACTGCCCATAGGCGTTCTTTTTCATCGGCTCGGCGAGGCGAAGCAGGTCGTCGCTCGAAATCCAGCCCTTGCGCCACGCGATCTCCTCCAAACAGGCGAGTTTCACCCCCTGTCGGCTCTCGATGACGTTCACAAAGGTCGATGCCTCGTAGAGCGAATCGTGGGTGCCGGTGTCGAGCCACGCAAAACCGCGACCGAGTGTCTGCAATTTCAGTTCCGAATCACGACGGAACCAGTCGTTCACCGTGGTGATTTCCAACTCGCCACGTGCCGAAGGTTTTATGTTTTTGGCCACCTCTATAACCTTGTTCGGGTAGAAGTAGAGCCCAACGACGGCATAGTTGCTCTTCGGCTCGCGGGGCTTCTCTTCGAGGCTCAGAACGTTGCCTTCGGCGTCCATTTCGGCCACGCCAAAACGCTCCGGATCGGGCACCCAATATCCGAAAATCGTGGCTTTATGCTCCTGCTCAGCGGTTTCGACGGCTTTTTTGAGCATACCGGTGAAGCCTTGCCCATAAAAGATGTTATCGCCCAAAACGAGGCAAACCGAGTCATTGCCGATGAACTGTTCGCCGATGATGAACGCCTGCGCAAGGCCGTCGGGCGAGGGCTGCTCGGCATATTCGAAGTGCACGCCGTAGTCGGAGCCGTCGCCCAAAAGGTGGCGAAACATCGGCAAATCAATGGGTGTCGAGATGATCAATATGTCGCGTATTCCTGCCAACATCAGTACCGAAATCGGATAGTAGACCATCGGTTTGTCGTAAATCGGGAGCAACTGCTTGCTCACCCCTTTGGTAATCGGGTACAACCGCGTACCTGAACCTCCTGCCAATATAATGCCTTTCATATCAATGTGTTATAGTTTAGGTTTTTTGTCGAAAAAGTATGCCAAAGCCGAACGCAAGGTTTCAATCACGACGCTCTTTTGGTAAATCTTGTGGTATTTCCACGCAAAAGCAAATTTGTTACCGACATTCTTTATTCGCGATTTCCAAGGCGAATAGCCTTTATTGAACAGGCTGTTGCTCTTTACAAGCACGTCGTCCAACACCCTCTCTGTAAACTCCGATTCTGTCGTAATGTTGGGATTTGTGATTTGTAATCCCAAGTATTTTACCGATATGGCAGTCAGGGCATTGGCGAACCGAGTGAGGTGCAGGCGGTCGGTCCAATTGTAAAAATCAGCCCAATCAATGTTGTTTTGCTCGGCTTTGAGCAGCAACGCCCAATCGAGAATGTGACGCAGCTTGATACCTTCGGGCAGAAAGTGGTTCAAAGCGTGAACGGTCAGGAACAGTGCGTTAAAATCTGGTGTCGGGATTATCAGTTTCGTGTCGGCTACATATTGCGGATTATCGCTAACAGCCACTTTTTCGAGGTGGCGTTCCAAAAATTTGAAGCCTATATTACCACGAATTGGCAGACAAAACCGGTGATTCTCAATCATCAGACCGCGATAGGTTATGTGCGAGTTTTTGTAGTAATCGCGTTTAACCTTTGCGCCAATCTGCTCACAAATAACGTTGCCCTGTTCGTAATCATCGCCCAAGAAGCAATCCAAATCGCCACATTCGCGGTGATTGCTGACCGGATAGTAAGTGCTGATTGCCAACCCTTTCATAACAAGTGTACGAATGTTTTGTTCGGCAAATAACTCGGCCAAAACCTTGGAATTTTTGAGCTGCAATTCGTAGCGGTTCTCTATTGCCTTCGTACCCAATGCCCACTGAATATTCAGGTTGCGCGGTGGTTGTTTTTCATTGGGCAGAGCCGAAACCACATCGTAACAAATAGCCAAAACGCCCTGCTTTGCAGCAAGGCGGTAGAGTTCGGTCCACTGTTCGGCCTTTAATCCGTCGAACAATCCATCGGGCAACGGCTGCCCAAACAAAGCAGTCCGCAGTGTGGCAAAAAGTATTTCGGTGGTTTTATTCATCAATACAAAATATCTTTCGGTTCGAGCGGGGTATAGGGGCCGTCCTTGACCTCAAAAATCACTGACGGTTCCAATACTTCAAGTGTATGCCACTGCCCTTTGGGTATCTGAATGCCGTAATTGCCAATCAATGGATTGAGCGAAAAACGTACTGTCTCTGCGCCTGTTTGGTCGTAAAACATCACATCAATCCGTCCTCGCAGCAAAACATAGGTTTCAGCTGTATGCATATGGCGGTGAATGGGCAGAATCGTTCCGACTTCGAGTGCATTCAGTAGTCGTTGAGCCTTCGAATCCAAAGATTCGTGCAGATTGTAGTTCATTCTCAGGCGTGGACTTGCTTTTGCCTGAGCCGCTACGCTATCAAGTAATTTATCGTCAATAATCATTTTGTGATTGCATTTTGTGCCTCCAAATATTCACGGTGGAGGTGGTATTTTTTTTTCATAAACAAAACATATGCAGTTGACAAAACAATCAATACAACAGCCAAATATAGCCATTTATTTATCGGAAGCCATATTGCGCCAGCCGAAACCAGAAGTTGAAGCACCAAATAGATAGACGATACAACAACGTGCGGGATATGCAGTTCATTTGCCATAATCTGATATGCGTGCTTGCGATGAGCCTCACCGAGTTTTTCTTTTAGCATTATGCGGTGTAAAATTGTCAGAACAACATCGACACCGTAGACAGCCATAAAGACAATATACCAAAGACTGCCGGTTTGAATCACCAGCTTTCCGAGCGCAAAAATCAAGATGAATGCTATTCCAACCGCCCCAACATCGCCGGCAAAACACTTCGCTTTGGTGCGAAAATTGAAAAAGCAGAAGACCAAAACGCTCAATACTGCGACCCACAACAGCGAGTCCTCGATGAATGGCGCGTAGTGGTTTACAACAATCAGCGGTACAAGCACGGCAAGTGAATAGCTGCCCGTTATTCCATTGATTCCGTCCATAAAGTTAAATGCGTTGATAATGCCCGTGCAGAATATGAGGGCAATGATGATTTGCCACCACGAATCGGTTGCCAAAATGCCCCATTGATAGAACATCAGGAGCATTGCGGCAAACTGCACGGTCAGACGGACCCAGTTGGGAACGGAATGAACGTCGTCTGTGAAACTCACTGCCGAAATCGCCGTCAGACCAATGAGAAACCAAATGTACTCAACGCCAAAGAAAGCGGCATAGAGCCACATTCCAATAGTGAAAATCACGCCGCCGCCCCGCAAAGTAATGTGCGTGTGCGAACTTCGCATATTTGGCTTGTCGATAATATTGAAATGGTCAGCTATGCGGAAATATATGAGTTCAATTGCAAATATCGTCAAAGAAACCCAAATATAATTACTCATTATTTACAATTTTTTCTTATCACGCAATGAACTCAATACGCCAGAAATAATGCCAACTATTGACCCTATCCCATAACTTATGTGCAGACACAAGAATGATACATACAAGTATAAGATGGACGTTTTACAATTATTAATCTGTATCGTCCTGAAAAAAGTTGACAGATTTTGGTTAATGTCCTGCTAAGGGTTGACAGCGGAAAAGTCGTCCGTCACAGGGTTTACAGTTATTGGTTTTGAATCTACATTCGGCAAGGTAGCGATTTTTTCGTTGCCCTGC
>JAXEIN010000006.1:0-47443 GCA_034102025.1 Tidjanibacter sp. | reverse complement strand
TATCTTGGAACATATGCAGTCATTGATTTTGACTGCAAAGTTACCAATTCAAGTCCGTTGACTCATAAATTGACTTCTAAAAGACTGTATTTCAATTGTTTCAAAGAGCAATTAGACTACTTTAACGGGACAGCAATGATTCCAATAAAAACAAATTACAGAAAGGGCGCGACATTGAAGATAAAAAAGCTTGGTGGCTTTTTGGCCGTTCGCAAGCCATCTCCGATGTTGCTCGCGAAAAGATTGCTGTCAATTCGCTCGTTAAGGACACGAACAGTATCAAAATCAACAGAGTCAAAGCGGGAGCAGGCGTTTTTGGCGGGCTGTTTGTCACTTATCCTCAATACATTGGTTTTGAAACAATTAAAAGCATCATCAACAGCGAAGATTTTATCGAATATATAAAGCTTCTTAAAAACTACAAAAACGGAGGATACTATACTTTCTCCTCCAAAGACCTATCTCAATTCCTTAACTATAAATTAAATTCCTGTGGAAACGATGACAAACGACCAGTTTTGCAATGTACTCTACAACTCTTTCCTTAAATTTTTAGCGACAGGTTCGAGGAGTAATGCCAAATTAAAAATTTTGCACTCTAAAATAGCCGCTGATCTTGGTAATCGTTTGGGGAGTGATTTTGAGGTTGCTGCCTTGGGATTAAATAATGGTCGTGAGGGCACAATAATCGGACGATATGTCGACAAAAAAGTAGACATTCTGATTAGCAAAAATGGAGCACCGGTTGCAGGTATGGCAATTAAGTTTGTTATGCAAAATTATATGCGGAATTCGAATAACTATTTTGAAAACATGTTGGGCGAGACTGCAAATATCAGATCAAATCATATTCCATATTATCAGATCTTTGTTATTCCCGATAGAATTCCATATTACGAAAAAGACGGATCAATAAGCCGATGGGAAGAGATCAATCAGCATAACCTTGACAAATACAATATACTGAGTAACGACGACACGGAAACGTATATGCACACACCTGACAAAACGCTTTTATGTGTAGTACATATTTCAGACAGTTCCACTGCCATAAACAACCGAAACGAATATATCTCATACTATAAAAACAACAGTTTTAGTATTTCATTATCCACAAGAGCATTTGATTCATTTGGCAGAAATGTAATATACAACGACTACACCTTATTCATCGAGAAAGTATTTCACTCAATATTATCTCAATAGAATTTCTCGTGTATTGCAAAAAGGGAGTGTCTAATTACATCTCGCACATTAGCCGTTTTGTGGTTACAACCTGTCGAGGCAGGCGAGTATCAGGCGCGAGCTGTCGCGGATCTGCTCGTCGGTAATGGTCAGCGGCGGCGAAATACGGAATGCCGTGTCGCAAAACAGAAACCAATCGCTCAAAATGCCAACCTCTTTGAACATCTCCATAATGTGGAACAACTTGTCGCTCTCGCCCAGCTCGACAGCCAGCAACAGGCCGCTGCGTCGAATTTGGCGCACCGCCTCGTGGCAGCTCAAAAGTTCTTCATAGAGCGCCCCCTTGCGTTCGACCTCGGCAACCAAATCGTTGTCGACCAGATAGTTCATAGCCGCCAGACCTGCTGCACAGCAGACAGGGTGGCCGCCAAAGGTGGTGATATGGCCGAGTGAAGGGTCGTGGGTCAAGAGGTTCATCGTGTCGTAGGAGGCGACAAATGCACCGAGCGGCATACCTCCGCCCAGAGCCTTGGCCAGACAGACGATGTCGGGCACTACGCCGTAACGCTCGCAGGCGAACATCGCTCCCGTGCGGCCGAAGCCGGTCTGAATCTCGTCGAAAACCAGCAGCGCACCAACCTCGTCGCAGCGGCGGCGCAAGGCTTGCAGGTAGCCTTCGTCGGGCAATCTTACACCGGCCTCGCCCTGAACGGGTTCGACCAGCACGCAGGCAGTACGACGCGTAATCTGTTGCAAATCCGCCAAAGAGTTGAACCCTATTTGGCGCACATCGGGCAGCAGCGGACGAAAAGCATTGCGCCACTCTTCACCCCCCATAACGCTCATCGCGCCGTGAGTGGAGCCGTGGTAGGCATTGCGCATCGAGATGAGTTCGGTACGCGCGGTGGCACGTTTGGCCAACTTCAAGGCACACTCCACCGCCTCGGCGCCCGAGTTGACAAAATAGACGCTTTCAAGCGGCTCAGGCAGCGCATCGGCAATCATCTTGGCGTAACGAACCTGAGGCGATTCAACCATTTCGCCATAGACCATTATGTGCATATAGTCCCTGGCCTGACGGCAGACGGCATCGACCACCGCAGGGTTGGAGTGCCCAACGTTGCTGACCGAAACACCGGCAATCAGGTCGTAGTAGCGTTTACCTTCGGGGGTGTAGAAAAAAACGCCCTCGGCGCGTGCCACCTCGACCAACATAGGGTCTTGGGAGGTCTGCCCGACGTGGCGCAAAAACTGTTGTCTTAGAATATCCATTTGAATCAAAAAAACTTATTCCTGAAAGCGGTGCAGCAGAATGTTCTCGCTGTCGGCCACGCTCTGCATAGTCCAGTCCAAAATCAGCTCGGCCTGCTCCGTCTCGGTCAAATGCCAATCGGGACAGTTGCGGCGCACCCTTGCGGAGAGTTCGGAGAGCAGTATGGCCGCCGAGGCGGAGACATTGAGGCTCTCTACAAATCCGCACATCGGTATCATCAGAAAACCGTCGGCGGCCCTCTCCATTTCGGGCGAGATGCCCTGCTTTTCGGTTCCAAAGACCAGACAGAAAGGGCCTTTGGTTTCGTCGAAATCGGCCATCGTGGTGTCGCCCTCGTGGGGCGAAGTGGCAATTATGCGGTAGCCGCGGCAGTGCAACAAGTCGACAGCCTCGGCGGTTGAGTGGTGGCGATAGAGGTCGATCCACTTGTCGGTTCCTCGCACTATGTTGGTGTTGGCCTGAAAGCCGCAGAGGGTCTCGATGGTGTGCATATCCTGCACGCCGAAGGCCTCGCAGGTGCGAACCAAAGCGCTGGCGTTCTGAGGGTGAAAGGTGTTCTCGGTGCAGACCGTCAAATAGCGTGTGCGGTTCGACGCCACCTCGCGAATGCGCTCGGCTCGGGCAGGGAGCACAAAGTCGGTCATATATTCGATACGCGGCAAATACCACTCCAACGTGTGTTGACTGCGTTTAGCGATATTTGTCATCGTTGTCGAGAATTTTCAGATAGCTTTCGTAGCGGCTCATCGAGATTTTGCCGTCGGCCACAGCTGCCATAACGGCGCATTGCGGCTCGTGGGTGTGGGTGCAGTTGTAGAACTGGCAACCCTTGGCGTAGTGCATCATTTCGGGGAAATAGTGCCACACTTCCGAGGGGGCTATGTCGATCAGCCCAAAGCCTTTGATGCCCGGGGTATCGATCAGATAGCCGCCCTTGGTGAGCGGATAGATGTGCGAGAAGGTTGTGGTATGACGACCCGAAAGATGCGCGTCGGACACTGCGGCTATCTTGACTGCCGCCGCCGGTTCGATTGCCTTGACTATGGTCGACTTGCCGACTCCCGAATTGCCTGCCAGAAGCGTCGTGCGACCGGTGAGCAGCTCTTCGATTTGGTCGACACCCTCGCCCGTCTTGGCGCAACACTCTATCACGCGGTAGCCGGCCAAATGGTAGGCATCGAGAAACGCTTGAATCGTGTCGGGTTGCGAGCGTGCAATATCGACCTTGTTGAGCACAATGACGGCCGGAATCTTGTAGGCCTCGCAGGTGACCAGAAAGCGGTCGAGGAACTCGGTCGGCGTTGTCGGGGCGCTGAGCGTCGCCACAACCATTGCCTGATCGATGTTGGCGGCAATGATATGCGACTCCTTGGAGAGGTTCGAGGCGCGGCGAATGATGTAGTTGCGACGGGGCAAGATGTCGGTAATGACGCACTCGCCAGCCTCGGAAATGGTGAACTCCACTTGGTCGCCAACAACCACGGGATTGGTCGAGCGCACCTCTTTGAGGCGCAGAACACCACGCATACGACAATGATAGAGGCTTCCTTCGGCCTCAACGCGGTACCAGCTTCCTGTACTCTCAATAACTCTGCCTTTCATATTCAGTCGGATTTTATGGGTTAGAGTTTGTGTGTCGATGGAGCGGTCGACGGGTCGGATTGATCCGGCTTATCGATGTGCAGTCCCTCCAAAAGCGAATCTTTGGCAGTGAGGATATAGGGGAAAACCATCTCGGAGAACCGAGTGATTGGAGCGGAGAGCACCGAGGAGTCGGTCTTCTCTTTCTCGACCCAGCCGGTACGCGAGTTGATGTTCTCAAAGAGCCCCAGCAGAAGTCCCGTCAGGAGTGCATATTCGGCAAGCGAGATGACTGCACCTCCCAAACGGTCGATAAAGCCCAGACCGGTCAGTTTCATAATATGTTTGGCCACCCGCCCAACAACTATCATAACGAGTATTGCGACCACAATCAGTATGACAAATGCCGCCGTATTGGAGAGAGAAAAGCCGAGCCACTCGCCCAACTTTGAGCTGAACCGAAATGCGAGCCACACGCCCAAAATGATTCCGGCAAGACCAAATGCCTTGGCAATAATTCCCTGACGCAGGCCACTGATAACAGCCCAGAGCATTATCACAATTATTATGATATCTAATACGTTCATTATTTCGATGCAAATTAAATTTTCCGAAATGTAGTTATTTTTTTACCTTTGTGCAAACAAGTGAGTGATACAATGAAACGATTTTCCATAAAATACTCGATATTGCAACTCTTTGCACTCTTCGGAGTGCTTTCGATTGCCTCTGCCCGCGAAACTTACAACATTAATCGCGAGTGGAAGTTCTACACTTACGACGAAAATTCGACCTCAATAGTCAACCTGCCGCACCAGTGGAATCAAGACGCACTCGGTGGCCGTGCCGACTATTTCCGTGGCGTGGGCAACTATATGCGTTACATCGACCTGCGTCCCGAATGGAGCAACAAACGCATCTACATACGTTTCGGGGGTGTCAATCTTGTTGCCGACCTGCTGGTCAACGGCCGTTACGTCGGTCGCCACGAAGGGGGTTCGGGTGCCTTTGCTTTCGACATAACCAACTTCGTGCGTTTCGACGGGCGCGACCTGATTTGGGTCATTGTCAGCAACGCGCCGCGCATCGATGTTATGCCCACGGCCGGCAACGAAATATCCTATGGCGGCATCTATCGCGATGTCGAGATAATCATCACGCAACCTACCACAATATCCGTCGACGACTACGCCTCGGACGGTGTGGCAATAGTATCCAAAAGTGTTTCGGCTCAAAAAGTCGAGGGCGAGGTGCAGGTCAAAGTCGACTCGCGCTCATCGGGCAACGCCACAGTGCAGGCAACCATTCTGCAACCCGACGGCTCGACAGTTTTGACAGGTACGGCCAAAGTGAGGCTGCAAGAGGACAAAACCGCTATGGCGACCATTCCTTTCGAAATTGCCAACCCAAAGCTTTGGGACGGCATCAATAACCCCTACCTCTACACGTTCAAGGTTTCGCTGCTTTCGGGCGGCAAGGAGCAGGACGCAGTGGAGTTACAGAGCGGTTTCCGCTACTACGAGGTCTCGACAGATGGGGGATTCAGGCTCAATGGCCGCCCCTACCCGATTCACGGAGTTCTGCTCCACCGCGACCGTCCGCTCTCGGGCACTGCCGTCGACGAACGCGACTTGGCGGAAGATATCGGCATCTTGCGCGAAATGGGAGCCAATGCCGTGCGTGTAGTCGGCGGCGAGCACCACAGGGCATTCTACTCGCTCTGCGACCGCTACGGTATAATTGTCATCAACGACCTCCCGTTTGTGGGCACAACAACCCTCAACGGCAAAGGCTTTTTCAATACCGAAGGATTCCGCCGAAACGGCAAGGAACAACTGCGCGAAATGATTATGCAGCTCTACAACCACCCCTCGGTGATGGTTTGGAACCTCTTTTCGGAACTCGAAACCAAAGGCGAGAGCGCAATAGGCTACATCAAGGAGTTGAACTCGCTGGCCAAAGAGCTCGACCACAACCGTTTCACCTCGGGTTGGAGCAATCAGGACGGCGAAATCAACTTCATTACCGACCTGATTGTTTGGAGCCACACCTTCGGGTGGATGGACGGTCTGCCCTCCGACATAACCGTATGGCAGGAACAGATGCACTCGACCCCGTCGTGGAGTACGTTCAAGTCGGCTGTAAGCTACAAGTGCGGCGGTTCGATATTCCACCAAAGCGACGTGTTGGGCAAGCCGATTGCCGCCGGAGCGTGGCACCCCGAACGCTGGCAGACCTATTTCCACGAGACCTATATCGATGCGCTGCGTGCCGACTCGCTCTTTTGGGGCACTTTTGTCGACTGTCTGTTCGACTACGGTTCGGTCAGCTCCTCACACCAGACCACCAACGATATGGGCGTAGTTTCGTTCAACCGCCAAGTGCGTAAAGATGCTTTCTACCGCTATAAGGCAGAGTGGAATACCGACCAAAAATTCCTGCAAATTGCCGAGAAACGGTGGGCACTGCGCACCGACACGCTCCAAAACATCAAGGTCTACTCCAACCTGCCGCAAGTAGACATCTACATCAACGGCGAGAAGAGCGACCGAGTGAGCGGTCTGAACGGCGTTTTCCGCTGCGACAGCGTTGTGCTGCACCGCGGACGCAACCTGATTGAGGCCTCGTCGGGAATCTACTACGACAACGCCACCATTGAGGTACCCTCAAACTATTTCGATTCGTTATAGCAGTGAGTGCAGGGCGTCGCGCCCCTCGCAAAAGATAAGGTCTGCCACCGACAGATTGTCGACAAACGGCATACGGTCGGAGAAGACCTGATAGTAGGGTTTCGACGCGGAGCGCCGCCCCAAAAAGTCGTGTCCGCGCAGGTCGACATCTTCCGCATCGGCCTGCAAATACTCCTCCGAAAAACGCAACAATCCTCTGTCGACACCCATAATATCGGCAGCAGCCAAGAGCGAGTCGCGATCGAAATCGTAGAGAAAATCGTAGCGACGGCAATAGAGCGGTTCGAAACGCTCTGCAAAATAGTCGTAGTAGGGCGAATTTCGGTAGGCCGAACGAATGGCTGTCCGGTGGAGGTGTTGCCAGCGTTTTGAGTAGTCGATACGCATCTCGCGCATCGGTTTTTTATGGATACTTGCCCCCTTTACAACATTGACCGTCAGCGGCATCACACCCGAAGCAGAGAGTATTTCGGCTCTATTGCGGGCACTCTGTTTCACGTAGTTTTCGCCCACGTCGATTATAGCATCGCCGCCCAAGAGCGCACCCCACCACTCCAAAGAACCGAAATATGTCAGCGGCAAAATGGTTCTCATCACTCCGTCCAGCGACTGTCGGCACGTATGAGTTCAACAAGCCGTCCGATTGCCTCCTCTTGTGGAATGTTGTATTCGACCGGTTTGCCCGCACGATAGAGCGTAATGCAGCCGCGCGAAGCCCCCACGTAGCCGTAGTCGGCATCGGCCATCTCGCCCGGGCCGTTGACAATGCAGCCCATAACGGCAATTTTAACCCCCGACAAGTGGCTTGTAGCCTGCTTTATCTCGTCCAACACCGACTCAATATCGTAGAGCGTGCGGCCGCAGGAGGGACAGGCAATATACTCGGGTTTGGTGATGCGCCTACGCGCCGATTGGAGTATGTCGAGCGCAATGGCATCGGTTTCGGCCTCGGGTATGCCGTCGGCCGAGAGGTCGATTCCGTCGGCCAAACGGTCGATGAACATCACTCCAAAATCGGCCGCAGCCTCGATACGCAACTGTTCCAAAGTCATTGTTTTATAGTGACGACGCAGCATAACGGGCAGTTTTGACCGGCGGTTGCCGAGTTTGGAGCGCCACTCCTGAACAGGGGTATCGCTCACGGCATCGACCACATCGAAGTAGCGACGGCGCCCCTCGGGCACCTCGCTCCACAAAACCGGCACCTCATCGCGGCGCAATCCCTCCAAAGAACCAATAGGCGGAAAGGCTGTGACAATACGGTTTTGGTAGTGTGCGGCGAGCAGTTGTGCAACCGGAATTTCGTTCTCGGGGGCTTCGGTGAGCGAAACGCGAATGGTGTCGCCAATGCCGTCTGAGAGCAGGGCGCCGATTCCGACAGCCGACTTTATGCGTCCCTCGACCGAGTTGCCTGCCTCGGTAACTCCAAGGTGGAGCGGATAGTTCATCTGCTCCCTCCCCATTGCCTCGACCAACTGTCGGTAGGCAGAGACCATAACCACAACATTGCTCGATTTCATCGAGACCACTACCTGCGAGAAATCGTTGGCTTTGCAAACCCTCAGAAACTCCATTGCAGAAGCGACCATTCCCTCGGGGGTGTCGCCGTATTGCTCGACCATACGCGGCGCGAGCGAACCGTGGTTTACCCCGATACGCAGAGCCACGCCACGCCGACGGCACAACTCCAAAAGTTCCACGAAATTGCCGCCACGGTCGTTGTAGTTGCCCGGGTTGATGCGCACCTTGTCGGCCGCAAGAGCAGCCACGGCAGCCACCTGCGGCAGGAAATGGACATCGGCCACAAGCGCCACCTCGGGGTAGAGCGAGTGAACCTCACGCGCAATCGCGGCAAGGTTCTCGGCCTCGCGAATGCCCTGCGTTGTGAGCCTTACGATACGCCCTCCAACAGCTGCCACACGGCCTATCTGGGCAACCGATGCCGCAGTATCGAGCGTGTCGGTGTTGGTCATTGTCTGCACCTCAATGGGGTTCCGACCGCCAATATTGACACGGCCGATTGCGACCTGAGAACTCTCTCGGCGCGAATAGTGGGTAAGCGAACGGCAAAACATCTCTTTTGAAAAAATGGTTTTATTTGCAAAGATAATCGATTTCTGCGTTGCCGATTGTCCGAAAGTGAATTATCTTTGCACAGAATGACTGTGCTGGATAACGACATAAAGTTTTTGGCAGGCGTTGGACCTCGTCGCGCCGAGCTGCTGCAAAAGGAGCTTGGCGTGTCGACATTCCGCGAGCTGCTCTACTACTTTCCGTTCCGCTACATCGACCGCACCCGATTCTACTGCATTGGCGAAGTCGGAGAGTCGATGACCGGTTCCTACGTTCAACTGCGCGCACGCATCACCGGTTTCGCCTATCAAGGCGAAGGGCGCAAAAAACGCTTCGTGGCCAACGTTGCCGACTCCACGGGAGCAATCGAACTATTGTGGTTTCAGGGAGTCGGCTGGATTGAGAAACGGCTCGAAGTGGGGCGCGAATATATTGTCTTCGGACGTCCCAACTTCTTCAAAGGGTCGTTCAACATAGTCCACCCCGAAATGGAGTTGGTAGAGAAGGCGCTGCAAAAACCGCCGTCGGGCTTGCAGGGCATCTACTCAACGAGCGAGCGGCTCACCACGGCGGGACTGGGCACGAAGGGCATCGCCGCTTTGGTGGTCAATCTGTGGCAGGCCGCAGGCGAACAGATTGCCGAGACTCTGCCTGAGGAGCTGATGCGCCGCTGCAACCTTGTTCCGCTGCGCACCGCACTGCACGACATTCACTTTCCGCCCACGGCCGAGGCGCTCGGCAAGGCCGAATACCGCCTGAAATTCGAAGAACTCTTCGGCGTTCAGCTCTCCATACTCGCGCGCAAGGCTGGTCGTACCACAATGGAGCACGGCTTTGTGTTCAAACGTGTGGGCGACTGTTTCAACGATTTCTACAACAACCGACTGCCCTTTGCACTAACCGGAGCACAGCGTCGGGTGGTGAAAGAGATTCGACAAGACACCATTTCGGGTCACCAGATGAACCGCCTGTTGCAAGGCGACGTGGGCAGCGGCAAGACCCTTGTGGCGCTTATGGCTATGCTGCTGGCCGCCGACAACGGCTACCAATCCTGTATGATGGCCCCGACCGAGATACTCGCACGCCAACACTTCGACTCCGTGACGAAGATGCTTGCCGGCACCCCCTGCGAAGGACGCGTTGCAGTACTGACCGGCGCAACCCGAACCAAAGAGCGCCGCCTGATTCTCGAAAATCTGGCCAACGGTCAAACCGCCATACTGATAGGCACGCACGCGCTGTTGGAAGACTGCGTGGTTTTTGCCAATCTCGGAATGGTCGTAATCGACGAGCAGCACCGTTTCGGGGTGGAACAGAGGGCAAAGCTCTGGACAAAGAACTCCGAGCCGCCCCATATTCTCGTGATGACCGCTACGCCCATTCCGCGCACGCTGGCGATGACCCTCTACGGCGATTTGGACGTGAGCACAATCGACGAACTGCCCCCCGGGCGCAAACCAATCGAGACCTATCACCTCTACGAAAACGACCGTCTGAAACTATTCGGCTTTATGCGGCGCGAGATAGCCAAAGGCCGTCAGATATATGTGGTCTATCCGCTCATAAAGGAGTCGGAGGCAATGGACTACCTCAGCCTCTACGAGGGTTTCGACGCCATCATAAGGGAGTTTCCGCTTCCCGAATACCGCGTGGGCGCTATCCACGGCAAGATGTCGAGCGACGACAAAAACGCCGCTATGCAGGAGTTCAAACAGGGCGTCACGCAGATTCTGGTGGCCACAAGCGTAATTGAGGTGGGCGTCGACGTGCCCAACGCCACGGTGATGATCATAGAGAGTGCCGAACGGTTCGGGCTCTCGCAGCTCCACCAGTTGCGCGGCCGTGTGGGGCGTGGCGGCGAGCAGTCGTTCTGCATATTGATGAGCGGCGAACACCTCTCGAAAGATTCGCGTGCAAGGCTCGACGCTATGGTCGAAACCAACGACGGTTTCCGCCTCTCGGAACTCGACCTGAAACTGCGCGGAGCAGGCGATTTGGAGGGTACAATGCAGAGCGGCGATGCGTTTGGGCTGCAAATTGCTTCCGTGGCCAAAGACGGCAACATCATTGCGTATGCACGCCAAACCGCCGAGGCGATTCTTTCCGACGACCCGTTGCTCACAAAACCCGAGAACAGGCTCCTTGCAGCACTCCGCCAACGTTATTCCAAAAGTTCGCAGAGCGACTACGGAATGATTTCCTAAAAAAAGATTATCTTTGCAGAGTCGACACGCCAACCGAGCCGACAGATAACGAGTATGTCAGAGATTTTGGACGATTACAACTACGACGATCAGGAGCAACCGACTCCCGACCACACCGTCAAGGGTTACCGCATAATCATTGTCGTTCTGATAGTGATTATCGGCTTTTTGACCTTTGCCTATTTCCGCACCACGAGCGACCTGAAACGCGAGTTCAAGGCCGACCGCGACACGCTCAACAACCAGATAACGGGCCTGATAACCGAAATAGACAACATCAACGTGCGCAACGACTCGACCTCGCGCGTGCTGATGGACAACATCTCGGTCGAACGCGACAAGGCCGACTCGCTTATGTCGCGCCTCAAAAAAGAGCGCTACATCAATCGCGACAAGATCAAACAATACGAGAAGGAGCTTGGCACGCTGCGCACAATTATGCGCCGCTACGTGACCCAAATCGACTCGCTCAACAGCCTGAACCAAAAGTTGGCCAAACAAAACGTCACCTTCCGCAAGGAGGTTGCCACCCAAACTTCGAGAGCCAACATTGCCGAGGAACGCGCCGCCGAACTCTCTGACAAAATACGCTTGGGAGCCATTGTCAAGGCACGCGATATAAAAATAGCCGCTTTCAATTCGAACGGCACGGCCACCACACGAGCTTCGCGTACCTCTCGTTTCAAGGTCGACCTCACTCTGACGGCCAACGAGTTGACGCTGCCGGGCGAACGCCGAATCTACGTGCGCATAACCGCACCCGACGGAGCGGTGATGACCGACGGTGCCGACCACCTCTTCGAGTTCGAGGGCGACCAAATCAGCTACTCGGCCTCGCGCGATGTCGACTACCAAAACGGCGACCTCGATGTCAGCATCTTCTTTGCCGCCGCCGATGTGCTCTCGGGAGCCTACACGGCCGAAGTCTATATGGACGGCTACCTGACGGGCAGTGCCGAGATGTCGTTGCGCTAACCATATCGCTCGACAGTTTTTCAAAGAGTGGTCCGATTTTGAAAGCCTAACCGCCGGCACACGCCAATTATTGGCAAAAAAAGTGGGGAAAAAGGTAATAATGAACTTTTTCCATAATCTTTGGGACGAAAATAATAGCACGACACCATAATGCCGTGCTATTTTTGTATTGTAAAATCAGATAAGAATTCATTATTCGGTTTTTTCAATACATTTAATATTGTGTTTGGTTTTGTCGGGACTAACTGTGAAGTTCGTCCCGATCTCTTTTTTTGTCTTTAACTATCAAAGGATTGAGGTTATTATATATATTTGCAAAAACAATAAGAGACGAATTCGTATTCAGGGATAGTCTTTAACAAACGTTCATATAACTAAGCAAACTGCAAAAACAATATCTCGCTGACAATCAAGACCATTTTATGTAACTAAAAGCCGCCGCATATGAGCAACGAAGAACTCGTAACCATAATAAAGGATATTCTCGCCACTCCCAAAGAGAGTGAATGGATTGAATTCAAAGCCAACAACGGAGAACCATATGCAATCGGAGAATACATCTCGGCATTGTCGAACGGAGCCGCATATATGGATCAACCTCACGGTTACCTGCTTTGGGGCATCGACGACTCGAACCGCTCCATTGTTGGAACAACATTCAAACCACGAGAGCACAAAATTGGCAATGAAGAGTTGGAATCTTGGCTCAAACACCAACTTAACCCAAAAGTAGATTTCACAATCAATGAAACGGTCTTCGAGGGGAAAAGAGTAGTGGTTTTCATCATCGATACAGCAAACGACAGACCCGTAGCATTTAAGGGCGAAGCCTACATACGCATTGGTACCTACAAGAAAAAATTGTCGGAGTATCCTGAACGGGCAAGAAAAATATGGACAAAAACTCAGGGGTACAGATTTGAAGATCATTTGGCCAAGACCAATTTAAGCGAAAACGATGTATTGAGGTTGATTGATTACACAACTTGTTTCAAACTTTTCGGATATCCTCTGCCCGACAACCGCCTTGCAATTCTCGAAAAACTCTCAGAGTTGCGGCTCATTCGCCGTCACCCAAGCGGATCGTTAGATATCACCAATCTCGGTGCACTGCTGTTTGCAAGCGATTTATCGCTTTTCGACAATCTGAATCGAAAACCTGTTCGTCTGATATATTACAAAGACAATAGTCGACTGCACGCCGAACGAGAGATTGTTGGCAAAAAGGGATATGCTGTCGGATTCTCCGGACTGATAAACTATATCAACGAATCGCTGCCTGTAAATGAAGAGATTTCGCAAGCTATCCGACAAGAGACACGTATGTATCCTATACTTGCCATACGCGAATTTATAGCAAATGCACTTATCCACCAAGATCTTTCAATTAGCGGCACGGGGCCAATGATTGAGATATTTAAGAATAGAATTGAGATTACCAATCCGGGGCAGCCGCTGGTCGACACTCTGCGATTCATTGACCACGCACCAATAAGTCGGAATGAGATTATTGCAGCTACAATGCGAAAAATCAATATATGTGAAGAACGTGGCAGCGGAATTGACAGAGCCGTGGCGCAATGCGAGCTGTTTCAGTTACCTGCGCCCAATTTTATTTCGGCAGACAACTACACCAAAGCCATTTTGTACTCTATAAAGACTATGCGACAGATGAACAAAGAGGATAAAATCAGAGCGTGCTACCAACACTGCTGCCTAAAATATGTTTCGGCCGAGCCAATGACAAACGAAAGCGTACGCCAACGATTCGGCATCTCGGCTTAAAACTACCCAATGGCATCAAGAATTATATCAGATACGATTGCGTCCAATCTCATTAAACCTCAAAACAATTCTCAATCGAGAAAGTTCGCACAGTATATTCCAATTTGGGCATAAAACTTCTTATGTAACCGTTATGTAACCAAGCCCCATATCCAAAAACTCAAAGCACTAAATACCAGCCAATTATTATGTAATTGGTGTTTTCAAAGACGATTACCCGAAAAAAGTTGCTATATTTGAAACGAATATGAATAACAAACGAGAGATAAAGAAGAGCACAGTGTGGCTGATTGTGGCCGGACTGATTGTGCTCGATCAGATTGTCAAGGTTTTGGTAAAGACCAATATGACGCTTGGCGAAAGCATTCACGTTTTTGGAGATTGGTTTCAGTGGACCTTCATCGAAAACGAGGGAGCCGCTTTCGGAATGAAGTTGGGCGGCAGCTACGGCAAGCTCATACTGAGCCTGTTCCGCATTATTGCCATTGCGGCGCTCGGGTGGTTCATTGGCTACCTCTTCAAGAAAAAAGCCCCCAAGGGAGTCATAGTAGGGTTTGCAATGATTTTGGCCGGAGCAGCAGGCAATCTTATCGACTCGGCATTCTATGGGGTAATATTCTCGGAGTCGACCTTCACCGAGGTTGCAACTCTCTTCCCCTCCGGCGGAGGCTATGCGCCGCTGCTCTACGGCAAGGTGGTCGATATGCTCTACTTTCCGCTCTTCACCTGGCCGCAGTGGGTGCCGCTAATGGGTGGCGACGTATTTTTTTCTCCCGTATTCAACTTCGCCGACTCCTACATCACAATAGCGGTCTTCTACCTGATTATTTTCCAGCACAAATTTTTCAAGTAGCAGCAGGTTTCTCCCTCGCCGGAGACATATCCCCAACCCTAATTGTTGTTTGAACGATAGGCAAAGAGCGATTGGCGGGCCACCATACAAGCGCCCACCATACCTGCATTAAGTGGGAGTGCCGATATGTCGATATCGATATCCTTGCTGATGAGTTTTAACGAAAATTTACGAATGGCGAGTTTTATTGGCGGCAGGAAATAGTCGCTCGCAAGCGAGAGAGTGCCTCCAATAATCACCGCCTCAGGATTGAAAATATTGATCAGATTGGCAAGTTGTCTGCCCAATTCCGCACCCGTCTGCTCGATGAGTTCGATGCAGAGCGGATCCTCCCTTATGTTTGCCGCAGTGACAATATCCATTGTAGTGATGGTTTGACCGTGCTCGACCTTCGGCGAGAGTACCGACGACTCACCGTTTTGAATGCGCTCCAAAAGTTTGCGGTGTATGGCATTGCCCGAAACCTCGGTTTCGAGACACCCTTTTTTGCCGCAATGACACATAATCTCATTGTTGAAGACGTTCATATGGCCAAATTCACCCGAATAGCCGTGTTTGCCATAGTAGAGTTCGCCGCCCACTATGATACCCAGTCCCAAACCCCAACTTGCATTGACAAACAGAGCATTGCGGTAGTTACGCGCATTTCCCGAAACAAGTTCTCCGTATGTCATTGCGCGAGTATCGTTCTCTATTCTGACACGACAACCGATCTTGTCGGAGAGAATCTGAGCCAGCGGTTCATCGTTCTCCTCAAAGTTGAAGATGCTGTAACTGTAACCTGTACGCGCATCGACACGTCCCGAGATGTTGATGCCAACCATTGCAATTTTTGCCCTCTCCACATCGGACTCTTCAATGAATTGGCGCACGTAATGGCAAACCGATTCGAGCGATGCCGGAGTATTTTCGAAACGATAGTCGCCAATCTCTTCGGTACGTACCAATTCGCCAACCAGATTCATCATACCAATGTTTAGCGAAAAACGGTTGATGTCGACACCTATAAAAAAGCACGACGAGGGGTTGACTCCGTAGAGTACTGGCTTGCGGCCACGAAGCGACTGTTGCTTGCCAAACTCCAAAAAATAGCCCTCGGCTATCAGTTCGCCCAAATACTTTGTCACGGTCGGAACACTGTAACCGAGTGCCGAGGCAAGCGAGGGAATCATCTGGTTGCCGTGATAAATGCAGTAACAAAGTATGTCGTTTTTGATTATCTCGGCATCGTTGGCCGACTTTTCATTTGTAGAAAAAACAATCTCTGCCATAGTCGTTTTGGTATTTGCCGGCAACTTTCGATCGACGAACCGCTATCTAAAAGAAAGCCACCATATTTAGCACAAAAGTAAAACTTTTTATTAAATATACCTCAAATATCGAAATGAAATATAAATTACTTTATTAATAATGAATAGAAAATTAGGCATATAATTCTATTGGCTAACTATTTATGCAACTCATTACAATCTTATTAATAAAATAAAAATATTGATTGAATAATATTTGTTTAATTAATCGACAGTTTATATTTTTGAATCGTATAAAAGTCGCAACATAACAACACTCATTGAATATAGCCAAAAAAATATCACATAACCCAAATCATTATGAAAAACATAACTCGAAGAGATTTCATCAAAGCAACGGCGGCATTGGGTGCTGCGGCGCTGATTCCCGATATTTCAAAATCGGCCGAACGCATTGACTCTATAATCGAGCCGAAGAGTGGCAGCTCTCAGGGCGGACTGATTGTGCCACACGCAGGCGGTCTGGCCATAACGGGAACATTTCTCGACGAAATATCGCACGATATTCCACACCAGAACTGGGGCGAAAAGGAGTGGGACGCCGACTTTGCGAATATGAAGGCAATAGGTATCGACACCGTGATAGAGATTCGTTCGGGCTACCGCAAATTCATCACCTATCCGTCGCCATACCTCTTGAAAAAAGGGTGTTATATGCCCTCGGTCGATTTGGTCGATATGTTTTTGAGGCTTGCCGAGAGGTACGGTATGAAATTCTACTTCGGGCTCTACGACTCGGGCAAATACTGGGACACCCACGATATGTCGTGGGAGGTAGAAGACAACCGCCATGTGATTGACGAGGTTTGGAATATGTACGGCAATCGTTACAAGAGCTTCGGCGGCTGGTACATCAGCGGCGAGATTAGCCGACGCACCAAAGGAGCAATCGAGGCATTCCGCACAATGGGTCGCCAGTGCAAAGAGGTATCGGGCGGACTGCCGACCTTCATCTCGCCTTGGATCGACGGCAAGAAAGCAGTTATGGGCACAACCAAAATGACAAAGAGCGATGCTGTTTCTGTGGCAGAGCACGAGAAAGACTGGAACGAGATTTTCGACGGCATTCACGAATACGTCGATGCCTGCGCCTTTCAAGACGGCCACATCGACTACGACGAATTAGACGCTTTTTTTACGGTCAACAAACGTCTGGCCGACCGCTACGGAATGCAGTGTTGGACCAATGCCGAGACCTTCGATCGCGATATGCCGATCAATTTCCTGCCCATCAAGTTCGACAAGTTGCGTATGAAGTTGGAAGCCGCCAAACGCGCCGGCTACGACAAAGCCATAACCTTTGAGTTTTCGCACTTTATGAGTCCGCAATCGGCCTACTTACAGGCAGGTCACCTTTATGACCGCTACAAGGAGTATTTCAACATCAAATAGAACGACACTATGGAAAAAAGCACAAATACGGGTTATGTAGTATTTCTCTCGGTCGTTGCTGCCTTGGGCGGAATACTCTTCGGCTACGATACTGCCGTAATTTCAGGTACGGTTTCGAACGTTGCCTCACAGTTCGGCCTCGACTCGCTGGCACAAGGCTGGTATGTGGGTTGCGCACTGATAGGTTCAATCTTCGGTGTCGCCACGGCAGGCATTGTGAGCGACCGCATAGGGCGTAAGCCGACGATGCTTATAGCGGCCGTGTTGTTTTCGGTATCGGCCATTGGGTGTGCGGTGTGCAGCAACTTCACGCAACTTGTAGTCTACCGAATCATTGGCGGTATTGGCATCGGCGTAGTATCGATTGTTTCGCCAATGTACATCTCCGAAATTGCCGTTCCGCGTTGGCGCGGCACGCTCGTTTCGCTCTACCAGTTGGCCATTACCATTGGCTTTTTGGCAGCCTACCTAATCAATTTTGTCATTTTGAAGAGTGCTCCCGACGTGCAAAACGGTTCGTCGCTGTGGCAGCTGATGTTCGCCGACCAAATTTGGCGCGGTATGCTTGGCGCCGAGACAATTCCTGCATTGCTCTTCTTCGCCGTGCTCTTCTTTATTCCGGAGAGTCCGCGCTGGCTGATTGTGTCGCACCGCGACAAACGGTCTATGGCTATTCTCAACCGAATATACTACACTCCGCAAGCCGCCAACGAAGCCTACGATACCACCGCTTCTGCAATTTCGAAGAGCGAAAAATCGGAGTGGCGCGCGCTACTCTCGCCCTCAATCAGGCGCGCCGTGCTGATTGGCGTTGCCATTGCAATATTGGGACAGTTTATGGGAGTCAATGCGGTGCTCTACTACGGGCCAAAAATCTTCGAGAATGCAGGCCTTTCGAGTAGCGATTCTCTCTTTTCGCAGGTACTTGTCGGAGCTGTCAATATGCTGACCACCGTCATAGCGCTTGTTATCATCGACCGTGTCGGACGCAAGAAACTTGTCTATTGGGGCGTTTCGGGAATGATAATGTCGTTGTTGCTAATCGGATTATACTTCATCTTTGCCGCTCAAATTGGGCTGTCGAACACCTTCCTGCTTGTATTTTTCCTGCTTTACGTATTCTGCTGCGCCATATCAATCAGCGCAGTGGTTTGGGTTCTGCTCTCGGAGATGTACCCCAACAAGGTACGCGGCACGGCTATGTCGATTGCAGGTCTGTCGCTCTGGGTCGGTACTTACCTGATTGGACAGTTGACGCCAATAATGCTCGAAAAGCTCACTCCGGCAGGCACATTTTTCATCTTTGCGGCAATGTGCATACCCTATTTGATAATAATGTACCGCGCAGTGCCCGAAACCACGGGTCGGTCGCTTGAAGAGATTGAACAATACTGGAATAAATACGATAAAACACGATAGTAATATGACACAAGAACAAATTTATTTGTTAAAGAGTTACGGAACAAAATACCGCCAGGATTTAGTCAACAACATAATGCCGTTCTGGTTGCAGTACGGCTTGGATACCAAAAACGGCGGTATCTACACCTCGATCGATCGCGACGGCACACTGATGGACACCACCAAATCGGTCTGGTTTCAGGGTCGATTCGGCTACATTGCCGCCTACGCCTACAACCACGTTGAACAGAAACCCGAATGGCTCGCCGCATCAAAGAGTGCAATCGACTTCATCGAGGCGCACTGCATCGACACCGACGGTCATATGTTCTTCACCGTTACGGCCGAAGGAGCCCCAATTCAAAAACGTCGCTACGTCTTTTCGGAGTGCTTTGCGGCAATAGCAATGGCAGAGTATTCGAAAGCCTCCGGCGACCCTGCCTACGCACGCAAGGCGTTTGAACTCTACCTTAACATCAAAAAGATGCTGTCCACAAAAGGATTTCTCGAACCAAAGACATTGATTGAAGGCCGCGGCCACTCGATCACAATGATTCTCATCAATGTTGTGTCGGTCATTCGCGAGGTGTGGACGGCCCCCGAACTTGATGCTCAGGTGGAGAGTTCGCTCTACGATATTGAACACTACTTTATGCGCCCAGAATTTGAGGCGGTTTTGGAGACGGTGGGGCCCAACGGAGAGTTCTTCGACACTTGTACAGGACGCACAATCAACCCCGGCCACGCTATTGAAACATCGTGGTTTATTTTGGCCGAGAGCAAACGACGCGGCTGGGACGAACATCTCAAACGCATTGGCCTGCAAATATTCGACTGGTCATTCAAGTGGGGCTGGGACGAGCAATATGGCGGTGTGATCAACTTCCGCGACTGCCGCAACTTCCCGCCGCAAGACTACTCGCAGGATATGAAATTCTGGTGGCCGCAGTGCGAAACCATTATCGCCTCGCTCTACTGTTTTGAGGCCACGGGCGACCCGAAGTACCTCGATATCCACAAAAAGGCAAGCGACTGGGCCTACGACCACTTTGCCGACAAAGAGTACGGCGAGTGGTATGGCTACCTTCACCGTGACGGCAGTGTGGCCCAACCGGCCAAAGGCAACATCTTCAAAGGGCCGTTCCACGTTCCACGTATGATGATTACCGCCTCGCTCGAAATAGACAATATTTGCAACTCCAACCATTAGAATAACAACCAAACTATATGCCTATATGATACATTTATCAGATTCTATCAAACGTTTCGCATCGACTGCTTTGTGTGTGGTCTTGACCCTGTCGGCAGTGTTTGCGCAGAATAAGGTGCAGGGCACGGTGAGCGACCCGGAGGGCAATCCGCTCATTGGGGCCTACGTCGAACTGCGTGGTGGCGACGCGGTGGCAATTACCGATGGTGCCGGCCATTTCACAATTACGGTTCCATCAGATGCCGTTTTGGTTTTCAGCTACATCGGCTACAACGACACAGAGGTTGCTGTGACCAACAGAACCACAATCAACATTACTCTTAAAGAGGTCGACAACATCATCGACAACATTGTGGTGGTCGGTTACGGCCAGCAAAAGAAGACGAGTATGACTGCCTCTATTTCGGCCATTGGCGGTGAGGAGCTGATGAAGGCTCCCTCGACCAATGTAACCAGTCTGTTGGGCGGTCGCGTTGCAGGTATTGCCTCGGTTCAGGAGTCGGGCGAACCCGGACAAGATGCCGCTTCAATCACCGTGCGCGGTTCATATTACGGTGTGAGCTACATAGTCGACGGAGTGCCACGTTCGATTGACGACGTGAATCCTCACGATATTGCAAGTGTCTCGGTACTGAAAGATGCTGCGGCTGCGTCGGTCTACGGCTTGAATAGTGCAGGCGGCGTGATTATCGTTACCACCAAGAGCGGCAGCAACGGCAAGAACACACTCAACTACTCCGGCTCAGTCGGCATCTCGCAAAACGCCAATTTCCCCAAATTCCTCAATGCCGAACAGTATGCCTGGTACTACAATAAGGCACGCGAAATGGACGGCTACGCCCCACTGTTCACGCAGGAACAGGTCGAACTAATGACAAATGGCGACGACTCCGACGGTTGGGGCGACACCAACTGGGTCGATGAGGTTTTCGGCACAGGTATCAACTCTCGTCACAACATCACGGCACAGGGAGGAACCGATAAAATTCAATATTTCACATCGTTGGGCTATCTCAACCAACAGGGCAACATCTCGGGTTATACCTACGACAAATACAACATCAGAAGCAACATCACCTCGCAGGTGAGCAAGAGTCTGAAATTCACTCTGCGTTTGGCAGGCGAAACCGACTCAAAATCATCGCCCGGGTTCTCGTCGGGCGGTAGCGAATCCGACGGCACGTGGATGTCGGTGGCTCGTCAGGCCATTGCTTCGCACCCCTACCTGCCCAAAACCTACAACGGAGTGCCGGTTGCAACAATCAACAACTACGGACAAGGCTCTTCGCCTCTGGCCGCCGTATCGGAGTCGGGCTACAACCGTAACCGCGGCTACGCTTTGCAGTCGAACCTCGAATTGGAGTGGAGTGTTCCATTCATCGAGGGTCTGACCGCCAAAGTGATGGGCTCCTACGACCACAACTACTCTGTCAGCAAAATATTGGCAACCCCTTACTATGTGATGTTGGCTTCGGTGCCGCAGGACGGTTCGACCACTATGGGCTACACCAAGGTGCTCGACGTGCGCAATACCTCGTACAACACACTTGCCGAGGGTCTTTACAGCGCCACGACCATACTTGGTAACGCCTCGTTGCAATATGTAAAAACCTTTGCCCAAAAGCACCATATCGATGCTATGGTATTGGGCGAGATGCGGCAATATACGGGTCGCGGTTTTGCTGCCTACGGCAAAGAGCTGCCATTTATTGAACTGCCCGAATTGAGTTTTGCAACTGCCAACGACTCTCCCATTTCGGGTTGGAGCAGCAAGAGCCGCCAGATGGGCGTGGTCGGACGTTTGCGCTACGACTACGACAACCGCTATCTGTTGGAACTATCGGGACGCTACGACGGCTCCTATAAATTCTCTGGCAATGTCAGCAACAAACGTTGGGGATTCTTCCCTGCCATTTCGGTCGGTTGGCGTTTGAGCGAGGAGGGGTTCCTCTCCGACTACGAATGGCTCGACAACCTCAAACTGCGCGCTTCGGCCGGCGAGGTTGGTATCGACGATGTGCCCGAATACGAATACCTTAACCAATATGCGCAAGGTTCATCGTTATATCTCAATGGTCAGAAATACAATACATTGGGCATCTCGGGCGTAGCCAACCTGAACCTTACCTGGGGCCGTACACGCTCCTATAATGTTGGTTTCGACACCACGCTGTGGGGTGGCCTGCTGGGTCTTGAATTCGACCTGTTCTACACCCACACCTACGATATGCTCACCTATATGGGTGGACAATATCCACCATCAATGGGCGGCTACTACGCTCTCTACGAGAACTATGGCGAGCAAGACAGCCGAGGCATTGAGGCAGTTCTGACTCACCGCAACACAATCGGCTCGGGCGCCAACCAGATTGTCTACAACATCGGTCTGAACATCACTTATGCTTACAGCCGCTGGATTAAGTTTACCGACAAAGCCAATACCCCCGACTACCAGTGCTATGCCGGCAAAGAGATTGGTGTAATGCTCGGTTGGGTGGCCGACGGACTCTACCAAACCGAAGTTGAGATCGACGCTTCGCCGTGGCCGTTCGGACAACGTCCGCGCACAGGCGACATCAAGTATGTCGATCTGAACGGCGACGGAGTTGTGGGCTACGAAGACAAGGCCTTCACCGGCAGAAGCAACCGTCCAAAACTCACCGCAGGCCTGAATCTGGGTGCTTCGTGGCGCAACTTCGATTTCTCGGCACTCATTACAGGCGCCGCCCTGTTCGATATCTCGCTTACGGGTACCTACTACAACGGCAACGACGACAATACCATTTTTACCGAAACCTTCAAGGAGGGCGGCAACTCACCACTCTATCTGGTCGAAAACGCCTGGCGTGAGGACAATACCGACGGCACATATCCGCGTCTGACGATGAATTCGCCGACAAACAACAACGGTTTGGCATCAACATTTTGGTTCCGAGACGGCAAATATCTGAGGCTCAAATCGCTGCAATTTGGCTATTCGCTACCGTCGAAGATCTGCAACATCATAGGCATCAGTAACCTGAGGTTTTATGTCGAGGGTTCCAACCTGTTTACCATAAGTGGCTTGCCCGAGGGCATCGACCCCGAATCACCGGGAGTCAACAACGGCTACTATCCTCAACAAAAGACCTATGTTGGCGGAATTTCAATTACGTTCTGATTAGTAAAACCGACTCAATTATGAAAACAATATCTTTCAAATCAGCAATTATCGTTTTAGGAGCACTTGCGACGGTTTCGTGCAGCGACTTTCTCGACACTATGCCAACCGACAGCGTCTCGGACAAACTCGTTTGGAGCAAACCCGAGTATGCCGAACTCTCGGTCAACTATTTCTACCACGAAATAGATGTCTTGGGACAATTCGATACGGGTCAATCCAACGTCGGCCTGACCGAAGGAATGACCGACATACTGAAATACGGCTCGACAGCTCTCAATGCACATATGTGGTTTGCCAACGAGATAGCCTACGCAGTCGACGGCCTCTCGGCATCGACCGCCTCATTCTATCTCGGCAACTGGAACTATTGCTACTCGGCCATTGCGCAGTTGAATCAGGCACTCAGCAACCTCGATCTCTACAAAGCCAACTTCAACGACGAAACATTTCGTCGACTCGAAGGCGAAATCAGATTTTTCAGAGGCCTGACCTATTTTGAGCTTATGAAACGCTATAAAGAGGTTATTATCTACGACCGCGATATGAGCGAGATCAGCGCCAACAAGGCCCTCTCAACCGAACAGCAGGGGTGGGATTTCGTCGAAAACGACCTCAACTATGCCGCTTCGAATCTGCCTGCCCAAAGCGCCACAGGCAGGCTCACAAGTGGAGCTGCCAATGCACTGCTCTCGCGTGCAATGCTCTACGCCGAGCGTTGGGACAAAGCTTCGGCCGCCGCATTTAAGGTCATCGACTCGAAACTCTACGACCTGAATCCGGTCTACGCCGATGCCTACTCCAAAACACGCGCCCAAGGCAACGTCGAGTCGATTCTCGAATACGAATACAACAAAGAGGGGGTTACTCACAACTTTGACGACAACTTCACCCCGGGAGGCGATGCCGGTCGCGTGCTTGGCGCACTCGGCACCCCCACGCAGGAGATGGTCGAGAGTTACGAACTCGCCAACACGGGTGGCTATCCCGATTGGAGCGCCTGGCACACCGCCGAGGGCACTACCGTCGAACCGCCATACGCAAAGCTCGAACCTCGTTTTGCAGCCACTGTACTCTATAATGGTGCCGAATGGAAAGGACGCACCATTGAGGCATACGAGGGCGGCAAAGACGGATTTATGGCTTGGAAATCAAAACCCACCAACGACGGCAAGACTACCACCGGTTACTTTTTGCGCAAACTTGTCGACGAGTCGCACGACCTTACGGCCTATTCGCGCAGTCTGCAACCCTGGATCGCCATACGCTACGCCGAGGTATTGCTCAATTATGCCGAGGCCTGCTGTAAGGGAACTTCGGCCGACGGTCAGAAAGAGGCACGCAGTGCTTTGGCACAAGTTCGTGCACGTGTCGGCCTGCCCAAAATCAACAAGAGCGGCGACGAACTGATAGAGGCAATCTACCGCGAACGCAAGGTTGAGCTTGCCTATGAAGGGCAACTCTACTGGGATATGCGCCGATTGAAACTGGCGGAAAGCGCCTACTCTTCATATCGTGTTCACGGACTCAAACCCGTCGAAGAGGGAACAGGATTCCGTTACCTCTACATCGACTGCGACGGTCAGAACCGCTATTTCCCCACAAAAATGTACCGCATTCCGTTGCCGCAGGACGAACTCGACGGCAACTCGCTGCTGCAACAATACGACGAGTGGAGATAAGTACAAACAACTTAATTGGAAAGAAAGAGATGAAAACATTCAAAATAATTTCGGCTTTGGTTGCCATCGGCTTTGCCGCAACAGCCTGCCAACAACCCATAGAGGTTAAACCAACCACCACGGCGATAGGTCTTTCGAGCGTGTCGGCTACCTTTATCGACGGCCCCTATGCCAACGATCCAACGGCCGTTTTCTCGACAACTGTAACCTCGCTCGACGAAGATATTGTCATTGTCGTACCGCGTTTCTACCCCGAAGAGAGCAACCAGTCGGTTACCGACATTACACGTATGAAGGTCACCGCCTCGATGGATTACAACTGTTTTCTCAAACCGGCTCTGACGCTGTTGGATCTGACCAAGAGCAACTCGTTTGTCTATACCGACGGACGTGGCGACAAGCACGACATTGTCATTCGCGGCGAAATCAGGGCGCTCTCGAAGAAACAGCTTGTTGCCTTTGCCATAGTCACTCCGTCGCTGACTACACTCATCGACGAAAGCAAACACACCGTAAAGATTTCGATTACCGACGACACCGATCTGACGGCTTGCGAAGTCGACTACACACTCTCTCCTCACGCCACCTGCAATCTCGACGCTATGACAACCGTCGACTTTACAAAAGTGAACAAAATCTCGGTGACAGCCGACGATTCTTCGGTTTGCGACTACGACATAATCGTCTCAAACGAATCGCCGGTGAAGATTCCCTACGGCTTTGCTGTCGACAGCCAACGCAAACTGTGGTCGGTCGATATGGTAGGTCTGGGTATCGAACGTCTGGCCGCCAACAACACCTCGTTGGCTCAAATAGGCAACTATGTGGTTGTCTCGGCAGGCAACGGTGACACACCTATCTATCTCAACAAAGCAACAGGTTCGAAAGTTGGCACCATAGCCATAGGCGAAGCACAAGCAGGGTTCATTAAGAATGACGATGCCGGCAACCTGCTGATTTGCAACCACGCGGCGGGCACGTTCAACATTTGGCGCACCAAATCGGTCACCACTGCTCCGACGCTCTTGCTCAGCTACAACAACGAGAGCGGATTCCCGTTGGGCGGCAAGTTGTCGGTTCAGGGCGATATCGACGGCAAGGCTCTGATTGTCACCGTGGCAGAAGGCACCTCGGCTTCGGCAACCAACTTTATGGTCTACTGGACCGTGACCGACGGCGTCGTTTCGGAAGCCAACGTGGTGACACTGTCGGGTTTTGTCGGAGTCAACTGGGCTACCGGCAACTGGGGTCTTGCACCCGAGAGCATTCCTGCCATTACACCTATGGGCAGCGACCTCACCGATGGGTTCCTCTTCTCGGTCTATGACGAAGATGTGCTCTACCATATCAGTGGCGACGGAACATTTACTATGACACCGATGCTTACGGCACAAGCCGACGGCGGCAACTACAACAACAACACAATAGATGTCAAGTGGTTCAATAAGGCTCGTTATGCCGTGCTGCACTGCACGGGCTTCTTCCCGCAATGGGGCGGCGTACCCATAATCCACTGCTACGACCTGACCAATATGGCCGGCATTAGCGGCACTGTCGACAACACCTCGGCAAAGGTCTTCACGATCTCGGCCGACACATTCTATACAGATGGTAATGGCGTTGCTGCGGCGAGCGATTCGATTTTGGTTCCTTCGTCCGACGGCTACTATCTGACCCTCTACCTCATCGATCACAACAACCGCATTGTGAGCGCTTATCAGGTTGACTGTATCGACAATAGCGGAAATTGAGTGTTTTTACTGCACTTATGAGGCTTATTAAAAACTATTTTTTGGTTGCAATAGCAATCATTATGGCAATCGGATTCATCGGTTGCACCGACGACAGCGGAAAGGTGCCGCCTTGGGAGTGGGGCGGTTCCGATCCCGACCCCGACCCCGATCCTGACCCAGACCCTGATCCAGAAATCAAACTGAAACCGCGTTACATCTGGATTGATGCCTGCGCCAACTTCCCCGACTATGCCAACAGCAAGGAAAACATAAGTCGCGATTTGAGCAAGGTGGCCGAAACAGGCTTTACCGACATAGTTGTCGATGTGCGTCCCACAATGGGCGACGTACTCTTCTCTACCGACGAGGTCGATGCCGTAAAAGCACTCGATGTTTGGGAGGGCTCGCACTACCACCTATACAACCGTACCGCCACGTGGGACTACTTGCAGGCCTTCATCGACGCAGGTCACGCGCTTGGCTTGAAGGTGCACGCGGCCATCAACACCTTTGTCGGCGGCAACCTCTATCCCTACGGACTGGGACAGCAGGGAATGCTCTTCCGCGACGAGAGCCGCCGCGACTGGGCTACCTCAATCAATACTGCCGACGGAGTGACCAACGTGATGGACATTACCGACGGCTCGTATGGCACCAAATTTCTGAACCCCTCCAACAGCGAGGTGCAGACTTTCCTGCTGAACCTGCTCGGCGACTTGGCCAAATACAACCTCGACGGCATTTTTCTCGACCGTTGCCGTTACGACGATTTGGCGGCCGACTTCTCGGAGATATCGCGCAAGTCCTTTGAGCGGTACACGGGAAGCAAGGTTGCCAACTTCCCGAGCAACATACTCTCGGCAGGCAGCTATTACCTGCCCTCGCCGACCCCGACGCTCACCAAAAAATGGTTGGAGTTCAGAGCCAAGACCATTCACGACTTTGTGGAGAGTGCCGCCGAAAAGGTCAAGTCGATCAATCCCGACATCGCTTTCGGGGTCTATGTGGGTGGCTGGTACTCATCGTACTACGACTCGGGCGTGAATTGGGCAAGTCCCGACTACAACACGGCACGTCATTACTCTTGGGCAACGACCGACTACCACCTATACGGCTACGCCGACCACCTCGACTTTCTGCTTGTAGGTGCCTACGCCTCGGCCTCAAATGTTTGGGGTTCGGGCGAATGGACAATGCAGGGATTCTGCAAAGTAGCCGACGCGGTATTGATGAATGCGGTCGATTTTGCCGGAGGGCCCGACGTGGGCAACTGGGACACAACTGGTTGCAGCGACGTAGGTGCCGCCGTAACCGCGAGTGTCGATGCCTGCATTGGCGCAGGCGACGGCTACTTTCTCTTCGATTTGGTTCACGTGAAGATGTACGACTACTGGGACGAACTCAAAAAGGGAATCGATGCCTACATAGCCAAGGCTTCAAAATAGCAATAGTGATATGGGAAAGTCGATTATATGGTTTTTGACGACAATCTTGTTTGTCGGCTGCACTGCACGTCCAACCAACATTTTGGGACGTGTAGAGTGTGATGGTCAAGGTATTGGCGGTGTAGTTGTTAACGACGGTTACCACTTTACCCAAACCGACTCGCAAGGTTGTTATACTCTCTCCACGGCCGACGCAGCACGCACGGTGGCCATTTCGGTTCCTGCCGGCTACGTGGTCGCCTCAAACGGAAGTATTCCGCTTCTCTACCACCCTCTGAAAGGCGGTCACACAACCTACAACTTTGAGCTGATGCGCAATACAAACGACGATATGCGCCACACTTTTGTGGTCACGGCCGACGTGCAGCTCACCTCAATGGAGGAATTGGAGTTATTCAAGCCCGTTGTCGAAGATATCAGGCAGACTGTCGAGTCTGTCGAGGAGGAGCATTTCGGCATCGACTTGGGCGATATTGTAGGCGATTCTCAGTGGCTCTACCCTGTCTATCTGAAAGTTGTCGACAAAGTTGGAATCCCCTTTTTCCGCGCCATAGGCAACCACGATATGGACTACTACGGCGAGTGCCACGAAACCTCGTACACCACCTTCGAGCAACAATTCGCCCCTGCGTGCTACTCCTTCAACAAGGGCAAAGCTCACTACATTGTCATTGACAACAACTTCTTCCTCGGGCGCGACTACAACTACATAGGCTACTACGATCAAACGACACTAAACTGGATTCGCAACGATTTGAGCTATGTACCCAAGGGGTCGCTGCTCTTTATAGCCGAGCACATTCCGTCACGCCTGACGGTCGAGAGCCGTCCGTTTGAGTTTTCGTTCGGAGCAATGGCCGACCAAACCGTCAACGCCGAATCGCTCTACCGAATAATCGAGAACTACGACACCCACATTCTGTCGGGCCATATGCACTACAACCTCAACATTGTCCACAACGACAAACTCTTCGAGCACAACACAGGCGCAGTTTGTGGCACGTGGTGGAAGGGCGACATCTGTCTGGACGGAACGCCGCGCGGATACGGGGTCTACTCGGTAGACGGAAATCGCGTGGAGTGGTACTTCAAGTCGGTTGCAGAACCCAAAACCTATCAGCTTCGCAGCTATGGCGTCGGGGCGTGCCAACAATATCCCGAAGCCATTGTTGCCAATGTTTGGAACTGGGATCCCGACTGGGTTGTCGAATGGAGCGAAGACGGCAAAATTATGGGGCAAATGGAGCGCTTTACGGGCTACGACCCCGAGGCGTTTGCACTCTGCTCCGACCGCGGAAAAGTGGTCTACGACTGGATTTCGCCATTCGAAACCGAACACCTGTTCTATGCCGTACCACGCTCAAAGAGTGCCGAATTGGCCATTCGTGCCACCGACCGTTTCGGCCGTGTCTACACCTCCAAAATAGAATAGTTATGCAGCAACGAGCCAACTCTCTCGATGCCTTGCGCGGCTTTGCAATCATCACTATGGTGTTGTCGGCTACCGTTGTGGCCGGCATACTGCCGCCGTGGATGTATCACGCACAGACCCCGCCGCCAACCCACCTCTACGACCCCTCGATTTCGGGGCTGACCTGGGTCGATTTGGTCTTTCCGTTTTTTCTGTTCTCAATGGGTGCGGCCTTTCCGCTCTCAATAGGCAGGCGGTTAGGCGGTGGCGAGAGTGTTTGGCGGCTGGTGGGCGACACCGTTTTGCGCTGGCTGCAACTCGCTTTTTTTGCAATTTTCATTCAACACTTCTATCCATACGTCGTTTCGCAACCGCAAGATATGCGCAGTTGGCTCTTGGCGTTGGCGGCTTTTGCGCTACTCTTTCCGATGTTTATGCGCTATCCGCGATTGCCGCTCTGGGGGCGGGCGGCAATCAAGGCAGCTGCCTACGGTGCTGCGGTTGCGATGCTGCTCACCACGCGCTATGCCGGCGGAAGGGTGTTCAGCCTTGGATTCAGCAACATCATTATACTGATTCTCTCCAATATGGCTCTGTTCGGCGGTTTAACCTATCTGTTTACCGCCGATCACCGAAAGTTGCGCATTGTAATAGCCGTCGTGGTAGCACTATTAACCTTGGGGGGAGATGTTGAAGGTAGTTGGAGTTCTCGGATTATGGGCTTTTCGCCCGTCGGTTGGCTGCTGCGATTCGACTATCTGCGCTATCTGTTGATTCTGATTCCGGCGAGTTTTGCCGGCGAATGGCTCGTAGAGGCGATGAAGAGTGGCGCAACAGAACTCCACAGCCCTCGCAACAACCGCTCAGCCATAGTGTTAGCTCTGCTTTCGGTGGTAGCAATAGTAGCAACTCTGTGGAGTATAAACCACCACAAGATTGGAATTGCTTTTATTGCAAATACCCTGTACGGCATCTTTGCGTGGCTGACAATGCGTCGCAACGACACACCTATGGCCTTGTTGTGGCGCAGGTTGCTGTTACTCGCCTTGATGCTTATGCTTTTCGGATTGGTGGCAGAGCCATTGCAATGCGGAGTCAAAAAAGATCCGGCAACAATCTCGTATCTGCTCTCAACCTCGGCACTGGCACTCTATGCTCTAATTTTTCTGAGCATTGTGTGCGACTATTTCGGGTGTCGCCGCTCGACGGCATTTCTAACGATGAGCGGACGTAATCCTATGGTTGCCTACGTCGCCGGCGATTTGCTGCTCTACCCGTTATTCAACCTCACAGGGCTCTCTTTCGTGTTGGGCATATTCTATTCCACTCCACTGTTGGGCTTCCTGCACGGAGTTCTGCTAACGTCGTTATGCGTCCTGGTCACAATGGCATCGACCAAGCTGAAACTCTACTGGCGTACATAATCAAAAACGTGTTCTGCCACTCTACAATCGCCCCTTGACCGACCAACCGGTCACGGTCGAAATGTAGGGAATCAAGAGCATCGACATCTTCAACTGCCCGATTTTGTTGGGGTGCAACGAAGCGCCCAACTCGTCGGAATTGTTGCAATATTCGGGCAGTACACAGGCAAAATGGAGGTTGTTGCCGCCCGAGTGGCTGACGCGCCAAACAAAATCAAACCCGGGATCAAATTCATAAGGAGCAACGCACAATATCGGGGTCGTCGGGCCGTAGGCATTACGGAGTTGGGCGATAATCTCATTGTAGCCCTTGGCAAACTCCTTGTATGTTGGGAAGGGTTTGACCGAGAAATCGTTTGCTCCCAAGAAAATCACTACCAGATCGGGTTTGTATGGCGAATCGGAATACGACCACTCGGTGTTGTCCTCACCTTCATCGAAGAGCTTGCCCAGTTTGTGGCGCATAGAGTAGTCGGAAACACGCTTGCCATCGCCGTAGTTGTGAGTGACGCCAATGCCCGAATGGGCGACGAGGTTGTAGTCGGCATCGAAATAATCGGCTACTCGGCAGGCGTAGGCGTTGTTGCAGTTTTGGGTCTCGGGGGTATATGGTTCGTCTTTCGACTCCGAATCGGTTCCGTAGCCGCAAGTGAGCGAATCGCCGATGAACTCAATGTGACGGCGGCGGACTGCCGGTTGCGGCATCAGTTGCCCATCGGTTTCAAACGAACAGACTCTTGTTCGTCCGTTGAATCCTTCGGTACGACGTTGGAGCGTCAGAGTGTGAATACCATTGCAGCCATCAAAGAGCACTACCCGCCGGCCTTTACCCTCAGTAGTAATAATTGATTCCACACCGTCGGCGACCACATTGAAATAGTTTTTCCCACTGTCGTCGACCACCATATCCAAACGCGAGCCCTCGAACACAAGCGTGGCATAGGTACCACTCCAATCGAACTCGACAGTGCCTTCGTCCGACATCAGACATCTGCCCACCCAACGAATCTCGCTCGACGAAGCTTTGTACTGTGCAGCCGAAAGCGTTAAAGTAGCGGCCAAAATGCCGCCAATCAGGATTAATATTCGTTTCATAATAGTTTGTTATTTTGCCTTATCAATGGCCTGTTTCAGATTCGGCCACCAGTTGCGCGAGCAGATGTGGCACATATCGAAAAGCATCATTCCGCCGTCACAACTCTCGATTGCCTGCGTCACAGCCCTCTCAAAACGGCCTACATCGCCATTGTACTGCTCTACATATATCGACCCCGTCACAGGCACCACGCCGCAGGTGATTTTTGCAGCCAACTCGGCACCGCCCTCAACACAATACCAGTGGTTTTTGGCTTCGGCGTCCATTCCGGCCTCCATACGTTGACCGATATCGGGATAGTGAAGATCGACTTCGCGCTTTGTAATTGGGGTAAAGTAGAGACCTGTCATATAGAGGTCGAGCAGATCGGCGTAACCGGTGAGGTAGTAGTTGTCGGTAGCCCAATCAAAGTCGTCGGCCGGGTTGTAGAGCCGACTCGCCCAATTTACCCCGACGTAGTAGTAGGTCGGATACCACGCACCGGTGTAGTCGCCCAACAAAAGTTCGGGATTGATTGCTTTCAGTCGTCGGTGAGCCTCTTCGACGAAGCTCTTGATAACATTTGCACGGTACTCGACCCACTCTTTGAAATATTTACCGCGCGTCCAGCTCCACTTGCCCTCGTCGGAGCAATGCCACTCCATAATGCACTTTGGGAAGTCGTCGGCCGTGATGCCAGCATAAGCCTCGAAGTCGGTCTTCGACAAATCGCTGAAATCGGACGATATGTCGTCGTAACGCACGCGGTCGAAGATGATGCCGTCGATTGAGGGATAGAGCCTTGCGAACTCCTCCAAAACCGAGAGTTCGTACTCTCTGACCGCCGGATCGGCGGGATTGAGCATACCGTTGTAATTCCACTTCATTTGCGAAATAGGCAACAGTTCATTGTGCCACCAGGCGGTCGATTGCCACTCGGGGTGCGACGAGTAGATAATGCCGCGGTCGATGAAATTGTGGCCGCCCGCGAACACGTTCAGCGAGGCATAGCACCCCATTCCACGGCTATGGCAGGCCTGTTCTACTATCGAGAGCATATCGTAGTCATCGGGACGTACGGTACCGTTCCACGAGCTCATCTGTGGGGCAATGTTGCTCCGATAGAGCACTTCGCCCATTATCGATTTAACGTCGACAACCACGTCGGTGAAGCCCGTCTGTTGCAGCTTATCGATATAGTAAACGATTGAATCGGGCGATGAAAGACGTTCGAAATTGGCTTCGCAATCGAGCCACATATAGAGCCGTTTGGGGGGGTCGTTTTTGGTATTGCAGCCGAGCAAAGCCGCCGCAACAGCAATTTTTATCAAAAGGTTTCTCATATACTGTATCAATTTTCTTCGGTAATAATTATGGCTGTGGGCACCGAGCGCTGCACAATGCTTTCGCTCTCGCCCGTGTCGCTCGGTCGGTTCAGAACCTTTCCGTCGATACCCACCATTGTCGACGAACCGCCGCCGTCGAGGTTGACTGCCACAACTGCACCCAAACCGATCAACACGTCGGCCACCTCGGCAAGCGTGTAGCCGCCGCTATCGTTGCTGCCGCGTCCATCGCAGACTAAAAGCAACATTTTGCCGTCGGCAGTAGCACCTGCGGCCGTGCGTGGTTGGCGCGAAAGTCCAGCCGTACCACCCTCGTCGAGCACTTCGCGCCAGTAGTAGGTTTCGGCCACATTCTCGCCGCCATAGACTATCATCGGGCCTCCTCCGACAGCCTCCTGAGGCTGCCACAACTCGGCACCTTCGGTCTTGCTCGTCGGCGGAGTGCGCAAATAACTCTTGTTCTTCTCGTTATTCTCCAACGGCGAAGGAAACGCATAGGGACGACTGTCATCGTCCATACAGCAGTAGACCCACTTTGCCTCAAAGGCTCCCGAGTTCGAACGTCCCAGAGCCGCCCTCACCGGGTAGACCGTTTTTGTGGCGTTACGCACCGTCACATAAGCATAGTTCGAGGCAATGGATTCGACCACGCTATTGTGTATCAAAAGGCTCAACGACTCGCCTGCCCAAAAATATCCGGCATTTGTTGCTACCAACTGACGTCGCGAGGCGTTTCCAAAAGAGGCGAAAGCTGCCGTTGGAGTTGCCGCTTCGGGTAGATGTACGGCATTGAAGGCGATTTTGGGGTTGGCGGCAAAATCAATCAGGGCAATGTAGCCTGAGCAATATTCATCTTCCTCGGCCGAGTAGTAATCTCTGAAATAGCGCACCTCAACTCCCGAAGGATAACCGTCGAGCAGAGCGACCGAATCGGCATATTGGGCCGGTTGATCGGGATTCTCGGGGGTTTCCGGTTGGTCTGGCGGTACTTTTGAGGTATTGCCGCAGCCAAGCAATGCGGCACAAAAAGTCAGCACAAAGGTTGTCGAGAGCTTATAATAGAGTTTCATAGTGTCATATTTATGTTCAGACCTGAAAGCCATTAAAAACGGGGCAATATACCCTTCCAGGCATATTGCTCCGTAAAGATAACACTTTTTCCAAAGTTATCAGAAAGCCATAAAGAAGGCTTCGATAGAGCGGTTGTTATGGTCGATGTAGTAGAAGTTGACACCCGTTTCGGTAGCTTCCAAAGCCACACCGGTCGAAGGCGAAACGCCCTCCTCGCCCTCGGCAAGGAACGCGGTGGTTTCGGGGCAGAAGACCAATTTGGCGGTGGTATTAACATTTGCAGCCTCGGTAGCCAGAGCTGCGTGGTCGGTCACGTCAACAACATAGAGTGCAGGTACGCAACCCCATTGCGGCCAGTAGGGTGCAGGGCAAATTACTGCATAGGAGTGGCCGCCGAGCGAACGCACGTCCATACAGTTGTAGAGGTAATTTGCATCGGCAGGTCCCATAATAACCGACGAAACCAAATCGGAACCTACAAAGCGAACTTTATCTTCATCGTACATCGAGAAGAGGAATCCGTCGTTCAAAGAGGTGCCGTAAAGACCAATTGCCGGTACGTTTTCGGGAGCGGTGAACCAATAACCAGTCAACCACGCCAGTCCGGGGAATCCGGTGACGGCTTTCGGGGTACCATCGTCGGCTTTACCCGAGGCGATATTCCAAAATACGACTTCATTGGCGCCACCGATACCGTCGATTCCCTCGTATGGCGAAGCGATGAGTGCCGTTGAGTTGACATCACCACGAACAGCAAGCGTCGAACCGAGCGGGCCGTAATTGCTGTATTCAATCAGCAGTGTCGGGGTGTCGGTAGACTTGCTCATCTTCCAAACTTTGAACGACTCGGTCCAAGATGATGTTTCCGTGCTATATGCGTTATGGTTGCAGAGAACGAGGTTGCCTGCGTCGTCATTCTTCACAAAAGCGACTTTCAGGTCGCCCAATGCGAGGTCGCCTTTGGCCTCACCGGTTGTTTTGTCGATGAGTTTCACAGCTCCGAGTCCGTTGGCTACAACCAGATTGTCGCCCAAAACGGCGATCGAAACGATTGAGCCCGCGGCACGCTCAAAGGCGGTGGTGTTCATATCGACACTCCACACCGAAGCACCCTGACCAATGGTAAATGGGGTTTCGAATCCGTCGGCAACGATTTTTACCTCGGTTTCGCGATAGGCGTATGAGGAGTTGGCCGCTACTTCGATGACGGCTGTGGTGGTGGTCAAACCTTTGGTAGCTGCTCCGGCGGTAACCCAGTCGCAGTCGGCATCAATAACGATTTCGTAGTCGACGTTTGCCTCAACCGAGACCTCGACCTTGCCGCCATAATAGTTTTTGTAGTAATACTCGTCGGCAGTTACATTCATTGCGTCGACCTGACTTTGGGTAACTCCAATTTCGGCCACCTTGTCGTTGGCGGTAATGGTAACCTTACCGGTACGAACGTCGAAGGTCTTGTTTTCGGCAACGGTCAGAGTAACCTGTGCGTCGCCTGCCACGCCAGATGCAGGGTCGATGGTCAGCCACTCAACATCGGAGACGGCGCTCCAAGCCACATTGGTGGTGAAAGCTATGGTCTTTGTACCACCTGCCGTTGCAAGAGTGATATTGGCATCGGTTTCGGTTCCGAGCGCAAGGGTTGTCGGCGTTTCAGGTTCTTTGCAGGCAAATGCCGCAAATGCAACCAACAGAATTGCAAAAAATTTGTTTGAATTTTTCATAGGTCTTTTATTAAGGTTAAATGAATAATCGTTGACACTCCTGTTTCGGACACTCCACTACAACGTAACAGAGAATATCCGCATATCAAAAGTAATTTATTGATTCTATTCTAACAAACTATTTCCATTAAAAAAAACACGTTTATTAATTAGAAAAGAATATCACTACATAAAACATTAATAATCAACCAATAAATGTCAGGTAAAATGTCTGTTGTTTGTAAAAGGATTTATATATATGTCTATTAAATAAGGCGTATAAAATAAAAACACTTATAATATGCCACTATGGAATAGATAAAGGGTATGGGGCAATTATAGATTTCTACTGCAAATGCGGCTGCAACTATTCAATATCGATTTCGTCAACAAACAGAAACGCCTTCTGCCCTGCCGCATAAGGGTGCCAGTCGGGGATATTGTTTTCGGCAAGAATTGTGACTTTGACGAATCGCGCCGAGGTGCGTTCAAACTTTAAGGTATGATGATAGACGCCGTGGTCGTCGGCCTCGGTCATCGGAGCATAGTCGGCAGAAGCTATACTCTTGAAATAGAGGCCATTGTCGGAAATTTCCACCCTTACGCCACGAGAGTCGAAACAGCCGTCGTCCTTATTGACGCAGACCCCGAAATCGACGCTATCGATGGCCTTGGCACTATTCAAATCGACAACAGCCACACAGTCGTTGCCATAGAACCCAATCCAGCGGCCGGTACGATAGTTTTTGTTGCCCGAAAGCCCGTCGACCAACGTCGCCGCACCGCCATAGGTGTAGGAGGGTGACGGATTATTGAGCAGTTTCACATCGCAAAGAGTAGAGAGCGAGAAACGCAAATTGACCGTCATAGGATCACAGACACCGTTAGCGCGAAATGCAGCGGCCGAGAGAGTTGCCGTGCGGTCGATCGAAACAGGGCTGTTGTAGAGCGGTGATTGCGTGGTCGGGAGAGTTCCATTGAGCGTATAACGGATTGCAGCGCCATCGATTGTCGAAAGTTTTACCTCTATCGCACGGCCATTGGAAGAGGGGGTAAAGTCGCATTTCACATCAAGCAGGTAGGGCGCATAATTGTAGCCAAGGCGTTCATAGAGCACCAACTGTCGACGTACACGATCGAGAAAACCGTCATAGTTGTCTCGTGGCGACTTGCGCCACTGAACCTCGCACAAGGCAGCCATTCGCGGCAGAACCATATGTTCAACGTGCCGTTCCGACAAGACGTACTCAGTCCACAAATTTGCCTGCACACCAACGATATACTTCTGCCTGTTTGCCGGAATGCCCATTGTGGGCTCGAAAGCGTAGACCTTTTCAATTGGGTTGCACCCCCCGATGGCAAGCGGTTCGCGCTCAACCTCGCGTGTCTGATAATAGTCGAAATAGAGCACGTCGTTAGGAACCATAATGGCGTTGATGCCGCGTTTAGCTGCCTCTTTGCCGCCTTTTGCGCCACGCCACGACATTACCATCGTATTATCGTCATAATTACCAGTTTCGAGAATCTCGTCCCAACCAATAACCGTGCGTCCGTTTTTGCCCAAAAAATCGGAGATAGAGCGCATAAACCAACCTTGCAGTGCCTCTTCGGGCGAAGAGGCTGTCGTATCGTCGGTCAGGTGCTCCGACTCAATGCGCCGACGGCACTTGGGGCATTCGGCCCAACGATTCTTGGGACACTCGTCGCCACCAATATGAATATATTTCGACGGGAAGAGCTCCATAACCTCGGTGAGTACGCCTTTTGCAAATTCGATTGTCGAGTCGTTGCCTGCGCAGAGCAGATCTTCCGACACGCCCCACCTTGTCCAAACCTCGTAAGGCCCACCCGTACAGCCCAATTCGGGATAGGCGGTCAGTGCCGCTATCATATGGCCGGGCATATCGATTTCGGGAATCACCTCAATATGGCGTTCGGCCGCATAGGCGACTATTTCGCGAATCTGATCCTGCGAAAAGAGACACCCCTCGCCGTATGGTTTGCCGTCATAGCGGCTCGAATTGCGACCTATGACGGTCTGACTGCGTCGAGAGCCAACCGATGCAAGCAACGGATAGCGTTTAATTTCAATACGCCACCCCTGATCGTCGGTCAGGTGCCAATGAAATTTATTGATATTGTGTAGAGCAAGTATGTCGAGATACTCTTTGACAAAATCGACGCCGAAAAAGTGACGCGACACATCGAGCATCATTCCGCGGTAGGCAAAACGTGGCGAGTCGGAGATGGCCACGGGCGGTAGTGCGACACTCTCAAAAGAACCTACGGGCAGCGACTTACGCAGTGTCTGAACGGCATAGAACACACCGGCCGACGAGCCACCGACGAGCATCAACGTCTTGTCTGCAACTTTGATACTAAACTCCTCCGCCCCAAGCGACCGATCAATCAGAAGCACCACACGGTTACCTGCCGCCGCACGCGAAGAGGCAACTGCGATACCGGTCGACCGGGCAACATATTCTTTCAGAAAATCGGCTTCACGCTGCAAACACTCCGAATATTCGAGTGTGGTCGCAGCATCAAGCACAAAAGGTGAACCTGTACCGACATTGATTTTGTCGGGCAGCGGAATCACATTGTAGTCGGCCGTTTGGCCTTGCAAAGAGATAACAATTGCGACCGATAGTGCCGCCAGGGAGATTCTTTTGAGGTTTTTCATCGTTTTCGAGTAGTCTGTTTCGTCTTCGACGGGGAGCATTATGCGCCTCGATGGTTGAGACAAAGGTAGGAAGTTTCTTTCAGAGTTTGCATTTTCATATATAAATTTGTACCTTTGTTGTCGCTGAATTAATAAACTATATTATGAATAGCACACTCTTTTTGGGTAACATCGGCTGGCAAGAGATTGTCGTCTTGGCCTTTCTGCTTCTGCTCTTCTTTGGCGGGCGCAAGATTCCGGAGTTGATGCGCGGACTTGGCAAAGGTGTTCGCAGCTTCAAGCAGGGAATGAACGAAATGACCGACGAGATCGAAAAGCCTGTCGAAAAGGAGGGATCCTCGACGACAAACGACCGCTCTAAACCAAAGAGCGACAATTCGTCAACTCCAACCGAATAGCCATTATCGGGTTCGAGAGATGGCCGACGGACTGACTTTTTGGGATCATCTCGACGAGTTGAAGCATTCACTTGTCCGTATTGTCATCGCCTCGCTACTCTTTGCCATTGTTGCATTCCTCTTCAAAGACGAACTTTTTGGAATCATCTTGGGGCCGCAACGCTCCGATTTCGTCACCTATCGACTTTTAGGTATAGCAGCACCGCTTTCGTCCAACGACGGACTGACGGTCAGTCTCATCAATACGGGATTGGCCCAGCAGTTTATGATCCATATGCGCGTGTCGTTTTGGGTCGGTCTGCTCTGCGCCTCACCCTATATCATCTTCACCCTGTTCCGATTCGTTTGGCCGGCACTCTACACCAAAGAACGGCGCAACTCGGTACGTTCGGTCGCCTTCGGTTTCGGAATGTTTCTGTTGGGGGTTGCCTTGTGCTACTTTTTGATTTTCCCAATCACATTTCGATTTCTGGCAACCTACACGGTAAGCGACAGCGTGCCCAATATGATCACCCTTGACTCCTATATTTCGACCCTGCTGACTATGTCGGTCATTATGGGTGTGGTCTTCGAGCTGCCTGTTCTGTGTCTGCTGTTGGCTCGGTTGGGAGTGCTCAGTTCGGATTTTATGAAACATTACCGCCGCCACGCGATATTGATTATCGTTCTGGTTGCCGCCATAATCACCCCAACCGGCGACCCATTCACACTGCTGACGGTATCGGTACCCATCTACCTGCTCTACGAATTGAGCATCTTAATGGTAAGGCGTGTCGAGCTAAAACGTTAGGCAGCGACTATGACTTCGATTGCAGGCGGTAGTGCTTGGGGGTCACGCCGATGTTGCGTTTGAAATATTGGCCGAAAAACGAAGGGTTCGGAAAGTTCAATTCGGTCGATATTTGCTGAACTGTCAGGTCGGTTGTAGCAAGCAACGCCTTGGCACTAAGCAATACCGAGCGATTGATCCACTCCGTAGGGCTGACGCCCGAAATGTTTTTAACCACCACCGACAGATATTTTGGAGTAATAAACAACTTTTCGGCATAGTAGCCAATCTCGCGCTCTGAGGAGTAGTTTTTCTCGACCAAATCGAGAAAATTCTGAAAAATCACGTCTTGGCGCGAACGAGGCACATTGACCCGGCTCTGTTGTTTGAGGCAAATGTCGTGGATTTCGTAACTGATAATCGACAGCAGCGCACGACTGATCTCGTTGTGGTAGTAGTGATCGGGGCGCTTGTCTTTTGCTTTGAGCATCTCGCAAAGTTCTATTATGGTCGAAATCTGCCCGTCGTCGAGGTGAATGATTGGATTTTCGCGCAACGACACGTAGGACTGAACTATCGAACGCGCACGGATAGAGACCATAAACTCGGTATTGATTGCCACCGCGTAACCCAAAAATTCGGGATCGCTGCTCGCATTTTGAACCAGAGTGCGCGGAAAAATTATGGTCATATCGCCGCGTGCAATGTCGTAATGATTGCCATTGAGGCTGACGTGACCGTGACCGCGCAGGCATATACAAACCGCACCGGCATCGAATCGTATGGGTTGCTGAGTGCTGCCCAACATATTGGCGACCTGCTGACGTGGGTCGAGCATAAAACAGCCGAAGAGCGAACCGCCTACATTGTCGACACTTATGTTGTTCAGACCGAAGGAGCTGACATATTTATCCGCAAAATCATTCATAATAGTTACATTTGGGTTATGAGATGTTTTATTTTTCGGTGTCAAAAATAGACATTATTTGCGAAAAATCAAAATAAACCCAAAACAGCCAACGGCCAACAACCAACGGCATTAAACCTTAAACTTTTTTCCTCTTCACTTTTCGGTTTTCATTTTTACACTATCTTTGTCAATTATTCGTTATTCATTCAATATGAAAATGACCTACAAAAAATGGAACAATCTGCTGGGGTGGCTGGTATTTGTCATAGCAGCAGTGGTCTATATCTCGACCACCGAGCCGTCGGCAAGCCTTTGGGATTGCGGCGAGTTCATACCGACCTCCTACAAGCTTGAAGTCGGACACCCCCCGGGTGCACCGCTCTTTATGATGATAGCCAACTTCTTTACCAAGTTTGCTTTCGGCAACGCTGAAAAAGTGGCGCTCACGGTCAATATTATGTCCTGCCTTGCCGCTGCCGCAACCATTTTGTTCCTCTTCTGGACAATCACGCACCTCGGTCGCAGGCTGATGGGCAAAAAACGCGAAGAGCTCACCAAGGGGCAGTTTTGGACCATTATGGGTGCCGGTTTGGTCGGGGCTTTGGCCTACACCTTCACCGATACTTTTTGGTTCTCGGCAGTCGAGGCGGAGGTCTACGCGCTCTCGTCGCTCTTCACCGCCTTTGTGGTTTGGGCGATGCTCAAATGGGAGGACTCGGCCGACGAGCCGGGCAACGAACGCTGGTTGGTGCTGATTGCCTATATGATGGGACTCTCGATAGGTGTCCACATCTTGAACCTGCTGACCATTCCGGCGCTGGTGTTCATCTACTACTTCCGCCGCTCGAAGAACATTACAGCGTGGGGCGTGGTGAAGATGACTGCTTTGTCGGCCGTCTTGATTCTGCTGGTCAACAACATTATCATTCCCTATACCACCTCTGTCGGTGCGTGGTTCGACCGCGTGTTCAACTCTGTCGGGTGGCCTGTCAACCGCGGCATACTCGTCTACATTGCGCTTCTGGTGGCGTTGCTGGTCTTCGGCATTTGGTACACCCAAAAACGAGGAAAGCGTGTGGCCAATGTTGTGGTGCTCTGCCTGACGATGATTCTTATAGGCTATTCGAGCTACGCCTCGGTGCTAATTCGCGCCTCGGCCAATCCGCCGATGAACTCCAACGACCCCGATAACCCATACGCTCTGCTCTATCTTCTCAACCGCGACCAGTACGGAGCACGACCTTTAATCAGCGGCGTGCCCTATTCGGCGCCCGTGGTCGATGCCAAATATGCGACCAAATACTACGTCGATTCGCTCGGCAAGTACCGTGCGGTCGAGGTTGTCGACGACTACGAGTATCCGTCGGAGTTCAAAACCTTATTTCCGCGTATGTGGTCGTCATCGAGCGATGCTCATATCGAGGGCTACAAGTCGTGGGGCCGAGTGAGCGGCGACAAGAAAATCTCCTATGGCGGCAAACTCTACGAAGTACCTACTGCGGGCGAAAATCTGCGCTACTTCTTTGCCTACCAGCTCAATTTTATGTATTGGCGCTACTTCCTTTGGAACTTCGTGGGCCGTCAGAGCGACAACCAATCGACGGGCGAGATTACCGACGGTCAATGGCTCTCGGGCATCAAACCCATTGATGCACTATTCCTCGGCCCGCAGGACAATCTGCCCGACGATATGAAGCAGAACAAAGGACGCAACACCTACTTCTTCCTGCCATTCCTGCTGGGCATAATCGGCCTGCTGTGGCAGCTCAACCGCGACCCCAAGAACTTCACGGTTGTGATGTGGTTGTTCGTGATGATGGGCGTGATGCTTGTGGTCTACTTCAATACCACTCCGGGCGAGGTGCGCGAACGCGACTACGTCTATGCAGGTTCGTTCTATGCCTTCTCAATTTGGATAGGATTGGGGGTGGCGGCCGTAAAAGGCTGGATAGAACGTGCAGCCAAACGCGAAAAACTGTGGCAGCCGGCAGTGGCTACGGTCATCTGTATGAGCGTGCCGGTGCTGCTCTGTGCCGAGAACTGGGACGACCACGACCGTAGCGGCCGAATGGTGATGCGCGACATAGGCTACAACTACCTCGAAACGGCGCTACCGAACTCGATACTCATCAATTACGGCGACAACGACACCTTCCCGCTATGGTACAATCAGGAGGTTGAGAACATTCGCCCCGATGTGAAGATTATGAATCAGAGCTATTTGGGCGGCGGCTGGTATGTCGACGAGATGCGCGTGCGCTCCAACGAGAGCGACGGCGTGCCCTTCTCTCTGCCTCGCGACAAGTACAACTTCACCAACGATATTGTCTACATCGAAGACGTGGTCGACTACCGTGTACCCATTCAGCAGGCAATCGACGTAGTGGCGAGCGAGTCGCCTGCCACCAAACTGCGCTATGGCGATATGACCTTCGATTTCCTGCCGCAGCATCGTTTGGCTCTGCCGGTCAACAAGCAGAATGCCCTTAGCAGCGGAATAGTTCGTCCGGAAGATGCCCACCTTATGGTCGACACCGTCTACATCGACTTGCAGGGCAACTCCATACAAAAACCGCAACTTATGGTTTTGGATATGCTTGCGCAACTCGACTGGTCGCGTCCCGTCTACTTCACGCAGCCCACTTTGTGGCGCAACACAGGTCTCTCCGACTATATGCAGTACGACGGTTACGCCTATCGGCTTGTGCCCATTCGTACCCCCTATACCTCGGCAGGCGAGGTGGGACGCATCGACACCGAATACCTCTACTACAAGTTGATGAACACCTACCGCTACGGCAACGTGAAAGACCCACGGGTCTATGTCGACAATTTTTCGCGTTACAATTTCAACGCCTCGCAGGTTCGTATGGCTTTTGCCCGTCTGGGTCAGACACTGGCCGACAGCGGCCAAAAGGAGCGTGCTTTGCAGGTGCTCGACCGCGGTATGGAGGAGATTCCGTACTCAAAGATTGGCCACAATTTCCAAACCTTTGCCTACGCCGATGCCTACTACGCAGCAGGTGCGCCCGAGAAGGCCGACTCGCTCGTGAGGGACTATGCCAAGAATCTTACTCAATGGCTCTACTACTACTTCACCTTCCCCGACAACCGTCAGGAGATGATAGTCGACGATATGATTGGGCGTTACCGCTATCTCGAACACCTCACCTACTCGCTGGCCCTGCCCAACAAACGCTACGAGCTGGTCAACGAACTCGACAAGAGGCTGGAGATTGCCGAACTCTTCTTCGGTATGACGCGCGACGATAAGGGCAACCCCAAGGCCGATATTCCGCCAGTCAACGATCGCACCCGCAAAGAGTTTCTCGACAGCATCGAGGGGCACTTCCTGATGGGTGACGACGCTGCGGCCGCGGCCGATTCCATTCCGCCACAAGTTTAGGCACCTCGATAGTCTTAAAGGGCAAAAGGGGCAATAGAGCCCAAAGGGGCCAAAGTGAGAGATGAAACTGTTTGCAGCAAAGCCTGCACCTCTTTCTCTCCCTTTGGCCTCTTTGTTTTCAGGCTAAAAAATGCCGATTGCCTTATTGGAGTCTCTTTCGGTGTTGCTTTTGATGCGGCTGTCGTTCATATCGAGGTGTTCGGGCTGCGAGAGTCCGCTTTTCGAGCGGAAGAGTTTCCACGCTATGTTGATGGTGTAGAAGCGGCCGAACGAGCGAGTCCACGAATTGAGCACGTAGTCGTCGCGCATAAGTGTCGAGAAATTGGAACTGTTGTTGAGAATATCGTTGGCCGAGAGGCTGATTGTCATCTTGTTATTCAGCAGTTTCACCCCAACGACGGCTCCGAGAACATTGTTCAAACGGTCGGTCACCGAGCCGCTCAAAGACTGATAATAGGACATTGAGTAAGACGACGAAAGAAAAAGTTTGTGGTAGTTCACCGTGGCCGAGGCACGTCCCGTGTAGTTCATCACGCGGTTCTGCTGGCCGAGCGTATTCTGCGAATCGATGTATCGTACCGTTCCCGACAGGACTATGTTTAACCGGCGCGACGGACGGTAACTGATACCTGCTTTGCCTTCGGGCGAGAGTATGTTGGTGCGGCACTCACGGCCCAAAAAGAACGACGGCGTGGAGGTGTAGTTGCAACCGACCGAAACCTTGTAACTACCCTTGTTTTTTGGAAGTCGTCCGTTGCGAGTAATATCTAACGACGAATTGAGCGTCGAACCCATATTTTGGTAGGTGGTCAGGGTCGATTGCGGCTGTGCCGTGTAGTCCCACTCGGGCAGCGGTGTGGCCTCGGTGAAATAGGTGGTTTTGGCTGCAATGGTGTTGGTAGTAAGGTTGGCCGAAGCGTTAAACGAAAAAAGTGCCGGTGCTTTCATATCGGCCGTAAACGGCGTGAAGGTAAATGATAACGAGTGGAGGTAGCCGTTTTTCAGATTGGGGTTGCCTGCCTGCAATGCAATGGGGTTGCGTGTGTCGAGCCTTGCCTGCCACTGCTCTATGGAGGGAAGCAGCATATCGGTTCTGTATCTCAGATTGAAATTGATGCCTTTATTCATCGAACGGAAGATGGACAATGACGGCAAAAAGGCAGTGTAGCGCATTTGGCCGTGCGACTCTTCGGGGAAATGACGGTCGCTCATCACCTCAGCCGAAGCAAGGTTCAAACCGACCATAAACTGGTAGTTGTGCTTGGTAAAAAGAATGCTCTCAAAAGCGGCATCGCTTCGCCGGTAGTTGCGGGTGTAGAAGTAGGTGTTGACCGAATCGGTCACGGGCAGCAGAGGGTCGCTTATATCTATTGCCGTACGGCAGTAGACCGAGTTCTCGCGTGAGGCGTTGTACGAAACCGTAAAACTCAGCTTATCATTCGGCGCATAGCCAAACTTCACGCCCGCCGAGAGCGAAGTGTTGTCGGCCGGAGGCGAGGTCTCTACAATGGTTTTGAGCGGCGACGAGTAGAGCGAATCGACGCGCACAGAGTTGGAGTTGCCCGAGTTGTAGTTCTGCGATGCGTTGGCCGAGAGATAGATTGTTTTCGACAGCCAAATCATCGTGCCGAGCAAGTTGCCGATCGAGAGCGAGCGTCCCTCGGTAGTGTTGGTCGTGAGGTTGAAACGGTAGTCGTCGTCGAGCATAGTGGTCGAACTTTGGTTGGTCGACGCCGAATTGTTGCTCAGAGTGAGGTTGCCGTTGTAGTTGAGGCCAAACTTTGGTCGGGAAATCACAAACTTGGCCGAGAAATTGTGCGAACCGATGTTGGTTAGCGAACTCAACGAGTCGGACGAGAAACGCGACGCATAGTCGGCGGTGGGCAGATAGTCGCGCCGCGACCAGCTCTCCGAGAACGAACGGTTGTTGTCGAGGGCATAGCGCAGCCCTGCGATTATGTAGTCGTTGGCTTTGTCGCTCAAAGTCCAACTGCGGTCGATACCCGCCTCGGCATAGAACCTTCGGTTGTCGATCGTACTTGTGCCTTCGGTAAGGCTTGCCAAATAACTGCTGTTGGAGTTGCGGTTCATATTGCCATAGATGATATTGCCCGAGAGCAACCATTTCTCCGAGAAGAAGTTGCCGGTCAGACCGGCGTGGTACTTGGGCAGAAAGTCGGACTTGCTCTCCGTTCCGCCATAGCTTGCCAAAGCGTCGGTAACCATCGACGAGACCATTGGGGTTTTGGTTCGTATGTTGAGCACGCGCTCAGTGGGTTTGGCTCCGATTTCGAGCGATTGGGTGGCCTCGACGTAGGTGTCGATCGACACCAACTCTGCGGCCGGAATGTAGCGTAGCGCGGTCATAGCGTCGCGTCCGAAGAGAAGCTTTTGGTTGACATAGGTTCGGCTCACATTTTCGCCGTAGATCTTTATGCCCTCCGGCGAGACCTCGGCACCGGGCACCTGTTTCAGAAAGTCGAGCGCCACCTCGCCCTCCATCATCTTTACGGCCGCCGCATTGAACCTCAGGGTGTCGTTCAGAACGGTGATGAGCGGCATCTCGCCCGTGACGGTAATTGTCTCGATTACCCTGCTCTTCTGCTGCACGGTGATCCGGACCTCGTTTTTATCGCCCTTAACCTCGTATTTCTGTTGTGCGGTATCGAAATTGATGTGCATAAAGGTAAATTCGGCAGGGCCGAGAGGCACATTTTCGAATCGAAACTTGTTGTTCAACGCAACCGTGAAGAGGGTGTCGCGTTTGGTGGCCAGACAGACCACTCCGCCGTCGGTCGATGCCATAACCCCCGAAACCATACGCGCCTGTTAGGATACAACACCTACGTGGCCTTCGACAACGGCCGTCGGCTCACCGCTCTTTGTGCCCTTAGTCTTCGACTGCCCAATCACCTGACCCGACAATGTCGTGACCGCCGTCGAAAAAGCGATTGTCATTCCAACGGCGAGAAACCGAACAAAACAGCTCTTCATTATTGCACCAACAGCTCTTCATTATTGCACCATTTAATTTCCACAATGTTAATTAAAAAAAACGGATTTTCCAAATAAAGTCGATGCCGATGAGGAGATTAGGTTGAAGAGTTAATAGTTAATAGTTAATAGTTTAGAGTTTAGAGTTTAGAGTTTATAAGGGTGTATCGTCCTGAAAAAAGTTGACAGATTTTGGTTAATGTCCTGCTAAGGGTTGACAGCGGAAAAGTCGTCCGTCACAGGGTTTACAGTTATTGGTTTTGAATCTACATTCGGCAAGGTAGCGATTTTTTCGTTGCCCTGC
>JAXEIN010000005.1:0-172774 GCA_034102025.1 Tidjanibacter sp. | reverse complement strand
CATGAGTGCCATGAGCTGATTCCAGCAAGTGAAGTTCTTGACATAGCGATCACCAGCATACTTGCGAACAAGATAATTGAAGTGATTTCTATCGAGAAAAGATGCCAATTGTGCGAAAACGAATTTATCTTGGAACATATGCAGTCATTGATTTTGACTGCAAAGTTACCAATTCAAGTCCGTTGACTCATAAATTGACTTCTAAAAGACTGTATTTCAATTGTTTCAAAGAGCAATTAGACTACTTTAACGGGACAGCAATGACATTAAATGATAATTCCAAGGAAAATATATCCATTTATCACTATAATTCAGATACTTATCACCTAATGCGTTTTCAATATAGTGTGCCCGGCCCTCGCAGCAGCAAGAACGATTGCCAAAATGGTAATTTTGTTCTTCATAATTGTAATTTTCGGTTAAACATTTTCTCAACCATTCCTAATCAATACCACATTTCTTCTCCTTTCTATCGGTTAGTTTATTAAATAACAGAGGCGTTGTTCGATGGTGCAACTTCTCTAAGCGTATAAATACAACATAACCCCTGCGTTTGCTATGAATTTTGTTCTAAATTTTATGGCTATTGTACCAAAATAAACATACCACTCGGGTTATGGCGTAATCGTACATAACCCGAGGAGCAACATCGTGGCACATAAAAAATGGGAGTGTCTAACCTTGTCGTTAAACATTCCCATTTTTCTGATAATTAATTAAGATAATTATTCAGTGTATGCGATCGCACTAATAAATGATCTTACTTAGATTAACTATTGTTTTTTTGCTTCGTCAACATTATTCCGCTTTTGCTTCCGACGTCTCTTCCTCAATCGAGAAGTCGGTGATGCCGGCGCCGACCAGAATGTTATACCAACCGAGTGCTTTGCGCATATCGGAGAGGTGGAAACGGTCGCGGTCGTAGTGGGGTATTACTTTGTCGAACAGTGCGCGAAGCTCCGTTTCCGACGCTTTGGGCGATATGGCCTCTTTGCCGCCGCACTCCTTCGAGAGGTTCTCGAAGAGGGTTGCCAAAGGCACGTCGGCATCGTCGGTATAGATCGAAATCTCGGCCATTGAGCTGATCTTCGAGGTAGTGCCCGAGGCGTTGGTGCGCCGTCCGTCGACGAGCGATTCGACAATCACGCCGCCGCGGCTGCGTGCTATGTAGCGGTACAATCCGGCTTGACCCGAGATTGCCAGAATATCTTTCAGTTTGACTTCCATTGCGTAGCTCTAAATTTAGTTAATTACCACGCAAAGATAATCTTTTTTTTAGAAGTTCACCTCAAAACGGCACGCCATCATATTGTAGCCCACGCCTGCACTCCCTTTTGCGCGGTCGACTGCCGCAGGCGAAGTGGTGGGTGCGCCTGCCGAGTCGAATCCCACAATGTAGGAACCGTTGCCGTTGGCGTAGACGTTGTTCTTGACATACTGATAGTTGACCATCATCTTGATGTTGCTGTTGACCCAGTAGTTGACGCCCAGCGTGACTGCATTGGCGGCCCCGCCGAACACATTTTCGCTGTCGAGGTCGAGGCGGTCGAAGCGTGCGCATACCTCAATATCGCCCCAACTGCGCCCGGGGGTGATGCGCGTATATTTGGCGCCGCCCGCGTCGTAGTGCTGGCTGCCGCCGAAAATCAGGAAGCCGACCTGACCGTAGTAGCCCCAGAAATATTTGGTTTTCGGGTCGGCTGCCGTGCCTTTTAGGTGTACCATATCGGCCAAATAGGCTGTCTCCCAACGCAGGCCGCGCCAGTGTCCGGCCAACTCGGCTGTGTACATCATCTCAAAATCAAGGTCTTTGATATAGCCGGTGTCGAGATATTTCTTGCGGTTTATGGAGGTCGCATCGCGCGAGCTGATGCGCACGCTGCCCCAGTTCTTGGGAGCCACAGCTGCCGAAGGCGTGCGGTATGATGCCGCCAGACCTATATGCAGCGATGCGTCTTGCATATTATATAGCGGACGTACGACCACTTTGCCGGTATAGGCGTGACCCGGGCCGCGGCCGTAATCCTTATTGTTGTCCTCCACGTTTTCGCGAACGCTAACGTCGTCGACCTCCTGCCAGAATAGTCCTGCGGCCGCCCAAAATACGGGAATCGAGTATTTGGCCTGCACACCTATATGGCGCGAGGGGGCAAATGCAACCGCCATTGGGCGTTCGATGAATTGCAGGTAGCGCGAGGTGGTGTTGACCTGCATCGAGAAATTCTCCTTGAAGTTGCCGACCTGAATCTGTGTGTTGCGCAGGCCGTCGTAGCGCACCAGTGCATCTTTCAGTTCGAGTATGCCGTTGGCAATGTCCATATCTATTTCGCCGTACCAGTCGCGTCGGAGCTGTCCTTTGACTGCAAAGCGTGCGCGACGTATCGACACGCCGTTGCCTATCTTGTCGAATCCGTCGTGCTCGCCCCAAAACATTGCGCCGTCGGCCTGCACTCTGATATCGAACCAGATGCGGTAATCGTTGGTGCTGTTTTTCAGGACCAGAAATCCGCCCTGCGACTCGGCCGTAAGCGGTACCACGCCGACCGTCATTCCGTATTGGTTGACATCGGTCATCGCCGCATCTTCTTGTGCCGACAGGCTCGCAACTGCAAACCCCGCTGCAAACAGTAGTAATACACACTTTTTCATAAGCAATCTCTATTTGTTTTCGTTTTGCAGAGCCAAACACAAATAGCAGTCCACACCACGCGTGTTGACTGTTAGTGCTATAAATGCGCCCGAAATGCAAAGAAAGACTGTCGGAGGGCCGGAAAGACAAATACGACTAAGTCTTATAGGTCTGATAGGTCGACTATGATGCTCAAAACCAGTTTAGGGAATATGGTTTAATAATATTTCAAAACTCATTTTCCTTTCTGTCTTTCCGACTAATTTTGAATTTTAATCCGCTTCGCGGCTTTTACCTCCTCGCCTGTTTCTACCCCGCTACTATGGTAGCGACGGTGGGGCTTCATTCGGTGAGCTCGTCCGCACTACGTGCGAACTCGGTTCTTCCTCCTTGCGAGGCATAGCCTGCAAGCAGTCTCTGATCTCGCTTCGTTCGTCAGTTGAATTTTGAATTTTGAATTTTTAATTATGCCCCCTTTTGGCCCAAAAAAAACTACTATCTGAAAGTAATAGTCGCCGTAGTGCCCTCTTTGGTCGACTCAATGGAGAGTGTCGACGAGGTAATCTCGGCAGCTTTGCGGCAGACGGCTATTCCAAGTCCAAGTCTATCGCTACCCAATGAGCTGTCGGCTGTTTCGTAGATTTCGCCTGCAAGTAAGGCTTTGAGTTTGGCGTTGTCGATGCCTTCGCCGTGGTCGTCAATGCCTATTATGGTCTTGTTGTCGACCGTTTCGATCCAGAGCGATACGGTTTTGCCCGAAGGAGAGTATTTTATGGCGTTGTCGACCAGATTGTCGACTGCCAGTTCGATCAGGTGCTCGTCGGTCTCGATTGGGCTCTTGCCGGTCGACTTGTAGTCGAGCCTGATGTTTTTCAGGTGGGCGGCAGGTTCAAACTCGCGTGCGGCGCGTTTGAGAATCTTGTCCAAATCGACAGAGGTTATTTCGGGCTTGTAGTCGGTTTCGTAGAATGCCACAATGTTGGCGGCTGTGAGCGACTGCCCGCGGCTCAACGAGAGCAGAGGCATAACCTCGGTGCGGAAGTCGAAACCCTCTTTACGGCAGTCGTGAAGCATCGCTTCGGCGGTGGAACGTATCTCTTCGGCCTTGATGGCTATTGCCATAGGTTCGACGGCTTTTACTTCGTGTCCCTTTTCCAACTCGGCAATCTGACGGCGCAAACGGCGCCGTTTCGACGACCAGATGACGGCGGCTACGAGGTAGAGTAGGGCGAGCGCACCTATTATGATGTAGTAGGGCATCAACGGGTTGGGCGCTGTGGCCTCAGCACGCGCCGCTGCTTCGGCTGCTGCAAGACGCTCGTCTTCGGCCTGTTTGGCAATCAGTTCGGCCTCTTCGGCGGCGAGTCGGTCGCGCAACCGGTAGTATTTTTGCAGATATTCGTTAGCCGTTTTGTAGTTGCCGCGGTGTTCGGAGTTGGCGGCCTGAGTTTTGTAGACTGTTGCGAGCAGTGCGTCGAGATTGTTGTTGGCGGCGGTACGTTCGGCCGCGTCGAGCAATGCGGCGGCGGTGTTGTACATACCACGTCCCGAGGCTGTTGTGGCGGTTCGAACTCCGCACTCAACGGCGGCCGACAAGTCGCCTGCCACGGTTAGCGAGTCGATCCTTTCGCGTGCGTCAATAACGAATTTTTCCTGTTTGACTTGTGCCTGACTGTTCGAACACAGCATCAATAATACCAATAACGGTAGTAATTTGACGATAATCTTCATATTCAAATATTGTGGTGGTTTGGTGCAAAAGTAGTAATTTCAATCTAAAATCGCAATTTTCAGAGCCATTTAATAGAAAAAAGACCCGATTAAAGGTCTTTTTTCTACCGAACCGTAGTGTCGATTTTTGTACTCGAAGCCGGAATCGAACCGGCACGGACATTTCTGTCCACAGGATTTTAAGTCCGGCGTGTCTACCTATTCCACCATTCGAGCAGCCGTCTGTGCCTCTTAAAGGCAGTGCAAAAGTAACAAAATTATTCTATTCCGAAAGTCTCTTCGACTCTCTTTTTACTTCTGAGAGTCGAATTGTGCTTTCCGGAGCGTAAAACGCAGTTCGTCCAAAGCCTCGCCGTCGAAGCGTACGAACGACTTCGGTATTATGCCGCAAGGCTCGAAGCCCAACTTTTCGATGACGCGTTGCGAGCGGTGGTTGAATGGAAAACAACCGCACTCAATCTCTTTCAGGCCGAGCACCTCGAATCCGTATCGGAGCACCTCTCGGGCAGCTTCGGTCATCAAACCGCGTCCCCAATAGTCGCGCCCCATAGCGTAGCCCAACTCCCAGCAACCGTTGCCCAGACGATTTGAGTGCAGTCCGAGCGAGCCGATAACGTGGCCCGAAGGTTTGTCGACCATAGCCCACACGTAGCCCCAAGCAAAGATTGTGCGTATCACCTCAACGCTGTCGGCAACGGTTTTGTGTGGCTCCCAGCCTGCATTCGGGCCCACTTCCGGATCGGCCGAGTAGGCAAAAATGTCGTCGGCATCGCTCACAAGACATTCGCGCAAAAAGAGCCTTTCGGTCTGCAACTCGGGAATCACGTGGCGTACCGGCACGCGCAGTACCGTGCGGTTGCGTTCGGGTGCTGTTCGGCGCGGATCGGAGAGGTATATCTCGTGATGAAGACGCTTCTCCCAAAAATCGGCTTTCAAACCCTCGGCGGCCATATATCTGTAAATGGCTTCGATGGTTGCGCCCTCGCTGTCGTAGCTGCCGTGGTGCATTGCCTGAACGCACAGCCTCTCCTGAACGGTGACAAAATCGGCTCCCGAGCAGTCGATACCCTTCTTTTGTGAAGCCAACTCAACGGCCCATTCGAAAATGGGGCGATCGACAAATTCGGGCAGGCGAATCATCATTCGCCAGCAGAATTTCGACTTTGCCTCGGGCACGACGGGCGAGCCGTCTGAGGTCCACCAAAGTCCCTCCAACGGGGGTACCACATAGTCGAAGTAGCCCTCCGGCTGACTGCCCGACATCTTGCTCATCTTGATGGTGTAGCTGATGGCATAGAGTACCTGCATCGCCTTGGCAAAGCTGCTGTTGGCGGGATTGGGGTCGCCGCGGCCGTCTATGGCGATGAAGCTCATCTGAGGCACCTCAATGGTTGCAGGTGCGGCCTTGGGCAGGTAGAGGTCGGGGAAGAGTTTTTTATAGTCTATTGCACTTGACACTCTGCGAGGTGCTATTGTATGTCGCCGCCGCCGAATGTGCAGTTGGCCACGATGATCAGTTTGGAACTGTTGTCGGCGCTCTGCACAAAGCGTCGTTTGTCTTCAAAGCCGCCGAACGACGACTGACTGCGTATCTCGATATTCCAATCCGACGGTGCCAACAGGTTGACCCCGCCGAAGACGGTTTCGATGTAGAGCACCGTTTCGCCTGCCGGCAATGATGCAGCCCTCAGGTCGAGGTCTACTCCGCCGAAGACCGCCTTGATGCTGCCGCCGTGGAAGATCTCTTCCGAGAAGACCCTCTTCGAGCCGCTGAACGTCTCTTGAATGGAGATTCCGCCAACGGCATCAATGTCGACTTTGGCCGTTGTGCTGAACCGCCACGGCTCTGTGTTGCCCCGACGCGACAATCTGATGATGATCAGAATGCCGGCCAAAATGAGCAGCAATGGCCACCAGTTGCGTGTGATGTTGTCGAAAAAGTTGTTGTAGATGGTGAGCGCGTCGCCCAGTCGAGGCAGCTCGAAAAAGAGGCCCACCGCCAGCAGTATGACGCCCGCCGTGGTGTTTTTGGCCAACAGCTCGCCCAAGCCGACGACTACCAGAATCATAGGCCAGGCTATCAGTACTCGGCGCCACGAGTAGTCTATTACGCCTGCGTTGGCAGCCAGCCAGATTACTCCGCAGGCAATGATTGCAATTCCGTACCACAATGCACGAGGCTTTGAGCCTTTGTGGCAGCAGCAGCGAGGTTGAGAGTTCTCCTCGTTTTGGTTTGGGGTTTTGTTGTTGATAATCTCCATATTATTTTTGAATTAATAGTTTCCGACAGCAAAAATAATAAAAAATCGAGAGTGTCGATGAAAATTCTCACCGACACTCTCTCAACCAATCCTAACAATTATTGAAAAACCAACTGCCTATACGCGACAGGCTGTTTTATCTTGGACGGCCGCCACCCGGGGGTGGGCCCATCATTCCGTGTCGGTTGCCGCCGCTGCTGCTGCGTTGTACGCCAACCCCTTCGCTCGACTTGCTGTTTGATTCGAGGCTGTCGAAATCTTTCGACGAGGAGCCTTTGCCGAATGCGCGCAGGTTGTAGACGAATTGTACGGCTACATAACGTCCGATTGCCAAATTTGTTGTGTTTTGAATGTAGTTTGTTCCTACCGAGCGGTTGAAATCTTTGTTTTGGTTGAAGATATCGTTGACACCGATACTCAACTCGCCACGCTGGTTGCGGAATAGCTTTTTGCCAATATAGGCATTTGCAAGCAGAATCTCTTCGTTATAAGAGTCGGTGATGCCTTTGTATTGGTTGTACGACCCGTTGGCAGTCAGCGTGATGCCTTTCCAGATAACCCATTTGATTTCGGCCGAAGCGAGTTGGCTGAAATAGGTGTTGTCCTGCGAGAGCACCTGCGACTGGTTTTTGTTGATGTTGTAACTTGCGTTGTAGTTCACCCTGAAATCGACATTCTCGGAGATGTTGCTGCCCACCTGTACGCCGCCGTTGAAATAGGTGCCGTTCATAGTGTTGAGGTTGCCGTTGATGTAGCTTGGGCTCTGCGACATCGAAACTCCGCCGTTAATGGTGAAGTTGCTTTTGAGAAATTTCACCGGAAAACCGTAACTGATATTGCTCATCAGCTGCCATTTGTCGGTGCCGCTGTGGTTGATGTACTGCGAGTAGTTGTCGCCCACGCCGAGCGTGATGCCGGTTCCGGGCACGACCATACTCTCCGTAGCGCTTGTGTTGTAATAGTAGTTGTTGACTATCGACTTGGTGTCGGCCATAATGCCACCCATCAGCATAAAGGTGCGTCCTTTGACCACATCGGTATTGGTGTAGAAGGCCATCAGTCGGTGCGAATAGCTCGGTTTGAGGTCGGGATTGCCGGCCGTCCACGAGTTGCCGCTCAGCGATACGGCGTCCTGCAACTGACTTATCGACGGCTCATTGATGTCGGAATGAGCCATAATGCGCAGAGCGTTGGCCGAGTCGAAGTTGATGTTCGACATAAGTCCGTAGACAACGTTGTTGAATGAGTAGTTGACCTGGCTGCTTGTGGGCAAAGTTTGGCTGTTGTCGAGCGACGAACGCTGATATTTAACCTCGGCCGAGATGCGCGTTGCACCCGACGAGAAGTTGAATCCCGGGCCGATTGACTGGGTCAGGTAACCGCTCTTCGAAACATTGCTCAAAAGGGTGTTGAGCACGTAGTCGGCACCGTTGTACGAGACCTGAGTCTTTTTGTCCTGATCTTGGTCGCGGTATTGCAGGCGGTACTCCAAACTCAGTTGCGCCTTTTGGCTCAAAGGTTCGGTGTAGGTTGCAATTGCCGTAATCGTGCGGCTGTTCGACAGACGGTCGATAAGCTGCGAATATGTCGAGTCGGAGGGTTGGGTGGCAAAAATAGTGTAGGCATACTGCGGATTGTTGCTTGCATCGGTGTCGTTCCAGCGGTAACGGCTGTGGATTGTCAGCGTGCGCCCGGGTTTGCCCAATTTGGCACGGTAGAGCAGGTTAACCGTACCGTAAGTTCCGACCGAGTTGTTGTTGGTCTTTTGCGACTGCTCCTTTGAAACGAGGTTTGTGGTGCCATTCATTGTCGTAGAATTGGTGGTGCCACGGATTTCGTAGTCCTGAATCGAGTAGTTTGCCCTCAGACGTATCGACTGCGCATCGGAGAGTTTGTAGTCGAGCAAGATGTTCATACGGTGGTTGTAGTTGTTCGACGTGCTGTTGCCCTCCGAGTTGTAGAGCTGGGTGTAGTCGGTACCCGTATAGGTGGTGCGGTCGACGGTCTGATTGTTCTCGTTTGCGGTGTGGTTGAAGAAGTAGCTGCCCTGCAACTCCAATTTCTTGTTCCACGTGTTGGAGTAGTTGAGGCCTATCGACTGCACGGTCGAGATACCGTCCTGCGGACGAACCATAAATTTGCGCGCCGAGCCAAAACCGCCGCCCATCATACCGCTCGAACCTGAGCGTGCCGAAGCGCCCGACGTTGTTGCGCCAACAATATCTTCGAACGAGAAGTTGGTCTGGTTGATGTTGTTGGCCAAACCGATGATCGATATCTTTTGGTCGCCACTGAACAGGTTGACGTTACCGCCGGCGATGTATTTGTCGGGAATGCCGTAGCTGCCGTAGAGTTTTCCGAATTTGCCGCTGCGCTTGTCGAGGTGGGTGACAATGTTGATTGCCATATAGCCCTCGCCGTCGTCCAAACCGGTGAACTCGGCGCGGTCGCTAAGTTTGTTGTAGACCTCAATCTTGTTGACCATCTCGGCCGGAATGGTCTTTATGGTGGTCGAAACGTCGTCGCCGAAGAACTCTTTGCCGTCGACAAAGACCTTCTGAACGGTTTCGCCCTTGGCCGTCACGGTGCCGTCGTTATTGATTGTGATGCCGGGCATCTTGGCCAAAAGACCCTCGGCATCGGCATCGCGCGACACCTTGAATGCGGCGGCGTTGTACGATACCGTGTCGCCCTTTTGCGAGGTGCGCACCATCGCTTCGACCTTAATGGCATCGATCACCTTGACGTCTTGTTCGAGCCTGATCTTGCCCAAATCAAGGGTTTGGTTGCCGACTTTCACCTCTTTGGTGTAGTCCTTGTAACCGAGATAGGTGATAGTCATATTGTAGGTTCCGGCAGCAAGTGGTTTTGCATCAATTACGCCTTTGTAGCCCGAGGTCCACTGTTTGGCTGCATTGCTCTTTGCGTTGACCAACTCAACCACTGCTCCAAGTACAGGCTCGTCGGTTGTGGCATCAACGAGTGTTGCCTTGACTCCGCCGTTGTTTTGAGCCGAGAGGATTGCTGTCGCCGCAAAGAGGCAACATAACGACCAGATTAATTTTTTCATTGTGTTGAACAGAAACTGATAAACTTTTTGTAACCTTTTTTACTTAACCTGTGAAATGGGGTAGGAGGCTATTCGGCGCTTTGAGCGGCCTGCTCCTGTGCCGGAATATTGGGGCACGAGGGGCGGGTGGCGCGATGTGCATTGAGTTTCTCGACCTGTTCCGGGGTCAGCAGGGCATTGATTTTGTCGGTCAACGCTTTCCTCTCTTCGGGGCTGACTATCGAGCGGGAGTGATGATTGGGCTTCATAGCTTTGCAGCAGGGTTTGTCGCCTTTGGGGCACTCGCCACGTCCGCACTCTGCTTTTTGACCGCAGGGCTTGCCGCACTCGGCTTTCTGACCTTTGGGACACTCGCCCTTACCGCGACGTGGTCTATCTCCTTTTGGGGCTTCGGCTGTGGCCTCTTTGATTATTTTTCCAATGGTTTTGGCCTGAGCAAGATAGAGATTGTAGACCTCTTTCTCTTGTTTCGAGTCGAGCGATACGATGTCGTTCAGACGCGAGGTCTTCTTTTCGGCGTAGTCCTTGGCCGAAAATTTACATTCGGGTTGTCCGTTTCCGCAGCACGAAACCATTGTGAGGGCTGCACAAGCTGCGAGCGAGAGTTTCAGAATTGTTCTCATTGTTTTTTGAATTATAAGTGATTATACGTTTGTTTTCCGAGACAAAAGTAAATAATAAGGTAACAGGCTTGTGCAGCCGCTCGGGTGAAACGGCCAAAATTGGGGGTGAAACGACTTAAACGAAGGGTCAAATAGTGGCCAAAGGGACCAAAGAGGCCAAAGGGACCAAAGAGGCCAAAGGGGCGAAAGGGACCAAAGGGGCCAATTTAATTTTGAATTTTGAATTCTTAATTTTGAATTTCTCACCCTTCTGCTCCTGCGGTGAGCCACTGTTTGAACTCGCCGGTGCGGGCTTTGCTGATGATGATGCGCTCGGGCGTATCGACCGAGAGGTTGATGGCAAGGCGGCTGCCGAACCAAACCGAGATGTCGCGTATGGCGCGGCGAGAGACTATGAACTGACGGTTGGCACGGAAGAAGTCGTTGGCCGAGAGCTCGGCCGAGAGCACTTCCAAAGTACGGTCGACGGGGTAGCACAGACCGTTTGTGGTGGTAACCGTAACCCTTTCGTCGGAGGTGTGGAAAAAGGCAATCTCCTCGGCACACAGTGGAATGATGCGGTCTTTGACGTGAACCAGCAGGCTCTTGCAGTTCTGATGCACTGCCATACGGCGCACGCGCTCAGAGTAGTCGTCGCGCTCCGAGCCGGCCAGCCGACGCAACTTGTCGACGGCACGACGCAGGTCGGACTCCTTTATGGGTTTAAGCAGATAGTCGATGCTGTTGACGCGGAATGCGTCGAGCGCGTAACGGTCGTAGGCGGTGGTGAATACTATGGGGCACTCGATGCGTGTGAGGTCGAAGATTTTGAAGGCGTTGCCGTCGGCAAGGTGAATGTCCATAAAGGCCAAATCGGGTGACCGGTTGCGGCCGAACCACTCCACCGTGTCGGCTATACTCTCCAACGTGGCAACAACCTCTATTTCGGCAAACGATGTGGCCAACAGTACTTTGAGGTTTAGCGCAGCAGCGGTTTCGTCCTCTATTATTACGGCTCTCATTGTGGTCGTGTGATGGGCAGTTTGACGGTGAACTCTTTGGTGCCGGCTTCGACAACAATCTCTTTGCCGCTGAGCAGTCGGTAGCGGCGGGCGAGGTTTTTGAGCCCTATGCCCGTGCCGACAGTTTCGGGTTCAATCTTACGGCAGACGGTGTTCGAAACCACCAGATAGTCGTCAGCGGTAAAAATCCTTACCGTCAGCGGTTTGGCGTTGGTTATGGTGTTGTGCTTGACGGCATTTTCGACCAACGGCTGAATCGAGAGCGGCGGCAGCAGCGAGTTGCGGCAACTCTCGTCGACCACGATGTCGAAGAAGAGTTTACCCTCGTAGCGCACCTCCAAAAGATATTTGTAGGACTCCAAGAATCGCAACTCCTCATCGAGCGTGGTGAGGTTGCGATCGCCCTCCTGAATGATGTAGCGGTAGGTGTCGGCCATACGGTCGATGTAGCATAGTGCGTCGTCGCGCTTCTCCTCGCGCACCAGCATCGAGAGTGACGAGAGCGAGTTGAACAGAAAGTGGGGGTTGACCTGTCCGACGAGCATATTGTATTGCGAGGTGAGGTTTTCGTTTTTGAGCTGTTCGTTCTCAACGGCCATCGATTGGTTGCGGAAGAGCAGCTCGTAGATCTTGCCGTAGAGTGCTGCGACGGCAAAAACGATCGACACTTTCAGCAGCAGCATCGGGTTGAAGGGGTGGGCGTTGGCAGTGATTACCCAGCGGCCCGACCACGTCATTTGTGGCGCAATCAGGTAAAACAGCACGCACATCAACAGTGCGGTGGCCAACCGCAAGGCGTAGCCTCGGCGGCGTTTTTCGACCCCGAAAGTCATTGTGCAGAGCAACACGAGCGACACGGCGAAGTAGTAGAGCGTGTCGACCACAACAAACAGCCGTCCGCGTCGGCCTGCCATTGGGTTGTGACGTTGTCCGCGACCCAAACGTCCCATATTCTCCTCGCGAATGACCACTTCGTTCTGCAACGAGTCGACCACTATGCGTCGGGCAATCTTTTCGGTAGGGGTGTGGGGCTGAGCAGTTTGTGAGCTGCTCTCAACGGCGGTCTGGGGACGCGACGGCTCGGCGGCACCCTGCGACGACGAGGGAGCAAGCGCCATAAAGACAAAATAGGAGAAGTTGACCATCAGCGAAATGACAATCGAAATCAAAGCGTTGACGGCTATCTTGCGGTATAGTGTCTTGTTTTTCATCGAGTAGCTTTTACTCTGTACTCTCCTTGCTGCAAATATATGACAATTAATCGGATTACTGCTCTTTGGCGGCCGCTTTTTCGTCCGTTTTGGCCTCTTGCCACAACTCCTCCATACGGTCGGAATCGATATCGCCGAGCGATTTGCCCTCTTTGGCGGCACCCTCTTCGATGTGGCGGAAGCGGTTGATGAACTTCTTGTTGGTCAGTTCGAGCGCATTTTCGGGGTCGATGCCGTAGAGCCTCGACATATTGACAATCGAGAAGAGCAGGTCGCCAACCTCCTGCTCGGTGCAGTCGCGGTTGCCCTTTTTGATTTCGTTCTCAACCTCCAAGACCTCCTCTTTGACCTTGTCCCAAACATCTTCCTTCTTGTGCCAGTCGAACCCTGCCGAGGCGGCTTTTTGACCTATGCGGTAGGCCTTGACCATTGCAGGCAGCGAGCGCGGAACGCCGCTCAAAACCCCGCCCGAGGACTTGCGCTCCTTTTTGGCTTTCTCTTTGAGTTTGAGCATCTCCCAGTTGTGAATGACCTGCTCGGGGCTGTCGGCCGAAACGTCGCCATAGACGTGTGGGTGACGGTAGACGAGTTTGTCGCACAGGTAGTTGCACACGTCGGCAAAATCGAACGCGCCCTGCTCCTCGGCCATCTTCGAGTAGAATACGATGTGGAGCAGTACGTCGCCCAGCTCTTCGCGAATGTTGTCCATCTGACCGTCGGTTATGGCGTCGACCAGTTCGAAGGTCTCTTCAATGGTGTTGTTGCGCAGCGAATGGAAGGTCTGCTGGCGATCCCACGGACACTTCTCGCGCAGAGTATCCATCGTATCGAGCAATCGTTGGGTTGCTTCGAGTTTCTTGTTTTGCATTATTTGTTGCCGTTTGTTGGTGCAAAGATAGCCTATTTGACAAAAATAATCTAAATTTGTAACGATTATCGGAAAGTCGATGAAACGTTTTTTCATATTTCTATGCTCTTTGTCGACGGTTTGGGTTCTGTCGGCTCAAAGCGCTATGCCGCGCATTACCCCTGCCGACGAACGTATTCCCGACTACATCGAACTGCTGTTGGGTAAGCGTGTCGGCATACTGACCAACCACACGGGAGTGATCGGCAATACCCATATTGTCGATACGCTCGTTAATTCGGGGGTCAACGTGACCGTGATTTTTGCTCCCGAACACGGTTTCCGCGGCACCCAGAGTGCCGGCGAGAAGATTCTATCGTCGCGCGATGCCTACACCGGAATCGAAATTGTTTCGCTCTATGGCCGAAACCGCATTCCGCGTCGCAACGACGTATTCAAAACCGATGTGATTCTGGTCGATATACAAGATGTGGGCGTGAGGTTTTATACCTACCTCTCGTCGCTCTACTGTATGATGCAGGCCTGTGCCGATACCTCGACCCCGATGATTATCCTCGACCGCCCAAACCCAAACTCTATGACTGTCGACGGCCCCGTATTGAACCCAACATACCGCTCTTTTGTGGGAATAGTGCCTGTTCCGGTGGTCTACGGTATGACGTTGGGCGAGGTGGCACGTATGATAAACGGCGAAGGGTGGCTCGAAGAGGGCCGTCGATGCCCTCTGATGGTTGTACCCTGCCTCGACTACCGCCGTTCGATGCGCTACACCCTGCCAATAGCCCCGTCGCCCAACCTGCCGACAATGCGTTCCATATACCTCTACCCGTCGCTCTGCTACTTTGAGGCCACACCTATGAGTGTGGGGCGCGGTACCGATTGGCCTTTCGAGGTGGTGGGGCACCCCAAGCTCGACGGCGAGTTTCGGTTCACTCCGCAGGAACGCATCGGCGCTCGCAAGCCTCCTTGCGAGGGCGAGTTGTGCCGAGGTATCGACCTGCGTTCCGAGCCGCCTGTCGATTCGATTATTTCGCGCGGAATAGATTTGAACTATCTGGTCGACTGTTTCGAACGAATGGGTGGCGACGACCGTTTTTTTAGCCCATACCTCGACTCCCTCTTCGGTACAGGCTATGTGCGCGATATGATTGTTATGGGGTTCACCGCCGACGAAATCAAGCAGCAGTGGCAGAGTGAGGTTGAGAATTTCAAACTTAAAAGGCAAAAATACCTTATCTACGAGGAGTGAACCCTGAGGGGCGATTCCTCGGTACGTCCTTTGTTAAGTGTCAGATAGCGTGTGCATACCTCCTCGGCAAACTCCATATCGTGGGTCGCAACGAGGCAGGTGTGGTCGAATTGCTTCAACAGTTCTATTATTTGGCGGCGTGCTTCGGGATCAAGTCCCGCGGTCGGCTCGTCCATAACCAACACCGAGGGCTGCATTGAGAGTACGGTGGCGATTGCGGCACGCCGTTTCTCGCCGCCCGAAAGCCGGTAGGGTGCGCGGTGACGCAACTCTTCGATTCCCACGCAGGCCAGCGCCTCGGTGACACGCTGTTCGACCTGCTCGGGCGGCAACCCCATATTGAGAGGCCCGAATGCCACGTCCTCCTCGACTGTGGGCATAAATAGTTGGTCGTCGGGGTTCTGAAACACTATCCCGACCGATTGGCGTATGAGTTTCAGAGTGCTCCGTTCGACCTCTATGCCGCCTATGCAGATGCTCCCTTCGGTTGGCAGCAGCAATCCGTCCAGAAGCAACATCAAGGTCGATTTGCCTGCACCGTTTGGCCCTATGACAGCCACCTTTTCGCCGTGACCAATGCGGAACGACACCCCTGCGAGTGCACGATGACCGTCGGGGTAGCTGTATCCGACATTGCAGAAATTAATGTAGTGGTGGCTCATAACACAAACAATCTTGACGGGTGCAACACACGCACCGTAATAAACAGCAGCGAGAGTGCTACGGTGTAGGCGGTATCGTTGCCGCTCCACTTTCGTAGGCGCAACTGGCGAAATCGTCCGTCGAATCCGCGCGCCTGCATTGCCGCACCGATTCTTTCGGCCCGTTCGAGCGAACGCAACAGCAACTGCCCGATTACCACGCCCCACAACTTCAAGGGCAATGCTCCTCGTGAGCCACGCCGCGAATCGACCGAGCGTTTCAGCGCGGCGCTGTCGGCAGTGACTACAAATATGTAGCGATAGACAAACAGCAACTGCGAAGTCATAATCGACGGCACGCCCAGACGTCCCATTGCACGGCACACCTCCAGGAAGCCCGACTGCCCAATGAGCAGCAATACCGCCTGAACCGACATCATACCGCGCAGCAGAATCGAGAAGAGTGTTACCCAACCCCGACCGACGGTGATTTCGGCCGCAATGCGCAGTGGTTCACGGTCGAATATGGGATTGAACAAGCCTACCGCTGCGGCAAACGGAAGCGCCACGAGCGAACGCCTCAGCAACCGCCCGTAGCTACCTCGCGGCGCGGCCGCAATGGGGTAGAGTGCAAACAACAACAGGTCGGCAACATCGGTCAGCCGCAACGACAGCATCGTGGCCAAATAGACGACGGTGACTATCAGCCGAGCGCGTATCAATCGCCGACGCGCTGCCAACCTCTTCGTTGGTCGACGCTGCCGTGTCGGTCAGCCGCCGTTCGAATCGGTCGTTCATCTGCGTCGGCGGGAGCGTCGCAGTGTGGCCACACCTGCGGCGGCAAGCACAATGACTCCGCAACCCACTATGCCGGCAAGCGAGGTGCGCTCATAGTCGGGCATCAGCGCAGTCGAATCCTGCACCTTGGCGGCAATTTCGTGTGCTTCGGTCGCAGGCGCTTCCAACTCCGCAGTGCCTGCAACACGCTCTATTGACCACTCCAATCCGTCGGGGTCGCTCGATGCCGCAAGGCTCAGCGCTCCGCCGGCCAAGAGTGCCGACAGCAATATTACGGCCAATACGCGATTCAAACTTCGGCCGCCCGGGTTGGTGTCGGCCGCTGCCTCAATCAAATCGGGCTTTGCACGCCAAACGAAGCTCAAAACAGCGCCTGTGGCAACGCCCTCCAAAATGCCTATTACTATGTGTATGGGCACCATAAATCCCAGAAAACCAATGGTTGGGAGCGCCGTAATGCCCGACAGCTCGGTCTCGAAGGTTACGGCCGAAGCGCCCAATACCAGTCCCAGCGTTGAGGCAAGCACCGAGGCAAGCATTATTCGCCCAATCCGTGCCCCCTTGCGCACTATCGGACGGAACACGAGCGGATAGGCCACCAGACAGGCCATAGCCCCCATATTGAATATGTTGCACCCCAAGGCCATCAGACCGCCGTCGGCAAAGACGAGCGCTTGAAGCAGTAGCACCGAGGTCAACGTCAGGTAGGCCGCCCACGGCCCCAGTACGGCGGCAAGCAGTATGCCGCCAACAATGTGTCCGCTCGAACCTGTGCCCGGCAAGGCAAAGTTGAGCATCTGTGCAGCGAAAACAAAGGCTCCCATAACGCCCATTATGGGTATCATATTACGTTCGTTGTTGGAGCGGCTAACCTTTCGGACGCCTACCGCTACAAGCGCCACGGCTGCCGCTGCTGCAACAGCGGCCACCGCAGGCGAAACGAGAGCATCGGACATATGCATAATACAAGTGTTTAATGTTTAATGGAAAAACTGTTGGCTATTTAATTTTGAATTATGAATTTTTAATTTTGAATTTCCTATGATCCCATTTGGAGTGGTCAATATCCTCTTTCGACTTGAATTTGAGCAGCGGCAGCAGGAACAGCCACGTGGTGATGCAGAACGGGCCTGTCAAAGCCGGTAACCCCAATGGTTCGAGGCAAAGATTCAACCACGCCTGCACAAAGACGGTTGCTATGACTCCCACAAATGCCCATAGAGCCGAACGCCACGAGGGTTTGTAGAATATCGAACCCAATGCAATGCCGGTCAGCACGGCGCTGAAACCGTAGAGTCCCTCGGCTATGTCGGTGGCAGGGCCTCTGAGAACCAAAATCACAAATAGCGAAACGGCCGAAGCGAATGCAGCCCATAGCACCGACCACCAATTGGAGCAGGCCAAACCTATCAGAAAGAGTGCGCCGGTAACCCAGTTGTCGACCAAAAAGACCTGTGCAACCCCTTTCAACCACCAAACTACCAAGTCGACAAAGTGAAGTCCGTCGGCGGTCTTGAAGAGTTCTATGGGTAGCGCCGGAACGGAGAGTTCGACCGGTATGCCCTTCATAACGCGTGCAGCCAAGAGGAATATCCACGTGCTCAACACAAAAGTAAAGGTGAACGAATTGACCTTCCACGGCGCCATTACGTTGTTCAGTCCGGTACGAACCCAGGTGGTCATTGCGGCGCACATTATCAAAGCCAACCACATCCAAAGGGTGCTGCCCAAAAAGGTTGGGAATGCGCAACCGACCAAAATGCCGTTGAAACCCCACAGCCCCTGCTTGCCGTCGGTGTGGGGCAGCCCAAGAATGTAACCCGTTACGGTGGAAGTGACCAGTCCCAAAACCGAACCCCACGCAACCAATACGTTGCCGGTGGCATAGGAACCCCAAAATATTCCAATCAGAAAGAACAACCCCGTCCAAGCGTTGCCCTGAAACATCACCTGACCTGCACCTCGCAGCAAAGTGATGATAAAATTTGTCTTTTCGACAGGTTGCGTAGCTGCAACCGTGCTCTGTTGTGCCATAATATTAAATTATTTTAGTAATTTTATGAATATTTTAATAATTCTATCTCCAAGGGAACTCGTCGAAGAGAGGTTTGCCTTTAACCTCTTGACGTACAATCGAACAGAACGCCCTGACGAGCCGTTTGACGGGTTCGGTTTCGCGTCCGAGCACTTTGTATTGCAACCCGCACTCATTAGTGTCCCATAAAAATTAGGGACGATTAAAAATTAAACAAATTTGGCTCATTAAGGTCAAAAGGTTCTTTGTTATATTGAAAATTAGTTTTGTTGAAGAGGTCACGAATTGGTGTTTTGTCGGTCAGCGAGATGCTCAATATCTGCAATACTTCGTATGTCGTTCGGTCGATTTCAAGGTCGTGTTGCAGTATTGCCACCAAGCAATAAGCACTCACCGCCGAGTAGATTTGTATCTTCACGGCATTCTCCGATGTACCCCAAAATCGTTTGATTCGCAGGTGCTGTTTTAGCCACTTGAAGAAGAGCTCGATCTGCCAACGGTTCTTGTACAACTCGGCTACTTGTAGTGCCGATATGGACATCGCATTGGTCAGAAAAACAAACTCTCGCTGTTGCTCATCGTCCCAAAATCGAACTAACCGCAACGGCTCGGGATAGTAGTGTTTCGGATAGTAACCCGTTAGCGAAACCGTCGTGTCGGAGAGTACATTTTTGGGCAATCTGCGTTTCCATTTTACCACTTTGGCTTGCAGATTCCGTTTGGCTCTAATTACAAAAAAGGCTTCTATTTGAGCAATGCGAAACAACTCCTTGAAGTTGTTGTAAGCACGATCGAAGATGTAATAAGAGCCTGATTCATAAGGAATCTCGCACATAGCCCGACTGTCGTGAACCGATGCGGTGGTGATGTGAAAGAATGCAGGCACTTGGGTTTCGACATCATAGAGCGTATGCACTTTGATGCCGCCTTTGCGTTTGCGAAACTTTGCCCACCAAAACACCGAAAGGCAGAGGTCAATGGTCGTGGAATCGAACGCATAGACGTGGCCGTCGAGCCTAAAAATTGAGGTTACACGTTTGTGTCTTGCTTGGTCAATCAGGTAATAGGCAAACTCCTCGAAGATGCGATAATCTCGGTCTTGATTGGCTCGTGCAAGCGACGATTTCGACACATTTTTACCCATTCCCAAATGGTAACATTTCGAGTGATGAGCATCGAGTGCAACGACCAAATCGCGCAGACTTTCGCGAGCCGAAAGTTGCCCGAACATCAACGCAAGCAACTGGTTCCAACAGGTGAAATGTTTGATGTATTTGTCGCCCTCGTACTTGGCAACGATACGCCGAAATTTATCATTGTCGAGAAATGAAACCAATTGTGCGAAAACGTATTTGTCTTTGTGCATATGCGTAATTACTTATTAAACGCAAATCTACAAATTCAAATCGTCGCACAATCAAAACCAGTGCAACTAACTATATTTCAATAATTTCAAAGAACAGTATTGAACTTTAATGGGACAGCAATGACCCGCACTCTTCGGGCAGTCGGGTGATTGCGGCTGCCAGCGAGCGCTGGTGGTCGATGAAGGCCTCGGTACGCTCGTAGATACGTTCGGCCTTGTCGGGTGGAGTGGCTACCACAACGTTGGCAAAGTGGTCGTAGTCGCCCATAATGCCGACGCTTTGTGGTTGCCGGTCGTAGGGTTTGATTACAAATTTTTCGCGGAAAAGCGGTGTCGAGTCGGTGCGCTCGATGCGGTTGGTGACCGATAGCAGGTCGTAGACGAATCGCTCGCCCGAGTATTTGCGGCCGCAGGTGTAGATTTCGGCATAGACCACCGTCGCCGAGGGTGCAACCGTCAGGAGCGTCTCGCTGCTGAAACGTGTGTGTCGGCACGGAATGGTAGGCTCGGGCAGATATTCGAGGTAGCCATCTTCCTCGACGCGGAAGTGTTGCCGCATAGCCGAGTAGTCGTTGGTCATCTCGGCCAACTTGGTGGCTGCACCGGTCGAGATGTGGGCGTAGGCTCCGCGCGCCAATTCGATAGTCTGCTCGTAGCGGTCGCCGTCGATGTTGGGTCCTCCCGACGAGAGAATGTAGACGCACGGCATCTGGGGCATCTGCTCGTCGAAGTAGAGCGCCTGCTGTACAATTATGGGCGCACGGCGATAGAGGTCGCGCAGTATGCTGCGCCCCTCGCTGTCGAGCTCAAAACCCATACGCAGGCAACCTCGTTTGCTCTCCGAGAGCGTTTCGACTACCGGCGAGTGGCTGACCAGTGGGCGGAGTTCGCGCGGCAATGTTGTGGCGGTCATAGAGTTGCCTCCTTTTTGACCATATCGAAGAGTGCCATACTCTCAATCATATCGACCAGCGTGGCGATTCCTTCGCCCGTAAAACAGTTGGTGAAGATGAATGGACGCCCGTGACGCATCTCTATTGTGTCGCGGCGCATCACCTCCAAGTCGGCGCGCACGTAGGGCGCAAGGTCGGTCTTGTTGATGACCAAAATGTCGGAGTAGGAGATGCCCGGGCCGTCTTTGCGCGGAATCTTGTCGCCTGCGGCAACATCGATGACGTAGATAAAGAAGTCGACCAGCGCCGGACTGAACGTAAGGGTCAGATTGTCGCCGCCCGACTCAATCAGAATCACGTCGGTATCGGGGAAGCGCTGCTCCATCTCCTCGACGGCAGCCAGATTCATCGAGGGGTCTTCGCGCACGGCCGTGTGGGGACAGGCGCCCGTTTCGACCCCGATGATGCGCTCTTCGGCAAGAATGCCTTTCAAGATGCGGCGCACGTGTTTGGCGTCTTCGGTGGTGACAATGTCGTTGGTGATTACCAAAACCTGCAAGCCTCGGCTTAGTAAATGTGGCACAATGGCCTCAATCATTGCCGTTTTGCCCGAACCTACCGGTCCGCCGACACCTATTCTGCAACTCTGTTTCATTTCAAGAAATCAACAAATTAGTTCATAAACATTCTGCTTGTACCCTTTTCGTGCAGGGCGGCCAGCAGGTCGGCCTCGGGTGAGAAGGAGTGTATCTCGTCGAGTGTCATCTCTTCGACCTGCTTGTAGAGTTGGTCGCAGTTGGCACCGAGGCGGTAGAGAATCTCCTGAGTTTGGTAGTGCGAGATCTTCATTATGCGCAGTGCGGCGTTGAGAATGGTTGAGATCACGCCATACTGGTGTGAGCAGAAAAGAGCGCGCTCCGAGATTCCGCAAGCGGCAAAAACCACCCCTTGAACGGCTGCATAACTGCCTCTTGTGCGGCTCACGGCGACCTCGTCGAGCCAAGCTTTGGCTGTCGGGTTGTCGTCAAGAATGCGCGAGGCAAGCGACGCGAGCTTATGGCCCATAAGCAACGACTGCCGCCGGCGCTCGGCATTGGGTTTCGACTGCACTATACATCGGTCGGCACGCCTTAGCTCGCGCATTTGGCCGCTACGAAAGGCGCGGTAGGCCGCTATTGCCCCTACCGCGTCGGAGGTGGCAGCCGCGTGCGCGGCGGCAGCGGTGAACTCTTCGAGCGTTGTTTCGTCGTGGACCACGCCCTCGACTACGGCACTTTCAAGCCCAATCGAAAACGAGAACGAACCGACCGGCAGTGTCGAGTCGGTAAATTCCAGAAGACGCATTATGCGCTCGGCCGAGTGGTCATTTTCGGTTGGTTGCATACTCTTTTTCGTGGTGATGTTCCGAACGATGTTCGGCACCTCCGAACAGGCTGCGTATCTCGCTCGGGGTGAGATAGGGAACGACTTCGTTACCTTGCTGAAAACTATACTTTATTCCCTCGATTGCGTGGGTCTCCATTACGCTCGACATCACTCGGCGGTCGACCGTCAGCGGCACGTATAGCGTACGCCCTCTGACCACGGCAGGCCAGTGCTGATTGCCTATGGCGTGACCCAGTTCGATTGCCGTTGCAACGGCTTTCGACGGTTCGAATTTCAACAGACCTTCGAGGTCGACTACCATCACATCGTTTAGATTGATGCGTACCACAACCGCACTATTGTTGTCTTCGGAGTAGTGGAGCACATCGCCGTCGTGGAGCTTGTCGCCACGTTCGAGTGCTATGGCATATTCGCCTCCCTCGCTTCCGGTGGCCGTCAAGCGGCTCTTTTGGGCATTCCAACTGTCGAGGTCGACAAATTCGATATGCGCCTTATTGAGCCGCTTGTTCCACTCGGGGGAGTAGATGTTGCCTTCGGCTTTGCCAAAAATCTTCATCGTCCGACGGCTCTAACTGAACCAGTGAAGTTGTGCCATCGGGAAACTCTTGGCAGGCTTGATGGCTATCGGGTAGCCGTCGACTGTGACTTGGAACGTCTCGGGATTGACCTCAATCGAGGGCATCGCGTTGTTGCGAACCATATTGAACTTGGTCAGCTGGCGGGTGCGGCGTACGGGCAGAACCATACGTTCGAGGCAATAGCGCTCCTTGATGCAGTTCTGAATGGCTGCGTTCGAAACGAACGAGATGCAACTCTTTTGCATTGCGCTGCCGAAAGCACCGAACATCGGACGCATATACATCGGTTGCGGCGTGGGCAGCGAGGCGTTGGGGTCACCCATATTGGCCCAGTTGATCAGACCGCCCTTGATGACCATTTTGGGTTTGGTGCCAAACAAGGCAGGCTCCCAAAGCACCAAATCGGCGATTTTGCCCTTCTCAACCGAACCCAACCAGTCCGAGATACCGTAAGTTACGGCCAGATTGATGGTGATTTTGGCCAGATAGCGCAACACGCGGAAGTTGTCGTTGCGATCGGAATCTTCGGGCAGACGACCTCTGACATTTTTCATATAGGAGGCCATTTGGAAGGCGCGCATAAACGATTCGCCTACGCGGCCCATAGCCTGCGAATCGGACGAAACCATCGAGATTACGCCCAAATCGTGCAGAACGTTCTCGGCAGCCTGTGTTTCGGGCCTTACGCGGCTCTCGGCAAAGGCTACGTCGGAGGGAATCTTCGGGTTCAGATTGTGGCACACCATAATCATATCGAAGAGCTCGGCCTGCGAGTTGATGCCATAGGGTAGCGTGGGGTTGGTCGACGAGGGGAGCACGTTGGGCATCGAGGCAACCTTCAAAAGGTCGGGCGCGTGTCCGCCGCCTGCACCCTCGGTGTGGTAGGTGTGGATTGTACGACCGTCGAATGCGGCAATGGTGTCTTCAACATAACCGCCCTCGTTGAGCGTGTCGGTGTGAATTGCCACCTGTACGTCGTAACGGTCGGCTACACCCAGCGCGTTGCGTATGGCTGCGGGCGTTGAACCCCAGTCCTCGTGGATTTTCAAACCGCAAGCACCTGCTGCAAGTTGCTCCTCGACGGGGCCGGCTACCGAGCAGTTGCCCTTGCCCAAGAAGCCCATATTGACGGGCAACCCTTCGACCGATTGAAGCATACGTTCGAGATTCCAAGCACCCGAAGTGATTGTGGTGCCGTTGGTACCGTCGGTGGGGCCTAAGCCACCGCCAATGAGAGTGGTTATACCGTTCGAGAGCGAAGCATAGGCCTGCTGTGGCGAAACGTAGTGCACGTGGCCGTCTATACCGGCGGCGGTCAGAATCAGGTGCTCACCCGAAATTGCGTCGGTCGATGCGCCGGTCACCAAGTCGGGGTGTACGTCGGGCATAATGTTGGGGTTGCCTGCCTTGCCTATGCCGGCAATGCGGCCGTTTTTGATGCCCACGTCGGCTTTGACTACGCCGAGAACGGGGTCGAGAACCGTCACATTGGTGATAACCGTGTCGAGCGAACCTTCGGCACCGGTCATTGTGTTGGCCAATCCCATACCGTCGCGCAGGGTTTTGCCGCCGCCATAGATTACCTCGTCGCCCAGAGGGGTGCGCATATCGCGCTCAATTTCGATATATAAATCACTATCGGCCAGACGAATGCGGTCGCCTACTGTGGGGCCGTAGAGATTGTTGTACTCTTGTCTTGTAATTGTTGCCATCGCTACTGTTTTTTGTTTTTTGCGTTATCGGTTGGTTTGAAATTTTTTTCGGCCTCGGCCTCATCAATCAGTCCGAAACCCAGTTTACGCATTTTGGCCAGCGCCTTGATTCGTATCGGATAGTAGGTGGGCGAATCTTCGCCTCCTGCATAGCCGTTGACCAGACCGTTGAATCCCACTACGCGACGTTTGCCACTGTAAGCCACCAATTCGACCTCTTTCTGGTCGCCCGGTTCGAAACGTATGGCGGTTGTCGACGGAATGTTGAGGTGGTAGCCGAAAGCCTTGTCGCGGTCGAAGAGCAGATAACGGTTCACCTCTAAGAAGTGGAAGTGCGAGCCGACCTGAATGGGGCGGTCGCCGGTGTTGCGTACCACAAGACGCACGGTTTTGCGGTTACGGTTGTACTCGATAGGGGTGTCGGAGAGAATCTCGCCACCTACGGCTACCGGTTTGTCGGGTTTGAAAGCCGGCAGATTGTTGAAAGCGATGTCGGGCTTGCCACTGAAAACGCCTTGTGGGGTCTCGTAAGTACCTTGTGGGGCGGTCGCTTTGGTGTTGTTGTCAATCATTGAATTTGGTTTTTAGAGTGCTACTTAATAGGATTGTGGATACTGATAAGGCGTGAACCGTCGGTGAAAACGGCCTCGACCTGCAATAAGCCGATCATATCGGCGACGCCCTCCATAACGTCCTTTTTTGTGAGTACCTTGGCTGCTGAAGTCATAACTTCCTCGACCGTTTGCCCCTCTCGCGCACCTTCAAGTGCTGCCGAAGTGATAAAGGCAACCGATTCGGGATAGTTCAATTTCAGACCTTTTGCTTTTCTGCGCTCGGCCACTTGTCCCAGCGAAAGCAACATCAGTTTGTCGATCTCTTTCGGTGTCAAATGCATAATTAAAATTGTTTTGATTAATTTTGTTGTTGAATCGAGTTAATTGTTTGCAAAATACTTGCCACACTTTGGTTGCCTCGGGCATAATTATTGATTTAGGAGAGCAACAAACATTTTTTAGGTCTATGATAAAAGCAATGCTAATTGCAGGTTGTGGAGGCTTTATTGGCACCTGCCTGCGCTTTCTCACGGGAAAGTTTTTCAATTTTGTGTCGCACTCGGGATTCCCGTGGGGCACTTTTGCGGTCAACATTGTCGGTAGTTTTCTGATCGGCATATTCTTCGGGTTGGCCGAGAAAACCCAGCTCATCTCGCCGCAGATGAATGTCTTTCTGATTACCGGTTTCTGTGGAGGTTTCACAACTTTTTCCTCGTTTGCCGACGATATGTACCTGTTGGTGCAGAACAAAAACTGGCTCTATTTTTTGGTCTACGTCGGTTTTAGCTTCCTGCTCGGGCTGGTGTTGGTTTGGCTTGGAAGAAGTATAGTTCGCCCGGCATAAGATATAATTATTCAAAATTCAAAATTCAAAATTCAACTGACGAACGAAGCGAGAGCAGAACAAACTTGTTTGTTATGCCTCGCAAGGAGGAAGAACCGAGTTCACACGTAGTGCGGACGAGCTCACCGAACGAAGCCCCACCGTCGCTACCATAGTAGCGGGGTGGAAACAGGCGAGGAGGTAAAAGCCGCGATGCGGATTAAAATTCAAAATTGGGGAGTGCCTGACAAGTTGGTCAAACACTCCCATTTTTGGTCTTACAACGAAAAGACCATTTTGACCATTGTGATAAAGTTGTCGTGGTGCGGCGAGTGCACATAGTGCAGAGCCGTTTGGATTGTCACCGCTTCGACAGGGTAGGCGTAGGTCAGTTCGTAGGCCGATTCGTTGCCCATTGAGTGCATTGACCGAGTGTACATTGCGCCGAGATAGTCGTCGTCACAGGTGATTCCGCGCCATAGTCCGCCGCCACCGAAATAGGTGTCGCACTCACTCTTTGGGGTCAAGCCGCCGTGCAGAATGAGTTCCACCTGTCGATTGCCTTCGCCGCGCCACAAAGGTTGCTCAATGAGTGTCCAAAGCGTGCGCTTGACCTCTTTTCGGTTGGCCGATTCAATCAGCGGGTTGCCCCAGATGCCGCCGATGCGGTAACTACCCAAATAGTCGTCGCCCGAGCCCTCGTAGCTCAACTCCGAGATGACAAACACGCCGTCGCGATTTGGGCGGAACCGAAACACCTCGTCCCATCTATCCGAAGCCACCCCGTTGTAGAGCGATGCTTGCAACTGCCAACCCTTTGAGATGGCTATTTCGGTGTGGAGAGCCAGTGCCGAAAGTGGCGAGTCGGCAATTGGGTAGTTGGCCGAGATGCAGGGGTAGAGCCCGTTGACCGAAGAGGTGAAGACCGAATTCCACGGAGTGTCGAAGTAGTCGGCATTTAGATTGCGCACACCTGCGTAGAGGGTTACGGCACCAATTTGGCGCGACAGACACATCAAAAAGAGCGAGAGCGGCACGCTTTCGTCCTCAATGTCCGAAAAAATATGCAACCCATCGGTCACGCCGCCGCGTCCTTGCGAGGAACGCAGATTGTTGACCGAAAGTAGGTTTAGCTCAAACTCGAAGCCCAGCGGCAGGCTCTGAACAAAGCCGGCATCAAGAATGTTGATCCAGGTGGCACGACCATTAGATACGTTGTAGAGTCCCTCGGTGGTGTAGTCGATACTCCACGAGTTAGGTAGCCTGCTCTGCTGTGCGTGGAGCAACGCAGGCAGGCATAGTAAACAGATTAAAAATGTCTTTTTCATAGATGATGTGATTTATCATCACCGAAAAAAGCAAATTCCGTTCCGAATAATTGTAAGTTAATAGAGTGCTCGTCCTTACTTAGTAGTTCAACCTTAACAGGTGAGCCAGTTGGCCGTAGGCGGCGGCTTTACGTTCGAGAGACATAGGGTAGGCACGCGACGAGGAGGGCATACGCCAGAAGTCGACACTGCGGCCGGCGACTACGATAGGCAGCGAGGTGGCGGCGGCAGGTATCGGCGAGGCAAATCGTTGGGCAATGGTTTCGGCCGAAAGCGAGCCTGTGGCAACAATGGTGTGGCAGTCGGGCATACGGTCGAGCAGCGCGGCAATGTCGGTCGGGGTGACTATTTCGAGAAATTTGTCGGCCGCATCACCGTTGGTGCGGCGCACGGCGCAGGCTGTGTCGTAGAGCGCTATGCCGGCCGTAGCACAGAAATCGACAATCTTTTCGCGGTCGTAGCATTTGCGCTCGGCAAGTGTGAAGTGGTCTTTGTTGCCAAAGCAGAGCAAACCCCAGATGCGCCACATATCGTTTTGGAAATTGGGGTAGTAGAACTCGATGCTCCAACGAGCGTGAGGTGGCGGAAAACTACCCAAAAGCAAAATTCGTGCGCTCTTGGGAATGAATGGTTGGAGTGGGTGTAGCTCTGTTTCGACCGTAAAATTGCTTTTCATAACGGCAAATTTCGCATTTTTTTGTAAAAAATGATTGGATTTTAGAAATAATCGTATCTTTGTGGCTCGAACAGTCGGGTTTTTCTTGAATCTATCTTAACCTTGGTTCTCGCCGCAAGCCTCTTTGGAGCTGCGGAACCATCGTCAAAATTGACCTCGAAATCAACTTATTTGTTTGGAGCCGTCGGGTCGGAGCGCATCAGTGGCAATCCGATGACGGCAAAGGGAAAAGTGAAAAAGTATTTTGTATTTTGATTTTGAGGAATTTCCGCTTTCTAAGCAACACCCTGCATCGAGCCGTTTCGACACTCGACGCACCCTCTTCTTTTTTTGGACGCAACTCTTGCGCCCTATATTGTCACGCATAACCGAATAACATCGATAAATTTTTTACAATTAAACAAAACAAAAATTATGAACATTTACATTTCGAACATCAATTACGCAACCAAGAGCGAGAGCCTTGGCGAATTGTTTGCACAGTACGGCGAAGTTTCGTCGGCCAACATCATCACCGATCGCGAAACCGGTCGCTCACGCGGCTTCGGTTTTGTTGAAATGCCCAACGACGAAGAGGGTCAGAAAGCCATCGAAGCTACCAATGGTATCGAGTTCGAGGGCAAAACCCTGACTGTCAACGTAGCTCGCCCCAAAGCCGAGCACAGCGACCGTGGTGGCTACAACCGTGGCGGTTTCAACCGTGGTGGCGGTTACGGCAACGACCGTGGCGGTTTCAACCGTGGTGGACGTTACTAACAGTCGGCACCTTTACAAATGAAAGTGGCGCTCCTTACGGGGTGCCACTTTTATTTGTATTATACTCTCGTCTACGATTACCTTATCGCAGCTCCGGCGTGGTGGGCAAATGCTCCAACGAGGTTCTGCATCACGCGGTCGATGTATTGGTCGTTCATCGTCTTCGATTCGTCCTGCAACAAGAATCCGAGCGCATAGGATTTCTTCCCCTCGGGCAGGTTCTTGCCCTCGTAGACATCGAACAGGGTCACCTCTTTGAGCAGTTTTTTCTCGGTCGAGAAAGCAATCTGCCGCAACTGTGCGAAACTTACGCTCTTGTCGACCAGCAGAGCCAAATCGCGGCGTACCGAGGGGAACTTTGGCAGCTCGGCGACGGTAATCTTGTGTTTGCGCGTTGTGCGGGTGAGCAGTTCGAAGTCGAAATCGAGGTAGTAAACCTCGGCTTTCAGGTCGAAAATACGACGTATTTGGGGTGCTATGGTACCGATTGTGAAGAGCTGTTTGCCACCCATTAAGGCGGTGAATCCTTCGGAGTATATCTCACTCTGGGCAGGCTCGGTTTGGAGTTGGTAGATGTCGATGCCAAAACGGTTCAAAATGCGTTCGGCGTAGAATTTGAGCGTAAAGAAGTCGCTCTTGGTCTCGCCGCCGCGCCACGACTGAGTGTGTGTGTCGCCCGTGAGCAGCAGTGCAAGGCGGTAATTCTCGCTGTATGGAGCCAATCCGCCTTCGGATTTGCGCGAGGAGTCGTAGCGGTAGACGTTGCCTGCTTCGTAGAGTTTCAGGTCGGCGCACTTGCGGTTGGTGTTGAGCTCGGCGGTTTCGAGCAGCCCGAATAGCAGCGACTGACGCATAACCCCAAGGTCGGCACTGAGCGGATTGAGTATGCGCACGCAGTTCTCGGCCTTGAAGCCCTCTTGCGCATCGTAGTAGGAACTCTTCTGCAACGAGTTGTTCATCACCTCGGTGAAGCCGTTGGCCGAGAGCATATCGGCCGTGAGGTTGATGAGGCGGTCGCGATTGGGACGTGGCTCGTAGGAGATTGTCGACGAGAGGTGCTCGGGAATCTCAACTTGGTTGTAACCATAGATGCGCAGAATCTCCTCCACCACGTCGGCCGGACGCTGAACGTCGACACGATAGGGCGGCACAAGCAGCGACAACCCATCGGCACTCTCGGCAGTAATCTCTATTTCGAGGTCGCGAAGAATCTCTTTGACGGTTTCGGCCGGCAGAGGCTTGCCGACCAACTTATTAATATAGGAGTAGCCAATTTCGACCTTGAAAGGTGCAACAGGGGCGGGGTAGATGTCGGTTATCTCCGACGTGATTTCGCCACCTGCCAACTCTTTGATTAACAATGCAGCACGGCATAGTGCATAGACCGTTATGTTGGGGTCGATGCCGCGCTCGAAACGGAACGAAGCATCGGTCGAGAGTCCGTGGCGTTTGGCAGTCTTGCGAACCCAAACGGGATTGAAGTAGGCGCTTTCGAGAAAGACATTGGTCGTCGAGTCGCTCACGCCCGAATCTGCACCGCCGAATACGCCGGCAATACACATCGGTTTCTCGGCATCGCAAATCATCAAATCGTTGGCCGAAAGTGTGCGTTCAACGCCGTCGAGCGTGGTGAATTTCGTCCCTTCGGGGCAGGTGCGCACCACCACCTTGTCGCCTGCAATGCGGTCGGCATCGAAGGAGTGGAGCGGTTGGCACAGCTCGTGGAGTACAAAGTTGGTCACGTCGACCACATTGTTTTTGGGATTGATACCTATGGCGCGGAGCGAGTTTTGCAACCACTCTGGCGACGGGCCGATATGTACGCCCGAAATATTTACGCCTGCATAGCGCGGTGCAGCCTCCGAATTTTCGACACTGACCGTAGTCGTGCGGCCTCGGCGGTCAATCTTCCAAGCCGAAATGTCGGGTTTCAGAAGTTCGGCCTTGCGCCCTGTGGAGCGCAGGTAGGCGGCCAAATCGCGTGCCACTCCGTAGTGCGAAGCAGCGTCTATGCGGTTGGGGGTCAGCCCTATGCCCAACAGATAGTCGTCCTCTATGTGGAAATAATCTTTGGCTGTGGTGCCCACTACGGCACTCTCGGGCAACTCAATAATGCCGGCGTGGTCGGTGCCGAGGCCCAACTCGTCTTCGGCGCAGAGCATACCGAACGACTCAACGCCGCGGATTTTGCTCTTCTTGATTTTGAACTCCTCGTCGGAACCTGTCGGGTGCAGTTCGGCGCCAATGGTGGCAACCACAACTTTCAGCCCCTGACGGCAGTTGGCGGCTCCGCAGACAATTTGGAGCGGCTCGGCCTCACCCGTGTCGACCGTCGTCAGGTGAAGGTGGTCGGAGTCGGGGTGGGGTGCGCAGGTCAGTACCTTGCCCACAACAACGCCTTGCAGTCCTCCCTTTATGGTTTCGATCTTCTCGAAATCCTCAATTTCGAGTCCTATGTCGGTCAGAATTATGGCAGCCTCTTCGGCGGTAAGGTCGCTCTTCAAATAACGGCGCAACCAATTATACGAGATGTTCATATTGCTGAATTATGTTTTTGCTCTGAAATACAATCTCGCAAAGATACAAAAAACCGAAGAAATCCATTCGGTTTCCTCGGTTTTTTCGTGGTGTAATTCAGTTTAAGGACCTTAAGGACCTTAACGACCTTAACGACCTTAACGACCTTTGAATTTCTACAAGCTTGTCGCGTTGATGCCGTTCTGTTTGGCACTCATCAGAATCGAGAATGCACGTTGAATGTCCTCGTCGCTGACAACGATTGTGAACTCGTTGGAGGTGCTGATGACCTCGACCACATTCACATTGTCCCAAGCCAACTCCTTGAAGAGGTAGTAGTAGACGCCCGGGCAGGCGGTGTTGTTGCTCGGCAGCTTGACAGTGATCAGAGAGAGCGAACTGTTGCGCGAAATGAGGCTCTCCTTGGCAAATGTTTCGTCGACCATTGGGGCAACCGAATCGCTAACAATCAGCGTAGTCTCGTAGATGCCCTGCGAGAAGGTGCAGAAGACGTTCTTCATCTCGTTGATCTGTTCCAACAATTTGGCCTGACGGTCGTATAGTGTTGAGGAGTTGACGAAGGTGTAGTCGTTAAGGTTGGAACGAACGGTGATGTCGCCGATGTTCTCGACAACCTTTTTGACCTTCATTGCCGACATTACTTCAAGACGCGGAACCAAACGATTGAGTGCCATAATCACAGCACTGTCGTTCACCTCTTTGCCGACCATCTTCTCGATCTCGGGTTTCAACTGACGGGCCAGTGCGGAGAGGTTTACCAAACCGTCGACCAATGCTCCCTCCAAAAACGGGCGCTTTTTGATTACTGTTTCAACAGCACCTGAAATTGATATCATACTTGATTATTTTTATATTGTTTGTGTGAATAAATTTTATGCTTGTGTTTAATGTCCGGTCGCTTTTCGAATGTAGGGTAGTCTTAATACATCAAGATGATGCAAAATTAGTAATTATTTTCTTAAACACAAATACAACGTGTAAATATTAACAATATTGTATGCGAATTTTGAATAATTGGTTTATCGGATAAGGCAATGCGTTTTTTTGCGAAAATAATTATCTTTGCAGGTTGAACTATTAAGAAGCAGAATGAAAAACATACGCAACTTTTGCATAATTGCGCATATTGACCACGGCAAGAGCACTCTTGCCGACCGCCTTATTGAGAAGACCCACACAATCGATGTCCGTGAGCAACAGGCTCAGGTGCTCGACGATATGGATCTCGAACGCGAAAAGGGCATCACCATAAAGAGCCACGCCATTCAGATGCAATACGCTTCGGGCGGCAACAACTATACGCTCAATCTGATTGATACTCCGGGCCACGTCGATTTTTCCTACGAGGTGTCGCGCGCCATTGCTTCCTGCGAGGGTGCTTTGTTGGTTGTTGATGCAACGCAAGGCGTTCAGGCTCAAACTATTTCCAACCTCTATCTGGCTCTGGAACACGACCTCGAAATCATTCCCGTCATCAATAAGATTGATATGGAATCGGCTATGGTCGACGAGGTTAAGGACGAGATTGTCGACCTTTTGGGCTGCTCGCGCGAGGAGATTCTTTGCACTTCGGCCCGCACAGGCGAGGGTGTTGATGCTATCTTGGAGGCGATTGTCAATCGTGTGCCTGCACCAAAAGGCGACGATGCGGCTCCTCTGCAAGCACTTATTTTCGACTCCATATTCAATCCGTTCCGCGGCATAATTGCCTATTTCCGTGTCTTTAACGGCACTCTGCGCACGGGTGAGCACGTGAAATTCTTCAATACGGGTAGCGAGTACGATGCCGACGAAATCGGGGTGCTGAAACTCAAACTCTCGCCGCGCGACGAAATACGTGCCGGCGATGTGGGCTACATCATTTCGGGTATCAAAATATCGAAAGAGGTCAAGGTGGGCGACACCATTACCCACGTCGAAAGGCCTTGCAGCCACGCTGTTGCCGGTTTCCAAGATGTCAAACCGATGGTCTTTGCAGGTGTCTATCCGGTCGAGGCCGACGAGTACGAAGACCTGCGTTCGTCGCTCGAAAAGCTCCAACTCAACGACGCCTCGCTCACCTACGAGCCGGAGAGTTCGCTGGCGCTCGGGTTCGGTTTCCGCTGCGGCTTTCTGGGACTGCTCCATATGGAGATAATTCAGGAGCGCCTCTACCGCGAATTTGATATGGACGTGATTACCACCGTCCCCAACGTCTCTTACCGCGTGACGACCAAACGCGGTGAAACAATCGATGTTCATAACCCTTCGGGATTGCCCGAACCGACAATGGTTGAACGTATTGAAGAGCCCTACATTAAAGCCGAAGTGATTACCAAAAGCGAGTTTTTGGGAGCTGTCGTGAAGCTCTGCATCGACAAGCGCGGTACGTTGCTCAATCAGGTCTTCATTGCCCCCGACCGCGTCGAAATCACATTCGATATGCCTCTCTCGGAGATTGTTTTCGATTTCTACGACAAACTCAAAAGCATCTCGCGCGGATATGCGTCGTTCGACTATCATCAGACGGGCTACAAAGAGAGCCGTTTGGCCAAATTGGATATATTGCTCAACGGTGAGCCGGTCGATGCACTCTCGTCGCTGGTCTATGCCGACCACGCCTACGATTTCGGGCGCAAGATGTGCGAGAAGCTCAAAGACCTCATACCGCGTCAGCAGTTCGACATTGCCATTCAGGCCGCCATTGGTGCCAAAATCATTGCCCGCGAAACAGTGCGGCAGGTGCGTAAAGATGTGACTGCCAAGTGTTACGGCGGCGATATCTCACGTAAGCGCAAACTGCTCGAAAAACAGAAGAAAGGCAAGAAGCGTATGCGTCAGATTGGCAACGTGCAGGTGCCGCAGTCGGCATTCCTCGCAGTTTTGAAGATGGATTGACCTACGGACGAGTCTTCGCGACTATACCTCAATTATTTGGTCGTTAAGTTATTGCAACCCACAATCTCGATACATTGTTATAATACGACACATATAAGTCGAACCTATTTACTATGCAGTCAAGGCAGGGCTCATAAAATCCTCTGCGCAGGCAGCGTCGGGTGAGTCTGATACGAATAATAATCAACAAAATGACCGTTAATATGAATGATTATGCAGCGAACGAGTCGCGTTATGATAGTGCCCGATTCCGCAGGTGTGGAGCTTCGGGACTGATGCTTCCAATGGTGTCGCTGGGCTTGTGGCACAATTTCGGCAGCGTCGACAACTACGACAATTACAGCAAGATAGCCTTTACCGCTTTCGATTACGGCATTACCCATTTCGATTTGGCCAACAACTACGGCCCTGAGCCCGGCAGTGCCGAAACCAACTTCGGACGTATTCTCAAAGCCGGTCTTGGACGCTACCGCGACGAGTTGATTCTCTCGACCAAAGCGGGTTACCTGATGTGGCAGGGCCCCTATGGTAATTGGGGCAGCCGCAAATACCTTATGGCCAGTATCGACCAGAGCCTGCGCCGTATGGGTACCGACTACGTGGATATTTTCTACCACCACCGTCCCGATCCCGAGACTCCGTTGGAAGAGAGTATGGACGCTCTCTCCGATATTGTGCGGCAGGGGAAAGCGCTCTATGTGGGCATCTCGAACTACTCGGCCGAACAGACCGTCAGGGCGTGCGAAATCTTGCGCCGCAACGGTACGCCCTGCATAATTAACCAATCGCGTTACTCGATGTTTGACCGCCATATTGAACCCAAATTGCTTGATGTTGTGGAGTCGGAGAAGATTGGTCTTATCTGTTTTTCGCCTCTTGCACAAGGTCTGCTGACCGACCGCTACCTTAAAGGTATTCCGAGTGATTCGCGTGCGTCGCGTGGCGTTTTTTTGAATAGTCAGAAGGTCGAACAACGTCTTGAACAGGCCGTCGCACTCAACTCGCTTGCCTTGGAGCGTGGACAGAGCCTTGCCCAAATGGCTTTGGCGTGGCTGCTCAGAGATCGTCGCGTCACAAGCGTGCTGGTTGGCGCAAGTTCGGTCGGGCAACTCCTCGGCAACCTGCAATGTTGCGACAACATTGCTTTTTCGGACGAGGAACTTGAAAAAATCGAAATGATACTTTCCCGATAGACAGCCGGCTGTTTATTCTTTTTTGCACCGGAAACGGCTGAAATAGACCAACCGCCGAACAAGTGAGGGTAGAGGCCGCTTGCGGACTATGCCGAGCGCGGAAAAGAAAAGGGTCCAAAGAGACCAAAGAGACCAAAGAGACCAAAGGGGCGAAAGGGAAATAAGAAAGGAAAATAAGAAAGGAAAAACAGCCCACTATCAGAGCCGGCTATCACTTTGGCCCTTTTGGGCTCTATTGCCACTTTGGGCCCTTACAAAACAATCGAAACGCCTCTCGTTTACTAAGAAAATTTGTGCTTTTAACCAACTTGTTTGACGCCCTCAATCACTATTTTGGTAATTCGTGTTGCCGAATAAATATGTAATATGTATTTATTTTAATGCAAGCAGGTTTGCAACGCATTGACTATGCGTGTTTTGTGATATGCGAGTGTGGTTAATTTGGTCGAAATTAACGATTTATATATTTATTTTGTATCTTTGCAAGCGAAGCAAGTGGAATGTATTTGTTTGCAACCCCAGTTATATAATGAAGAAACTTTTTACAACATCAATGTCCTTTTGTTTTAGGACAAATCCAAAAAATGCAATCACACAAGAGGAGGAGGATCCTAAAATGCTTCTTTTGGTTGCCGGCCCTACAATACACACTGAACGAGCAGGAAAGAGTATTGCATTTTGCGTTTTGCTCTTGACGTTGCTGTTGCCACCTGTCGCCGTAGCACAGAAGCAGCAACCCAAGTCTTTGCAAACAAAATCTCTGACCGTTAAGGGTGTGGTAACCGATCCGGCGGGCGAACCTTTGGTGGGTGTTACGGTCACCCCGTCGAATGGCGCGAAAGAGGCTGTGGCGCTGGCCGGAACGGCAACCAACCGCAAGGGCGAGTATTCGATTGTGGTGCCGCGCACAACCAAGTCGTTGGTATTCGAATTCATAGGCCTCGAATCGCAAACCATTGCAATCGGCAACCGAACGGTGCTGAATGTCACTATGAAAGATTCTGCCGTGGCGGTCGATGCTGTTGTGGTGACCGGTATCTTCACCCGTAAGGCCGAGAGTTTCACGGGTGCGGTGCAGACCATTTCGGCCAAGACCCTCGAACAGGTGAGCAACCAGAACGCCTTTCAGGCGCTGAAAAACCTCGACCCCTCACTGGTGGTGCTCGACAACCTCGAACAGGGTTCAAACCCCAATGCCGTGTCGTCGATGCAGTTGCGTGGTGCGTCGTCGTTCTCGACGGGCGATTCGTCGTTGAAGAGCAACTTCGTTGACGACCCAAATATGCCGCTCTTTGTGCTCGACGGTTTCGAAACCACTGCCGAGAAGGTTATGGATATGGATATGAACCGTATAGAGAGCATCACAATTCTGAAAGATGCCTCGGCCAAAGCCATTTATGGCTCGAAAGCCGGCAACGGTGTGATAGTAATCGAAACCAAGTCGTTGCGCTCGGACCAAACGCTCGTCGGCTACAACGGCAACCTGACAATAGAGATACCCGACCTGTCGAGCTACAACCTTTGCAATGCACTCGAAAAACTCGAAATCGAACGCCGCGAGGGCTATTACGAAACGCTTGGAACTTTCTCGCCCGATATTATCGAATCGTTGAAACTTTATCAGACACGTCTGAAACGCGCTTTGGAGGGCGAAAGTACCTATTGGCTTTCAAAGCCGGTACGCCTAAGTATTGGCAACAAACACTCTTTGAGCGTCGAGATAGGCAACCGCGACCTTAAATCGATCACCTCGTTCTCGTACAACGACAATCAGGGCGTTATGAAGGGTTCCGATCGACGTACCCTTTCGGGTAGTATGAACCTCTCCTACCGCCGCAACAAGTGGCAGTTCCGAAACATTATGAGCGTCTCCTCTATGAACAGCAACGACTCGCCTTACGGTTCGTTCGAAAAATATACCGAACTCAACCCCTACGAATCGCCATATACCGACGACGGCCAACTGCGCCGCTATTTGTCGGCTGTCAATGGAGTTGTGGTGGGCAATCCACTCTACGACGCGCAGCTCAACACCATTCTGACCGATGAGTATCTCGACTTTACGGACAATCTGTATGCCGAGTACAATATGTTTGATTTTCTGAAACTTGTGGCACGTATTGGCGTTTCGACCAAACGAACCTCAATTGAGGAGTTCTACCCGGCCAACCACTCGAAGTTCTATATGACCACTGCGAGCAGCTCCGACGAACAAAAGTTGCAGGCAGGCTCTTACGATGCCACCAACGGTGCGCAGTCGATACTCTCGGGCGACTTCTCGGCACAGCTAAACAAGTCGTTCAAAGGCGGTCACGACCTCTTCGCGACATTCCAATACTCCATTTCGCAACAGGAGTACAGCGAGGTTACCCACTACACTACCGGTTTCCCAAACAGCCGTATGAACGACATCACCTACGCGCGTCAATATGCACTCAACGCCACACCGACGGGTAGAAAGGGTCTCAACCGCAACATCGGTATTCTGGGAACCGCCGGTTACAGCTACTGTGACCGCTATATGGTTGATGCCACGCTCCGTTCCAATGCCTCGTCGGCATTCGGTACCAACAATCGCTGGGCGCTCTTTTGGAGTACGGGAGTGGCGTGGAACCTCCACAAAGAGGAGTTCTTCAAGTACAGCGACTGGCTCGAACAACTCAAACTGCGTGCTTCGGTCGGCTCGTCGGGCAACCAAAACTACTCGTCGACCAACTCGCTGGCGGTCTACAACTACTACAACGACAGCTTCTACAACGGTTTTACGGGCGTTTCGTTGGACAATATGGAAAACCCCTATCTGGGTTGGGAGCAGAAGACCGACTACAACGTCGGACTCGACTTCCGTACCAAGCGCTCCACGATTGTGATTGATGCCTACATTTCGGACACCGAAAACCTGATTTTCAACCGTTCGCTGTTGCCCTCGGTCGGATTCGGTTCGTTCAGCGACAACCTTGGAAAGGTGCGTAACAAGGGTTTGGAGTTCTCGTTCTCATATCGTGTTTTTAGCGGCAGCAACGGATTTTTCAACATCAACACCAAAATTGCCTACAACGACAACCGTATTTTGGAGATCTCCGACGCACTGCGCTCCTACAACAAAGAGCAACAAACTCAGGCTACCGAATCAAATTCGACCAAGCCTGTGATTCAATACTACGACGGCTGTGCGCTTAATGCCGTCTGGGCAGTCAGGTCACTCGGAATTGACCCTGTCAGCGGCAAAGAGATTTTCCTCGATCTGGACGGCAATATGACCAACCAGTGGAATGCTTCTAATCTCGTCTACTGCGGTACGTCGGATCCGAAATTCAACGGTAACTTCGGTTTCAACACCGAGTTCTTCAACATCGGACTGAATGCCATCTGCACATTCTATGGCGGCGGCAAAAAATACAATTCGACGCTTGTCGACAAGGTGGAAAACGTCTACATAGGTTCGAACGTCGACCGCCGTATCTATGCGAGCCGTTGGTACTACGCCGGACAGCAGGCACAATATCGCGACGGTTACTCCTCCAATACTCAGGCCACCACGCGATTCGTGCAGGACGACAACGTGCTGTCCGTCTCGTCCATTTCGCTCTACTACGATGTTCCCCGAAAGAGCATCGAGCGCCTCGGACTGGAACGTCTGAAACTGTCGTTCTATGCCAACGACCTCTTCACCTTCTCGTCGATTGAAATTGAGCGCGGTACCTCGTATCCCTATGCGCGTTCGTTCTCATTCTCGGTTTCGGCAACATTCTAAAACAGCAACCGATATGAAAAAGATAGTTATCATTATTGCAATCTCCTTAGCCGCGCTCTCGCTCGGCTCGTGCAAAGAGTGGCTCGAAGCCACTTCGTCGACCAAGATTCCTGCCTCGCAACTCTTCGAAACACGTGAAGGTTTCGAGGACGCGCTCTCGGGCGTCTACATCAATATGGGCAGTTACGGACTATATGGCAGGGATCTGACGTGGGGTTATTTGGACGCTTGCGTCAGCCCTTACAATTACAGTATAGCAGTTAATATCAAGGCATTCCAAAATCACCTCTATAATGGTGTGTCGGCCAAATTGGCGATTGCCGAAATTTGGGCGCAGGCCTACAATATGTTGGCCAACATCAATTTGGCACTGCGCGAGTTGGAATCCCACCGTGACGTTATTTTCGACACCGACGAGTATAACCTCTACCACGGCGAACTGCTTGCCTTGCGCGCCTATATCCATTTCGATCTGTTGCGTATTTTTGGAATCTCCAACTGGCAGGGCGACAACGCTTCGAAGCTGACTGTTCCATATGTTTTGGAGTATTCGAGCGCTGTAACACCCCAGAAGAGCTACGCCGAAACGGCCACGCTTCTCTGGAACGATATAAACAGCGCCATTGAGGCACTCAAAGCGAGCGACCCGCTGTTGATGACCGCCGAGCGAAAGAGTTCGTTCGACAACACGATCAACATCGACGGCTTTTGGAACAACCGCTACTTCCACCTCAACTATTACGCTGTGTTGGCACTTGCCGCCCGCGTCAGCCAGTGGCAAAACGATAATGTAGCTGCCGCCCAGTATGCACAGCAAGTAATTGATGGAGCATTCGATAGTTTGGTTCAGTGGATTGATGTCGAAGCTCAATCAACGGCAGTGTCGGACGATAATCGCGACTGGATATTTTCGGCCGAGCACATCTTTTCGCTCGGCATAACCAATCTCTACACAATGATGTCGTCAAGCGGTTGGCTGATGGATACCAGTGGCCAGAAATCGGGTTTCAGCCTGCCGAACTCGGTGGTCGACAACGTACTCTTTGTGCGTAACGACCCTGTGACCGGCTCACAGGCCGGTGCCGAAGATCTGCGCGGCCCTGCAATGCAACTCCGTATAGGAGGTCTTGGGTATTACACCTTCAAATACTATGGTTCGAGCAGCTATTATCCACAGTACGCCAACCGTATTCCTATGATACGCATCTCCGAAATGTACTATATGTTGGCCGAAGATCTGATAGAGCGCGAACAGCCGGCCAAAGCGCTTGAACAACTCGACATAGTGCGCCGCAACCGCGGCATCAGCGACGACCTGCCTGCTACGGCCGATGCTCCAACAGAGTTGATGAAGGAGTATTACCGCGAGTTCATAAGCGAGGGTCAGCTCTTCTACTATCTGAAACACAAGCAGGTGACCTCATCAATATCGCCCGACTTCAAAATCACCTATACCGACCTCATTTTCCCCTATCCGGACGAAGAACTAAACTATGGGCGCAAACAGGAGTTGTAAATTATGAATAAACACGATATGAAACGTATTTTTGAAATAGCTCTGCTGACTCTGCTCGCCTCATCGTTTTTCGGGTGCAAGTCTTCGGATATTATGGTCTTCGATGTGGCCGATTCGGCCGTGAAATTCAAGACTCAGTCATTCCAATTTTCGCTCAAAGGTATGACCGACCAGACGCGCGACCTCTCGGTGGCTGTCACTTTGGTTGGGCCTGTGGTCGACTACGACCGCCTGATAAGCGTGTCGATTTCGACCGATAATTTGGCCGACCCTGCCGTAGAGGGTACCGACTACACCATTCTGGGCGGTTCGATAAAAGCGGGCGAACTTGCCGGCGAGTTTGTTCTGAGAGTCAATAAACTTTCGGAGTCGTCGCCCAAAAAGGAGCTGAAAATCTCGTTGCAGCCAAACGAATATTTCCGCAAAGGTTTTATTAATAACACCGACTCATACTCAACAGCCACGGTCGCTTGGTCGGCCGAGTATGTGCGTCCCAACGATACCTACGTTTGGCGTTGCTGGTTCCTCTATTTCAGCAACTATTACAGCCGCGCCATTCACGAAGTCTATGTGCAGGTGTTTGGCGAAGATGTTGAACACTATACCCGAACCTCATCGGTGGCCGACGGCGTTGAGTTCATCTATAAATCGCCTTACTGGTGGTATTCCGCCTCGCGTACCGTGCGCGACTATGTGCGAGCGCACGATGCCGCCAACCCGACCGAGCCGCTTATGCACAGTGACGACTGTATGCAATATTCGGCAAGCGCGACGCCTGTGGGTGCAGGCGTGGTTCCAGACCCGATTCCGACCATTTACGAAACATTAATAGCATTGTAACCAAGCTCTATGAAACATCTCTACATACCTGTTTTTGCTGTCGCTCTGATGCTCAGCTCGTGCTACGAAGATCTGAGCACGGTGGCCGACAAATCGTACCCCGACATTGTTGTTGCCTCGGAAGGCGAGATTATTAATGTCAGCTATGGCGAAGAGTTCAGTTTTTGTCCCGACGTAACGCAGGAGGGTTACACCGACGAGGATTTCGAGTTCTTTTGGGAGGTCGATATGCAGCCCAACCGCTTCTCCGACCGAATAGAACTCGGCTCTGAACACCAACTCGAATACAAGGTCGGCAATATGCCCTCGAACAATCCCTATATGCTCACCCTCAAAGTGACCAACACCAAGTTGGGTTTCGGTAAGTTGGCCTCGTGGAAATTCTTTGTGTCAAGTTCACTGGGCGAGGGACTGCTTGTGGCACACACTCGCGACGGCGGCAAGAGTTCCGAACTGGATCTGATGTCGGCCGCGCCCGTCACCTACGGCTACAACTCCGACGAGCCGCACTACACACGCAACCTCTTCGGCTTTGCCAACGACGGCAAAACTATCGACGGCACGGTGAACCAGATGACGGCGCGAGTTACCTCCGACGGCGGAACGTTCAATACCAACCGCATTGTTTTTGCTACCGACGGCGGCATATTCACCATCGACCCGCTCACCTTCAAGGAGTCGCAACGCGACGGCGAGATGTTCTACAACTCCTCAGAAACTGCCTACGCTACCCAGGCGGTCTTCAATTTGGGCATTGCCATTCACGGTGCCATAGTCAACCACCGCTACTATGCAATCATTTGCAACGGCGACACCAACTACCAGTTGGCGCTGTGCAACGTCAACCCGAGCAACTTTTTCGATCGCAATAACACCTCCTATGCAAAGTGGGATCAGGGTGCGGTCTGCACCTTCAACCCTGCCGACGGCAAATTTTACTATCTGCGCGGTTGGCTTTCGGTGAACGGCGGCTTTTCTGCTGCCGAAGGGACGCTCTCGTTCGATGCCGTAGGAGCTACCTGTCTTGGTGCAGGTGCGGTCAATCAGCTCGATCACGGCTATATTATTAAAGATAAGACGGGCGCGGCGCACTTTTGCATAGTCAAAGTTAATGACAATAAGATTAATGACTACGCGATTACGGGTGTCAACATCGACAATGTTGTGGCGTGTGGATTCTGCGATAACGCCAATATTGCATATATGGCCACCCCCGAGAAGATTTATTCGCTGATGCTCTCCGGCGACGTGTTGGTTGTTTCGGCTCTGTCGTGGAAACCGGAAGATTCCGACGAGACGATTACCTCGATCGAACAGTATCAGCAGGGTTGGTATGGCACTCAGCAAATATGGTGGAGTGCCTACGAATTTCCGCTTCCGACCAACCGTATGCAGATGATTATTACCACCTACAATGCCACAACGGGCGAGGGCAAAATATATCTCCGACCATTCAACATCAACACCGGCAAATTCACCTACTCGTCGAACGGCGTTTACGGCGGTTTTGGCGAGATTACGGCCGTAACGGCAACTCTACGTTAGAAAAACACATTAACTCTACTTTTAATAATCAAAAAAACAATGAAGAAAATTTTTGTAACATTACTGATTGCGGCAACTGCGTTGCTCTCTTTCAGTTGTAAGGACGAAGTTCCTGAAACGACACTTGCCATCGTGTCGACCGAGATTTCGGCTCCCGCCGCAGGCGTGGTTCAGCCGATTAAATTCAACGCTTCGGCTGCTTGGACTATTTCGGCCGACAAAGAGTGGATCACCTTTGACAATGCTTCGGGCGAGGCAGGCGAGGTTACTGTCAATGCTACCGTTGCCGCCAACACCACCTACGAGGAGCGTTCGGCCACCATCAGCATCGTAGCCGACACCAAAACAACCGAGATTAAGATTACGCAGGCTATGCTTCTCTCGTTCACCTCGGAAGTTCTCTACGAAATCGACGCCGAGGCTCAGACTATCGAGTTCTCAATGGTTTCGAACATCGACTACACTTTCACGATTTCGGAAGATGCTAAGTCGTGGATTTCGGAAGCTGTGACCAAAGCCGCTCCGACCGAATCGGTTAAGAAATTCGCCGTCAAAGCAAATGCTTCACTCCAACCGCGCGAAGGCACAATCGTTGCAAAGGCAGGCGATGCAGTCTATGGTCTGATCGTCAAACAGTACGCCCAGTTCACCAACCTCGCCAACGCTTCGGTCGAGAGTCTGGGTCGCACGATGAAGATTTACGACCCCAACATCGGGTCGTATCTCCACTTCAACGAGTTTGCAATCTATATGGTCGATGACGATACCAAAGTTACTTTGGCAATCAACGTTGCCGCCGATGCCGACATTACAGCCATTCCGGTTGGTACGTTTACGGTCGATGCAGCAGCTACCCACGCGGAAAACACATTCTCGATTAAACCGGCCGACGGTTCGGAGTCTGTCTATACCACAGTAGTTGTGGGCGACACCGAAACTGCCATCGAGGACGGCGAAATCACAATTTCGAAAGAGGGCAACACCTATACGATTGCTGCCGTACTGGTCGACAGCCACGAGAACGAACTTCGTTACTCATTCATTGGCGAGATTGCTTCGGTTGCCGACAAGACCTTTGGCAGCTATGTTATGGAGAACATCTTCCGCGGCCAGTATTTCACCTACTTTACATCGAAGGCAAATATGTGGTATCTGACGCTTCCGGTCAGCAAAGCTCCCGATGCTTCGACTATCAATGTCAACTACATCTCGCTGAGCATATTTGGTGCAACGGGCGATGTTGATGCCACACAGATTCCTGTCGGAACATTCACTTTCGCAGAAGAGGTCAAGTCGGAAGACGCAGCCGTTTCGGGTTACGCCAATGGCAACACCCTCTTCAAAACGGGCGACCTCTATTCCGCATCTGCTACCGAGGTAATTGATGCAGAAAGCGTCAACTATTGGAACGCTATCGCCGGAAGCACGGTTACGATTTCGAGGAATGCCGACGGCTCCTACAAGTTCGTCTACGACCTGAAACTTTCTCGCGATGTATATGACGCTGACTACAACTTTGTAGAAACAGTTACCGGAGTCTACGCCGCCACTATCGACAACGTTAGAGTTGCTTGCGAGGTCGACACAACCTCCTACTCGAAACCCGTACCCGATGGCGATGCTGTCTTCTCTTCTGTTATGAGTGCCAATGCAGTCGGTTTGTACTTCGGTGACAAGGCTGTGTTCGGCGCACTTGCCACTCCCGTAGTTTGGTCGGACAACGGCAGCCTTGTTATTTTGAGCTTTAACTACGTGAACAGTAACTATACCGTCTACCTTGCACTGAATGCTTCGGGCTGGATATTTGAAAAGAATTTCAATGGAAGATACTGCAACACCCCGCTTCCTCTGACCGAGTACAAGTTCTCATCGACTGTTGTCGACGGTGCATTGTTGCCAGTGATTTATGGAACCGCCGGCAGCTATTGCTTTGTTCAGAACAGCTACACCGGAACCAAGACGCCTGTTACGGGAGGTTCGGTCACTCTGAACGACGGTTCGATTACATATAACCTCACGACAACCAGTCCGATTGACGGCAAGGAGTACAGCTTTACCGGCAGCCACGACTATTCGCTCTATTATGTTCGTGATAATTCGAAATACGCCAAGAGTATTTCGCTTGCCAAGTAGCAAGTAGCTCCATAATTGAAGAGCGGCCTGCCGATAATTCGGCAGGCCGCTCTCTTTTAATATGGTAGTGCTACTCGCCCTCGATGACTTTGCCAATCTGGTAGGAGAGCAGGCGGAGTTCATCTTGTTGCTCGATATTGCTGCAACGTTTTGCGCCGCTGTCGACGGCTCGTTTTGCATCGCCCAACAGTTGGTAGTAGAGTCCCGAGGTGGCAGGGTAGCTTACGTATTTGAACCCGTCGTTGGGGTCGTAGAGCGACTGCTCGTCGGCCTGCCAATAGCCCTCTTGGGCAAACGTCAGGCCGCTCGGCAGTTGGTTCGACTCGCAGAAATCGGTAATGGCCAGCACGTTGCCCGCATCGTCGTACTGCGGTTTGAGCAGCACGCCCGATTGCAATACCGAAACCATAACGCGCAGCTGAACCATTTCGCCATAGGTGAGCCGACGTCCGCTTGCAACCTTGGGCAAGATGAGCGACGCGGCGTAGCTCAAAAGTTCGGCTTGGGTAGCCGCTGTTTGACCCAACGGAGCGTCGAGTAAAACAGAGAGCGAGCGCAGGCGGTTGAACGTAGTGAGCACAATGTTGAACTGCAACATACGCGACATATTGTCGTTGATGCCTGCGCAGCGAAGCAAGGCCTCGTTGTCGGCCCAACTCATATCGACCGTCGAGTCGAGGATCTGTTTGAGCACCCTCTTCTGTTCGGCCATCGGTATCGGCGTGTAGGTTGGCTCACCCTCGGCATCGAGCGGATCTTGAAGGTAGTAACCGCCCAAATAGCAGTAGATTGGCGTGCGCCCGAAGATGTTTAGAAAAATAAAGTCGGGCAGCAGAAACATATAGACCTCGTCGACACCCGGCACGTTAATCCACTCGGCGGCGTGTTTTACGACATACTCTTGGTTGTTCTGCGCAAGTTCCAGAGCTTTGATTGGGTCAAGGCTCAATGCTGTTGCGGCGTAACGCGGGTCGAGTGTACGGTTGAACGATTTGGGCGTCGAAACAAACTTGTATTCGGCTTTGCCGCGGCGACTGTCAATAAGTTTGCGGCCGCGAGAGTCGACCTCTTCGGGCGTAAGATTGCCTTGCGGAGCATAGAGCCACTCGATTGCATAGTAATCATAAGGCCCCAAATCGCTCATCACAACCTTTGCGCCCCGTGCATAGTCGTCGGGCTGAACCAGATAGTTGTAGGTCACGGGGGTCATCACCGAACTGGCAAAGCCGTGCTCGGTGGTGAATGCCGCGTCGCGCAACTCTTCGACCGAGTAGGCAGCGGCGGCAGCGTAGTTGTTCAGAAGTCCCAGACAGTTGCCTGCCGCACGCATAATGTGGGCGGTAACGGCCTCCGACAACTCCTTGTCGGGCAGTCTGATGCCGCGAACGGCAGAATTGTAGGCACCCATTCGTATCATCGCGTCGGGTTGCAACGACATATATTCGGCATCGCGTCCAACACCTATCGAGGCGGCCAATATTTCGCCCGAACGACGGTCGACCGAGGTCCAGGAGGTAATGTCGCGTCCGGCGGTTTGGTTGTATTTGACGCAGTTGAAACGGTAGTTCGAAGCGTTGAATGTAGTGTCGTCCTTCGGGTAGGGGAGTGCGCGGACGGCATTTTTGAATCCTATTTTTTCAAAAGCCTTGTTCCACTTCTCAATTCCGCATATTATGGCATCGCGCCATACGGGAGTGAAGAGCGTGTCGACATAGAAGACAATCGGCTCTTTGGGGGCTACTTTTTCGCCACGTTCAAAGGCTGCCGCATCGGAGGGCTCCATTCGCCAACGCACGGCGTAGTTCTCCTCTTTGGTTCCGTCAATCGAGGTATAGGCCAGAGTGCCGAGTGAGGCGGTGCCAATACGTCGGTCGGCGCGGCGCGGCTGCATTGGCTCCGTGGGCAGAGGCGCAATAATGGTGCGTGCAACTACGCTCACCGGAACCTTTTGGCCGCCAACGCCCATAAACGAGGTCTCGAAGTTGTAACTCTTGGTGGAGAGCACCTCAATGTGGTCGGGGTAGGCTACTATGTCGTCGATAAAGGAGTTCGAGCGGTTGAAGTCGCCCTTGGTTTGCGAAAAACCCATTGCTCCCGACGAGTTCATAGCCGTCGTGCGTTCGCTGTCGTCGAGGAATAGCCCGGTGGCGTCGAACACCACGGCGGTACTGTCGGGCGAAAGGGTCTTTATGGGGAACGAGAAGAGAATGCTTCCAATCGACGAGCTTTCGAGTGCCGCCTGAATGTTGCCGTTGTCGTTGGGGGCAATCGGGGCGAATGACCTGATGTTGACCAGCGAGTCGGTGCGGGTGAATACCACTTGCAGCTCGCGGCCTACTCTTCGTCCGAGGTAGGCGTAGTCGGGATTGCTCACCTGCTCGGTGAAGGAGTAGAACATCATTGCGCGGCCGAACTGCTCCTCGGGAATTTCGACAATGATGTTGCCCTCTATGCGGTGGAGCGTCATCAGACCGTCGACACTCTTAACGTCCTTTTTCTTGTCGAAAATCTGTTGGTAGGCCGAGAGCTTTTTGACGGTGTCGGCCTCGACTTTGGCGTTTTTGTCGCTCTTTTTCTTTTTGCCTTTCACCCTTGGCGCGGCCATTTCGAAGGCTGAAGCCGAGTGTGCTTCGAAGGCTGTTGCCACAGGTTCGGCTGCGAGCAGCGCTGCGGCAAGATAGAGCATATATATTGGTTTCTTCATTTTTTTCGGACTCTTTATTTATTTGGTTGCAAGCGAGTTGGCAATGTATTTTGCCAAGTATTGGTAGTGAGCCTTAGCTTGACCCGAACTCGTAGAGGCGGCACGGCGCACCACCTCTTCGGAGCGCAACAACAGACCATAGGTCGAGCTGACAAGGTTGTTGGGCCGATTCATATACATCATTCGAATACCGCTGTAACCTGCCACGGGGTTAAACTCTTCGTCGGCATAGCGGCGGCTGAAAGCAAACTCTTCGGGCAGGCTGACGGTGATAGCCGCGGAGGTGAATCCGCCAGGCTGAACCGATGCCTTTTTGGCAGCGCCCGAGTTGACAGTCAGGAATTTGATATAATTCTCTTGAAGCAGCATCTCGGTTTGCGACAGGGCTTTGCCGCTGCGTGCCGACTTCCAAACGAAGTCGAACACGTCTTTGGAGCACTCCTCAAAGGTGTAGTTGTCGGTGCCGACAGTGCCGAAAGCCGCCGCTTTGAGCGGTGCCTGAATTATGGCATTGCAGAGGCTGTTCTCGACAACCTGCGTTGCCGAACCCATAATAGGCAGTTGTGCAAGCAGTTCGCGGTTATTGAGCCAGTCGAGCGAGCCTATTTGGTCGCAGAGGAATTGAAGTGCCGCTTTCTGACGCTCTTTGGGAATAATGGTGTAGGACTCGCCGCAGTCGCCGGCTTTGACATCTTTCAGGTAGATGCCGCCTATATTGTTGAATACGTGGTTGATATAGGTTATGTATTGCGAAATGATCTCGTCGTAGATCTCGCTGCGGAACTCAAAGTCGGCATCTTCGCCTGCGACCCAGCCGTTGAGGTTCGACATCAGGTATTTGAGGTTCTTGATGCCGTACTGTGAAGCCTTCACTGCATCGTTGCCAAGGTCTTCGGTTTGCGAACGCGGGTCGACAATCGGGTACATCTGTTTGCCGTAGCCGTACATAGGGTCTTTTGAGGCCTGCTGCAACCAGTTCATCAGCGTGTCGCGCTCCTGCTCGGGAGTTGCGTCGGGGAATGCGGTGTAGAGCCACTTGACGGCATAACGGTCGTATGTTCCAAAACGGGGCGGAGTGAGTTTCACGCCGCGCTCGGCATCACCGGGTTGGGCAACGTAGTTGAAACGTGCATAGTCCATTATCGAGGTCGTCGTGCCGAACTCCTGCGTGAAGGAGGGCGAACGGAGTGAGTCGACCGGAATCTGATACGAAGCACTCATATTGTGCATATAGCCCAGACAGTGTCCCACTTCGTGCGAAATGACATAACGCAGGCCGTCTTGGAAAATATCTTCGGGCAGCGAGGTGTGGCGCAGACGCTCGTCGGCGGGCGAAATCTGTACGAACATCCAGTTGCGCAGCAGCTTGGCTATGTCGTGATAAACGTAGACCGAGGCGGTCAGTATCTCGCCCGAACGCGGATCGGTCCACGAGGGGCCCATAGCGTTGGCAATACCAATCGGGGCGTAACGTATGCAGGAGTATTTGAAATTGTCGGGATCAAACTCGGGGTCGTCGGCAGGGAAGTCTTTGGCCACGATTGCATTTTTGAATCCGACGGTCTCAAACATCTCGTTCCACTGCTCTACGCCCTCTTTGATGGCGGGTTTCCAAGCATCGGGAAAGAGCGAATCGACATAGAATACGATGGGCTTCCTGACCTCCACAATTTCGCCGCGCTTGTAGGCCTCGGGGTCGGTCGGTTCGAGCCGCCAGCGATTCGAATAAAACAGGTATTTCACGCCCGTACCGTTGCTTTCGAGCATATATTTGGCCGTTGGAAAGACCGACATACGCGAGTCGCCGATGCGTGTGCGGTAAGGCACCTCGTCGAGCAGTACAATCGAACGGGTCACAACGGCCGTAAATGGTACGTTGCGTGCCACGGTCGTGCCCTTGCGGTTGGTGAGCGAGTATTCGTAGCTGAGTGTCGAGCTGACTATTGCGTTGTCGGAGAACGACTTGATGTCGTTGACGAACGATTTGTCGCCCTTGTAGCTCTCCGAGCGCTCCAATCCGCGCAACGTGTAGTAGCTGAACCTGTCGAAGGGCAGCATATCTTTGTTGTCGCTGACGAAGAAGTCGGTCATATCGAAGACCACGGCGGTGCTGTCGGGCGAAAATGCGTCGATCTTCATATTGCGCACAATGGCGCCTATGTTGCTTTTGCGGATTGCGCCGGCCACTCCCGAGTTGGGGTCGTCGGTCACATAGTCGTCGCTGATGACCCTCATCTGTACCTTTTTGTCGGTCTTGGTGAACTTCACGTGCATCGGTTCGGTCGGTTTCGAGCCGACGATTGCGTTGCCGTTATCGCTGATTTCGGTCACGGTCGAGCCGATCAACATCTCGCGATTCATCAGTTCGAGAGGCATTTCGAAGTAGACCTTGCCTTTGATCAGGTGGAGCGTGATTACTCCCTTGGCCGTTTTGTGTTTGTCGGCAAAGAGTTTATCGTAGTCGCTCTTGACCTTGACAGAGTCTTTTTCGATTGTGGTTTCGACCTTTTTCTTTTTCCAGAAGAAGAGTTTGCTGACTTGTGCGTCGACGGGAACAACCGTCAGCACCACAAGCAACGAAAGCAATACTTTGAGGGTTTTCATTTTTAATAAGTAAGAGTGTAGTAAATGATTGACAAAGATAGCCTTTTTTGTTCAACCTGAGGTAACGACAAGCCACTAATTTGGCGGCCGACAGATCATTACCGGCCGTTTTTTGTAAGGTCGCAAACCGCAGAAGAAACATTTTGTAAAATTAGGGCGTGATTATGATTTTGCACCCTACAAGAGACAAAAAGTTTCACGCGAGAGTGAGAAATAAACCTCGCCGAAAGTGTTTCAGTTCAGTTTGCGGTATTCGTTTGGTGTAAGCCCTGTTTGACGTTTGAAGAGCCGCCCGAAATGTTGCGGGTACTGAAAACCCAATTCGTAGGCTATCTGACTCATCGTCAGGTTCGTTCCTGCAATGCGGTCTTTGGCGCGTTCAATGAGCTTGAAGCTGATATATTCTTGCGCCGATTTGCCCGTTTCGCGTTTGACCAGATCGCCGAAATAGTTGGGCGACAAGAAGGCTTTGTCGGCAAAATAACGTGCCGACGGCAGACCCTCCTGCTCGGGAGTGCAGGAGTCGAAATATTCGTCTATCTGACGTTCAAACCGCTGAATAACATCTTGATTCTCAACCTCGCGCGTGATGAACTGACGCTCGTAGAACCGTTGGCAGTAGTTGAGCAGCAACTCTATGTTCATCGAAATCAATCGACGACTGTGGCGGTCGATTGAGCGTTGTAGTTCGGCATCTATTTTATCGAGGCAATCGGTGACTATGGTGCGTTCGCGTTCCGAGAGGTGCAACGCTTCGGTCGACGAATAGGAGAAGTAGCCAAAACTCTTTATGGTCTGACCGAGCGATATTCCTCGAATCAGGTCGGGGTGGAAAACTATACCGCGTACATCGGGCGTTGTACCGGGGTCGGTGGCTTCGACCTCGACCCTCTGCCCGGGTGCAAAGCTCACAATAGTCCCCTGCTGATAGTCGTATTCTTTGCGGCCGTATTTGAGCTTGCAGGCGATGCCGTTTTTCAGAAACAGGGCATAGAGTCCGTACTCCATAACCACGTGTTCGACCGAGGTTGTGGCGTTGCTCAGGTCAAAGACGTTCACCAATGGGTGGCGAGTCTCCAATCCGAAGAGCTTGTTGTAGTCATCTACGCTGCCGAGCTTTATGGTTTTCATCTTTTTTCGATTAGTCTGTCCGACAAAGATAGAACCTTTGCCGACAAAATGATTCGTTCGATAGTTACAAACCGTATTTCGGGTTATTTTATCCGTAAATTGGTTTCTTTTTGCAACCGCATTGACCACTATTTTTGCACCGTAAAACCATTTGAATTTATAGGAAATGAAGAGAAATACATTAATCAAACTGCTGCCCGTTGTCGCCATTATGCTTTCGACAGCCTGCGCAGCCCAACCAAAAAGAGAGAATATGGATAAATTGAATCTTACCTCGGAGTGGGACAAGGTCTTCGCCGAGAGCGACAAAGTGTCACACAGCAAAGTGACATTCCAAACCAATTATAGAATCACACTTGCCGCCGACCTCTACAAACCCAAAAATGCCACAGGCAAACTCGCTGCCGTGGCCGTTTGCGGCCCATTTGGTGCGGTCAAAGAGCAGTCGTCGGGGCTCTACGCACAGACTTTGGCCGAGCGCGGAATGCTGACCATTGCGTTCGATCCATCGTTTACGGGCGAGAGTGGCGGTGAACCTCGCTACACCTCGTCGCCCGACATCAATACCGAGGATTTTTGTGCCGCTGTCGACTATCTTTCTATGCGCGACGACGTTGACCCCGAGCGCATAGCCATTCTCGGCATCTGCGGTTGGGGCGGAATGGCGCTCAATGCGGCCGCCACCGACACCCGCATAAAAGCCACCGTCACTGCCACAATGTACGATATGAGCCGTGTGAGTGCAAACGGCTACTTCGATTCGATGAGTGCCGACGATCGTTACCGCGTGCGTCAACAACTTAATGCTCAACGCACGGCCGATGCCAAGAATGGCTTTCACAAACGTGCCGGCGGCGTTGTCGATCCTCTGCCCAACGATGCTCCGCAGTTTGTGCGCGACTACCACGACTACTACAAAACTTCGCGCGGCTACCACTCGCGTTCGCTCAACTCCAACGAGGGTTGGAATGCCACCTCGTCGCTCTCGTTTATGAATATGCCGCTACTGACTTACAGCAGCGAAATCCGCAGCGCGGTGCTGATGATTCACGGCGAAAAGGCCCACAGCCGCTATTTCAGCGAAGATGCTTTCCGCAGACTTACGGGCGACAACAAGCAACTGATGATTATCGAGGGTGCCAACCGTACCGATCTCTACGATCGTACCGACATCATTCCGTTCGACAAGATTGAATCATTTTTTGAACTTAACCTCAAACAGCAATGAAAAATATCCTGATTATCTCCTCTTCGCCACGCCACAAGAGCAACTCCGAGGCACTCTGCGACGAATTTATGCGCGGCGCAACAGAGACTGGCAACTCGGTCGAGAAGCTCCGCTTGGCCGACTACACGATTGGTTTTTGCAACGGTTGCGACCTGTGCAGTACCTATGGCAAGCCTTGTCCCCAGAAAGACGACGCGGCGCAGATTATCGAAAAGATGATATCGGCCGATGTTATCGTTTTGGCTACGCCACTCTATTTCTATGCAATGTCGGCGCAACTCAAAACCCTGATTGACCGCTGTTGCGGACTCTACACCCGAATCAGTGACAAAGAGTTCTATTGCATTGTGACCGCCGCCGACAACGCTCCCGAGCAGGCCGAGCGTGCCGTGACCAATATTGGCGGATTCTTTGATTGTCTGTCGGGCGCCACCCTCAAAGGGACTGTCTATGGATTGGGAGTATGGCACGCCGGCGAAATTGCAGGCAACTATGCTCTCACCGAGGCCTACCGTATGGGCGCAGAGGTCAAATAATCCGAACCCAAAATGAAACTGTTGGCTATTTTTGCTGTCGCAGCGCTCTTGCCTGCACAGCCTAACGCACAAAACAATAATATGGAACTGACACCAAAACAACAGAGCCTCGCCGCGATTGCGGCATTTGAGGTCAAAGGCGACATCGAAAAGCTCGCAGAGGCTCTTGACGAGGGATTCGATAACGCACTCTCCACTGAACAGATTAAAGAGGCGCTCACGCAACTCTATGCCTACACCGGTTTTCCGCGTGCACTCAACGCTCTGGGCGTGCTCCGGAACGTTGTGACCGAGCGCTCCGAAAAGGGTCTAAAAGTGGTTGATGGCACAGCGTTCACCCTGCCCGAGGAGTTTCGTTCGCTCCAAAAAGGTACAGAGGTGCAGACACGCCTATGCGACGGACAACCCTTTGAATACCAATTTGCTCCCCGAATCGACTACTACCTCAAAGCACACCTTTTTGGCGACGTGTTCGCCTCCGACGTGCTCACCCCTGCCGAGCGCGAAATTGTTACTCTCGGCGCACTTTCGGCCTTGGAGGGTTGCGGTTCGCAGCTTGTCGCCCACGTCAGTGGAGCGCTGAATATGGGCGTGACGGTGGCCGAGTTGAACTCGCTGCCCGGACTGTTGCAACGGCGCGTGGGCGCTATGGAGTCGTTCCGCCTCAGGCGTGCAATCGCCGCCGTAGAGGGCAAACCATTTACCGAGGGCGAGCCTGTCGATTTCGACCTTTGGCCAAAAGGCGAACCCAACACCGCCTATGCCCAATACTTCGTCGGCAACAGCTATCTCGCATCAATGAACGCAGAAGATGGCGGCCCCGTGAACGTTACATTCGAACCTGCGTGCCGCAACAACTGGCACATTCACTACAACAGCGTTCAGGTGTTGGTATGCGTCGCGGGGCGCGGCTGGTACTGTCAACAGGGGCAAGACCCCATTGAAATGACCACCGGCAAAGTTATCGCAATCCCTGCCGAGGTCAAACATTGGCACGGCGCGGCTCGCGACAGCTGGTTTCAGCACCTGACCTACACCACAAGGGTGGGCGAGGGGGCTTCGACCGAGTGGCTCGAAGAGGTCAGCAGTGCACAATACAACTCTCTTAAATAACGATAAACCACTTTACCGCTATGAAAAAGTTATTGTCTGCCTTGACAATCGTTGCAGCGCTCTTTGGCACCACTCCGACCGATGCCGCCGAGAGCTGTACCCAACAAACAAAACCCTCCAACAAAAGCAATAAAGAGATGAAAACATTGGTAGTCTGCTACTCGGCAACCGGCACAACAAAAGCCGTTGCCCAAAGGCTCGCAAAGTTGGCCGATGCCGACTTCTACGAAATCAAACCACAAAAGGCCTACTCCTCGGCCGAACTTAACTGGCGCGACCCTGACAGCCGCTGCTGCCGTGAAAACGGCAATCCCGCATCACGCCCTGCTTTGGCCGACCACAACGCCCGAGTGGAGTCCTACGACGTGATTTTTGTGGGCTACCCAATCTGGTGGGGCGCTGCACCGCGTGTGGTCAACTCGTTCCTCGAAAGTTACGACTTTGGTGGCAAAACCGTCGTGCCGTTTGCCACCTCAGGCGGCAGTCCTATTGGCAATGCAGCCGAATATTTGGGAGTCAGTTGCCCCTCCACGACCACTTTCCGACGGGGTAAACTCTTTGGCGGCCGCCCTTCCGACTCGGAGTTGACGTCGTGGCTCGACAGTCTCAAATAACCGTTTCAACAGAGAACAAAGTGGCCAAAGAGAGAAACAGAAGAGTTCTTGTCAACAAAACAGTTTATCTCTCACTTTCGCCCCTTTGGCCCCTTTGGCCCCTTTGGCCCTTTGGCCCCTTTCGTCCTTTTCGCCCTTTTGGCCCTTTGTTAGCCGCCATCCTTCGAAGGTCGCGGGTTGGGACCATTACAATACAAAAGATGCTCGATAAACAAAAGTTTATCAAGCATCTTTGAGCGGCAAACGGGGCTCGAACCCGCGACCTTCGGCTTGGGAAGCCGAAGCTCTACCAACTGAGCTACTGCCGCATTAGGGCAACAAAGTTAGAACTTTTTTGCGGTTCTCAAAAACGTTACCCGAAAATTTCGTTCAACAGCCGCGCAAGGCGGTAACCTGCAACAAGCAACTGCCTCTCTGCAACGGGTGCATAGTCGTAGATGTATTGGTACGACAGGTTGCTATCGGGCGTGGTCGAGGCATAGATTCCGCCGCAAATGGCTACTGTCTCGGCAAACCACTCGGCAGGCTGACCCTCGGCTATGGTGCGCTGCCGGGCAGCAGTCGAGCGGTCAATTTGTTCGACCCACTCGGTGTAGCTCCATTTGTGCGCCGACTCAATGAGTTTGGAATCCCAAACCGAATGAAGATTCGTCTGACTGCCAAACCACTTGACCTTGACACGGTTGCCGCCCAAATCGGTGAGGTGGCCTGCGTGCATCGGGCAGTGCATATCGCCAACAAGATGCACGAGCATACGCGTATAGTCGACCTTTGTGCTGTCGGGCAGCTCGTCGGCCGAACGGAGTGCCGTAGAGAGCATCTCGACGGCAGAGACAACATCGCCCCGTTCGTTGCGAGGCATCGTTTCGAATGTGTACCCCTCGTCGACATTGGCATAGTGCCACGTCTTGGTAACGTCGTAGCCGTCACGCCAATAGGGTGAGTTCTGAACGTTGTCGAGCCACGACGAGTAGTAGACTATCGAGCGGCCGCCCAAAATTTCGTTCAGATGTTTCTTGGCCTTTGGGGTTAGGTGTCGTTCTGCAACTGCGGCGACAACGTCGTGTCCCATCTGTCCCCAACCATAGGAGGGCTGGGCGGCGCAGAGTGCGGCTGCGAGCAGCACAAGCGACAAAAAACGTTTCATCTTATTCTATTTGTTCATAGTTGCAAGGAACTCCTCGTTGCTCATCGTGCCCTGCATATGTTTGGTTATCTCGTCCATAGCCTCCATAGAGTTCATATCGGCCAAATAGCGGCGCAGAATCCAAGTCTTTTGGAGAACCTCTTTGCTGACCAGCAGGTCTTCGCGGCGTGTGCCCGACGCAACCACGTCGACAGCCGGATAGATGCGTTTGTTGGCCAATTTTCGGTCGAGTTGGAGCTCCATATTGCCCGTACCTTTGAACTCCTCAAAAATCACCTCGTCCATTTTGGAGCCGGTATCGATCAGTGCCGTAGCAATAATAGTCAGCGAGCCGCGCTCCTCGGTATTACGTGCAGCGCCGAAGAAACGTTTGGGTTTATGGAGTGCGTTGGCGTCGACACCGCCCGAAAGCACCTTGCCTGAAGCGGGCTGAACTGTGTTGTAGGCACGTGCCAGACGAGTAATGGAGTCGAGCAGAATAACCACGTCGTGGCCACATTCGACCATTCGTTTGGCCTTGTCGAGCACCATTTCGGCCACCTTCACGTGGCGCGTGGCCTGCTCGTCGAAGGTAGAGGCAACAACCTCGGCCTTCACGTTGCGAGCCATTTCGGTCACCTCCTCGGGACGCTCGTCGATGAGCAACACAATGAGGTAGACCTCAGGGTGATTGTCGGCAATGGCGTTGGCTATCTCCTGCAAAATCATCGTCTTACCTGTTTTGGGCTGAGCGACAATCATACCGCGCTGCCCTTTGCCGATTGGGGCGAAGAGGTCGACAATTCGGGTCGTCATATTGTTGTGACCGTTGCCCGTCAGGCAGAATTTCTCCTGCGGGAAGAGCGGCGTCATATATTCGAACTGCATACGGTCGCGTAGAACTTCGGGTTGCAGTCCGTTGATTTCGAGTGCTTTGACAAGCGGGAAATATTTTTCGCCCTCTTTGGGAGGACGAATCACTCCGCGCACATTGTCGCCCGGTTTGAGTCCCCAATTTTTGATCTGCGACGGCGAGACATAGATATCGTCGGGCGAGTTGAGGTAGTTGTAGTCGGCCGAACGCAGGAAGCCGTAGCCGTCGGGCATTACTTCCAAAACGCCCTCTCCCTCGACTATCACGTTCTCGATCTCTTTTTGCAGGTTGACCGAGTTATCGGGGCGTGCAGCTTCTACAATCGGTTCAAATGGCTCTTCGGTGGCCTCTTCCGATTCAACAACAGGTTCTGTAACAGGTTGTTTGCGTGGGCGGCCGCGACGGCGTGGCTGCTCTTCGGCTGCGGGTTCTTCGGCAGACTCTTCGCTCTGCGGCAGAGCGGCAACAACATCGCTTTCGGTGTTGTCGTCGGTTGACTCCTCGAACGTTTCGTCGCCCTCTGAGTCCAACTCTTCGAGCGGCTCCTCGACGACCACCGACTTGCGCGGCCGTCCGCGGCGCGGACGAGGCAGCTCGGTCTCGGTCGGAATAGTCGGTTCGGCGACCTCTTCTTCGGGTTGGACAGAGTTGGCCGGCTCGGTGCTGTCGGCCTCTTTTAATGGCGCAGCATTCTGACCGTCAGTAAGTTGGAATGGGTAGTCGACAAGGCGTGAAGTGATGCGTCGGCGTTTCTGTATGGTTTCTGCACCCTCGCCGCCTTCTGAGGTGGCATCTATGATTTTGGCAACCAGTTTCTCTCTTCCGGAGCGAATATCAAGCCCCAGTGCACGAGCTATCTCTCTGAGCTCGGACAGGCTTTTGCTTCTTAAAGCATCGTAATCTTGCATAAAAAATGTATGTAATCAAATGAGGTTTTCCGCAGAACGTGCGGATAAATCGGTAGTTATTACCCGACAAAGGTAATAAAAAAATCTAAAAAAGAGCTTTTGCAGCTATTTTTGTTTCAAAATACGTTCCAAATCTTCGGGTGTGTCGACCGAAATATTCTGCACCGTGGTTTGGGCAACTCTGATGCGGTAGCCGTTCTCAATCCAACGCAGCTGTTCGAGCGACTCTGCCTTCTCGTTGTCGCCTTGCGGCAGGAGTGTGATGCGGCGCAGGGTGGCGGCAGTGTAGGCGTACATACCTATATGCTTGTAATACGTGTGATTGCGTTGCCATTCCGGCTCTGCTTTGCCACGCAAAAACGGAATCACCGAACGGCTGAACCAGAGCGCATAACCGTCGGCCGAAATTGTCACCTTGGGCGAGTTGGGGTTGAAAATATCTTCTTCCGGGGCAAATGGCTTCACGAGCGTGGCTATCTCGGTCGAGGGCAAATCGAACAACTCTTTGATTTTCTGCAAATGTTCCGAGGCGACAAAGGGTTCGTCGCCCTGAATGTTAACCACCACGTCGAAGTGCTTTCCGGAGAGTTTTTCGTAGATTTCGAGCGCTTCGGCCGCACGGTCGGTGCCGCTTCGATGATTTTCGGAGGTCATCACCGCGCACCCGCCAAACGACTCCACGGCATCGAAAATCCGACGGTCGTCGGTGGCTGCCACAGTATCCGTAAACACGGCGGCAACGCGCTCATAGACGTGCTCGATCATCGGTTTGCCATCTATCATTGCCAAAGGTTTGCCCGGGAAACGGGTCGAGGCGTAACGTGCAGGAATTATAGCCAGAAAGTTCATCTTCAAAAAGCTGTTTGTCGTGTAATTGTCCGGCAAATATACTATTTTTGCACTATGAATCGTGCCAAAACAGTCGAAATGTTCTCTTCGTTGGGGTGCAAACTCTCCGAAGGGATTCCGCGCGAGGTGGTCGAGACCGCCGTCGAAGAGAATCCGTGGTTCTCGACGGACGACATCGATTATGCCGTTGGCGCACTTTGCCAAGAGATGCTCCGGCCCGACAAACTTTCGGCGTGGTTGGCTCGCTATCCTTTACTCCCTGCCGCCAAACCGTCGCGAGTTGCCGTGGTTATGGCAGGCAACATTCCGCTTGTGGGATTCTACGACCTGCTCTGCACCGTTTGTGCCGGCCATACCGCTCTTGTGAAGCCCTCGTCGAAAGACCGCGTTCTGGTCGACTACATTATCGGACTTTTGGTCACCAAACGTATCGAATACCTCACCAACGACGATTGTCCCGATGCCGCGCTGGTTACGGGCGGCAGCGATGCCGTGCGCCACTTCGCGGCCAAGTGGCCCGACAGACCGCTTTTGCTGCGTGCGCACCGCTCTTCGGTGGCGGTTCTGGACGGCTCGGAGAGCGACGACGAGCTGCTGCTTTTGGCCGACGACTGTTTCCGCTACAACGGTCTTGGGTGCCGTAACGTGTCGCTGCTGCTGATTCCGCGCACGATGAATGCCGTGCGCTTGGCGACGGTTTTGGGCCGATACCCCCATTTTGGCCGACGCTTTACGGAGGCTTGCCGCCCCCAACGGGCTCTGCTCACTATGCAGGGCGGTGAATTTATCGACGGCGGCAGCTTTGTTTTGACCGAAAACTCTGCTTTCTCGGAGTGTATCAACCGCCTGAATATTATGCGTTACGACTCGTTGAATGAAGTGAACCTCTATCTCGCGCGTCACGACCGAGAGTTGCAATGCGTTGTGGGCACGGCAGTTGAACACCCACGCCGCGTTGGCTTCGGGTCTGCCCAAAAGCCCACGCTCCTCGACCCGCCCGACGGCCTCGACCCTATGGAATTTCTCGCACGGTTGACGAAATAACACTATATTTGTAATACCATTACACAGCATAACAGATATGTCAAAGGTTTTGAGTTTAAGAATGCTCAGCGACGAGAACGATTCGTTTCTGCGCTACTACCGAGTGAAGGACGATATGACGCTCCTCGACCTGCACGCCTGCATCTGCCGCGATTTGGACTACGACGAGGCCAATATGAGCTCGTTTTTCGGTTCCGATGGTGAGTGGGCCAGAATAGGCGAGTACACCCTTATCGATATGGGTGTCGACGAAAACTCTTCACTCCAAACAATGGATAAGGTCGAGGTCGGCCGGTTGTTGCAACGCGCAGGCGACAGGCTGATCTACCAGTTCGATATGATCGGTGACCGTTGCTATTACCTTGAAGTGGCTGCGGTTGGAGCGTTTGACGCCTCCGAGAAATTGCCTTCGACCGTTGAGTCGTCGGGCGACCCCGTCGACCAGTTTGCTTTCGATGCCGAGTCGAACCAATCAATTTTCGATCAGATGATGGGCGATTTTGCCGATTTCGAGGGCGACGACACCTATGACGACCCGGTCTAAACCACGCCTTGTGGTGGTGGTCGGCCCCACGGGGTCGGGCAAGACGGCGCTGGCTGTCGACTTGGCCGAACATTTCGGCTGCCCGATTCTCTCGACCGACTCGCGTCAGGTCTACCGCGGTATGGCCATTGGAACGGCACAGCCCTCGGCCGAAGAGTTGTCGCGCGCCCGTCACTACTTCATTGCCGACCGCGATGTGAACGACCAACTGACCGCCGGAGCCTTTGCCGATGAGGCGCTTGCGCTGTTGTCGCAACTCTTTGCCTCGCACGACGTGGTTGTTGCCGTGGGCGGCTCGGGGCTCTACATCGACGCGCTTTGCAACGGTTTCGATGCGCTGCCCGAGGCCGATGAAGATTTGCGCCGCCGCCTGCAACACCGCATCGACACCGAGGGGCTCGAATCGCTTGTCGACGAGTTGCGCAGCCTCGACCCCGAGTTCTGCCTCTCGGCCGACCTCAACAATCCGGCACGCGTGATGCGCGCCTTGGAGGTGTGCCTGTCGAGTGGCCGACCTTACTCCGCGCAACGTACCGCGCAACCGCAACAGCGTCCTTTCGAGATTGTTAAAATTGGTATTACTATGCCGCGCGAAGAGCTCTATGGGCGAATTAACGGCCGCGTCGACCAAATGATGGCCGACGGACTTGAAGCCGAAGCGCGTGCACTCTATCCTTTTCGCTCGCTCAATTCGCTGCAAACGGTCGGCTATCGCGAGCTTTTCGACTATTTCGATGGAGACATTTCGCTGCCCGAGGCGGTCGAACTCATCAAACGCAACTCGCGACGCTACGCAAAACGTCAGATGACGTGGTTTCGTCGTGACCTGACTATCAACTGGTTCGAGAAAAATAGCAATTTGGTGATTAATTTTTTGACGAAAAAATTTGCAGAGTAATCGAAAAGCCGTATATTTGCACTCGCAAAAACGGAAAGTTAGTCTGTTGCTGCGAAACATTATGCGGAAATAGCTCAGTTGGTAGAGCACGACCTTGCCAAGGTCGGGGTCGCGAGTTCGAGTCTCGTTTTCCGCTCAGAGGGTCTCCATATCGGAGACCTTTTTTTGTGCAATAGAATGAACTCGCGACCCCGAAAGCCCCTTTTCAAAGGGGTTTGGGGATTGTAAACATAGTTCGCGAGTACCGCCCGTGGCCGCGCCACGGGCTCGAGTCTCGTTTTCCGCTCAGAGGGTCTCCATATCGGAGACCTTTTTTTGTGCAATACAATGAACTCGCGACCTTGGAAGGAGGGCGGCAAATAAGTGACCAAAGTAACCAAAGTAACCAAAGGGGCGAACGGGGCGAAATGGCCAAAATGGCAAAGTGAGAGATGAAACTGTTTGTTGATAATAACTCTTCTGATATTTTCCCTTTTGGTCTCTTTGGACCCTTTGGCCTTTTTTTACCCCCTGTTGAAATGATTATTTGAGGGCTGGTGTTGCCCACTATTAGAAAGTGATTGCGGCGGTTTGCAAAATTTGTTGTAATTTAGCCACGCTATTCAACGGTTTGCCAATGCTCGAATACCTTGCGGAAGACCTTATTAGAGAGCTGAATACCGACCAATTCGTTGCTCGTTATCGCGACACGAAGCGTTTTGCCGAGTGCTGTCGCGCCTGCCCGTCTTTTGGCCGCAGTTGGTGCTGTCCGCCCTTCGAACCGGCTTCGACCGAGTGGTTCGGCACCTACGCGCGCGTAATGTTGGTCGCCACCGTAATCCGATCCTCCGATAGTTCATTGCCCATCTCCTCGGCGCAGCAACTGATGTTGCCCGAACGCCAACGCATCGAGCGGCGTTTGCTGGGGTTGGAGCAACAATATGGCGGTCGCAGTGCGGCCTGCGTAGGGGAGTGCCTCTACTGTCCGGCAGAGGGGTGCTCGCGTTCGTTGCGACAGCCGTGTCGTCACCCCGAACTGCTCCGCCCGTCGCTCGAAGCCTACGGTTTCGACCTTGTCAGAGGTGTTGAAGAGCTGTTCGGAAGGCCTCTGTTGTGGAGCACCGACGGTTTGATGCCCGAATATTTGATACTTGTGAGCGGATTTTTTCATAACAACGACAACATAAATTGGTAACTATGACCATAGGATTGAAACAGACAAGCACCGTTGAGGTCGATTCGACCAACACTGCTCTTGCGCTCGGTTCGGGCGATATGGAGGTCTTTGCTACACCGGCACTTGTGGCGCTAATGGAAAATGCGGCAATGCTGGCCGCTGCCCACGCTCTGCCCGAAGGGTCGACGACCGTCGGGGCACAAATTGCGGTCGAGCACCTGAAACCCTCAAAAATCGGGGCAACAGTCGCCGCAACAGCCACCTTAACCTCGGTCGAGGGGCGCAAGTGGACTTTTTCGATTGAGGCATCGGACGAAAGCGGCCTTGTGGGGCGTGCCACCCACGTGCGTTACGAGGTCGACCGCGCGCGTTTTTTGGCCAAGTTGGGCTAAAACGGTGGGCGACTCGACTGCGAGTGGCTGCCTCAACAAATAATCACTACCTTTGCAACATAATATTTTTGATAATATGAAATACAGACTTTTTTTGTTCACCATTTTGTCGGTTTTGTGCCTGACCGTGCTGTTGGGTTGCTCAAAACCGAACGATTGCAGTTACCGTATCTCGGACGATAAAATTGTTTATAATGTGCCGCAACGTGCCGAAGGCCAACGCTCTGCGCTTGGGCTGACAGCGGCGCCAATGGATACCGTCCGTGTTGGTTTCATCGGGTTGGGTATGCGCGGCCCGGGTGCCGTGAAGCGCTTTACTTTCCTCGACGGCGTGAAGATTGTGGCTCTTTGCGACCTCTATCCCGAACGTGTCGAGAAGTCGCAGCAGATACTCTCCTCGCGCGGACTGGAACCTGCGGCCGAATATTCGGGCGAAGAGGGTTGGAAAGAGCTGTGCAGTCGCGACGACATCGATTTGGTCTACATCTGCACCCCGTGGCTGCACCATACTCCTATGGCTGTCTATGCTATGGAACACGGCAAACACGTGGCCGTTGAGGTGCCGGCCGCTATGAGCATTGCCGAGTGCTGGCAACTGGTCGATACCTCGGAACGCACGCAACGCCATTGTATGATGCTCGAAAACTGCGTCTACGACTTCTTTGAGTTGACAACTCTGAATATGGTTCAGCAGGGACTCTTTGGCGAGGTTGTTCACGCCGAAGGTGCCTACATTCATAACCTCGACCCATTTTGGGACGAGTATCAGGGCAACTGGCGGCTCGATTACAACCAAAAGCACCGCGGCGACGTCTATCCCACCCACGGCATAGGCCCTGTCTGCCAAGCGCTCAACATTCACCGTGGCGACCGTATGGCATACCTCGTCTCGATAGACTCCGACTCGTTCAACGGCCGTAAGACAGCCAAGGCAAAAATGGGTGTCGACGACTTTGCCAATGGCGACCACACAGCTACGATGATTCGTACGGCCAAGGGTAAGACCATCGAGATTCAGCACGATGTCTACACTCCGCGCCCTTACAGCCGAATGTACCAAATTACCGGTACAGAAGGTTTTGCCAACAAATACCCCGTTGAGGGTTTCGCACTCAAAACCGAGAATCTTCCGTCGGACGGCAAGGTCGATATTGAGAACCTCGATGCCGAGAGCTATGTTTCCGATGAACTTCGCGAAGAGTTGATGCAGGAGTACCAACACCCAATAACACGTTCGGCCGAGCTTGTCGAAACCGCCAAGAGGGTAGGTGGCCACGGCGGTATGGACTTTATTATGGACTACCGACTTGTCTACTGCCTGCGCAACGGGCTGCCGCTTGACCAAGATGTCTACGATGCGGCCGAATGGTCGTGCCTGACGGAGCTTTCGGGCGTGTCGATTGCCCACGGGAGTATGCCTGTCGAGGTACCCGACTTCACCCGCGGCGACTGGGACAAAACCAAGGGCCTGCAATTCGCCTTGTAGCCCCGAAATACGACTAAGTCGAATACAATTAAGGTGGATAAGGTGATTAAGGTGATTAATGTAATCCTGCGGGTACAGAAATTTTGAATTTGCCTAAGGCTAATAGCACTCGTCAGGCTTCGCAATCTCCAAAAAACAGGGAGTGTTTAACAAGTACGTTAAACACTCCCTGTTTTTTTCTTAAAAGTTGTATAATAAGTCGGCTTTTCAAGGCTTGCGATGCCCGAGCAAACGGAGTTTACTCGGCGTAAATGAGCATTGCAAGGGCGAGCGTAACCGAGAATAGACCTTATTAGACAGCTTCTTTTAATTGTTGTCCCAACTACATCTTGATATTCAATACCGGAGCATCGGCGCCGGCGGTCAAGTCGACCGTGATGGTGACAGTTGCATTCTCGGGAAGGGTTACGCCCTCTGCCAAGGAGATATTGCCAACGTCGGTGATTGCCACATAGGCCTCAATGCCCTTTGCCAGAGTCAATTTGCCAATATCGCCCCAGTTGTTGGTCTTAAAGAATTTCAGATCCAGATAATCGATACGCAGACGTTGTCCGAATACGGAATTTTTCTCCGGGCCGGTGGTAACGGTAATGCCGTAGATGCGGTCGCCGATTTCCGGAACGCAGTATGATTTTGTGGGTTCCCAACCAATCTGCGAATCAAGGCTTGGTGAACCGAATCCCCAACCGAGCAGATAGAGAGCACCGTGGCAATCTTCGCCAAGCGATGCTGCGCCGCCGTTGGCATTGAGCACCTCACCGGTAACGACTTTGGTGGTTACATTTATCTTGACATTGTATTTGCCTGCAATGGGAACCAATACGAGTTTGTCGCCGCTGACTTTGAAGTAGTCGGGGTTGACCCAGTACTCCGAGAGAGCGATGCCGGCCACGGTCAACTCGTTGCTTGCCGCAAGGTCGAGAGCCACTGCATAGGTGTCGGTGTCGAGTTGCTCCATTTTGGTGCCGTTTATTGTGAGCTCTTGCGAGGGAAGTTCCACTTCGCCAATCTTCTCAACGCTCAATGTGGCGGCCTGAATGCCTGCCGAGCAGTCGACCGTAAAGCGGTAGATGCCTCCGGTTTCGAATTTCTTGCCCTCAACGATTCCGAGGTTGCCGGAGTCGCGACCATTGCTGCCGTCGCCAACGTAGACGATTTCGCTGTTGGTGGTTATGGCCTCGGCCTTGAACTCGCCACCCCAACCGTTTTGGTGGAAGAACTTGAAGTTGATATTGGTGGCGTTAAGACCAACGCCGGCTACGCCGGTCAAGGTATATTTCTTGTCGCCTATGGGAGCCAGACAGATTGCTTTTTCGGTGACCCATTTGACTTCATTTGCAAGCGACGGTTTACCGATGCCCTCGCCGATTACCCAGAGTGCACCGGTGCCGTCGTCGCCTAACTTTGCGGGAGTCGACTCGTCGGCCATTGCCTCAACTATGATGTAGTTCATTGCAAAGTTGGCTTTGACGCGATAGAGTCCGGTTAGTGCGATGAATCGGAGCGAACCGTCCTCGTTAAGAGTGAAGTAGTCGCGATCGAGAGCCCAATCGGCAAAACCATCGATGCCCGAAACCGCATAGTCGGTGCCGTTGGTGAGGGTTGCCACTGCGCCATAGTTGTCGTCGTCAATCATACCCAGCGAAATGTCGCCGAATTTAAGACTGATAAATGGCGAGGCCTCGAATGTTTTGATGTTGAGCGAAATGGCGTATGTGCCAGCCGTTGCATTGGTGAATGTGATTGCCGTTGCACTCTCTTCGATTGAAACAGCGCCGTTGGCCCAACCGAAAACGATTTGTTTACCGTTGCCGTCGGCAGGCGATTTGATTGTGGCTTTGAGTGTCTGCGGGAACTCGTCGGTTACGCTGTAATTGAAGTTCTCGCCTTTGGTCATAGCGTACTCCGTACCCTCTTCGGTTACAAGCGTCATACTATCCCACGTGGGGCGCGCAACAGCAACCGTTTTGTTCTGAGTCGTGCTTGCAGATGCAGTGTTCTGGGCGATGAAACGTAGTGTGGCGTTTCCGTCGGCTGTATCTTTGTAGAATGGCACGTCGATAGTGTCGCTGTAATCGCCGTTGGCGGCTGTGCGTATAGATTTCTCGTTAACTACTGCATCGCCGAACAGAAGCTCGACTTTTAGCGTTGAGAGGGTAACTTCGTCGGTTACATTGGCAGTGAAAGCGATTTGACCGCCCATAGCAGCGCTCTCGTCGCAGGCCGAAATGGTTAAAACGGGACCGTCGCCACTGGTGGTCGGATCGGTTTCCGGATCTTTGCAAGACCACATTGCAACTGCCATAAGGGCTGCTGCAAATAGAATTAAATCTCTTTTCATCGTTTAAGTTTTTTTTGATGGTTTATAAATTAGGTAGTTAATTGTTCTCTTTGCTGTTCCAACGGTATGAAGCAATGGATTTGGTTGGAACTTCGATAGTAAATGCCTTGGTACCGTCGCTAATGGTCATCGTTTTGGTCTGCGATGAGGAGTTGAGCAACAGCATACCGAACGAGCCGTCGGGATTCTTGAAAAACTGATATTCGACGCCATCCGGTTGGTAGCCGCTGTATCCGATTCTGACCGCGCCCGTAGCAACTGCCGAGGCTGCGTGAGCCAACTGGTAGTAGTGGGTGTTGTAGCTTATGGTGCTGTAATCGGTGCGAATGTCTACTGCCCCGAAACAGGTTGTGCAACCTCCCGGGCGGTTGGGGCCGCGGTTTTCGTCCAACATCAGATTCCATAGCGTAACGCCTTTACACCAACGCGAGAGGGTTCCGAGAAATATACTGCCAAAATCGTTAATCAGGCAGGAGTCAAACGAGTAGTTCCACGTGCCGATTGAGGCCTCGGTGAAATAGATCGATTTATCGGGATATTTGGCTCTCGCATCGTCCAATTCGCTCACATTGCCACCGTAGTTGTGCCACGCCGAACCGTCGAAATATTTGGCTGCATCGGCATCGGCAAATATTTTCATCGGATAGTCGGTCTGTTCGCTGATGCCGTCATAGTTGTAGTTGTGGTCGAATGCGAGAATTTTGGTGGTGATACCGGCCGTCTTAAACGCCGGGCCCAAATAATCTCTCACGAACTCTTGCTGGGTCTGCCAAGGCATATAGAGCGACATTGAGTTGCCGTGGTTCAATGGTTCGTTTTGAACCGTAATGGCGTAAATCGGAATGCCCTCTTCCTGCATAGACTGAATCCACCTTACAAAATACTCGGCGTAGTCGGCATAATATTTTGGATTCAATCGTCCGCTTGTCCAAGAGGAATATGGCAGGGTGTTGTTGACCCCAATCTTCATCCAACGCGGGCAGCTCCAAGGCGAACCTACGATTTTGAGATTGGGATTGATGGCAAGAACCTCTTTCAGGACAGGTATCACATCGCGTTTGTCGTAGGTGTTCAAGTCGAAAAACTCAATGCCCTGAGTATCGCAGCAACTATATTCGTCGAGACCGAAATCCGACGAACCAATCGAGATGCGTGCCATACTGAACCCGTAGCCCGAGTTGGTGTCGAAAGTCTGTTTCAGAAAAGCAGCACGATTCGTTTCGTTCATTTTAAGCAGGTTGTAGCAGGTCGAACCTGTCAGCGCTGCCCCGAAACCGTCGACCGTCTGATAGGTTGTCGACTCGTCAATATTGATCAGAAACGGCGACATACTCTGATCGGTGGTAGAAAAATCTATCTCTTTGCGCCGCATTAAATTTGAACGGTTGGCCGAAGTAATGTAGCCTACGACCTTCGACTTGTCGGCCGTAACAACCGTATCAGGCTTGGTTTGCGGGTCGGTGGTATTCGAATTGCCACCGCAAGAGTGGAAGCCGAGCATAATAGTAGCTACGGCTGCCAGTATAGTCAAACTCATTATGTTTTGTCTATGAATCATTGTTTAGTATCCTTTGTTTTGAGTAAGGTTTGGATTAATATCCATTGCGGTGCCCGGCACAGGCAGCAGTACGGTCTGTTGCGTCAGAGTGCGGCGGACCGAGACATAACTGTCGAATGAATCCGACGAAGAGTTGTTGGCTCCGTTTACCACGTCCAATACTTTTCCGTAGCGTACAAGGTCAAACCAACGATGACCCTCAAATGCCAACTCCAAACGGCGCTCGGCCAATACGGCATCGAGCATCTCCTGTTTCGATGTGGGTACGGGAATTTGGCCGAGGCCTGCGCGGTGGCGTATTTCGTTTACAATGTCGCGTGCCAAACCCAGTTCGCCAAGGTTGGCAAGTGCTTCGGCGTGGAGCAGTTTAATCTCGCCCAGACGCATCAGAATATAACTTGTGGCGTTGGTCGGGCATTTGTGCATAAACATATAGTGATCTTTGCCATAGTACGACGACCACGTGCATACGTCCTCTATGATGGAGGCATTCTTGCGCTCCGTGTCGCCTGCGGCATCGTAGGCGGCAATCAGATTGCGTGAAGGAGTAATCCATTTTGCCCAAGTGAAGCTGTCGTCGGGAACATAGTAGTTGCGGTGAAACATCATCCACACCCAGTTGCCGGCCGAACGAGTCCAGGTAACCTCAAAGATTGATTCCGAAGAGTTGCGCATTGCATCTGTATCGTCGTAGCCCCACAAATCGCCGTAATTATCCAACAGAGAGTAGTTCATTCTCTCGACCTGCTCGCAGTAGGTCTTGACCTTGTCGTAGTCTTGGCGCGGAGCCTCGGCATAGACCCTTGCCAACATACCTGCGGCAAAGCCTTTGGTGAATTTGAATTTGTCGGCAGTATCCGTGTTGGGTGCATACTGCACGGCATATTCCAAATCTTCGATAATCTGGTCGTAGACCTCTTCAACCGGTGTGCGCGAGGGGTAGTAGAGGCTGTAAACCTCGTTGACATTTTCGGCGGTAATGGCAGGTGGGTCGCTGTCGAGCATAGGAATTGCTCCCCACAGGCGAACCATATTGAACCAGTTGTAGGCTCTCCAACAATAGGCCTGCGCCTTCCAGCTGTCGTGTTCTTCCTGCGTCATTGTTGCATCTTTCTCTTTGATGGCATCGATGTAGGTGATGATTTGGTTGGCCTTCGACACGCGGGCGAGATAGTAATTCCAGTCGCGAACCACGTTTTTGTTTTCGGGGTCTTGAGAGTTGCTTTCGAGTGCCATAATTTCGCCCGTCGAGGTAGAACCTGCATAGGCGTTGTCGCATCGCACCTCGGTGCAGACGAGCCAGTCGGAGTAGCCGCTCTCCTGAATATTGTTTTTCAGGTCGGTGTACATTGCATTCAACTGTCCGAGCATATCCTCACGGGTGGCGTACTGCTCGTCGCTCGATTGATCCTCATCGGTGTAGTTGTGCTCGGTGTATGAGGTCTCGGGAAATTTGTCGAGCGAACAAGATGCCAAAACTCCTGCAATCAGTGTCAGAGATAAGTATTTGATGGTTTTCATAGTCTTGTTGTTATTAAAATTCAACATTTATACCTGCCACAAAGCTCTTTACGTGTGGATAGGTGCCCCAGTCAATACCCATATTATAGGAGTTGCTGTACTGACTGACCTCGGGGTCGTAGCCCGAATAGTTGGTTAGAGTAAATATGTTGTTGAGCGTAACATAGGGCTGAATACTGCCGATGCCTTTGCTTTTCAGCCAAGCCGAACGGTAGTTGTAGGAGAGTGTGATGTTTTTGACTTTCAGATAACTGCCGTCCTCAATCCAACGAGTCGAGGCTTTCAGGTTGTCGAGATTGCCTGCACGCGGAACGTCGGTTACCTGCCCGGGTACCTTCCACCGACGCAGAACTTCGGTGGTTTGGTTTTGGGCATTGTACATTCCGGTCATTTCGATGCGCGAAGCGTTGTAGATATCGTTGCCATAGGAGCCTGTTAAGAGAATGTTCAGGTTGAATCCGTGATAGCTGAAATTGTTGGTCATACCGAACGTGAACTTCGGGTTGGCATCGCCAATATACTGCTTGTCGCTCGAATTTATAATATTGTTGTTGTCGAGGTCTTCGTAGATGATATCGCCCGTTTCGGGGTCGACTCCAAGAGATTTGTAGCCCCAGAACATCGAGAGAGCTTTGCCCGGGGTGACACGAACCACATTCTCGCTCAATGCCTCAGAGGTCTGGGCATAGTAGTAGACCTGTTGAAGGTTGAGTTTTTCCAGTCGGTTGCGGTTGAATGAGATGTTGAAGTCGGTAGTCCAACGGAAATCTTTGGCTGCTACATTGACCGACGATAACGAAAGCTCGATACCGCGGTTCGACATCTCGCCTTCGTTGCGGTAGATTGAGGGGTTGGGGTCGGGTAGCGGAACGTTCATCAACATATCGGAGGTGTACTTGTAGTAGGCATCGATACTCATAGTTAAACGGTTGTTCAATAGGGCAATATCCACACCAACGTTAGTCTGAGTAGTGGTTTCCCAAGTGAGGTCTTCGTTTTTGATATTCGATTTCGAACCCACCGTAGGGGTAGCATCGGCGTAGGTTTTATCGGTCCAGTCGTAGTAGTTGGTGTTGTATTTTTGCAGATAGGCGTAGTCGTCCAGACCGCTCTGGTTGCCTGTTTGACCCCAGCCGGCACGCAGTTTCAGATCACTCAAAACCTCAATATCTTTCATAAACTCCTCACTCGACAGACGCCAGGCCGCCGAGAACGACGGGAAATAGCCCCAACGTCCTTTGGGTGCCAGTTTCGACGAACCGTCGGCACGGAAATTGGCTGTCAACAGGTATTTGTCGGCATAGTTGTAGGAGGCTCTTGCGAGGTACGACATAATTGCCCACGCCGATTTGTTTTGCGACTGGCCCCTCAATCCGCCTTTATTGCCGCCGTTCAAACCGATTATGGCATTGTCGTAGTCGTCGGAAAAGTAGGAACGGCTGCCCCAAAGTTCCTCCCAAGTCGAAACCGTGGCCGAAGTACCGCCCATCAATTCCAAGCGGTTTTGGCCAAACACGATGTTGTAGGTGAGAATGTTGTCGTAGACCATACGCATATCGTCGGAACGGGAGTCGCTTGCCTCGCCGTGTTGAGTACGACCATAGGAGGTGTGAATAGGGTCGAGGAACGACGAAGAGTGAACCCAGCGTCGATCCATTGTGGTGGTCGATTTGAAGGTCAGGCCTTTTGCCAAAAAGAGTTGAACATCGCCCGAGAGCAGCATACGGTCAGTGGTGCTTGTGTTGTTTTCGGTGCGTGCCATATTCTCCGAAGGGGTAGTGACGTTGGCACCGTAGAACTCTGTCCAGTAGTAGTCGGGATTATCATCGCTCCAAGGTTTGGCATAGGTTGGGGTTGTGACAACCGAGAGCACAACGCCTGCACGGTTCGGTCCGGTACCCGAAATGATGCCGTTACCCTGATATCGCGAGTAGTCGGTCGAAAAACCGACCTTCAACCAGTCGTAGAGTTTCGACGTGAAGTTGGCGTTAATATTGCAGCGGTTGCTGTATGCAACGCGGATAATACCCGTCTCGCCCGTATAACCGCCACCAACATAGTAGCTGTTTCTCTCGTCGCCGTTTGAGAACGAAAACTGGTAGTTTTGATTAACGCCGTTCTGATAGGTCTCTTTGAACCAATCGGTATTGTCGGTAAGTCCGTCGGGAAGCGAGGCGTAGCCGGTTTCGTCCATCAGCTCTTTGTATTGTGCCGTGTTCAGCACGTCGTAGGTCTTCGAAACCTGTGAGATACCTAAATATGAACTGAACGTCACTTTGGGTGCGCGGTTTTGTACGCTGCGTTTGGTGGTAATCAGAACAACGCCGTTCGCAGCTCTTGAACCGTAGATTGCAGCCGAAGAGGCATCTTTCAGAACCTGCATAGTCTCGATTTCGTTGGGCGACAGATAGGCAATGGAGTAGTTGCCGTCGCCCACGGGTACGCCGTCGACAACATAGAGGGGGTCGTTGCTCGACGAAATCGACGATGCACCTCTGACACGTACAACCATACCTTCGCCCGGCAGTCCGCTCGGCTGGATAACCTGCACACCGGCGGCTTTGCCTTGAAGCGCCCCCGAAACCGTGTTAAGCGGACGGGTGTCGATATCCTCGGTCGAAACAATCGAAACGGCTGTCGTCAAATCTTTCTGGCGAACGGTACCGTAGCCGATTGCTACGACGGCATCGATTTCGACTGCGCTCTCTTCCATTTTGACATCGATTACGGTGCGGCCGGCAACCGATTCGCTATGGTCGGTGTAGCCCAAAATCTGAAAAGCGAGCGAAGAGTTACGATTGCGTAACGAGAGAGTGTACTCGCCTTTTGAGTTTGTGACGGTACCGTTGTTGGTGCCTTCTTCAAAAACCGTAACGCCCGTAAGCGGTTCGCCGTTGCGGTCGGCAACAGTTCCGCTAACCTTTGTGCTCTGTGCCGAAATGGTTGCCGAACACAGCAATGCAGCAGCCAACATACACAGGGAGCATATTCGTGCCGATAATGTGCCGAAATTGTGTAATAATTTGTTTGTCATATTACTTAATATTAGTTAATAGTTTTTTTCTGTGTTTGAAATCTTCGGTCTCAACAAAATTACTTTTTTCTGTTCATAATGGCGCCGGTTAATCGATTTTGGTAAACCGAAATCAGCCTTACGGCCAACTAAATGACTATTAACCAACGATATGTCCATTTGGTCGTTTGCGAAAAAGTGAAATGAATTGGAGCCTGAAATGAGTGGTTGTTGTGTGCTTCGGTGCTTTTTTTTAATATCTTTGCTACGAAACCTAAGTTTTTCTTATGAAAAGAGTATTAATTACTATTGCTGCACTGCTATCGGTCGTTACGCTGTCGTCGCAAAACAACGACGAATTGAAGCGACTTTTGGAAGAAATCAACAAGGCAATATCGCAACGCGAGGTCTTTATCGACAACCGCGAGAAAAGAATCGATGCACTGAAACACATCTTGGAACTCTCCAAATGTACCTCCGAACAACTCTACCTTATAAACGACGACATCATTGAGGAGTATATACCCTATCAGTTCGATTCGGCGGCGCTCTACCTCTACCGCAACATCGCTCTTGCGCAACGAATGGGCGACTACGACCATTTGTCACAGAGCAGAATTAAACTCTCATATATCTTTTCGTCGGCCGGCATCTACCTCGAATCGGCCAATCAACTCGCCAAGGTCGACACCACTCGGCTCAATGGCAGATTGCTGAGGGAGTACTACCGCGCTCAACACAAACTCAACGACGAGTTGAGGCTCTATTCCCACGATGAAGAGCAAAAACAGGAGAGTTACCGTTTGACAATGTACTATTGCGACCGCATAATAGAGAGTTGCGATACGAACGATAATCTGACCACCGAATTTCGTATGTGGCGTTTTTTGGAGCAACGCGACTTCCACTCGGCCGAGATGTCGGCCGATACTTTGCTCAGCCGTTTCGACCCTTCGACACGCGACTATGCAAAGGTGGCATATATGCGGGCCATTATGGCCGGTATGCAGCAGCAATACGATGTCGAGCAGTGCTGGTATGCACGCTCGGCAATAGCCGACATACGTTCTGCAACACGCGATAATTCATCGCTTAAATCGCTCTGCAACACGCTCATCACCGAACCATACATAGCGACTGCTATGAATTATATGAACATCGTAATGAACGATGCACGATTTTTTAATTCGAGGCTGCGGCCTTGGCAGGACGCTCAAATCTTGCCGCTCATTGCCGATGCCTACAATCAAAAGAAAGAGCGCAGCGACTCGCTTAGCCGTACTTTTATTATAACGCTCATACTCTTCTCGCTGTTGGTCGTTGGTGCATTGATTGTTATGTTGCGCCAAAACCGTCGTCTGGCAATGGCTCACGACCAGCTCCGCGACTATGCGGTATTGAAAAACGACTCGCACGAACAACTTGAAGAGCTAAACGAACAACTGCGTCATCTCAACAATCAGATAACCGAGGCAAACAGCGTTAAGGAGGAATATATCGGCATCTTCCTAATGGCGTGCTCCGAGTACCTCGACCGCTTGGCCGAATTGCGCCGCAACATACGACGTGCACTGCGCGAAAACAACACGGCAAAACTCCAAACCGAGTATGCCGCCATTGAGTGCAACGACCGAGAGTTGGACGAGTTCTACAAAATGTTCGACTCGACATTTTTGCGATTATATCCTTCATTTATCGACGATTTCAACTCGCTGCTGACACCCGAAGCGCACATCGAACCGCACAATAGCGGGCAGCTCAACACCGAATTGCGAATATTTGCTCTTATAAGATTGGGCATAACCGACTCGTCGAAAATAGCCGCTATGTTGCGCTACTCGATAAGCACCATATATAACTACCGTTCCAAGGTGATGTGTTCTACCGTATTGCCGCGCGAAAACTTTGAAGAGGCCGTCCGAATGATAGGCTCATTCAACAGTCACTTGTAGTTGTAGGGAATACTATTGAAATCAATTTGAAATAAAACGCAAAATAATCAAGCAATGAGACGCAAACTACTACTTTCGCTACTATTGGCAGTGCAGACTTTTTGGTGCGCAGCCCAAACACAGCCGCCCGTCTATCTCGACGAAGACCAACCCATTGAGCAACGTATCGAAGATGCCATTGGCCGAATGACACTCGAAGAGAAAATCGGAGTGATTCACGCTCAATCGAAATTCTCGTCGGCAGGCGTACCTCGTTTGGGAATCCCCGACGTATGGTGCACCGACGGCCCTCACGGCATTCGTCCCGAGGTGTTGTGGGACGAGTGGGACCAAGCCGGTTGGACTAACGACTACTGCACGGCTTTCCCTGCGCTCACCTGTCTGGCAGCCACGTGGAATCCCGAGATGTCGGCACTCTATGGCAAGTCGATTGGCGCCGAGGCTCGTTACCGAGAGAAAGATGTGTTGTTGGGGCCCGGGGTCAACATCTGCCGCAGTCCGCTTAATGGACGCAACTTTGAATATATGGGCGAAGATCCGCTGCTGGCATCTAAAATGGTTGTACCATACATCAAAGGTGTGCAGAGTAACGGAGTTGCTGCCTGTGTCAAACATTTTGCACTCAACAATCAGGAGCAATACCGCGACCATATAAACGTCATTGTCTCCGACCGCGCACTCTACGAAATCTATCTGCCTGCTTTCCACGCGGCCATCGACGAGGGGGGCGCTTGGGCCATTATGCCTGCCTACAACAAATACAAAGGGCTGCATTGCTGCCATAACACATACCTGCTCAACGACATACTCAAAGGCGAATGGGGTTTCGACGGCGTGACAATTTCCGATTGGGGTGGTACGCACGACACCAAAGAGGCAGTTTTGGGTGGTCTGGATATGGAGTTCGGCACTTGGACAAACGGACTTAATTGGAGCGCTACCAACTCCTACGACAACTATTTTATGGCCAAAACATACCTCCAAATGATTCAGAGCGGTCAACTCTCGACAGCCGAATTGGACGATAAGGTGCGCCGCGTGTTGAGGCTGATTTTCCGCACGGCAATGAATACTCGCAAGCCGTTCGGAGCGCTCAACTCCGACGAGGGCATTGCTGCCGCACGCAGAATTGGCGGCGAAGGAGTGGTGCTGCTCAAAAACGAGAACGGCGTGCTGCCTATTGACCTTGCAACGACAAAACGCATTTTGGTCGTCGGCGAGAATGCCATAAAGATGATGACCGTTGGCGGCGGGTCGTCGTCGCTGAAAGTCAAACGCGAGGTCGTCCCATTGGAGGGTATCCGCAACTACGTTGGCACTGAGGCGGAAGTGGTCTACGAGCGTGGCTATGTGGGCGATGTTACGGGCGAGTACAATGGCGTGAAAACCGGACAAGACCTGAAAGACAAACGCTCCAAAAAACAGCTCGTCGCTGATGCCGTGGCCGAAGCACGCAAGGCCGATGCGGTTATCTTCATCGGTGGCCTGAATAAGAGCAACCACCAGGATTGCGAAGGTGCCGACCGTCTTGCCTACCGGCTGCCATACAACCAAAACGAGTTGATAGAGGCTTTGGTCGCCGCAAACCGCAACCTCGTAGTGCTCAACATATCGGGTTGCGCTGTGGAGATGCCGTGGATAGACCGTTTAGCGGCTCTGATGCAGACCTGGTACCTCGGCTCCGAGGCAGGCTACGCCTTTGCCGACGTGTTGTTTGGCGAAGTGAATCCTTCGGGACACCTGCCGTTTACGGTTTACCGCAAGTTGGAGGATTGCGGCGCGCACTCTTTTGGTCAACAATGGTCGGGCAACGGAGTTGATGTCAACTACCCGGAAGATATCTATGTGGGCTACCGCTGGACCGACAAACAAAATATCAAAACCCTGTTCCCGTTCGGCTACGGGTTGAGCTATACGACTTTCGAAATCTCCAAGCCGACTATTTCGGCCAACACTCTCAGTCGCGAGGGAACGTTGGAGGTCGGGGTTGAGGTTGCCAATACAGGCAACTGCGCAGGCTCAGAGGTCGTGCAACTCTACATTGGCGACCGTGAATCATCTCTGCCTCGTCCGTCGAAAGAGCTCAAAGCTTTCAAGAAAGTCAATCTCGCTGCCGGTGAAAGCGCAACGGTTAAATTCCTGATTACGCCCGACGAGTTGAAGTTTTTCGACGATAAGGCTCACCGCTGGGTCGCCGAAAAGGGCGATTTCAAAGCCTATGTTGCGACCTCGTCGGAGGAGATTAAGTTCACCCTCGACTTTGCGTTGAGCGAAACGGTTCTATTTTGATTCACCGAATAAGAAGAAGCCTTGTATATCACCGATATACAAGGCTTCTTCTTTGTTTTGCATCAATTCGTTCTGATGCTTTGGGGTGGATGATGGGGCTCGAACCCACGACACTCGGAACCACAATCCGATGCTCTACCAGCTGAACTACATCCACCGTGTCGGCTCTCCTACTATGCCGAGAGTCCCTCTGCTCAACGCCTTCGATTACGTATAACCGAACTTGTCGCACCGTTACCCGAGAGAAACGGCCTGCAAATGTAATATGTTTTTTTTTATTAGCAAAAAATAGTTTGCTGCCGAGGAGTTTTTTTTGGTTTAGAGCCGTTTCTGATGCCGACGAAAGCTCTTGCAGGAGCCAAAAACGGTCAAAAACATCTTTTTAGGAGTTGAGGCAGTGGCCTCAGATGCTCTGTTTGGTGCCCTCGGCGGTGAGGCGTTCGAGCTGTTTTTCGAGCTTGTGGGCCATAACGTTGAGGTAGTAGATTTCGTCTATTCGTGCAATGGTATGCAGGCCCGTAGGCGAGAAAATGGCCAGTTCGTCGTAGTCGGCCAAGTCGGCAACGGCAATATCCTCTTCAACGACCTTGACCGAGGCGTAGCGGCAGAGGCGCAGCAGCAGGTCGCGTTCGACCGAGGCGCGTGCTCCGTGGTCAACCGCAGGGGTGTACAGAACGTCGTTGCGCACAGCAAAGAATGGGGAGTCGCCCGACGAAATGACCGTTCCTGCGCGATTGGCGCGCAGTGCCACATCGGCACCGTTGCGTCGCGCAAAATCGTCGGCAAAGCCTGCGGCGGTGAGTGATGCGGCAGTTTTGTGGTGCTCGAAAGGAATTTCGTAATTGGCCACGGTGGAGAGCAGCTTGTGTGGCGAGAGTGCGTAGCCGTTTTCGACCGTGGCAGAGTTGTGAATTATCAGTGTCAGAGGTTGTTCCGGCCGCGGCAACAGATATATGTCGACCGTGTTGCCTCCTTCGGGGTAGAAACCGTAGTAGAGCAGATCGGAAATGCGTTTGGCAATATCGGCTGCCGTCAGAGTCGGCCTCTCACCGTAGAGCGCTTCATACGAGGCGGCGGCATAGTGCAGATGCTCTTTTAGAAAGAGCGGTCGGCGGTCGGTGGTATTAATGGTCGTGTAGATGTAGTTGGTGCGCAACAACGACTTCACGTCGAGCCCTGCATCGCGTGGGTCAACCAGACTCGCGTCGACAAATATGCGTTCGTCGCCACTCATATCATAAAGATTTTGAGCAACAGTTCGCGCAGCAGCTCGCCGTCGTCGGTGCCGCCTCCGCCCATACCTTTGCTTTTGAGGTCGGTTTGGCGCAGCAGCCCGAAAATCGTGAATATCTTGCGGTTGGGGTAGAGCCGTGCGGCCGTTTTGTAGCCCCCGAGCAGAAACGGATTGACCTTTATGGTTGCGGCGAGTTCCGAATCGGAGGGCATAGCCGTGGCGCGTCTTTTCGACTCCCACTCCTTATAGTTCAGAATGAAGAGCTTTTGGAAGTAGTTGAAGAGTGTTATGGTTGTGACCACCAGTGGGTTGTTCTTGGGATTGCGGGCAAAGTGGTCGGCTATGCGCATTGCTTTGGCGAAATCGCGTTTGGCAACGGCTTCCAAAAGTTCGAAGTTGTTGTAATCCTTGCTGATGCCTATGTTTTCCTCAATGTTTTGTGCAGTGATTCGGGCATCGTTTTGCGGCAGGCGTACCATAAGTTTGTCCAACTCGTTGACAATCTTTGTGATGTCGGTGCCCAAATAATCGGTCAGCATTGTGAGCGCTTTCGGTTCTATGGTGCGCTTTTTCTGCTGCTTGATGTAGTCGGCCAGCCACGGCCCGATTTCGCTGTCGTATGGACGTACCGATTCCAGCACCACGCCATTTTGGAGGGTCGACTTGTAGAATTGTGTCCGTTTGTCGACGCTCTTGCCTTTGGCGGCAATGACCAGCACGGTCGATTTCAGAGGTGAGGAGGTGTAGAACCCGAGCGTATCGAGCTTTTTGAGCGAGCCTGCCTCCTTGACAATTATCACCTCACGCGAGCCCATCATAGGCATTTGCCGCGCAAAGTTGACAATTTGCCCCTCGTCGGTGTCCTTGCCATAGATAACTATCTGGCTGAATGCGCGGTCGGCTTCGGGGAGCGCACGTTCGGCTACAAGGTCGGTCACAGCGTCGATAAAGTAGCCCTCGTCGCCCATCAACAGATAGACGGGGGCGAATCGGCCGGCAGTGATGTCGGCGACTATTTTGTCGAACTGTGCGCACGTGTCGCGGAAACGAACTCCTTTGGCCATAATTTAGTCGTCCCTCAAAAAGGGGTTAATTGTTTTAATTATAAGTGTTTACCTTAAAACTATGCGTTATAACTCGCAATGTATTATGTCGTTATATTCAAATTTTGGTCTTTCTCAACCTACAAATATAGTGTAAAGCACATCTACCAAAAATCTTCATCGACCCCTTTTTAAGGGCCGACTAATCAGATAATCTCTTGTGTGATTCTGTTTAGATTATCTCCTGTGTGATTTTTAGAACGTTTTCGGTCTTGCTTCCCACGCGGTAGCGGTCGTCGATGCGTCGGCCGACTATCCAGACAATTTTGCCTTCGGAGAGCAGTACGAATTGACGGCGTTTCTCGCTGAGCGATACTTTTCCGTCGATCAGAAAGTCGCTCACCTTTTTTTCGCCCGTCATACCGAACGGGGTAAAACGGTCGCCCTCGTGCCAGCGGCGCAGTTGGAGCGGATATTTCAGACGGTCGGCGTCGAGTTGTGCAATGTTCTCGGGCTGTTGGAGACTTTCGACGCGGTCAATGTCGAGCGTTTCGAAGTAGAGCGCCGAGTTGCCGCAGTAGGCTTTGGCCTGCTCCTGCTCGACCTCTATCAGGCAGTCGTCCTCCTCTTTCAATCGCGAGACCACAATGCTGCCGCGGTCGATGAAGGCGACAAAGTCGCGCGAGTAGAAGCGTTTGCCTGTCGATGTTGCCGAGCGAAGAGCTTTGCAGAGCGAGTCGATTACGTCGCCCTTGAAACCGTAGCTGCGGCTCATAAGTTCGTAGATGACAAACTGTTCGGGGTAGGCGGCGTCGATTTTCGAGGGGTTGATGCGGTCTTCGCCGCCGAAGTGGTCGACAACCGTAGCCTCGACCTTCTCGATAGCGTGGTTTATGAATAGTTGTGCGTCGGTGAGCCGTTTGAGGTCGGTCGACATCGTTTCGGTGAACTTGGGGCTGATTTCGCGCAGACGCGGTACTATGCCGAGGCGAATCTTGTTGCGCAGATATTTGGTCGAGCGGTTCGACGAATCTTCGCGGAAAGGAATGTGGTTCGACATTGCGTAGTCGGTGATTTCGTGGCGCGAAGCGAAGAGCAACGGACGGATAATGCGGCCGTTGACAACGTTGATGCCCGTCAGTCCTTTCAGTCCCGTGCCGCGCAGGAGGTTGATGAAAAACGTTTCTATCGAGTCGTCGGCGTGGTGTGCGACCGAAATCAAATCGTAGCCCTCGTCGGTGCAGAGTTCATTGAACCAGGCGTAGCGCAGACGGCGTGCGGCCATCTGTACCGATTCGCCCGTCTGTTCCATCTCCTGTTTGGTGGCGAAACGGCGGTTGTAGAAGGGCAGATTCCATTTTGCAGCCTCTTTCTCGACCAGCACTTCGTCCTCGTCGCTCTCTTCGCCGCGCAGTTGGAAGTTGCAGTGGGCAACACCAATGTTGTAGCCTGCGCGAGCAAACAGATTGAGCATAACCATTGAGTCGACGCCGCCGCTCACGGTGAGCAGTATGCGCTCACGGTCGGCAATCAGAGCGTTCTCCCTGATGTATTTTGCAAATTTTTCTTCGAGCATCTTCTTACTATTATTCCTTTAATCAATTCATTGAATTATGTTCACCTCGGGCGTGATGTCAACCGCGAATTTGCTCTTCACGTCGTTGGCAATCCGTTCCGCGAGAGCCACCACCTCGTCGCCCGTAGCGCCGCCCAGATTGACCAGTACGAGCGCCTGAAACTGATGAACGCCCACTGTTGCGCCGCGATAGCCCTTCCAGCCGGCCTGTTCGATGAGCCAACCGGCTGCAAGTTTGACCTTGTCGGGCTCGTGTGGGACGTCGTAGAGCGGCATATCGGGCCACTGTTGGCGCATCTGCTCGGCCACGCGACGTTCGGTCACGGGGTTGGTGAAGAAGCTGCCTGCATTGCCTGTGACCTTTGGGTCGGGCAACTTGGCGCGACGAATGGCCGAAACGGCCGTGCGGATATTTTCGACCGTTGGGCCGCCCAACTTTTCGACCTCGGTGCGGAGTGTGCCGTAGCCGAGTTTGGGCTGCGCCGTTTTGTGAAACCGATAGTTGACAGCCGTGATTACGACCCGTCCGCGCAGGGTGTGTTTGAATACGCTGTCGCGGTAGCCGAAAGCACAATACTCGTTGGCGAGCACCACGCGTTTAAGGGTTGCCACGTCGATCATCTCGACCGACAGAATGGTGTCGCGCGCTTCTGCACCGTAGGCACCGATGTTTTGCACCGCCGAAGCTGCTGCCGAAGAGGGTATCAAAGAGAGATTTTCGGCACCCCACAAGCCGCGCCCGACGCTCCAATCGACAATGTTGTCCCAGAGTTCGCCGGCCTCGGCACGTACGTCGACCCACTCGCTGCACTCGTCGGTAACCCTGATTCCGCCCTTTGAGCAGTGGAGCAGGGTGCCGTGGAAATCGCCCCTGAAAAGGGTGTTGTTGCCCGCGCCGAGTGGTTCCCAGCGGCCGCCGATTATATCGGGCGTGGCGGCGAGTACCTCCGTAAGGTCGTCGGCCGACTCCCATTCGACCAGTCGGTCGGCTCGGGCTTCGACTCCGAAACTGTTGTAGCAGCCGAGTTCTGCGTTATGTGTAATTTTGGCCATATCGGACGACAAAGTTAATCGTTTTTTGGTGAAAACGGTCAACTTTGTCGTTCCAAATTAAGCCTCTTCTGCTCCGAGGGGGCGGCTAAGGCTGCTTTGGTTTGAAATTGTAGATAAACGAGATGTTGTAGAATCGGTTGTAGTTGGTGTTCCAAGTGGTGTTGACGCTCTGGGCATCGACCAAGGTGGTGATGCGCGGGGCGTTGTTCAGTATGTCGTAGGCACCCACCACGAGCGAGCCGCTCCGGTCGTGGAACAGTCGGACACCTGCCACCACGTTGAGCGAGTTGCGCCCATAGTTGATAGGGTAGGTGCGGTTTTGGTAGAAAGAGTAGACGAACGTCGACTGAACGAAACAGCGCCCGAAGTCGTATTGTGCCAAGGCGTTGACCGATTGCCTGACGGCCTCGCTGCTGCCTGTTGTGGTGTTGGTGGTGGCTATGTAGGCGGCATTGTAGGAGCCCGTGAGCTTGAATTTGCGCGAGAAGTTGGTGCGCAGTCCAATGCCTAACTGCGGCGTAAAGGTGTCGCAAATGTTGTAGGTGTTGTATCGTCCTGAAAAACCGTTACAGGTTTAATGATACAAAAATAATTAAATTTGTTTAATTGGAGCAGCCCGCGGGCTGCTCCAATTTTCGTCTATACGTTTTTATCTTTACCTCCCGTTGGCGGTGCATCTGGTTTGGCGTGAGCATACCGCACGAGAGGTGCGGTCGCAGTCCATTATATGTTGCCACACTCTGCCCGACGATCTTGCGCATCGTGGGCAAGTCGGTATCCAACTCCTCCAACAAGAACTCCTGCTTCAAGATGCCGTTTACACGTTCTGCCACAGCATTGGCATACGGGTCATAACTCTCCGTCATACTAACTTGCAACCCGGTTCTTTTCAACTCCTTCTGATACTCGTCGCAACAGTATTGTATGCCTCTGTCGGAGTGATGAATCAGAGGCTCTTTATCGTACTGTCGCATTCGGTTTGCCATTCTCAACGCCCGCACTGCTCCGCTTGCTTCAAGTCTGTCCGAAAGGTCATAGCCAACAACTTTCTTTGAATATGCATCGGTAACCAATGCCAAGTAGACGTGATTTTTACTGTTACCGATATATGTTATATCTGACACCCACACCTCTTCGGGACGCACCAGCACATAGTCCAATACTAAATTCTTATGTTTACGGAACATATGTTTTGAGTCTGTTGTTGTGCGATACTGACGTTTAGGCTCTACCAACATACTGTTCGCTCGGAGTATATCGAAGAACCCGTCTCGACCTACGCCAAGTGCAGATAACGGTTCTTGAAGTAGGTAATAGAGTTTCTTACCACCTATGCGTGGCATCTGACGGCGAACGGGTAACACCATCGACACAACTTGGGCTGCAATCGACTGCTTGTTGTGCGTGCGCCAACCTGCGCGGTAGTACTTCTGTCTGCTTATCCCGACCAATCGGCAAAGAGTGCTTATCGCTTTGTGGCTCTCTTTGGAGTACCTTCCGACTGCTCGGGTAACCGTTTTTTTCGTATCTGGATTTTATAATCCTCTTCGGCTATCTCGATTATCTTATCAAGTATGCCGGCTTTGTCGGTGGCTTCGACTATTTGCTGTTCCAGAAACTTGTTCTGCCGCTCCAATAGTCGTACTTTCTGCTCCAACTCAAAGATTTTTTGTTGTGGGGTCTTAGTCATAGTAACTCCGATTTTGTTTTCTCGGTCAAAGTTACCATATTTTCGCAACCAACGACTAATTGTCGTCTCCGATTGTATACCGTATTTGCGTGCTGCTGCACAAATACCGATACCGCCTTGTTCAATTTCTCGCACTACCGACAACTTGAAACTCATCGAATAGTCCTTCTGGCTTCGCTTGATATACAAGCCATTAATCTCATCTTCCATAACTTTACTCTTTTTTGTGTAACGCTATTTCAGGACGGGACATGTTGCCGAAATAGGAGGGTGTGCGGTTGTAGAGGAGTTGGGGAGTCAGGTTCAGAATAATCTTTATCGACGAAAACCCCTTCGAAAACAAGCCCTTGAAACGGAGGTCTACGGCATCGCCTGCGTTGCAGTAGGAGTTGAGTTGCGAGCCTGCCGGAGCCACGTAGTTGTCGTAAGCGGCGAGTGTGGTAGGCGTGTTGAAGTAGGTCGTGCGCGACGAGATTGCCCCTCTGGTAAGTTTGGCCTCCAACTCCGACGTGATGCTTATCGTATGTTTTGGAAAGTAGTTCGAATAGCCGAGCGAAGCGTTGTATGAAACGGGTGCGTCGAGCAGCGGATTGCCGGCTTTGAGATAGTAGGGGTTGGTGGTGTTGAGTGCGTTGCGCAACATCTCGATTGAGGGCAACTCCTGCGCCGAGGTAATCCTGAACGTCAGTTTGTCGTTTTTGTTGCTGTAAGTCAGACCTAACCCGGGCAGCAGTGCTGCAAAGGTCTTACCATAGGGGAGCGACCCCGAGGCGTGTTCGGCGTTTTGCATCTGTTCGATGTCGTAGGCGAGGCTGAAATCTATTACAACACTTTGCAAGGCAGTTTCGTAATAGGTGTATATCATAGGGCTGTGGCTCACATAGTTGCGCGAGTAGTCGGCCGTCATCACGGGGTCGACCAGTCCTGTCAGATTGTCGAACGCGGTGCGTACAAACGAACTGTTGGTGTAGCCGAGGGAGTATCGGGCATCAATATTCCACCCGTTTTTTCGGTACGACACACTCAGACGACCATTCACGGAGTTGTCGTAGCCGCTTGCGAGGGTGTTGACAAAGGTTCGGGTTGTGCTCGATGAGAGCGTATCAATGGAGTTGCCGTCGGTCGAGTTCGACGACGAACTGAAACTAAAACTTGTGTTTACCGACAGGTGTTTCCCAATAGATGATGATAACACGAGACCGCCCGATAAATCTCTTGTGAGTTGGTCTGAGTCGACCGTAAGGTTTGAACTGTATGTGGCGGCGTTGTCGATTGAAGTGTTGGCAACGGTTCGATTTAACCCTGTGGAGCGTCCCAGTGACCCCGATGCGTTGGCTTCTATTGCGAATTGTTTGGAAAAATTGTTGTCGTAATGCATCATTAATTGGTGCTGATTCCTGACGCTTTGGTTTGTGCCCGATTGGAGCGCCGAGCGGCTCTGCCACTCGTTGGTGGCGAAATACTCCTTTTGGGTGCGCGACTCTCTTTGCAGGTTGTTATTTGTAAATGAATATATGACCCGGAAGGTGCTCAGGGGAATTAATTGTCCCTCGACAAGTTTGCGCCATTCGTACGTGGCATTGACTTTTGTAAGGGAGCTTTTTCCGGTGCCGTTGTTCACTCTTGTCAGAGTATTAATATTGGCCGTCAGATTGTTGGCCCCGAAGTCGTTTGAACTGTAACTCAAACCATATTTCTTCTCGCGAGAGTTGTATTCGTAATTACCATACAAAGCGTACCTCATTCCTATTGAGCCGTCTGTCGGTCGGTCGTTGTCGACACCGCCGCCCAACAGCGCAGACAGGTTGGTGCGCGAGTCGAAAGTGAATCGGGTACCTATGTCCATCACATTGACCTTGGTACGCTTTACGCGGTTGGAGTCGGAGTAGACTTTCACTCTTTCGACCTCGTCGGCTGTGACGTTGCGCAGGGCGCTCGACTGGTCGGTGCCGAATACCATATTGCCGTTTATCAGCACAAAATCTATCGGCTCGTTGTTGACTGTGACCGTGCCGCCATCGACCTTTACGCCCGGGAGAGCCGAGAGCAGGTCGCCCAGATTGTCGTCCTGCATCGACTTTATGGCTGCTGCGTTGAACGTAATGGTGTCGCCTTTGATTGAAATCATCTGAATCTTGCCACGAACCGTCAGTGCGTCGATTGCCAGAGCCTGCGGTTCCAATGCCGCCGCTACTGTTTGGCTCTTCTCTTTGGCCGAGAGTTGTTGCTCAAATGGCTTGTAGCCCAAAAATGTGATGCGCAGGGTTAGTTTCGCCTCAGAGCCGCTTTTGGAGCGGAGTGAGTAGGGTACCACAAATGTGCCGTCGCGCCGTGCCGAGGCGTAGAGCGTATCGGTCGGGGTGCGAAGTTCCACCTCCGCACCCGCCAATGCTTCGCCTGTTGCAGAGTCGGTCACCTTGCCGCCAACCGTACCCCGTCCCTGCTGCCCCCAAAGCGAGGCCGGCAACAACAAAAACAGTAGTATTGTTATAGTCGTTTTAAGAGAAGGCATCATTATATTTATAGGTTATTGCATTTATAGGTTATTGCCAAAGATAGACAAATAAATCCAAGTCGTCAAACAAAAACAGCCTTTTCTTGCACGAAATGTGTGAAATAGTCGTGCGTAGGCGTTGGCGACCGCAACGAACACTGCCGGTTGTGGGGTAAAGAGGGTTTGCAGTCGAATGCAACACCGCCACCTACCAAACGGATAGAAAAAATGGCTCGACAGTTTCGATGTTTAACGAAAATGCCGTACATTTGCCGAATATTGTGAACTAATAAAATGGAAGAGCACAAAATCGATTTATCGTCCGACGAATTGACGCAGATACGCCGTCACGGCCTTTCGCCCGGCAGGGTGATAGCCCAAATAGACAACTTCCGCAATGGATTCCCTCCACTGCCAATAGTTGAGTCGGCAACTCTCGGCAACGGCATCAAAGCACTCGATGCCGATTTGGAGTCTGTTTGCCGAGCCGAATACCGCGCGGCCTGCTCCACGATGAAAGTGACCAAGTTTGTGCCGGCAAGCGGTGCGGCGACCCGAATGTTCAAAGACCTCTTCGAGTATCTTGCCGTCGGCAACGAGAACCCGACGGTCACCACCTTGAAGGCCAACCTCGACCGATTTGCTTTTGCCGACGCGCTGCACGCAATAGTGCCGCCCAAAAGCACGACCCACCAACTCATTGAGGCAATCGTGGGCAACGGGCTCAACTACGGCTCGCTCCCCAAAGGACTGATACTCTTCCACAAATACCCCACGGCACCGCGCACCGCTTTTGAGGAACACCTATGCGAGGGGGCAATGTATGCCGATTGCGACGGTCAGGTCAATATCCATTTTACCGTTTCGCCCGAGCATCTCGATGCTTTTGAGGAGCTGTTGGAGTCGGTCAGAGAGCACTACGAGCGCCGTTTCGACGTGCGTTACAACATTTCGTTCTCGGTTCAGAAGAGTTCGACCGACACCGTGGCCGTCAACCCCGACAATACTCTGTTCCATACCGCCGAGCGTCAACTGCTCTTCCGTCCGTCGGGCCACGGCGCCCTGATCGACAACCTAAATGCAATAGATTCCGATCTAATCTTCGTCAAAAATATCGATAATGTCACAACCGACAGATTAAAAGGCGACACGATACGTTACAAGGAGAGCTTGGCAGGATTGCTTTTGGTGCTCCAAAAACGCACTTTCGATCTGCTCCAAAGAGCCGATGCAGGCGAAAACATTGTGGCCGAGGCGACCGCCTTACTCGAAAAGGAGTTGTGTGTACGCCTGCCCGAGCATTGGCGCGAGCTTTCCGACTCGGAGTTGCTGCCACGCCTCAGGGCGCTGCTCAACCGACCGATGCGCGTATGCGCAATGGTACGCAACGAGGGAGAGCCGGGCGGTGGGCCGTTTTGGGTGAAGAATGCCGACGGAACCGTCGCGTTGCAGATTGCCGAGTCGGCGCAGATTGCACCCGAGGACCGCGACATTATGAAGCACTCGACACACTTCAATCCGGCCGATTTGGTCTGCGCCGTGAAGAACTATCAAGGTGTGAAGTTCGATTTGACCGAATACGTCGACCCGTCGACCGGCTTCATCTCCGAGAAGAGCTACCAAGGCTCGCCACTCAGGGCACAGGAGCGCCCGGGCTTGTGGAACGGTGCTATGGCGCGTTGGAATACCATTTTCGTCGAGGTGCCCGTTTCGACCTTCACGCCCGTGAAGGTGGTGACCGACCTGCTGCGACCGCAACACCAAAACCGAACGACTATAAATTTTGAAAAATAAATATAACAGAACTATGGAAAATACAAAGTTACAGGAGCTTACACAGAAACTCTACGACGACGGACTGCAACGTGGACGCAACGATGCCGAGCAGATGATTGCCGAGGCAGAGAAAAAGGCACGCACAATCGTTGCCGAGGCCGAACGTAAGGCTGCCGAGACCAAAGCCGCTGCCGAGCGTGAAGCTGCCGAGTTGAAAAAAAATACCGACACCGAACTTGCACTTGCTGCACGTGGGGTGGTGGCTGCCTTGAAGCAGAGCATCGCAACGATGATTGAGGCACAGTGTGTGGCACCAAGTGTGGCTGCTGCAACAATCGACCCCTCATTTGTGAAAGAGATGCTGCTCACCGTGGCACGCAACTGGAACGGCGCCACCGAGGGCGAAATTTCGCTCAGTGCACTGCTGCCCGAGAGTATGCAGCAGTCGTTCGAGCAGTTGGGCGCCGATGCAGCCAAGGCGCTTTTGGCCGCAGGTGTCGAGGTTGGCTATTCGAAGAGCGTGCGCAACGGCTTCAAAATAGCAGCCAAGGGCGGACGCTACTATATCAGCTTCACCGATGCCGATTTCGACGCGCTGTTGGGCGAGTTCCTGAAAGAACGCATCGCAAAGATGCTCTATACGGCCGAGTAGCATAATCTATTGACAGTTATGCCGACAAACTATTACTGCCTTGTGGCAGGATTGAAGGAGTACACGCTCGATGCCGATACCAAGGGGTTCGATGCCGAGGCAATCATCGAGGAGATTCGCTCTTCGCTCTCGACTGCCGACAGTGGCGCTTTGCGCGATTTGCTGCTCTTCCACGACATCGAAAACCTGTTGGCCCTGCGTAGCGGACGCACGGCATTCTCGACGCTGGGTAACTACTCGCGCGAGCAGATTGAGGAGGAGTCGAAGTCGCCCTCGTTATTTCCCACCGAGTTGCGCCGTACAATTTCGGCCTACAACTCGCCCGATTCGACCGACTACGACGATATCGACACCACTATTCCAATCGAGCGCGCACTCTATACGCTCTACTACCGGCTTTGCAGCCGCAGCCGCAGCCGATTCCTGCGCGAGTGGGGTGAGGCCGACCGCAACCTGCGCAACCTGACGGCAGCTTTTGCGGCTCGCACCAAGGGCGTGGCAGTGGCCGACGTGCTGGTAGGTGAAGGCGATTTGGTCGACCGTATGGCTCGTTCGTCGGCAGCCGATTTTGGGCTGAAAGGCGAACTGACCTATGTCGACTCGGTGATGTCGGCCGTGAACGACAACTCCAATCTTTTGGACAAGGAGCACCGCATCGATGTGGTGCGCTGGAACATTGCCGAAGAGCTGACCACGTTCAACTACTTCGATGCCGACTTTTTGCTCGGCTATGTCGAAAGGCTCTGCCTCGTCCAGCGCTGGGCAATGCTCTCGCCCGACAAGGGACGCGAACTCTTCGACCGACTTGTCGAATCGCTCTCGGGGCGCGACGCAATTATGGCTGCCGAGGCCAATTAACCGAATATTCAGAAAAACAGAAATAGATGAAAACAAAAGGAAAAGTCAGCGGTATCATCTCGAACATCGTAATCGTGCAATGCTACGGCGCGGTTTCGCAGAACGAGATTTGCCACATACTCTTGGGTGATGTGAAACTTATGGCCGAGGTTATCAAGGTCATTGGCGACAACGCCTACGTACAGGTATTCGAGTCGACACGTGGTCTGACCACAGGCGCCGAGGTCGAATTCGAGGGGCATATGCTCGAAGCAACCCTTGCCCCGGGTATCCTCTCGTGCAACTACGACGGTCTGCAAAACGACCTGGCCAAGATGTCGAGCCTCTTTATCGAACGCGGTACACGTACCGAGCCGGTCGATTTTGAGCGCGAATGGGACTATAAACCTCTCGCAAAGGTTGGCGACAAGGTCGAGGCCGGCGATTGGTTGGGCGAGGTTCAGGAGAAGTGGATTACTCACAAAATTATGGTTCCGTTTGTGTTTGACGGCACCTACACCGTTAAGTCGGTCATCGAGCCGGGCTCCTACAATGTCAAAAAGGTGGTTGCCGTGCTGACCGATACGGAGGGCGTCGACCACGACGTGACGATGGTTCAGCGCTGGCCGGTCAAAAAGGCCGTCAAGGGCTACGTTTCGAAACCGCGCCCGGGCCGTATTATGGAGACCGGCGTTCGCGCCATCGATACCTTCAACCCCATTGCCGACGGTGGTACGGGCTTCATTCCCGGGCCTTTCGGCGCAGGAAAGACGGTGTTGCAACACGCCATTTCGAAACAGGCCGAGGCCGACATCATCATTATGATTGCCTGCGGCGAGCGTGCCAACGAGGTGGTAGAGATTTTTGCCGAGTACCCCCACTTGGACGACCCCCACACGGGCCACAAACTTATGGAGCGCACAACCATCATCTGCAATACCTCCAATATGCCCGTTGCCGCGCGTGAGGCCTCGGTCTATATGGGTATGACCATTGGCGAGTATTACCGCGCTATGGGTCTGAAAGTGCTGATTCTGGCCGACTCCACTTCGCGTTGGGCACAGGCTCTTCGCGAGATGTCGAACCGTTTGGAGGAGCTGCCCGGTCAGGACGCATTCCCAATGGACTTGTCGGCAATCATCTCGAATTTCTATTCGCGTGCCGGATTGGTCAACCTGCGCAACGGCGCGACGGGTTCGGTCACCTTCCTCGGAACGGTGTCGCCCGCAGGCGGTAACCTCAAAGAGCCGGTTACGGAGTCGACCAAAAAGGCGGCACGCTGCTTCTACGCTCTGTCGCAACAACGTGCCGACTCGAAGCGCTACCCCGCAATCGACCCTCTGGACAGCTACTCGAAGTATCTCGAATATCCCGAAATCGTCGACTACCTCTCCGACCACATCGAAAAAGGGTGGGTCGACAAGGTTATGCGTGGCAAGACAATCGTGCAGCGTGGCAAAGAGGCCGCCGAGCAGATCAATATTTTGGGCGACGACGGTGTGCCGGTTGAGTACCACGAGCGTTTCTGGAAGTCGGAGCTGATCGACTTTGTGATTCTCCAACAGGACGCATTCGACACAATCGACGCCAACACCCCTCTCGACCGCCAAAAGTATATGTTCAACTTGGTGTTGGAACTCTGCGAAAAGAGTTTCCGCTTTACCGATTTTGAAGATTGCTCCCTGTTCTTCAAAGGACTAATCAATAATTTCCGTCAGCTTAACTATTCGGAGTGGGGCAGCGAGAGTTTCGACGAGTACCGCGCCCTGATTGACAAACTCGTAGCAACAAAACTAAACGCTTAGAACAATGGAGACAAAAGCATTCCAAAAGATATATACCCGCATTGACAACATCACCAAGGCAACCATTGAGTTGCAGGCTACCGGCATTGGCAACGACGAACTTGCCACCGTGGGCGGCCACCTTGCGCAGGTTGTCAAGATAATGGGCGACCACATTATTCTCCAAGTCTTTGAAGGCACCGAAGGCATAGCCACCAACTCCGAAGTGGTGTTCCACGGCGTTCCGCCAACACTGAAAGTGTCGGACGCGCTGGCCGGCCGCTTCTTCAACGCCTACGGCGAGCCTCTCGAAGGCGGTGCCGAGGTTGAGGGCGAGGAGCGCGAGATTGGCGGCCCGACGGTCAACCCCTACAAACGTCTGCAACCCTCCGAGCTGATTGCCACCGGTATTGCAGGCATCGACCTTAACAACACAATCGTTTCGGGTCAGAAGATTCCGTTCTTTGCCGACCCCGACCAGCCCTACAACCAGGTTATGGCCAACGTGGCACTTCGTGCCAAAGCCGACAAGATTATTTTGGGAGGTATGGGTCTGTCGAACGACGACTTTCTCTACTTCAAAAACCTCTTCGAGAACGCAGGCGTGTTGGACCGCATCGTCTGCTTTGTCAACACCACCGAGAACCCCCCTGTGGAGCGTCTGCTGGTGCCCGATATGGCACTCTCGGCTGCCGAATATTTTGCAGTCGACAAGGGCGAAAAGGTGCTGGTGCTGCTGACCGATATGTCGCTCTACGCCGACGCACTGGCTATCGTGTCGAACCGTATGGACCAGATTCCCTCAAAGGACTCGATGCCCGGTTCGCTCTACTCCGATTTGGCCAAAATCTACGAAAAAGCCGTGCAGCTGCCCAACGGCGGCTCGATTACAATCATAGCTGTGACCACGCTTTCGGGCGGCGACATTACCCACGCCGTGCCCGACAACACGGGCTACATTACCGAGGGTCAGCTCTTTCTGCGCAACGACTCCGATACGGGTAAGGTTATTGTCGACCCGTTCCGCAGCCTCTCGCGTCTGAAACAGCTTGTCATTGGAAAGAAGACGCGCGAAGACCACCCGCAGGTGATGAACGCCGCCGTAAGGCTCTACTCCGATGCGGCAGGTGCAAAGACCAAGTTGGAAAACGGTTTCGACCTCTCCGACTACGACGAACGTGCGCTGCGCTTTGCAAAGGACTACTCCGAAGAGCTGCTCTCAATCGACGTGAATATGGATATTACCGCTATGCTCGACACGGCGTGGACTCTGTTTGCCAAATATTTCTCCAAGAGCGAGGTGGCCATCAAAGCCGAGTTGGTTGAGAAATACTGGCCGAAAGAGGAGTAACATCACCCGACAACAATGGCAATTAAATTTCAATACAACAAGACTTCGCTCGGCGAGTTGGGCAAACAGCTCAAAATGCGCTCTCGTGCCCTCCCTACGCTCAAAAACAAGGAGTCGGCGCTGCGCATAGAGGTCTCGTCGGCCAAGAGTTCGGCTGACGACTACTCCCGACAGCTTAAAGCGTTGCTCGCGCGCTACGACTATATGGTGGCGCTGTGGGGGGAATTCGATGCCGACCTTTTGAAAATCGACGACGTTGAACTCTCGGTGGCGAAGATTGCAGGCGTAAGGATTCCCTCGCTCGGCAAGATTCACTACTCCGAGAAGGCCTACGACCTCTTCTCGTCGCCCGTGTGGTATGCCGACGGAATAGAGCTCTTGAAGGAGATCTCGCGTCTGCAAATCGAGTACGAGGTCTTCAACCGACGTACCGAGCTGCTCGACCACGCACGCAAGAAGACGACTCAAAAGGTGAATCTCTACGAAAAAGTTCAGATTCCGGGCTATACCGACGCTATCCGTAAGATCAAACGTTTTATGGAGGACGAAGACAACCTCTCGAAGAGTTCGCAGAAGATTGTCAAAACCAAACACGAAAACGCTTCAAGCCTATGATAGTCAAGATGAACAAATATACGCTCGTTGTCTATAACGGCGTAAAACAGAGTTTCCTCGATCGCCTGCAAGAGTTGGGACTGGTCGATGTGACTACCGCAGGCTGGGAACCCAACGAGGAGGAGCACCGCGTGCTCTCGCTCATTGAGCGTCATCGTGTGGCGGCCGAACGCTTTGCCGTAATGGCCAAAGACGAGGCCAACCTTGGCGCAAAACCATTTTCGAGCGGCGACGAGGCTTTCGACAACTTTGTTGAGGCTTCGACGGCTATCGAGTCAATCGAGGAGCAGATTGCAAAATTGCAGAAAGAGGCCGACGATTTGACCCCGTGGGGTGATTTCGATGCCCGCAAGATTGCGGCATTGGCCGACGAGGGTATTGTCCTCCATTTCTACCACTGCTACACCAGCGAGTTCCAACACAACCTTGGGGCGTGGAGTGAGCAGTACGATGTGGAGTCCATTGCCGAACACAACGGCACCACCTACTTTGCAGTGGTTTCGAGAGTCGACGAAGGTCAACCCGCCATCGATGCGCAATCGGTCGTTCTGACCGACCAAACGGCTGCCGACAAACGCCGTCAGGTTGCCGAGGCCGAGCAGGAGTTGCAACGTTGGAACGAGGTGATGAAACGCTGTCTGGCTTCGGCCGAGATGATTGCCGCCCACGGCGATCGGCTGAAAGATTCGTTGCAGTTCAGCCGCGTGGCTCGCAGCGGCGATAGCGAGGTCGAAGACCGCATTACGGTTTTGGAGGCCTTTGCTCCGGTCGATGCCGCACAGAAGGTAGATGCTTTTCTCGATTCGTCGGCCGATATGTTCTACACCAAGGCTGCTGCCACAATCGACGACAACGCCCCCGTGAAGCTCAAAAACAACCGTTTTGCGCAGGCTTTCCAGTGGATTGGCGACTTCTATGCGCTGCCCAAGTACGGCACTATGGATCTGACGCCCTATTTCGCGCCATTCTATATGCTCTTCTTCGGATTCTGCATCAGCGATGCGGGCTACGGATTGTTGTTCCTGCTGATTGGCATCTTTATGTATGTCAAGAAGATGAAGGGAATGAAGCTCATCTCGCAACTGGTTATGTGGTTGGGCGTTGGAACTATTCTTTTCGGTCTGCTGATAGGCTCGTTCTTTGGAGTGCCGCTGACCTCGTCGCCGCTCTTGGCCGACGGTTATCGGTCGGTGATGCAGTTTGTCAACGACCGGCTCTTCTATATCGCCCTCTGCGTGGGTGGTGTGCAGCTGATATTCGGTATGACGCTCAAAGTCATTAATACCTCAATCGTCTACGGTTTCCGTTACTCGTTTGGCACGCTCGGCTGGTTGCTGATTCTGTTGAGTTGTATCTGCGGCTACCTGCTGCCTCTGGTGGGTGTCGAGTGGTACTCGTTCGGCTCTGTGCCTTTCTATGTGACGCTCGGCATTGGGGCTGTGATGATGCTGCTGCTCCACAATCCCGACAAGAATATTTTGGTCAACTTCGGCGGCGGCCTATGGAATACCTACAACAATGTCACCGGACTGTTGGGCGACGTGCTGAGCTATGTGCGTCTGTTTGCACTCTCGCTATCGGGCTCGGCCTTGGCTCTGGTCTTCAACGATTTGGCCTTCTCGCTCGCGCCCGATATCCCTGTGGTGCGCCAACTGGTCATCTTCGTTATTTTGGCCATTGGCCACGGAATGAACATCTTTATGTCGGCAATCGGTGCTTTTGCTCACCCTATGCGTCTGACCTTTGTGGAGTTCTACAAGGCGGCGGGTTTCGAGGCTTCCGACCGCCCATATACACCTTTCGAAAAAGTAAAACAAACAAATAACTAATTAAAAATCAAACAAATTTATGAATCCAATTGTTTTAGCCTACATCGGCATCGGAATTATGGTTGCACTTTCGGGCACGGGCAGCGCCTATGGTACCTCAATCGCTGCCAACGCCACAATCGGCGCAATGAAGAAACGTATGAACTCCTATGGTCAGTCGATGATCCTCTCGGCGCTTCCCGCAACGCAGGGTCTTTATGGCTTCATCTGCTTCTTTTTCGTTCAGGGTTATCTGACCGACGGCATCTCGATGATGCAGGCGGCTGCCATCTTTGGTCTGGGTATTTTGGTCGGTGTTGTCTGCCTTCTGAGCGCAATTCGTCAGGGTCAGATCTGCGCCAACGGTATTGCAGCCATCGGCAACGGTTACGACGTAATGGGTAAGACTATGATTTTGGCCGTCTTCCCCGAGCTTTACGCCATTATCACCGTGGCTGTTACGTTCCTCGTAACCACTTTGATGGGCTCACCCATTGCATAAATAGTTAAAAATTCAAAATTCAAAATTGACATTTTGACCGTCTGACTTCTAACGACAAAGAGAGCCGACCTGTTTGGGCCGGCTCTCTTTGTCGTAACTAACTCGCCTTAGGCTGGTTGCTGCTCTTAGTGTATGCTCATTGCAGCATCGTAGCTATTTTGAACTTCGGCAGCAAACCCCGAGAGCATCAAGATACCGACCAATAACATTATGTTCTTCATAGCTGCATTGATGTGCGGCAACCATTTATGAATCCAACGATAAATAGTTGTAGTTTTTATCATCACCGGTCACCACTATTTTTACATTGCGCTTTATCTCTTGCTCTAATCGATAGAAATAGTTGGGCGAAACTGTTCCCCACCGTGTCTCGTTATTAAACATAAATCGCACCTCAATTACATCACCAGAATTGGGGTCGACAATTAAAATAATTGTGGGGCGAGGCTCGTCTCCTTCATAAAACCATTGCACGTGTTCTGCATCGAATGCCGCTCTAACGGCATTGTCTGTTGCATCTTCGTTTTTAGCACTATATCTTTTCACGTCAAGAGAATTTATTGTTTTCCCGTCGAGCCTTATTTGCTCAATCTTGTCGTACCGATTATTGATATTAGATAGTTCAATAACGGGACCAACTGCAACTTTTATATTATATGTCACGCTGTCACCTACGGCGGTTGGGCCGTTGTAGTAATAGTTCTGTGCCTCGGCAGCAAACGCCGAGAGCATCAAGATACTGACCAATAACATTATGTTCTTCATAGCTGCATTGCTTTAATGGTTGGAACAAACTCAAAAACGGGTTAATTATGTTTATTCGGCTATCAGAGAAGTGGTGTGGGTCGCTTCATAGGCGATACGGTTTTAGATTCTTTGCAATAATAATACTAATTTATGGAATTATTAAATTTCTTATCGTAAAAATTAGTGATTTCCACAAAACATAACATTATTATCTTTGATTATATGCTCCGAGCGCAGAGGAGTTGCAGACGCCAAAGGCGGATTAAAGAGACCAAAGAGACCAAAGAGACCAAAGGGACAAAAGATAAATGAGAATGGAAAATTGTACACTTTCAGAAGCTATCTATCACTTTGGCCCTTTTGGACTCTATTGCCCCTTTGTACCCTAATGTGATTATCATAGTCGCATTTGACTTTTCGGGCTTCTAACGACAAAGTGGCTGATCAACAAGTCATCTTTCGTTGGTCGGCCCCTTTGGGTGATTAAGAGGTGGCGAGATGCAACGCTCCAGTTTTTAGAACAAACGGAGCATACCATACGTATGTGAGTATTGTTCTAAAAACCTACGAAGAAAGCAGATTGCCACTTATTAGTCGCCCCCGACAAAGAGAGCCGACCCAAACGGGTCGGCTCTCTTTGTCGTTAGAAACTCGCCTTAGGCGGGTTGCTCCTCTTTTAGAATGCGCATTGCGGCATCGTAGTAACGGGTATCGTCGAAACGGACAATCCCGCCGTCGGGACCGGGTTCGAAGTGTACTCCTGCGGTCAGGCCACCTTCGAAATGGCGACCGCCGAAATAATTTCTGACTTCATCGGCATCGACTCCGAACTCTTCGGCGATGCGCCTCATACTGCCACTGGGAAGTTTGTCTTTCAGTCGGCGTAATTCATTAAAGGTTATAAGCATATTTTTAGAGTTTGATTACAGTGTCAACTTCAATACCGAAAGATACAAATCATTTGTCAAACAAACAAATTTTAGTGTCACTATTTTCGATTCATTCGGTTTAGGCCGCTATTTCTCGGACTTTTTGGCAGAACTCCGTGACAATTTCGACGCTTTGTCAGTCGAAATTGCCCTGTTCGGGCATTGGCATAAAGATTGAACAATTCAAAAATCGAAAACGAAATTATTAAGAAACAAACTAAAATTATATTTCAAAATTATGGCAAAGATTATTGGTATTGACCTTGGTACTACAAACAGCTGCGTAGCGGTAATGGAGGGTAACGAGCCCGTGGTTATCCCCAACAGCGAGGGACACCGCACAACCCCTTCGATTGTGGCATTCACACCCGACGGAGAGCGCAAAGTTGGTGACCCTGCTAAGCGACAGGCTATCACGAACCCCAAAAACACCGTCTTCTCTATTAAGCGTTTTATGGGCGAGACGGTCGATCAGGTTCAGAAAGATATTTCGCGTGTGCCTTACGATGTGGTCTCGGGTGCAAACAACGTCCCTATGGTGGCAATCGGCGACCGCAAATATACTCCGCAGGAGATTTCGGCAATCATTCTTCAAAAGATGAAGAAGACCGCCGAAGACTATCTTGGAACCACCGTCACGGAGGCAGTCATCACCGTTCCGGCCTATTTTAGCGACTCGCAGCGTCAGGCAACCAAAGAGGCAGGCGAGATTGCAGGTCTGAAAGTGCGCCGTATCATCAACGAGCCCACCGCAGCCGCACTGGCCTACGGTTTGGACAAAGCCGGCAAGGATATGCGTATTGCAGTCTACGACTTGGGCGGCGGTACGTTCGATATCTCAATTTTGGAGTTGGGCGACGGCGTGTTTGAGGTGAAATCGACCAACGGCGATACCCACCTCGGCGGCGACGACTTCGACCACGTGATTATCGACTGGATGGCAGCCGAGTTCCAATCGAAACACAACATCGACCTGCGCAAAGACCCGATGGCTATGCAGCGTCTGAAAGAGGCAGCAGAGAAGGCCAAAATCGAACTCTCAAGCTCGACTTCGACCGAAATCAATCTGCCCTACATTATGCCTGTCGACGGCATTCCGCAGCACCTTGTGATGACTCTGACCCGTTCGAAATTCGAGCAGCTGGCCGACTCGCTGATTCGTGCCACTATCGAACCGTGCAAAAAGGCTCTGAAAGATGCAGGTATGCAGACCTCTCAAATCGACGAGGTGATTTTGGTGGGCGGTTCGACCCGTATCCCTGCGATCCAAAAGGTTGTTGAGGATTTCTTCGGCAAGACCCCTTCGAAGAATGTCAACCCCGACGAGGTTGTTGCCATTGGTGCGGCCATTCAGGGCGGCGTGCTCACGGGCGAGGTTAAAGACGTGTTGCTGCTCGATGTAACGCCTCTGTCGCTCGGTATCGAGACTTTGGGCGGCGTATTCACCCGACTGATTGATGCCAACACCACCATTCCTACCCGCAAGAGCCAAGTCTTCTCGACCGCACAGGACAACCAGCCCTCAGTTGAGATTCACGTCTTGCAGGGTGAGCGTCAAATGGCTCGCGACAACAAGACCATAGGCCGCTTCCATTTGGACGGCATTCCTTCGGCTCCGCGCGGCGTGCCTCAGATTGAGGTATCGTTCGACATCGATGCCAACGGTATTCTGAACGTCTCGGCCAAAGACAAAGGCACGGGCAAAGAGCAGAGTATTCGTATCGAAGCGTCGTCGGGCTTGTCGGAGGCCGAAATCCAACGAATGCGCGACGAGGCCAAAGCCAACGAAACCAAAGACAAAGAGGAGCGCGACCGTATCGACAAAATCAACGGTGCCGACTCTATGATTTTCTCGACCGAGAAACAGCTCAAAGAGTACGGCGACAAGATTCCTGCCGAAAAGAAAGCCGCTATTGAGAGTGCTTTGGCCGAATTGAAGAGCGCTCATCAGGCTCAGAACCTCGGCGACATCGACAGCGCTACCCAGCGCCTCAATGCCGCTTGGCAGGCTGCTTCGCAAGATATCTACTCGCAACAGCAGTCGGGTCAGCAGCAACAGCAGCCAAACGAGGCTCACTATGAGCAATCGGCCGAGGGTGCACAACACCAGCAGGGCGGCTCTTCGTCGACAAACGGCGGTGCCGAGGACGTAGAGTTCGAAGAGGTGAAGTGATGAATAATTAAGAATTCAAAATTCAAAATTAAGAATTCAAAATTATAAAGAAAAGATGCCGCGAAAGAGAGTTTCGCGGCATCTTTTGTTTTTAGAGCGCGCCTACATTCCTATGCGAAGCGTTAGCATTGCTCCGCGCGGAATGTTGAGCGACATTGCGCGGCGCGGGCCTGCTCCTTCGGGGTTGAATGTGTATTCGGTCAGCTCAGTGCCGAAGTCGTAGAGGTTGTAGCCGGAGGCTTCAATAGTGCAGGGCAGACTGCGCAACTTGAAGCGGTAGGCAACACGCAGGTCGATATTGAAAAATGCGTCCTTGCGGCACCCGAAATCACCGTCGAACGGGTTGATTCCCTTGGTGTTGTCGGTCCATATTGCTATGTTGTTGTTGCCCTCACTGTCGGTTGCTATCGAGGTCGAGTAGTTGGTGAAGGGTTGGCCGTCCTTGAACTTGCCGGTCATTGTAATCGAGAGGCGTTCGGTGGGTCGGTAGGAGCAGAGTATGCGTGCAATGTAGGCGCGGTCCTGATCAACGCGGCCGACCCGTTTGTAGCTGTGGTTTGGGTTGGCAGTGCTCTCCGACAGCACTCCAATGTTGTTGTGCAAGGGGCCGCTGCCAAGTGCCGAGATGCCTGCCATACCGTAGGATTGCCACGATAACGACAAAAGGAGTTTGGGCGAGGTGTAGGTGTAACGCACTGTGTTGGAGAACCAAAACGGCGAGTTGGTGAAGAAGTTGAGCGGACTTTGGGTCGTCATCATCGACGTGGGAAAGTTTACGACGCGGTAGTCCACCCGGCCGTCGCCAAGGAAATAGATCTCTTGGTCGCCAATGGTTTTGGTCGTGCCGTAGGTTTCCGCTGCGGCATCGTATTGTGTCACCCAAATGTTGGTGTACTTGCGCAACGAGTTCTGTACGGCAATCTCGTGATGCCCGAAACGGAACGAGAAAGGCAGGTCGAAGACCCAGTAGGATTGCTGTTTCAGATTCTCGGCCGCACGGTGGCAGCTGCCGCCTGTTGTGGTGTGCAATACGCCACGCTCGCCATTGTCGAATGCGCGGTTGCCGTCTTTGTCGTTCCAGTAGTAGACCGAACCATTGAGGTAGTCGTCCGAGAAGAACTCTATATCGTTGATTGTATAGCTTATGCGCTTGCGTGCCAAATTCACCTCCATACGGAACCAACTGTTGGGCCGATAGTCGACGCCTGTCTGCACCTGCCAACCGGGACGTATCATCGACTTGCCGGCCAGCACCATTCCGTCCAAAGTCAGGTCAAAATCTGCGCGCAGAGAGGTTTGCGCCGAGAGTGCCCGTTCGGCTTTGAGCGAGAGGGTATTTTCCAACAGTCCGCTCCAAAAGGCGCTGCTCTGCCATTCGTAGAGGTAGAGCGAGTTGTAGGTGTGGGCGGCATCGGTTCGGTCGGCGTAGACTGCGTTGTAGAAGTTCTGCGTGGTGGGCGTGAAACCCATTAGCGAGTTGAAGCAGTCGGCCTCCAAGCGCAGCCATTCGTTCAGCGGGCGGGAGTAGGTGAGCGAGTGCGAGAACTCGGCGGTCACACCGTCGGGGTACCACGGCTCAAAGGCCTCGCCGTCTTGGTCGATCAGATTGCGCGAGAAGCAGAGCTCGTTGTGGCGCTTGTTCTCGAGAGCGGCCGAGAAGCCCGTAGTGAGCCTCGACGAGCCGCGCTCACGAGTGACATAGAGAGTTGCAAAGGCGTTCTGCTGGCGAGCGCTCTCCTGCTCGGCCATATAGTATTCGGTGCCGGCCTTGGTGCGGTGACGCAGATTCAATATGTAGTGCGCCGAGTCGAAAAGTCCGGTTGTACGTCCCGAAAAGAGCGAACCGGAGAGTTGCGCGGTGGCGTAATCTTCGGGGTAGAAAGAGGAGATGCCCCACTGGTCGAATCCGACCTGATAGCGGCGGCCCAAATCGAGGTAGAGTTGCTGCTGCTCGCCTCCGACGGGCAGTTCGACCAGCGCAGTCAGGGCGCCTGCCGTCTTGTTACGGAAATCTATTGGTTTGTAGAGCCGATCCGATGCGGTGCGGTGGAACCAGTGAATCATCTCGGCCGTACCTGCCGAGATGCCGCCCAATCCGCCCATATTATATGTCACCTCGGCCGAACGGTGCAGTGAGCCACGGTCGGAGGTGAACCCTACGCCCGACGAAATGCCGTCGATAGAGAGTGCTGTTCGGTACATATTTGGAACGTAGAGCGTCGAACCTGCTGCCGAGCGGCTGTCGATACGCATTCCGTCGAGATAGTAGCGGTTTTGTCGGTAGGAGTTGCCGTTGATTGAGAAAATCAGCGGGTCGGGCGAATTGAAACGGCCCGTGGTTTCGGCCTCGTAGGTGACGTTTTCGTCCATATTGTCGAGCCAGTGAACCAAATCGTTGTTGAGGTAGCGTTCGATAAAAAATGTTGACGCTATGTGCTCGGTGCCGAAAGTGGTGACAATTTCCGGTTCGCTCTGTTGAGCATTCAGCATATCGATTGGGGCAAAGAGCGCAACGACGGTTGCGAGTGTTACCGAAATGAGTCGATTGAGTTCCATTCTATCGGTTTGTCTTGTCAGTTATTTGGGTTGCGTCGAGAGCTGCGTGCAGTATTCGAGCAACTCTTTCAGGCAGGCTTCGTCTTCGAAGTCGGTCTTGTGGCTGTCGATGTACTGCTGAATTGCGTTTTTGTGCTTCGGCAGGAGTTTCAACAGGGCGCGGCGGCCGGCTTTGACGGCCTTGCCGTTGTCGACAAAAAAGTAGAAGTTGTTGCGTTCGAGGGTGTACTCCCGTGTCGAGGAGAGCGACATATTGGCTCCCGACTGGTTCTGCAACGAACCCATACTGTGTGATGCCGATTCGTTCTTTGTGGTGCCGAAAGGCCCTTCGTTCATTGCGTTGGCGATGACGATGTGTGGGGTGGCGGCGAGCATAGGGGTGGTGGTGTTGGTCAGGTAGACGAGATAATGGCCGTCGATGTAGTAGAACTTGCGTTCGCCCAACGATATCATTACCAGCGCATCGGTGTTTCCAATGTCGAGTATCGCTCCCTCTTTGGGTTCGATGAACTGCATCTGACAGGTGTAGAGGTTGAAATTTATATTGGCTCGCAGCGTGCGCCCATCATTCATAATAATGGTACCCTCCGTAAATTCTGGCTCAATATAGCAGTAGGAGTTTGCCTCACTGCCCTTGACGGTTATGCGCTCGCGCTTTTGCGACGAAAGGGTGGCAACAGCGGTGAGCAGACACAGCAGTAGTAAAGTCGATTTTTTCATCTCATTTGGTTTTTGGGTCGTTTTGTCGGTAAATATAAGCAAAGATTTCTAAATGTCGGTCTTGACAAGCAGAATATCGTTCCAAGAGGTTGTGTAGGCGGGCGAGAGGTGGTTGCGGTTCATCACAAAACCCGTCATCGACCGCGAAGCCATACCCACAACGGTCGTGTGGGCTCGTTGGTTGAGCCGGTCGATTGTTTGCATCAGTGCGTTGTGTTTCGAGCGGTCGACCTTATCGAATAGCGACTGCTGCACCTCGTCGCGTCGGCCTATGCCGCTCAGCACCACGCCGGCTTTCTTGTAGCCCATACCGTTGCGGAACATCGAACGCAGGGTGTCGAGTACCTCGCGGTTGATTTCGATTGTGCTGTCGGTTGCGATTGGGAACTTCACCTCGCGTGCCTCGAATTGTTGGGGCAGGTTCTCCTTGTGGCGGTTGGTGAATATGAATACCGTGGCCGAGTGGCAGACCGAGTGCTGTCGGCGCAACTTTTCGCACGCCATCGACGAGTACATCGACACCTGCTCCGAGAGGCCCTGAATGTCGAAAATCTCTTTGGCAAAAGAGCGCGACACGCAGATCTGTTTCTTCGGTTCTTCCGAGGGGGCAAAGTCGATTGAGGCCTTACCGTGAAGCTCGCGGAGGGTGTTGACACCCGTGATGCCCATTTCGCGCCTGACCCACTCTTCGCTCTGACAGTAGAAGTCGTAGGCGGTGTGCAATCCGTAGGTTTTCAGCCGTTTGGAGTAGCGCCGCCCTATGCCCCAAATATCCTCAATCGGGAAGTTGCGCAGCACTTTTTCGATGTCTTCGGTGCGGTAAAGGTAACAGCCACCACGCAATTTGGGGTAGCTTTTGCATAGTTTCGAGGCTATTTTGGCGAGGGTTTTTGTGGGCGCAACTCCCACGCTCACCGGAATGCCTGTCTGACGGCGGCACTCTTTCGACAGCTCTTTTGCCCAGCCGTCGAAGTCGACCGCTTCCATACCGTTGAGGTTGAGGAACGATTCGTCGATTGAGTAGACCTCAATCTCGGGGGCGGCCGAACGCAGTACCGACTGTACGCGGCGGCTCATATCGCCATAGAGTGCGAAGTTCGACGAGAAGACCGTGACCCGACCGGCGCGCTCCATTTCGGCGAACTGGTAGAACGGCTCGCCCATAGTGATTCCCAACCGTTTGGCCTCGTTGGAGCGCGATATGGCGCAACCGTCGTTGTTCGACAGCACCACCACCGCCTTCCCCTCCAAATCGGGACGGAAGACCCTTTCGCACGAAACGAAAAAGTTGTTGCAGTCGGCAAGGGCAAACATTGCGGTCGGGTGTGGGGGGGGGGGAAGTGTTTTTATGGCAGCCGTTTTATGACGTAGCGCACTACGCCCCAGACGGCAAAGTTATTGTCCGATGTTACTTTGATTGGCTTGAACTTGGGGTTCGACGGTACCAAAAGTGCGTAGTCGGTGTGAATCTCGACCCGTTTGAGCGTAAACTCGCCGTCGATGAAGCAGATGGCAATGCAGCCTTCGTAGGGCTCAACGGCCTTGTCGACCACCAAAATATCGCCGTCGTCGATACCGTCGCCCGACATACTTTCGCCGCTCACTCGGGCGTAGAAAGTCGAGGCAGGGTTGTGAACCAACTCGCGGTTCAAATCGAGCGTTGTCGACGGAAAGTCGTCGGCAGGCGAGGGGAAACCGGCTCTCACCGACCCACCGTAGGGCAGTTCGCTACCGCTGTCTATCGGCTCGAAAATCTCCAAATTTTTCTCTTGTGCGGCCATTTTCGTATCAGTTTATCGATTTGTCGCCGCCCACGTCGACTTTGAAATATTTGTAACCGCGCCGACGCAGCTCCAACGATACTCCTGCGTGGAACATTGCACGGGCCGAACGAGCCAGAATGTAGAAGGCCTCCGAGGTGCCGCGCTCAATCTCTTCGTGCTCAATGACCGACATAACCGAGTGGGCAGCCTCGCGCAACTCGGCCGATATGGTTTTGGCCGCGTCGCTCTCCAATGCGAGCCCCAGAATCTTTTGGGTGATGAACTCGTCCATCGTGTCGAAACCGCCCTCGTCGCGCAGATGGTCATAGCCGACCGACGAGTGAGCCTTCCAGTCGGTGTCCCACCAGGCGGCCAAAGCCATACCGATGTAGCCTGCCGCGGCAAGCGTGAAGGCCGGGTAGCGGTTTATCTGGCCAATCGCCTCGGCCATATATTCGGGTGCCAAACGTTGCCACACCTCGTCGATCTCCTCGACAATCATCATTCGACCCTCTGAACCGCACCTCTCGGCGAGCATCTCCTCCAAACGCCTCTCATATTGAGTGTAATACTCTTTATCCATAATCTTTTCTGCTACTCTTTTGTCCCGACAAATATACGAAAAGTTTGCCAATGACTGCTATCTGTTGTCGACCACCGACAGAACTCTTTATTGCAATTAATAATGAATTATTCCTATCTTTGCAGATGATTAACTGCAAGAGAGATGAAAAAGTACACTACATTATTTATAACACTGCTCATAACCATTGTGTCGTTGTCGGCGCAAACCGTCGTTTGGAAGACAACTGCCCAGCAGTCGGAGGGCAACCTCTACAACATCACGCTGACCGCCGAGATTGAGCGCGGCTGGCATATGTACGATATGGGGCCCTATGAGTTGGGCGGCCCCAATGCCACAGTCATAACCTTTGCCGAGGGCGAGGGCTACGAACTTGTGGGCGCAGTCGAACAACTATCAGCACCGCACCGCTACTTCGACAATACCTATGGAATGGAAATCGGTACGTTTGCCGACCGGGCAAGTTTTGGCCAACGCGTCCGCCTTACCGAAAAGGGGGCAACCATTCGCGGCAACGTGGAGTGGATGCTCTGCGACGACTCTTCCTGCATTCCGCCCACCGACCGCGACTTCGAGGTTCAGGCAGGCGAACCGCTGACAGTGGCTGCAACAGCAGTCCCGACTGCTTCCGAGCCTGCTGCCGACAATTCGTCGCTCTGGGCAATGATTATCGAGGCCATACTTTGGGGCTTTGCAGCGCTGCTCACCCCCTGCGTATTTCCGATGATACCTATGACCGTTTCGTTCTTTATGAAGGGCTCGGGCGACAAGTCGCAAGGCCGATTCAAAGCCGCAATGTATGGTCTTTTCATCGTGTTGCTCTATACGGTTCCCATTGCAGTCATCATTCTGCTGACCAAGTTCATAGGTGGCGACGCCGTGACGGCCGACATATTCAACTGGCTTGCCACCCACTGGCTGCCCAACATCATCTTCTTTGTGGTCTTTATGGTCTTTGCGGCCTCGTTCTTTGGCGCTTTCGAGATTGTTATGCCAAGCAAACTGGTCAACAAGAGCGACGAGAAGGTGGACAAGAAGAAAGGTCTGGGCGGAGTCTTTTTCCTCGCCCTTACGCTCGTGTTGGTTTCGTTCTCCTGTACAGGGCCCATTGTCGGTACGGTACTCATAAAGTCGACTGCGGGCGAGTTCTGGACACCGATTGTCACTATGCTGGCATTCTCGCTCGCCTTTGCTCTGCCGTTTGTGCTGTTTGCGCTCTTCCCGGGCGTGCTCAACCGACTGCCCAAGAGCGGCGGCTGGCTCAACTCCATTAAGGTTGTGCTGGGCTTTGTAGAGGTTGCATTGGGATTCAAGTTCCTCTCGACAGCCGACCAAGTCTACCACTGGGGCTTGCTCGACCGCGAGATATATCTTGCCATTTGGATTGTATGCTTCACTATGTTGGGCTTCTATCTTTTGGGCAAACTCCGCTTCAAACACGATTCGGAGGTGCAATCGATTGGCGTTACACGTTTGGCGCTCTCGATTGTCTGCTTCACCTTTGTGGTCTATATGATTCCCGGAATGTGGGGCGCACCGCTCAAAGGTCTGTCGGGCTACCTGCCACCTATGGAGACGCAAGATTTTGTTTTGGGAGAGCCGTCGGCCACTGTGGTCACAACACCGACCCGTTCGGCCGACAACAAGGCCAAAAAATATGCCGACTTTCTGGAACTGCCGCAGGGCTTGGAGGGCTATTTCTATCTGCCCGAAGCATTGGAGGAGTCGAAGAGGGTGGGGAAACCTGTCTTTTTGGACTTTACGGGCCACGGCTGCGTCAACTGCCGCGAAATGGAGTCCCGCGTGTGGAGCGACCCGAGGGTCAGGCAGATGCTGCAAAACGATTTTGTAGTCTGCGCACTCTACACCGACGACAAAAAGCAGGTGCCCACAGAGGATTGGGTCACCACCGACAGCGGTAAGGTTTTGAAGACGTTGGGCAAAATAAATTCTCACTACGCCTTGCAGCAGTACAACACCAACGCGCAGCCTACCTATGTAATACTCAATTCGGCAGGCAAGGTTTTGGCCGGCCCGCGTGGCTACAACCTCGATGTCGATGCGTTTTTGTCGTGGCTCAAAAGCGGCATTGAGGCCTATGAAGCGTCGAACGATATGGGTCGATAGACAAGAAGTTGTCTGATAAGGTCTTTCCTCAGTTACGCCCGCCCTTGCAATGCTCATTTACGCCCAATAGTGTTGCAATCCAAATTAGTGGGGGTGATGTGAACGATTTTAATGTTTTTTTATTATCTTTGTTCGAAATGATCATTTTTTCGAATAGAGATGAAACAATATTGCACGTCTATTCTTTTGGTTATGTTGACTTTATGCGTGAGTTGCGGTGTCGATACCGTCGACTCTGCAAAAGTCCTGACCCTTTCGGAACACGAACTGTCGGTGCCTTGTACGGGAGGAACCTATGAACTAAATGTTGAGAGCAATAGCGCGTGGAGTGTCGAAATCATCGGTGAGGGAATCAGTTCCGATTTGAATTCCGGCTCGGGCAATGCCACCCTGCATATCTCGGTCGGGAGCAATCAGGCTGCATCGCTGACAGGCATTGTGCGCCTCTCGACTTCCGGTTTGTCGCCAGTGACGTCAATTTGCAAATTTATTCGTGAGGCCTATCCTGTCATATCGATCAATCAAACAGCGTTTTCGACCGGCTATTCGGGTGGAAAACGTTTTTTTGTTGTGACGAGTAATAAACCCTGGAAGGTCACCGGTCTGCCCGATTATGTTATTGTTACTCCCTCTTCGGGCGATGGAAATGCCGACGTTGAGGTTACGGTTGCCGCCAACACGACCTTTGTGGATCGTAGTTGTACGATTGCCTTTTCGACCGATTACGATGTTGTGGAAACGGCCTCCTTAACTGTTAATCAAACGGCAAAATCGTTTGTCACCCCAGCCGTCGACCGAACCGAGGTCGTGCGTGAGGGCGGCTCTTTTGATATATTGGTCGACTCGAACCTCCCTTGGAAGGTTGAATCGGTCGAGGGCGGCTTTGTTGCCGCAGAGGTTTCGAATGGCAAACTTGTGCTCACTGTTGAGCCTAATAGCGATGCCGCACGCGAGGCTGTTGTGACTCTTGCTACCATTGAAGAGAGTCCGGCACGCTCGACCGTTACGGTTGTTCAGGCTCCCGACCCAAAAATCGCACTTTCGCAGTCGGGCATCGAGACCCCGTTAAATGGTGGCAAGTTCAAAGTACAACTCACCTGCAACACCGACTGGACAGCCTCGATTAATGGCGACGCATCGCTCATTGTTAACCCTACGAGCGGCTCGGGCAGTTCCGAAATTACTATCGAAGTTGCGGCTTTGTCGGGTGCCGACCGCAACTGGACAATCACCTTTGCAACCCAAGGCGCCAATTCGGTCACGGCTCAACTTGCAGTAACACAGAGCGGTAACCCGACTGTGTCTGTCAATCCGGTGACTATCAACTCCGACGATGCGGCCCGGACCTCTTATAAGGTTGCCATTACTTCCAATACCAAATGGAGTGTTGTGAGCCATAGTTCGGGTATTGAGTCCGTTTCGCCGTCGAGCGGCGACGGTAATGCCGAGGTGACGGTATCGGTTGCCGAAAATCAGGGCGACGCATTGAACGAAACCGTGGTGTTTGAAACCGAGTCCGATGACAAGCGTGCCACCCTGACAATCTCTCGTCCTTCGGTGCTTGTCGTTTCGTCGGCCAATATGGAACCTTCCTACGAGGGCGGAACAGGTACGATAACAATCAAAACAATAAAGAGTTGGACCATATCATCGTCGACCGCCGGGCCGACTTTGTCGGCGGTAAGCGGTTCGGGTAACGCAACCGTGACGGTCACTTTTGCCGAGAACAATTCACAGTCGGACCGCAGCGGACAATTTACCGTATCGGTTGGCGTAAAATCGTCTGCTGTTGATTGGTTGCAACATCTGCCATCGTTCGTTTTAGGTGGCGAAACCTATCTGATAACCAAACTCAAAGATGGTCGTTGGTGGATGTCCGACAATATGCGTTATCTCCCGTCGGGCACTACGCCTGCCACTGACCCGACTGTCGAATCGGGTATCTGGTACCCATATACCGACTACGTTGCGACAACCTATAAGACCGACGACGAGGGCAATGTTATAAAAGATACCGACGGCAACAATGTTGTCGAAGAGCCGGCCTCGTGGCGGGTGCTGACAGACGGTGCGTCGGTTCGGCATTACGGCTATTTCTACGATGCCGCAACAGCATTCGGCCGCCCGTTGTCGGCAACCAACTACAAGTCGTTGGAGTCGATACAGGGCATTTGTCCCGGCGGTTGGCACATACCTACCGAGTCGGAGGTTGCGACACTTATAGCCGTCTACAAACGAGCCGACAATTTAACCTATCTGGAAGATCTTACTGCCGACGGTATGAGGTTTGTTCCCTCCGGTATGCGTCAGCGCAACTCGCTATTGGTCAATGGCGTATTCTCGTCCCAAGTTTCGGAATTTATTACTACCTCGACAGGGGCAACCAACAACGAGACAACCGGTCAGATAATGATGAAGGGTTGGATTCTCAATGGCAACAATATGAAGACCGTTATAGCCAACCAGTCGGTCATTAATGCCGGACACATCAGATGTATCAAAAATTAATAAGTGACACATAATTAACTATAACCCTAAACAAAATGAGTAAACACAAAAATGGCGCTTGGTGGCGCTACCTATTGCAATTCGGCGTTTTAGCCTTCATTATCTATCTCGTATTACGTCCCGTATGGGGTGGGCCAAAACCCGACGTCGAGGCCTATTGTCCCTTTGGCGGCTTGGAGGCATTCGGCAGCTATTTGCACAATAATTCACTGGCCTGCTCAATGTCGATGGGACAGATTGCCGTCGGCTTCGGTTTGGCAATCTGTGTTATGTTGGCCGGCAGACTCTTTTGCGGTTACATCTGTCCGCTCGGTACTCTCTCGGAGTGGATTGGCAAGGGCGGAAAGAAGTTGCACTGCACACTGACAATTAAATCGGGTTCGGTGGCCGATCGCGCACTTCGCATAGTAAAATATGTGCTGCTCTTTGTGATACTATACTTCTCAATCACTTCGAGCGAGCTGTTTTGCAAAAAGCTCGACCCCTATTACGCTCTTGCTACCGGATTCAAAGGCGAGATTGTTCTGTGGGCGGCTTGCACCACAATAGGGCTGTTTGTAATTGGTTCGCTGCTGGTTAAACAGTTTTGGTGCCGCTATATCTGTGCATTGGGGGCATTGAGCAATATCTTCAAATATACCGTGACGTTGGCCGTAATACTCGTTGTCAGCCAGCTTACGGGACTCTTTAATGTCCCGGGCGCGTGGGTGTGGGTTTTGGCTTTCACCTGCCTTGTCTGCTACCTCTACGAGATGATAACTCTCAAAAGCACCATTTGTCCTCCGATTCGTATTGTCCGCGATGCCAATAAGTGCAACGGCTGCGGATTGTGCGAGAAAAAGTGCCCATACAGCATTCCGGTTCAGAATTGCGACAAACAGGTCAAACATATCGACTGCACAATGTGTACCGAGTGCGTCGGTTCGTGTCCGCGTGAGGCGTTGACGGTTGCCGGCTGCAAGAAGCTGCGTTGGCTGCCCGCGGCCATTTTGGTTGTGGTTGCAGCGGTTGCAATTTGGTTGGGCGGCCGCATAGAGTTGCCGACCATTGACGAGCGTTGGGGCGAAACTGAGCAGGTGTCGGAGCTTAAAACCTTTGAGATGACGGGTCTGACCACTATCAAATGTTTTGGCAGCAGTAAGGCGTTCTCGGCAAAGATGCAGGGATTAAAGGGCGTCTACGGTGTCAAAACCTTTGTGCGCACCCACACGGTCGAGATACTCTACGACCCTTCGCAAATCACCGTTGAACAAATTCAAGAGTCGATTTTTACCCCGACAAGACGTAAATACTCGGCACCTGCCGGCGATTCGCTTCGAGTCTACGAGCTGGGAATTGAGGGTCTGCACGACAAAAACGATATTCTCCATTTCGGAATGATGCTTCAATTTGTTGAGGGAGTGCGCGGTTTTACGGCCGAATTTGCCTGCCCCGTCAAGGTGTTGCTCTACACCGAACCGGAAGTGGAATTCAGCAAGAAGGAGCTTGCCAAAATCATTGAGGTCAAGGAGTTTGTCTATCCTCCAAAAAGCGAAAAGAACAAGACCTATCAGGTTGATTTCAAACTTGTCGACAGCCGTGATGCAGGGAGTGTTTCGGCCGCAGAGTTCAATGCCGAGATGTTTCAGGAGATAGCACGTACGGCCGGACGTTTTGTCGACAATAACGCCAAATGGCCCGACAGCCCGACAGCATTCTACGAGGTTGAAATGGCTTCGCTTGAAAAGTTGCCCGTCAAAAATGCTATTCCCTACCTGAAAAGCTACCTCTCTACTTGCGACGGACTTATGGCTTTTGAACCTGTTCTGCGTGACGGAGTGCCGACGATTCGTCTGGAATATGTGCCTTCAATAGTGAAAGAATCGGGAATTTGGGCCATTCTTACTGCGCCGAATTGGTCGCTTCGCTATGCCGACGGTTCGATAAAGGAGTCGGAGCCTATGATGACCTTCACCAAGGAGGGTCACAAAGTCAAATAGAAGTATGAAATTTCGCAACATAATTCTTTCACTTGCACTCGCGGCAACGACCACTGTGGCTGTTGCCGACGAGGGTATGTGGTTGATACACAATCAGCTGCCGTCCATCTGGAAACAGATGAAAAGCGAAGGGCTTAAACTGCGCCCCGAGCAGATATACAACGAATCGGCACCTGCGTTGGCCGATGCCGTGGTTGCCATTAATTACGGTATGGGTACCGGCAGCGTTATTTCGTCCGACGGATTGGTGATTACCAACCACCACGTTGCCTACGACGACATACACGCTCTGAGCACAATGGAGCACAACTATCTGGAAGATGGTTTTGCTGCCCATAACAGCTCGGAAGAGTTGCCGACAGGCTCTACCGTAACATTTTTGCGCAAAGTGGTCGATGTGACCGATCGCGCCTTGGCGCTCAAAGCGGAGTGGGAGAGTGAGGGCAAATGGAATTCGATGAGTTTGCGCCGTCTGGTCGCCCAGCTCGAAAAAGAGTTTGCCCAGCAGGGCTACGAAGTATCGGTATCGAGTTTCTGGCGGAATCTCAAATTCTACGCCTACTATATGGTTACCTACAACGACGTGCGTCTGGTGGCTGCCCCCTCGGTTCATTTGGGGGCTTTCGGAGGCGATACCGACAACTGGGGCTGGCCGCAACACAAGTGCGACTTTGCCATATATCGCGTCTATACTGCCCCCGACGGTTCGCCTAAGGCCTATTCGCCCGAGAATGTTCCGCTCTCTCCCAATAAGGTGTTGCAGCTGTCGACGGAGGGTGTTGTCGACGGCGATTTCACTATGGTTATCGGATTTCCGGGGCGCACCAATCGTTATCTATCGTCGTACGCCGTGACCGAGAAGGAACAAGTGCGCAATCCGATTGTCTACTCTGCACGCAGCGCACGTTTGGCTGTGATGAAACGCCATATGGAGGCCGATCCAAAGGTTCGCCTTAAATATAGCGACAAATATTTCGGCATCTCGAACTATACCGACTATGCCCGTTGGGAAAACATCTGCCTTCGCCGCTTCGGCGTGGCAAAAGAGCTGGCTGTCGAAGAGGCGGCTTTCCAATCTTGGGCAGCCGAAAACGGATACGGCGAATTGTTGCCGTCGCTTGCCAAAGGATATGCGGCACGTGCCAATGCAGTCAGAAATCGCTGCTATTATCAGGAACTGTGGTTCGGGGTATCGGAGGCTGCCGTGGCTGCCGGCCGTGCTGTGGCAATGCGCAGCCGCATCGAACGTGAAAAAATCACTGTGATTGAACCAACGTCGCCCATTCTGAACGGTATATTGGGCTCGCTCGACCGTTTTGAGCAGACCGACCGCGCAACAGAGCGCGAACTTTTCGCCGAGATGTTTGAGCGTTTCGCCTGGTCGGTCGATGCCGATTTTTTGAACGACTTTGTCAAGAGCGGTATCGAAAGGTGCGGTGGTGCACGCGAGTTTGCACTTTGGTCGTTCGATAACTCGGTATTCGGCTCGGCAGAGGGGATAGCACAATTCTTTGCAGTCGATAGAACTTACGACGAGATTCTTGCCGATCCAATGGTGGCGCTTGCTGCTGCGGTTCAATATAAACCATTTGCCGATGCGATTGACCAGGCCGAAAAAGGCGTAGGAGTTATGGTCGATGCCGTCGAAGCGGAGTACCAGCGTGCACTCTACCACTATCGGCTTTCGAAAGGTGAAGTGCAGTATCCCAATGCCAACTCGACTATGAGGCTTACTTTTGGTCGTGTGGGCGATATTGCGCCTGCCGACGGTGTCCACTATGCTTCACATACAACCACAAATGGTTATTTCGAGAAGCAAGACCCGTCGAGCTACGACTTTTCGGTGTCGCCAACACTCTGCAATGCACTCCAATCGGCAGGGCAGAGCCGTTGGGCTAAAAAGGGGGTAATGTATGTGGATTTCATATCCGATAACGATATTACGGGAGGCAATAGCGGCAGTCCCGTTCTGGACGCTCGCGGCAGGCTTGTGGGACTGGCATTCGATGGCAACCGTGAGTCGATGGCAGGCGACATCAGGTTCAACGCGACTATGTCGAAGACGGTGTCGGTCGATATCCGCTTTGTGATGTGGGCATTGGAGAGTGTACTTAATGCCCCCGAATTGGTGAACGAAATACTTATCTCGAACAAATAAACCATTTAATTAACTCGAATCATTTTAATAACTAAAAAACAAGCAATTATGAAGAAAGCTCTACTGATTGTAGCAACGTTTGCCGCAGCAATGCTGGCTTCGTGCTCCTACGACGACAGCGCCGTATGGGACAAAATCGACGAACTCGAAACCAAGGTTTCGGATCTCGAAACGTTGATGGACGCAATGAAAAACAATGTCTACGTGAAGAGCGTGACCGAAACCACCACCGGCTACGAGATTGAATTTACCGATGGCAGGAAAGCAACTATTACCGACGGAACCGATGGCGCCAAAGGCGATACCGGTGAAAAAGGCGAAAAAGGCGAGACAGGTGCCAAGGGTGAAACCGGTGCTGCCGGAGCCGATGGCGACGCATTCTTCAAGAGTGTGTCGATTGTCGATGGAGTAATCACGATCGTAACCACCGATGGCCAAACGATTGTGCTGAAAATGTATGTCAGCGACGACCCGGTGCTGAAATTCAAAGACAAGGCCGATAAAGAGATTACCTCTATCGATTTTGGCGATCTGACGGCTGCCGAATACGAAGCTATTTCGAATGGATATGACGAAATTACGCTCGAACAGACCAATATCTCGCGTACTTATATTGTTGATGACCAAGGCTGCGTCTATGCCGATTTGTATAAAACTGCTGACGGAGAGACCAATCTGTTGTTTCAGGTTCACGTTGGCAATTCCGGACGTAAGGGCGTCATCTCTTTTCTCAGCGTCGGCACCAACGGCAAATCGATTGTAACCGACCTGCCTGTGTCATTTGGGAAAGTTACAAGTACAGTTACCGACAAACGCGACAATAAGGTATATTCCGTCGCTCTTATGAACGACGGATTGTGGTGGATGACCCAGGGCCTTGCCTATGTCCCCGAAGGAATCACTGTTTCCGAAACCCCCACCTCAGGCAAAATCTGGTATCCTTCGTCGTCGGAAAAAGTAGCCGACAAGAGCGCAGAGGCCATAGCTACGATAGGCTACTACTACGATATCGAAACATTGTTGGACGCTACGCTTGATGAGAGTAATTATACGAATTTTTCCTATAATCATCAAGGCCTGTGCCCCGAAGGCTACTTCATTCCGTCGGTCGATGACTATGCATATCTGATTACGCTTGACTCGTACCACAAGTCAGGGTCGCCCCAAAGCGCAAATAATTATAATGCAGGTTCGGCCAACAAAGCATCATTGATTGCAGACGGCTTTACATTCGGAACTACCGGTATGATTCAGAAAAATACCGGTACGGCTGAGGCAAAATATGCCTTCGTTACAAACTCTTGCTTCTGGTGGACCTCGACCGGCAAGACTTGGGGTGATGGTGTGACAACGGGACAAACTTCCTCGTATTTCTATGGCGCAATGGCTATGGGAACAGATACGGCAGGTACGATAATGGTTGCACAAAATTCGCGCTTTGCCGGTTATTCTGTTCGTTGCGTGAGCAGGTAATCGGTAAGAGTCGAAAACGACTTTTTTGACCGTAAGCCCCGAGATTTCGGGGCTTTTTTGTTGTTTGGCAGGAATATAAATACTATATTTGTAACTGCTATGTGATTCAACCTCTTGATTCTTATGAAAAAATTGTTTGCCGTTCTGTTTGCCGTGACTGTGAGCTTGGTGGCAACGGCACAAAAACGAGAAATATCGTATGGCGGCGTGGTGCTTGTCGAGGGGAGTAATACTCCTGTCGATATGGCTACCGTTCTCTTGTCCGAAACAAACCAATGGTGTGTAGCCGACCACAAAGGTGAGTTTGTGATAAAAAACGTTGTTGCAGGCCAATATACCGTTTCGGTTGAATATCTCGGGTATAAGACCTTGACCTTCAAGGTCAAACTTACTTCTGATTCGTTGGACAACCGCTTTTTTCTCAAAGAGGACAACCTCGTCATTGAAGACGTGGTGATTACTGCCCGCGAGAGCGCCACGAGTATGAACACCGAGCGTAAAATCGAGAAACAGGCAATCGAACACCTCCAAATGGTCAATATGTCGGATATCTCGTCGCTCCTGCCGGGGGGCAAGACCGTCAATCCAAATCTTATGTCCGACAACGCATTTGTGTTGCGCGGCGGCGGAACCGATGCTGCTTCGGCTGCATTCGGTACGGCGGTGGAGGTCGACGGCGTGAGGCTCTCAACAAACTCGTCGTTTGGCGATGTAGGCGGCGCAAGCACGCGCAATGTTGCATCAAGCAATATCGAGTCGATAGAGGTCATTACCGGTATCCCCTCGGTCGAATACGGCGATATGACGGGCGGTATCATAAAGGTCAAAACACGCAAGGGCAAAAGCCCCTATTCGGCAACCTTTACGACGAACCCCAACACCAAACAATTTTCGTTGGGCAAGGGTTTCGATATGGGGGGTAACCGCGGTGTGCTCAATACCTCTTTTGAACGAACGAAGGCTATTTCGAACCCTGCCTCGCCATATACCTCCTATCAACGCAATGTATTGACCCTTAACTATTCGAATACCTTTAACAAATCCACCTCGCCGCTGCATCTCTCTGTCGGTCTGACAGGCAATCTGGGCGGAATGGATACCGAAAACGACCCCGATGCCATTGCCGGAACCTATACCAAAGTTGCCGACAACTCGTTGCGTGCAAATGTCGATTTGGAGCTGATGTTGAATAAGCCGTGGATTACAGGAGTCGAGATGAGCGCTTCGGTCAACTATGCAGATCGACGTACCGACGACCGCAAATATTTTTCAAGCGCCTCTCAACAGCCGTCGGTCAATTCGCTCGTCGAGGGCTATTTCGTTGCCTCACAGCTACCCACCTCTTACTACAATACTATGGTTATCGACAGTCGTCCATTGGATTACGCCCTGTCGATGAAAGCGATGCTCAACAAGCATTGGGGCAGAATGAACAACAAGTTCAAGGTGGGATTCAACTATAAGGCAAACGGCAACATCGGCAGTGGCGAGTACTATACCGGCGAAACAGTTCCCAACGGTTACAGGCCACGACCTTATACCGATATTCCTTATATGCACAATCTGGCGCTCTATGCCGAAGATAACTTTATGTTTCCTGTTGGAACGACTTGTGTTTCGATTGTTGCGGGTCTGCGTGCCGAGAAGACAATCATTGCGGGCAGTGCCTACCGCAATACAAACAGCCTGTCGCCTCGATTCAACGCCAAATGGACGTTGATAGACCGTCCGAAAAACGAGTTGCTCTCCTATTTGAGCCTTAGGGCGGGGTGGGGCATTACCGAGAAACTGCCCTCGTTCAATGTGCTCTATCCCACGCCGCAGTATCGCGATATTCAGGTCTTTGGCACCTCCTACGGTACCGATCAGAGCATCTATGTCTACCACACTACGCCCTACCAAATCTCTTTTAACGAAAATTTGCGCTGGACTCGCAACCAAAATATGGAGGTGGGTTTCGACACCGAAATAGCAGGCGTAAGGTTCATTTTGGTCGGTTATTACAACAAAACCATCAACCCTTACAGACTGACAACCCAATACACGCCATTCAGCTACAAGGTGAGTCAGTTGCCTTCGGGCTATTCGCTTCCCGATGATGCCGCATTCACGGTCGACACCACTACGGGCGACATATTCGCTTACGACAAATCCAACCCCTCGGCCGGTGTGGTGCCAATGGATACCAAAGTTGTCAATCAGACGTTCGCCAAGATGCTCGTTCAAGACAACGGCTCGCCAATCGACCGCAAAGGTCTGGAACTGACTGTCGATTTCGGGCAGATTAAGGTTATCAATACTTCGTTCAGAATTGATGCCAACTATTCGCACACCCGATACGAGAACACGGGCACAATGTGGAAGTATTCCGAGAATACAACCCACACGTCACTGCCCAACCGCTCCTATCAATATTTGGGCATCTATGTCGATAACGGCTCGTCGAGCGTGGCGACCTACAACGGCAAGTGGACTCGTTCGCTCGATGCCAACCTTACCGCCACAACCCATATTCCGGCCATTAGACTGATTGTGTCGCTTCGTTTGGAGGCTTCGCTCTACAATCGTTCGCAGGCTTTCTCCTCTTTTGGCGGTCGACAACTGGCCTTTACCGTTTCGGAGGACAGCAACACCCCAACAGGAGGTGATATTATGGAGGGCAACAGCTACACTGCCATATATCCGCTCTACTATATGACCCTCGACGGGCAGATTCACGACTTTACTGCAACCCAGGCGGCCGATCCCGATTTCGCCGATTTGATTATCCGTTCGGGTAATGCCTACCAATACAACCTCGATGGCTATGACCCATATGTGACTGCCAACCTTAGCATCACCAAGGAGATTGGCAATTTGGCTTCCGTTTCGTTCTATGCCAACAATTTTACAAATGTCAGGCGATATGTTCAGATGTACGCTACGGGTGTCAAACGTACCGATTTGATACCCGACTATTACTACGGACTTACACTCCGTCTTAAATTCTGATAGCAATGTTAAAACGAGTTATATCAATAATGCTGTTGACCGCCACGGTGTTGGCGGTGGGTTGCACAAACCTCTATCCCGAGCTTCACACCGAATCACCATACGACGGTTTGACGCGCGAGGTCTCCGTTTCGCTCACCTATCCGGAGGGTTTCGCCGGCTACCTGCGTGAAGGGGTTAACGTTATGATTGAAGAGTCGTCGCGAGGTAATCGCTATACGGCCTCGACCAACGCCGAGGGTGTTGCCTGTTTCGAAATTATTAGCGGCATCTACCGGGTAATCGTCTCCGACAGAGTGACTGTGGGTGCAGATGATTATGTGCTCAACGGCTCGGTTGACCAGTGGCGTGTGGTTTCGACCGACAACCTGGCTGCAAGTGTGGCGCTACGAGCTTCCAAACCGGGGAAATTGGTTTTCAAAGAGATCTATTGCGGAGGTTGTACCCGTTTCCCCGAAGCAGGTAACTATCAGTACGACAAGTATGTGATAGTCTACAACAATTCGCACGAAACACTCTATCTCGACAACTACTGTTTCGGTACGGTTTCGCCCTACAATTCGACGGCCAACAACGTGTGGATTACTCTCGATTCGGTAACCGGCGAGACGATTTATCGCGACTATCTTCCGATTATTCAGTGCGTTTGGCAATTCCCCGGCAATGGTTCCGATTTCCCTCTCGAACCTTTTGAGCAAGCCGTCGTGGCCCTTTTCGGGGCAATAGATCATCAGGCCAAGTTCCCCGAATCGGTCAACCTCAATCGTAGCGATTACTTTGTCTGCTACGACAACGTCTATTTCACCAATACCGACTACCACCCCACGCCGGGCAATCTGATCTCGTCGGAGCGCTATATGAAGGTAATCGTCAAGACCGGTAAGGCCAACGCCTACACCTTCTCGAACTCGTCGCCCACGGCCATACTGTTCAGTGTTCCGTCTACCGAAGGGTCGGCACGTGAGTATGTGAATCTCGACGACAATCAGGTGACCGTTCCGGGCGGGTCCGAAAAGTGTGTAAAAATACCGCTCGAATGGGTTGAAGATGCCGTTGAAGTATTCGACGGCTCTTCGTCAAACAATGCCAAGCGCCTGTCGCCCGATGTTGATGCGGGATATGTGACGCTCTCAAAAACCACACTGCACCATACCCTATATCGTAATGTCGATTTTGCTGCAACTGCTGCCATTCAGGGTAATACGATAGTCTATGACTACTCACTTGGCGACGATCCAAACAAGATAGATGCCGAGGCAACCATTGCATCGGGAGGTAAAATCTATTATGCCGATACCAATAACTCGTCGGAAGATTTCCACGAGCGCTCGCTTCAATCGCTTCACACTAACGCCGAATAGCTATGAAAAAGAGACTCCTTACAATAGCTCTGATGCTTGTTGCCACTTCGCTTTCGGCTCAAATTTCGTGGTACGACGTGACTGTCGGTCAGAATTTCTGTATCAATTCGACCAACCCCTCAACGCTTTCGCAACTCTCCGGAAAATCATTCTCAAAGGTTGAGGCCCGATTCGGCCGACAAACAGGCGAACTGCGCGACTACTCCTCTTCGCCCGATAGTTACGATTTTGGCTTCGGTGCCGAGGCGTTGCGCCGAATCGAACGAACCCACTATTTTGGCGGTATCGAATACGACTATTTTGACGGAAAAAAGATGTGCGGCTCGATGTTCACCTCTCCGGGAGAGTTTCCGATAGATATAATCGAATATACCCCCGGACGCAAAACCAAGGAGACTTACCACGTCTACGGCAAGTTCGGTACGCGAGTAGCCGACAAGCTGTCGGTGGGTGCCGGACTGGACTACACCTCGTCGAATTATGCCAAACGCAAGGACTTGCGCCACAAAAATACCAAGATGAATCTGCGTGCCGAGGCAGGTTTGACCTGCTTTTTCGACGACGTCAGTTGGATAGGCTTTAGCGCATTTTATGGTCGCAAAACCGAAAAAATCACGGCCGAGGAGATAGGTACGCTCGATTTGAACTACGATGCTTTTTTCAACTGCGGCAACTGGTATGGCGCTCGCGAATTGTGGACGGGTAGCAGTATCCACCTCCAAGAGACGGGGCTCACCTACTTCCCTGTGGCCGAAAACAGTTTCGGCGCAGCCATTCAGAGCCGTTTCAAGATTCAATCCATCGATGTTCATAACGAGCTTTCGGCATCGGTGTCGGAAGGTACAACTGGTGAACGCGGCATTGTGTGGCACAATTTCACCCGCCGCACGATTGCCGACCGACTTGAACTATCGTCGACATTCGCCGGCCTCGATCATACATTCTATGCCCGGGCCGAGTACTCATCGCTTGCCAACAACGAGTCGATTCTCGGACGCATAACCGAAAATGGAGTTACGCAAACGGTCGTCTACGGCTACAACCTCATATATTCCGAACGACGGCTGACGGCCGATGCAGGATACAGGTTCCACACCCGGAATCTGAGTTGGTCGGGCGATGCAGGCATCACCTTCAACCAGTTCAGTGGCATCAGTTCGCTGATGTATCCGACCTACAAGAATCGTTACTATACGGTTTTGACTCCGTATTGCAATCTGCGCAAGGGCCTTGGTGCGCTCCAAATCGAGTTGGGCTACGGCTATCGGTTCGGTACGGGACGCAACGACCGCTCGCTGACCTCAAAGAGCGATATGACGGTTGGAGATTATCCCGATTACGAATCCGATATGGCGGCTTACGAGTGGGAGTGGCTGACGATGCCGTGTCATAGAATCTCTGTTGGAGCGAGCTATTCGTTCAAGAAATGGTATCTGCTTGCCAATTATTCGTTTAATGTGGCCGAGCGTGAGCCCAAATATCTTTCGGGCAGAGTCCGCCATACGTTGGGTTTGTCGGTCGGGCTTCGCTTCTGAAATGATTATTCGTCAAGCTCATTCATCAAAGCGTCGATTGTGCGGCGGTCCTTTTTTGTGGGGCGGCCTGTGCCGCGGTCGCGGCTGATAAAGACGGTTTCGCGTGGGGGCGAGAGTTTGGCACGCTCCTGGTCGGAGGTGAGGTCGGTGCAGTATTCGGGCACCTCTTTGGCCGAAATGCGTCGGTCAATAATCCCCTCAACACGATATGTAAAGCGCATAATGGGAACTTTTTTGACCGTCACCGTGTCGCCCGTGTGTACCTCGCGCGAGGGTTTGCACTCGCTGCCGCCAATGGTCACCTTGCCTGTGCGGCAAGCCTCGGCAGCGTCGCTGCGCGTTTTATAGATTCTGACTGCCCAGAGCCACTTGTCGATTCTAACCTCCATAATCCTGCCAAATTTTCTCCAAAGTTATCAAATAAAAACGTAACTTTGCGCCGCAAACGCATTCAAACCGATGAAATCCGAAAAAATAGGCCACCTTAAACGTCGTGTACACGAGGAATTCGTGGCTATGATGCGTTATGGCGTTGTGGGCGTTACGGCCTATCTGGTCAATCTGGCGTTGTATGTCGTTCTGACCGACTGGTTCGGCGTACATTACCTCATTGCCAACGGCGTGGGCTACATTGCCATTGTTGTGGTGTCGTATGTGCTGAGTGTAAAGTGGGTATTTACCTACCGACGCCTGCGCTCGCACCGCAAGGAGTTTTTTGCCTTTACATTCATAACCATTGGGGCGATGTTGATTTCGACAGGCGTGATGTGGCTGTTTGTCGACGTTTTCGGGTGGAACGACATTCTCTCCAACGTGTTGACCAACATTCTGCAAACGGCGTGGGGCTATGTCCCCAAGCGTGTATTTCTGTTCAGCGAGGGCAAACATCATTCCGACGCCGCCTCGCCCGAGGCCTACGACTTCGAGCGCCCTTCGGGTGCTGACGATTAGCGCTCGGCGCCGAGAGAGTCGAGCCCCATTTTCAGGGCATCGCAACCGTCGTGATAGTATCCTTTGAGTGTTTTTAGCGTTTTGAAACCATAGCTGCGGTAGAGACGTATGGCTGCTTCGTTGTCGGTGCGCACTTCGAGCGTTAGCCGTTCGTAGCCGCTGCGCACTGCGTAGTCGATGGCGTATTCGATCAGTGCACTGCCCACGCCACACCCTTGAGCCTCTTGAAGAACTGCAATGGAGTAGATGCGCACGTTGTGGCAGTTCTCGCGTTTGAGCAGCGAGAGGTAGCCAACCGTGCGCCCACCTATGGCCGCCGTGAAACAACCTCCTTCGGCCTGCTCAACCAAATAGCGCAACACTCTTGGCGTGAAGCGGTCTTCGGGTAGGAAGCACTCGTTTTCGATTCGTACTACCAAGTCCAAATCGCTGCGACGGGCACGCAGAATGGTTATACCGCGAGTGGTCATTTTGTGTAGTGCGACTCTTCGATCTTGCGAACGAAGTGATTGAGAATACGATAGTAGAGCTCGTCGCCCAAAACGGCATCTTCAACTTCGTGGTCGATGCTCGGGTTGTCGTTGATTTCAATCACGAAGACTTTGCCGCCGATAATCTTCAAGTCGACGCCATAAAGCCCCTTGCCAATCAGAGCGGCAGCCTTCACGGCCGTGTCGACAACTTTGTGAGGCACCTGATAGATGGGCACCGTCTCCCACGGGCCGCAGAGGTTCTTGCCTTTGGTGTCGTGGTTGATGATCTGCCAGTGACCTTTGGCCATATAGTATTTGCAGGCAAACAGCGGTTGTCCGTCAAGCAGACCTATGCGCCAATCGAAATCGGTCGGAATGAACTCCTGAGCGAGAATTATGGCCGACGAGGCAAACATAATTTTCAATGCGTCGTCGAGCGACGCTTGTGAGTCGACCTTGTGCATACCCACCGAGAACGAGCCGTCGGGGAGTTTTAGAATGAAGGGCGAGCCGAGCACGGCACTGATCTCGTCGAACGAGTTGTGGTTGGCGCGGAAGAGCAGCATTGAGGCAGGAGCCGGTATGCGGGCTTTTTCGAAGAGCTCAAACAGATAGACCTTGTTGGTGCAGCGGATAATCGACACGGGGTCGTCTATCACCGGAATGCCGTAACGCGCGGCGCGTTCGGCAAATTGGAAGGTGTAGTGGTTGACCGAGGTTGTGGCCCTGATAAAGAGTGCGTCGAACTCCAAAAGTCGAGCCGTGTCCTCTTCGGTGATCAACTCGGCATTGAGGTCCATATTACGTGCCACTTCCAGAAATTTCTGAATGGCCTGACGATCCGATGGCGGAAACTCCTCGCTCGGTTCGTAGAGTATGCCCACCGAGTAGCGGCCGGGTTTCTGCGAACGCGGTGCACGCCAAATCTTTTTGTTGAATCCGTCGAGGGCGTTGGCGAAGTCGTCTTGCTCGGCAGGGGTCAGCCCTTCGAGCGAGAGCAGTTGAACGCTGTCGATCTGGTTGCGGGCGCCGGTGTTGAACCCTACACGCAGCATTGGGCAAGGGTAGTTGTCAAAAATGAAACGAGCCACCTTTTCGAGCCCCTTAATGGTTGTCGTGCCGAAATAGATGTTCAAATACCAGATGCGGTCGGTTATGTTGTTCTTTATGATCCACTGGTGGAGCAGACGCTGCAACGATGCACTCATACGCAGTCCCGTTCCTGCGTCGAGGCGGTTGAGCGTCTCAATGTTTGGCAACATCTTGTGGCCGCGAGCCTGACCCAGCAGAGAGCAGTAGTAGCCCTCCGAATTATAGGAGCAGTCTTCGGCCAAATTGATGACCAATTTTGGATCTTTGGCGTTGTAGTTGTGACTCAGATAGTCCGATACGGTGATCGTGCTTTCGGTTTCCAGATAGGGTTTCCAGTCGTTTAGTGAGTTCAGAATGATAAAAACTGTATTCATTATTTATCGTTTTTTTCGGTACAGGTTTTCGTTGGCAAATGTATCTCTTATTGTTGTTCGGTGTACTCTTCGGAAGGCGGTTTTTTCGAATAATTAAGTTTTTTGTTATCTTTGGAACCGATTTATTCAACCTGCCAATGACCCGTAAGGAAATCTACGATAATTTTTGTCTCTCGGCTCAATACTGCTGCGATCGGCAAGAGGCTGCTGCACAGGCGGTTTTGCTGACAGAGGAGCTCTATGGCGTGGGAAGACGCGAATTGATTCTCTCGCCCGAAACAGAGGTCGTACCATTCGACTACGCCCGTTTTGAGCAGATCTGCGGTCAGCTTTCCGAAGGTTGCCCCGTGCAATACATTCTCGGCCATACCACATTCTCGGGATTGGATTTCCGCCTTTCCGCTGCGGTGCTCGTGCCGCGCCCGGAGACCGAAGAACTTGTGGGGCTGATAGTCGAACGCAACAAATTGCTCTCGCCGAGGATTCTCGACGTTGGAACCGGTAGCGGTGCAATAGCCGTGTCGCTCAAATCGAAGATAGCCGAAGGGTCGGTTATGGCGGTCGACATATCGGCCGAAGCCCTTGCTGTGGCAACCCAAAATGCCGCTCTGAACTCTGTGGAGGTCGATTTCGTCGAGGCCGACATTTTCGGTTGGCAACCGCCGCAATGCTCCCTCGATTTGATAGTGTCGAATCCGCCATATGTGTTGGAGCGTCAACGTGGAGAGATGCAACGCAATGTTACCGACTACGAACCTCGGCTGGCACTCTTTGTGCCCGACCACGACCCTCTCTGCTACTACCGCCGAATTGCCGACGTAGCGCAGTGGTCGCTTGTTGGCGGCGGCGAGCTGTGGTTCGAAATAAATCCTCTGTTTGCTGCCGAAATGGTCGATCTGCTCGACCAAAAGGGCTTTGTCGATATAACAGTTATTGACGATTTCGACTGCCGTAAACGATTTGTGCAATGCAAAAAACGATAAAAAGTTACACCTCGGAGCAGGCACTATCGCGATTGCAGGCGCTCTGCGCTCGCGCCGAACGCTCGTCGTGCGATGTGTTGCGGCTGTTGCGCCGTTGGCAGATTCCCGACTCGGAGGCACAACGTATTCTGACGCAACTTTGCGCCGACCGCTACGTCGACGATGACCGTTATGCGGCCGCCTACGTGCGCGATAGAATGCGTTTTTCGGGGTGGGGAGCACTCAAAATCCGCTCTTCACTCCGCGCCAAAGGCATTCGGCGCGAAATTGTCGATCGTGCAATGGCCGAAACCGAGGCTTTCGATACCTCCGAACGCCTTGCGTCGATGCTTGCCACAAAAGCCAAAACCATTAAGTCGAAAGATGGTTACGACCTGAAAGCCAAACTTATACGTTTTGGGTTGAGCCGCGGATTTGCCTACGACGAGGTTTTTGATGCAGTGGGCCGAATAGTCGCTCCCAATGATTAGCAACGTTTTGTGCCGCGTCGGTGGTGGTGACGCCCTGTTTTTAGATTTTTAGACTGCCGAAACGTCGGCGTACCACATAACGCAAAAGTATTGAGCCGCGAAAGATTGTTTCAGGCTCTTTTTTTGCGCTTGTGCGAATCGCTTGGCGTTTGATGTCGAGTTGCGCAATGGCGGCGCGGTAGTCGCGGTGCGCTCGTCGGACCGACTCGGCAAATTCCGGCCGACCCGAGAGCCGATAGACCATTGCCGACAGGCGGTCGAGCGCCATTCTGGTTCTAATGATGCGACCGAAACGTTTGTCGGACAACTCTTTATGAAGCATAAATAACGAGTTGCGGAAGTTGTAGTATGCTTTTTGTGGCGACGAGGCAGGCAGCGTTCCGCCCCCCAAATGGTAGACCCAACTCGACGGGCAGACCACAATTCTCCACCCTTGAAGTTGCAACCGCCAACAGAGGTCGATCTCCTCCATATGGGCAAAGAAGTCGCCGTCGAAACCTCCTGCCGCGCGGAAAGCCTCGGCACGCACGGCCATACAGGCTCCCGAAACCCAAAAGACCTCTCGTTGATTGTCGTACTGCCCGCGGTCGCGCTCCACGGTCGACAATATTCGGCCGCGGCAAAAGGGGTAGCCGTAGCGGTCGATAAATCCGCCGGCGGCACCTGCATATTCGAAGTAGTCGCGTTGGGTGGCCGAGAGAATCTTTGGGCCTACTGCTGCCACACTTGGGTTCTGTTCCAAATAGTCTATCAGTGGCTCGCACCACCCGCGCGGACACTCCACGTCGGAGTTGAGCAGAATGAAATAATCGGCCTGCAATGCTGCCAGCGCGCGATTGTAACCCTCGGCAAAGCCGTAGTTGCGGTCGAGCCTTACGATTTCGACGCGGCCGGCGTAGTGCTGTTCGAGCCACTCGACCGAGTTGTCGGTCGAACCGTTGTCGGCCACTATAACGCTCACGCCTTTCGGGGCAGAGTCGACAACGCTGCCCAGAAAACGGCTCATCATCGGTTGACCGTTCCAGTTGAGTATGACAATCTTAACGTTCAAAATCTTCGGGTTTCTCTTTCCAACGGCGGTGCGACCAAAGCCACAATTCGGGCTTTTGGCGTATCATTTTTTCGAGCGCGGCGGCATAACGGTCGGTGATTTGACCCTCCGAAATATCCTCTGTGCCGTCGTATATCTCTTCAAAACTGCAACGGTAGTGAGCCGGACAGCGCTCTTCGATGTGCAGAAAATAGACCGGCATTCCGAACCGTTTGGCGTAGTGTCCCATACCGCTGAAAAAGAGTGTCGGTTGGTTCAGAAAAGTGCGCCACTCCCCGTCGGTGTGCCAAATAAAGGGTTTCTGGTCGGCAATCAACCCAATGACTACCGGCTCGTTACGCGAACGATAGTCGAAAACCGTGCGTGCCAACTGCTTCATCGGAACGGGTTCAAGCCCAAAGCGCGAACGCAGTCGGCGGTAGTAACGCTCCATAATCGAACTGTGAAGAGGGTGGTAGACCCCCAAACTGTGCTTTTGGGGGAATATTGTGCCGTAGACCGCAAAATACTCCCACTCGCCGTAGTGGGCGAGGGCGGCAATCCAGCTCTTGCCTTCGGTCTTTTGGTTGAACTCTTCGAACCCCTCGATTTGCATTCTTCGGCGCAATCCCCAGCGCGTGAGACTCGACATATCAACTACATCGATCATCAGGTGCGCCAGATGAAGATAGAATTTGCGCTCAATTCGGCGCAACTCGCGGCGGCTCTTTTCGGGGAAGGACTCGCGCAAATTTTCGCGTACCACGCGCAGGCGGTAGCGTCCGATGCGGTAGACAATCAGATAAATTATCGGCGCTAATATATAGTATAGCACCACATAAGGCAAAAGCCCGACCAGCATAGCCAAACCCATAACACAACCATAGGCGGCATTGTGCCAAAACTTACTCTTTGTGGTTGATGCCATTGGCTGTTATTCGGCGTTTATGATTCTGATTTTGTTGTTTTTGGTGCGCACCGAGAGCCACAGTTTCAACCGTTTCGTATCAATCGGGCGCAACGAGTCGGCAGGCGAAACTACGGCAACCACAAGCGTGTCGACCGGTTTGCCCATTGTGTCGTAGCCAACGTGTTTCGAGAGTGAGAGTTCGCCTATGTTGTCGACCACCATTCCCGCTTCGCGAGTGATGTCCGACACGGCCAACGTGTCGATGCTTACCAGCGACGAGAGTTTGGTGCGCAACTCGTTGATTTGATTGTTTTTCTCGTCGATAATATCGGAGTAGCTCTTTTGGAGCTTGGTGATGTCGAACTTTTCGTTGTTGTCGGCCTGCTTGATGATCAGCTCCGTCTTGCCCAATCCGTACTCGGGCATCTGTGCGCGAACGTTGTCGATTACATCGTTCGAGAGCGGCTCGCCTACAAGCTTTATCTCCACCTTCGATTTTTTGCCGTCGTAGTGGTAATACTTTTCGTAGTCGACAATCATAGTCTTGTTGAATTGGAAAATCTGTGCCACATAGCGGTCGACATTGTCTTCGAAAGTCGTACGGCGGACGATTCGTGCACCCAAAATCACGCTCGGTATGGTCACAACTGCAATGATTATGCCTATGTAGCGCGTGTTGCGTTTCTGGCGTGCAGGGTCGAGTGCGACTTTTTTGTCGTAGTGCAGCACAATGATTATAAGGTATGTCGCCAAAGCGATGAAAACGGCGTTGATAGTGAAGAGGTATATCGCCCCGAGGAAATAACCCAAGTTGCCCGTGGCCAGTCCGAAGCCTGCCGTACACAATGGAGGCATCAGGGCGGTTGCAATGGCCACACCCGAGAGAACCGAATAGGTCTTCTCCTTGCGGGTCTGTGCCACAAAGCCTGCCATACCGCCGAACAGGGCGATCAATACATCGTAGGTTGTCGGGGTTGTTCGGGCAAGCAGCTCGCTCTGCGCGGTGGTGATGGGCGAGATGAGGAAGTAGAGCGTCGAGGTCAACAAGCTCACCACGACCATCAGCAAAAAGTTGCGCCAAGCCCCTTTCAGCAGTTCGAAGTCGTTGGTTCCAAGCGAGAACCCGATGCCGATGATTGGGCCCATAAGCGGCGAAACCAACATAGCGCCGATGATTACGGCCGTGGAGTTGACGTTAAGGCCGAGCGAGGCGATGAATATCGCAAATATCAGTACCCACAGGTTTGTGCCACGAAATTCGATGCCCTTGCGGACACTCTCGTTGACCTCGGCCTGCGGTGCACTGTCTTCGCGCAGGTCGAAACGTCCGCGCAGGAAATTTTTGACGTGTTGCCAAATCCTTGAAAAGATGTTGACCGACTCGTGAAGGTCTTGCTTAACCGCCTCTTTTGCCGAAATTTCTTCGGAGTTGTCGGGCTGAGGCTGCCCATTGGGTTGTTGTTCCATACTATTAATATACAGTCTAAAAGTCAAATACAATTACGACTAAGTCTTATGGGTTTTATAGGTCGACCGTTGGCCAATTCAAAATTTGATTTCGTCAACAGCCAACATCCAAAGAGAATATAATGAATAATGAAATTGCATTTCAATTTTGAATTTTTAGTTTTAACCCGCTTTGCGGCTTTGACCTCCTCGCTTGTTTCCACCCCGCTACTACGGTAGCGACGGTGGGGCTTCATTCGGTGAGCTCGTCCGCACTACGTGCGAACTCGGTTCTTCCTCCTTGCGAGGCATAACAAATAAGTTTGTTCTGCCCTCGCTTCGTTCGTCAGTTAACCCGCCTGTGGCGGCTTTTCTTCCTCCTTGCGAGGCATAACAAATAAGTTTGTTCTGCCCTCGCTTCGTTCGTCAGTTGAATTCTTAATTTTGAATTTTGAATTTTGAATTTCTAATTACTCTTCTGCTCCTTCGACAACAATTACGAACTCGCCTTTGGGTTCGTGCTCGCGAAAGTGCGAGGCCAACTCGGGCAGTGTGCCGTGGAGCGTTTGCTCAAACTTCTTTGAGATTTCGCGCGACACCGAGGCGCGGCGTTCTGCCCCCAACGCGGCGGCGAGCTCTTCGAGCAACCTTACCACGCGGAACGGCGACTCGTAGAATATCATCGTGCGCGTTTCGCCCACAAGCGCCTCGATGCGACGGCTGCGCCCTTTCTTTTGGGGCAGGAAACCCTCGAAACAGAAACGGTCGGTGGGAAATCCGCTATTGACAAGCGCCGGAACGAATGCCGTGGCACCCGGGAGCGTCTCGACTTCGATGTCGTGCTCAACGCAGGTGCGTACCATAAGAAATCCGGGGTCGGAGATTCCGGGAGTGCCTGCGTCCGACACCAAAGCCACGTTTTCACCTGCCAATATCCGCTCTGCCACTGCCTCGACCGACTGGTGCTCGTTGAATTTGTGGTGGGCAAAGAGCCGTTTGGGTTCAACGCCGTAGTGTTTCAGCAGAAAACCGGTAGTGCGCGTGTCCTCGGCCAAAACAACGTCGGCCGTGCGCAACACTTCAAGAGCTCGCGGCGTCATATCGTCGAGGTTGCCGACGGGCGTTGGAACAATAGTCAGTTTTGCCATTACTTTTTCGAGGTGCTATTGCAGTTTACGCGCCAAAAGGTCGACCAGCAATGCGGCACCGTCGCCATTTGGATTCCAGCGGTAGTTGTCGTGAATATAGATGAGCGCTTCATCGAGCGAGGTGAAGTCGTCGAGTGCGTCGATTGTCTGCTCGTAGAGGTCGGTATCGTTGGAGAAGAGTTCCGACAATAGCAGGAACTTGTCGTTCAGACCAATATTGTCGCGCAGCGAAGAGACCGTTTCGCCAATGGTCAGCTTCTGGCGTGGCTCTTCAATGAAGGCCTCTCCGTACTGTTGCTCTACTTGTGGTTCCGCTTCCTCTTCCGATTCCGCTTCCTCTTCGGAAAACTCCACAAAATGTTGTGGCGCGGGTTCCGCATTCGGTTCGGGCTCGGGTTCGGGCTCGGGCTCGGGCTCGGGCTCGGGTTCGGGTTCGGGCTCGACAACAGGCTCAAATTCGACAAATATCTCTTCCGACTGCTCGTTTGAGGGCTCGGCTACTGTTTCGGCCACTGCCTGCGGCTCTTCGGCGGGCACCTCCTCAATCGGCTGTGATTGCGGCTCTGCAACCGCTTCGGGAGTGGCTTCGGCTTCGGGAGTGGCTTCGGCTTTGGGCTCGGCGGCACTTGCAGCAACAAAAGTATCGTCGTTGTAGATTGAGAGAATTGTCTTGTGGTCGATGTGGTGACGCGGTACGACAATTTCTTCCTCCTCCTGCGGCTCGGGAGCGGGCTCCTGTTCTGGCTTTGCAATCGGCTCCTGTTCCGGCTCGGGAGCGGGTTTCGGCTCCGGTTCGGGCTCCGGTTCGGGCTTTGCAATCGGCTCGGGTTCCGGTTTGGGTTCGGGTTCGGGGGCGGCAGCGGCAGGTTCGGGCTCGGGCTTCGGCAGAGGCACCGCAATCGGTGCAGCGTCGGGCACGGCGGCCGAACGGGTGAAGTAGACCTCTTCGTAGAGTTCGCCAAGTAGGCGCAACACTACCGAACGTTCGATTTCGGAGATTGAACCTTTCAGATTCCAATCGTCGAATATGGCTGCAATGCGTTGGATTGTTTCTATATTGCGTTTCATTCAAAAAAGATGAGTTTGTTCAAAAGCGTGTGCGAATAACCCTCAAAGTTACTATTTTTGATTTTAACAAGCAAATAAATGGTTATCTTTGCGACATATAATTAGCGAAAATTAATACCGAAATGGCTCTTCAATGTGGAATCGTGGGCTTGCCCAATGTTGGCAAAAGTACCCTATTCAACTCACTCTCAAATGCAAAGGCGCAAGCCGCCAACTTTCCGTTCTGTACGATCGACCCCAATGTGGGCGTGATAACCGTACCCGATGAGCGTCTGCGCCGTCTGTCCGAGATCGACAAACCTCGTCGAGTTGTGCCCACCACTATCGAGATTGTCGACATTGCAGGTTTGGTGAAAGGTGCGTCGAAAGGCGAGGGGCTGGGCAACAAATTCCTCTCCGAGATTCGCAACACCGACGCGATTATCCACGTACTGCGCTGTTTCGACGACGACAATGTGACCCACGTCGACGGCACAATTGACCCCGTGCGCGATAAGGATATTGTCGATACCGAGCTGTTGTTGAAGGATTTGGAAACAATCGACGGCCGCATCGGCAAACTCCAAAAGCAGGCCGCCGTGGGCGATAAGACGGCCAAACGTCAATACGATATTCTGCTCCGCTACCGTTCGGCAGTCGAACGCGGATTGGCTGCACGCACGGTCGAGATTGATAAGGAGGACAAAAAATTTATGAGCGACTTCTGCCTTCTGACCGACAAGCCGATTCTCTATGTCTGCAATGTCGACGAGAAGAGTCTTCGTGGTGGCAACCGCCACGTCGAGGCGCTGCGTAAGGCTGTCGAGGGCGAGAATGCCGAGGTGCTGGTGATTGCTGCCGCAGCCGAGGCCGAGATTGCCGAGTTGGAGAGCTACGAGGAGCGTCAGATATTTCTCGAAGAGTTGGGTATCGAAGAGTCGGGCGTGAGCCGCCTGATCAAAGCGGCCTACGAGTTACTCGGATTGCAAACCTACTATACGACAGGCCCCGACGAGTCGCGTGCCTGGACTTTTCCGCGCGGCATCAAAGCTCCGCAGGCGGCAGGTATCATTCACTCCGATTTTGAGCGCGGATTCATTCGTGCCGAGGTTATCAAATATGCCGACTACATTGCGTTGGGCAGCGAAAAGGCCTGCCGCGAACAGGGCAAAATCGGTGTCGAGGGCAAAGATTACACCGTCTCGGACGGCGATATTATGCATTTTTTGTTCAATGTTTAGAAAAATGATTAAGGACCTTAAAGTCCTTAATGTCCTTAAAGTCGTTAGAATTAATTTTTTTATGCAAGCAAACGTTATTATTGCAGTGACCATTGCAAGTGTTGCAGTGGTGGTGTCGGCAGCCATTTTGGGCGGTGCCTACAAATATAAATATCACGCACAACAGACCGTAACGGTGACCGGTCTGGGCGAGACCGAATTTGTCTCCGACCAAATCGTTTGGCGTGGCAACATCACGGTCGAAGCGCCTACGCTTGCAGGTGGCTACAAACGTCTTGAAGCCGACCGCGCAAAGGTTGTCGACTACATTGTCAAAAACGGAATCGAAGCCGACAAAGTGGTGTTTCAGTTTGTTACCAATTACAAAACATCGGAGCCGGTATATAACAACGGAAACTATGCAGGTCAGCGATATACGGGTTATAACCTCACGCAACAGTTTAATATCGAGGGACGCGGCGAAGAGATCGAAACCGTTGAAGATATTTCGCGCGGAATCTCGGCGCTGATTGCCGAAGGAATCCAAATCGAATCGTGGCAACCCGACTATTATTACTCCAAATTGGACGACCTTAAACTCTCGCTCATCGAGCGTGCCACAGCCGACGCGCGCCTGCGTGCCGAGAAGATTGCCGTCGAAAGTGGCAGTGGTCTTGGCAAACTCAAATCGGCCCGTATGGGTGTCTTCCAAATTACCGGAGCCAACACCAATGAGGAGTTTTCGGCCGGTGGCAATTTCAATACTTCGAGCAAGACAAAAAAAGCACGCATCACTATGCGTCTGGAATATATAACCAAATAAGAATAAAATAGTTATGTCGGAAAGGAAAGTAAGGGTACGTTTTGCCCCTTCACCAACAGGTGCACTCCACATTGGCGGGGTTCGCACGGCGCTTTACAACTATCTCTTTGCTCGTCAGAATGGCGGCCAAATGATTCTGCGTATCGAGGATACCGATTCGACGCGCTATGTCGAGGGTGCCGAACGCTATATTATCGACTCGCTACGTTGGTGCGGAATCGAGATCGACGAAGGGGTGGAGCAGGGCGGCCCGCACGCTCCTTATCGTCAGAGCGAGCGCAAGGCAATCTACCTGAAATATGCTTTGCAGCTTGTCGAGTCGGGCAATGCTTACTACGCATTCGATACTCCCGAAGAGTTGGACACGTTGCGCAAAGAGATGGAATCGCGTGGCAAAACCTTTTCGTACAACTATGCAATTCGCGAAAAATTAGCAACTTCGCTGCATCTGTCTAAACAAGAGGTTCAAGAGCGCATTGCGCGTGGCGACCAATGGGTTATCCGATTCAAGATGCCTGCCGACCAGACGGTAGCTATGGAGGATTTGATTCGCGGCGAGGTCGAAATCAACACTTCGACCCTCGACGACAAAGTGCTCTACAAATCGGCCGACTCGCTGCCGACTTACCATTTGGCCAACATTGTCGACGACCACCTTATGGAGATTTCGCACGTCATCAGAGGCGAGGAGTGGTTGCCATCGTTGCCGCTTCACTATCTGCTCTACCGTGCTTTCGGTTGGAGCGACACCCAACCCGAATTTGCCCACCTGCCGCTGCTGTTGAAGCCTTCGGGTCAGGGCAAGTTGAGCAAGCGCGACGGCGACAAGTTGGGTTTCCCCGTATTCCCGTTGCGTTGGGTTGCTCCCAACGGCGAAGTTTCGCGCGGATACCGCGAGGACGGCTATTTCCCCGAAGCTTTTATCAATATGTTGGCGCTGCTGGGCTGGAACCCGGGCACCGAACAGGAGATTTTCTCGATGCAGGAGCTCATTGATGCCTTCTCGATTGACCGCGTCGGCAAGTCGGGTGCGCGTTTCAATCCCGACAAAGCCCACTGGTTCAATGCACAATATATGCACGCTGCCGACGACCGGCGCCTTGCCGCACTCTACGAGCCGATGGTGGTGGCTCACGGCCACAGCTGCTCGCACGAAAATGCGCTACGCATCGTTTCGCAAATCAAAATGAGGGCAACTTTCCCCGACGAGTTTTGGGGACTCTCGTCGTTCCTCTTCGAGGCTCCTGTCGCCTACGACGATAAAGCGCAAAAAAAATATTGGAAAGGCGATGCCCCAAAAGTCGTTGCTGCTTTGCGCGAGGTTTTGGCTATGATAGAACCTTTCACTCTGGCCGAAATGGAGCGCGTCTGCCACGCTTGGATTGCCGAGAACGAGATACCTATGGGGCTGGTGATGAACGCTTTTCGCTTGGCAATAGTAGGCGAGGCCAAAGGTTTCGGAATGTTTGAGATGTGCGAGGTTTTGGGCAAAGAGCAGACCCTCGCCCGATTGGACAGGGCACTTGCAGCGCTGCCCAAAGAGTAATTATTTTTTTCGCACCCGATGCAGCAATTTGACAGCTTCGAGCGTCATAAGAGTAAATAGAACAACTAAGGACTTTAATGATTTTAAGGTCTTTAAGAATTTCGACTTTAGACAAAAAAGAGATGAAAACGAAACTCGCTATCAAATTGCTTACTTTGCTCGGTTTCGGCTCGATGTTCGGCGGGTGCGACGAGTTACACAAGATTATTGACACTCCTTGCGAGTACGGTTGCCCTTCGGCTGTTTATGAAGTCAAAGGCAAGGTGACCGATAGTGATGCCAACCCGTTGAAGGGTATCAAGGTTGTGGTTGCTCCCAACGAGGAGGGGTATCGCTACTCTGTCGACTCGCTGTTGACCGACGCAAAGGGTCAATATTCAATCGCAATAAGGTATTTTCCGTCGAATAGCGTCACCTTTAAGGTCGAAGCCTCGGACGTTGACGGCCCCGAAGGCGGCGGCGAATTTGCCACGACCGAGAAGTCGGTCGAGTTTTTGGGCAGTGAACTTTCGGGCGGCGACGGCCACTGGTATCAAGGCAAAGCGGCCAAAACGGTCGATTTTGCGCTCGATAAGGCAAAATAACGCTTCTCTTCAAAAGGGCTATGAAACGTCTGTTGATGTCCTTGTCGGCATTGGTGCTGACACTGGGAGCCGTTTGTGATCAAACGGTTAAGGGCAGTTGGTATAACTCGGTCGGAACAAATTTTTCGGCCCTTTTCTACGACAATAGCGGAGTTTTCAAAACCCAAAAACTGCTTCCGGGCGTAACTGCCGGGGTGGGGTATGCAATTCCATTTTCGGCAAAGAGTCCATTCTCGTTCGAAACAGGTCTGCGCTACAACCTTTGGGGCGGCATAGCTGCCACCGGCGAGAATTTCGACCAAATCGAGGTTAATTACCTCTCCGTGCCGGTGATGATTGATTATCATATTTGGATCGACCATTCGGTCTGTCTTGTATATCAGACAGGTGTGATGGTGAGCTATGGCTTTGCCGGAAAGGAGCGCCTGTGGGGATTGTTCGACGATATTATGGTCTCAAAAGATGACCCTTGGATTCACGATCCGTTCGGTGAATCATTCTTCCAAATGCGCCGTTTCGACGTGGGTGCGGTTGCCGCAGCAGGCATCAGCTATGGAGCCGTCGGATTGAAGGTCGGTTTTTCCTGCGGCTTGATGAATGCTCTGAATCCCAACAACGAGATGCGTAGCAACCACTCTGCACAACTCATTAACCGTTCGCTCTTTATTGAGTTTTTCTACAATTTTTTATGACAGAATTGCGGTCGGCGATTGGCAGATTGATTTCCCAAGTCCGAATCGGAAGGACGGTCAATCTGTCGAAGAATGACTAAAATAGGTCGTATTTGGTTGGAATGTTGTCCGTTTTGGGAAAAAATTACTATTTTTGAGTTTCGCAAAGTGAGAAAGTCTAACTCAAATTTAGTTGTAAAATGTTGCAGATACGTGAGATAACGTCCAAAAAGGATAAGAAACGTTTCTTTAAGTTCCCGATAGAACTCTACAAACACAATCCATATTTCGTTCCGGTGCTTCTCTTCGACGAGATGAGCGAGTTCAACCCAAAGGAGAACGGCGCCTTCGCTTATGCCGAGTGCCGTATGTGGTTGGCTGAGCGCGACGGCAAGGTTGTCGGACGCATTGCAGGCATTCTCAATAATGCCTACAATGAAAAAAAGAGTGTCAAACAGATGAGGTTCAGCCGTTTCGATTTCATCGACGACCGTGAGGTGTCGGCTGCTCTGTTCCAAAAGATTGTCGACTATGCTCACGAAAAGGGAATGAACGAGATCATCGGCCCGATCGGTTTCTCCGACCTCGACAAACAAGGCCTGCTCGTTGAAGGCTTCGAGGAGCAGGATATGTATGTAACCTGCTACAACTATCCCTACTATGCCGACCATTTCGAAGCGCTCGGTTTGGGCAAGAAGGTCGATTGGTTGGAGTTCCAAATCACTGTACCCGAAAAAATGGACGAACGCCTCGAAAAAGTGGCAGAACTCGCCATTGAACGTTATGGGTATAATGTCGTCAGGTTCAAGAAGATAAAGGAGATAAAACCCTATATAGTTGAAGCACTCGAAGTAATGAACGAGGCGTTCGAAAAACTCTTTGGCGTGGTTTGGCTCTCCGACAAACAGCTGATCGATTACTCCAAACTTGTGCTGCTTGTGGGCAACCCCGACTACGTTTCGGTGGTGCAGAATCGTGAGGGACGAATTGTCGGCTACGGTTTTATGGCGCCCTCGATTAGTAACGCCGTTCGGCGCTCGAAGGGCAAAATTCTGCCTTTTGGCATCTTCCGCATACTGCACGATCTGAAAAAGAGCAAAACCCTCGATTTCTATTCAATAGGGGTTCGTCCCGAGTACCAAAACAAAGGCGTTAATGCCATTATTCTGCGCGAGGGCTTGGCAGGTGCCATCAAAAACGATATGAAGTTGGCTGAAACCGGCCCCGAATTGGAGGACAATATCGAGGTTCAGAGCCAATGGAAGAATTACGAGCACCGCAACCACAAACGCCGCCGCTGCTATACAATCTCGTTGGAATAAAAATAATGCCCCTGTAATATGATATACCTTCTGTTGGCCATATTGTGCGGTTCGACTTTTGCCGTACTCTTCAAGGTCTTCAGCCTGCGCCATTTCGACACTTTACAGGCTGTTGCCGTTAACTATCTGACTGCTTTTTTGTTGGGAATCGCCTTCAATCTTTCGGGCGGGACCGGCGGAGTCAACCCGTTTGATTACGGTTGGTGGTGGATTGCATTACTTATGGGAGTTGGTTTTATGGCGGCCTTTGTGCTGATGTCGTTGTCGACGGCGCGTTCGGGTGTTGCCGTAACCACGGTGTCGGCTCGTGTGTCGCTGGTCATTCCGGTGGTTTGCAGCTATCTTTTGCTGCCGGCCCAAGTCTCCCCGCGCTGGTTGCCCATTGTGTTGGTTATAGTGGCGCTGGTGTTGATAGTGGTACCCAAGAAGCAAGTTGCAAATTCTCGGCGCAAGCCGTTGGAAATAGCCGGCATATTATTGCCTGTCGTTGTTTTTCTGCTCTTCGGACTCAATAATTTCTTTCTGAAATTTGTGCAGAACGGCATTACCGACCGAGCCGAAACAGCCACTTTCACGGCTACGATTTTTTTGTCGGCAATGGTCGCCTGCGTGATATTCTACCTCGTGCGCAATCGCGGTCGTGTGACGCTCTGCACGGGCAGCCTGTGGGGTGGGGTGCTGCTTGGAGCTGCCAATTTTTTTGCTACATACCTTACTCTGCTCTCGCTCGAAACTTTGCCGGCAGGCCTGTTTTTCCCTATCTACAACGTGTCGATAGTGGCAATTTCGGTGCTGGTTGGCGTTTTTATTTTTGGTGAACGGTTGACCCTCAGACAGTTTATAGGGCTTTTTGTTTCGGTGGTCGGCATAGTTCTGTTTTTTGTTTAATTGGGGTTGTTTTTTGACAAAAATTAGATATCTTTGCACTAATAATGCTAATTAACTGCCCCTCAAAGCGAGGCTTGATTACCGAATAAAATCGTTATGAACAAATTCGAAAAAAACGTTTCGCAACGTATTGTATCGAGTAAATATTTGAGCTATTGGGCCGTTCTGGCTATGGATTTGGTGCTGTCGGCTTTGAGCGCCTACGCTTCGTTTATGATTATGCGCTACTTCGCGGCGCAGGTCATTTCGGGCCATACCATACTGAAAGTTGTCGGTGTCTCGCTCATTATCAGCCTTGTATGCTTCTACGCATTCCGTACCCATCGTAACATCATACGCCATTCGTCGCTCAAAAGTTTGTGGCAGATAGCCGCCGCAGTTGTGACCAAAGATGTACTGCTGTTTGCTTTTTTGTTCTTTTCGGGTTGGATTGCCAGCCGCTACCAGATCTCGCTCGGCGTGATTCTCGATATGTTGCTGACATTTGTGCTGATGACCATCGCCCGTGTTGCAATGCTGTTGGGTTACGATATGATGCTCACGCGGTTGGGTCGTCCCAAAACGAGGGTGCTGATCTATGGCGCTACCGACAAAAGCGTTGCCTCCAAAACCCGCCTGCACAACAGCCGCCACTACAATATCGTCGGCTTTATCCACTACGGCAAGGATCTGCGCTCCTATTTGCTCGCCGAGTTGCCGGTCTACTACTTCTGCGACGAGAAAAACTTTAACGCAGTTATTGCACGCAACAATATCGACGCCATACTCTTCACCACCTATAACGACGCGCAACGCGAACAGAACCGCCTGATTCACTTCTGCGAAAAGAGCGATACCCCTGTCAAAACCCTCATTGCGCCGCCTGTCGACGAACTTAACGGCAACGAAACTGCCAAAAGCAACGTGCGCGAGGTACGTATCGAAGACCTGCTTGGCCGCGACGAGATTAAGATCAACACCGCCGAGATTTTGTCGGCTTTTAGCGGCAAGACGGTTATGGTTACCGGTGCAGCAGGCAGCATAGGCAGCGAGCTGTGCCGTCAGATGGCTCAGATGGGTGTCAGCCGCCTTGTGCTCTTCGACAATGCCGAAACCCCGATGCACAATCTGCGCCTCGAATTGGAGAACACCTGTCCGTCGCTCTGTTTTGTGCCATTTATTGGCGATGTACGTGCTCCGCAGCGTCTGCGTTTTGCATTCGAAAAATTCCGTCCTGATGTGGTTTTCCACGCTGCCGCCTATAAACACGTGCCCCTTATGGAGGAGAACCCCTGTGAGGCAATTATGGTCAATGTAGGCGGAACACGCAACGTGGCCGACCTCTGTGTCGAATACGGGGTCGACAAAATGGTGATGATTTCGACCGATAAGGCAGTCAATCCTACCAACGTTATGGGTGCTTCGAAACGTCTGGCAGAAATATATGTTCAGAGCCTCGGGCTTGCTGTCGAGTCGGGCAAGGTGTCGGGTCATACCAAATTCGTTACGACCCGTTTCGGCAATGTTTTGGGCAGCAACGGCAGTGTCATTCCGCTCTTCCGCCGTCAGATTGAAATGGGTGGTCCTTTGACTGTTACGCACCCCGATATAACGCGTTACTTTATGACTATTCCCGAGGCGTGCCGTCTGGTTATGGAGGCTGCCACGATGAGCAAGGGCAACGATATTTTTGTTTTCGAAATGGGCGAACCGGTCAAGATTGCCGATATGGCTCGCAAGATGATTGTGCTGGCAGGCTATACCCCCGATGTCGACATTATGATCAAATATACCGGTCTGCGGCCGGGTGAAAAACTCTACGAAGAGGTGCTCTCGACTGCCGAAAATACCATTCCGACCGACCATCCGAAGATTAAAATAGCCAAGGTGCGCCGTTACGACTATTCCGATATAGTGCCAATTTGCGAACGGTTGTCGAAACTCTCTGAGGCGGTCGATGTCTGTGCCACCGTAACGCTTATGAAGGAGACTATTCCGGAGTATATATCCAACAACTCGAAAGAGTTTGAACGCATCGACGCGCAGATTGAGAAACAAAAAGAGCAAAAAGAGCAACAAGAGCAACCCGCCAAGGAACGCCAAACGGCATAGTTCACCGATATGGTTTCTGCGGTTGGCTTGCATACCTTTTTTATAAACAGAGTGTGTCCGGCAAATTTTGTCGGACACACTCTGTTTATAACTGATTGGTGAACGGTTGCAATTTGCGGTTTTAGTGTTTTTTGAATAACATTAGCTTTTTTTGATTAAATTTGCAAATTGTAATCTATTGCAAATTGACCGACACCCGACAAATTATCAGCCACCTGCACTCCTTCGGGAGGGCCACCCGTTCGGAGTACGGCTTGCTGCTCACTTCGACCGACACGGCTGCCGTCGACCTCTTGATGACAACCGCACGCCGCACGGCCGTTGAGCGTTTCGGCAACGAAATATATATCCGCGGATTGGTGGAGGTGACGAACTGTTGCCGAAATGACTGCTACTACTGCGGCATTCGTCGCAGCAACCGCTCTTTGGAACGTTACCGCCTCACCGTGGAGCAGATTGTGGAGTGTTGCCGCCGAGGTCACGCTATGGGTTTCCGAACCTTTGTGATTCAGGGTGGCGAGGGTGTTGTTTCGGCCGACGAGGTGGCCGAGGCGGTTTCGCTAATTGTGGGCGAGTTCCCCGATTCGGCCGTGACGCTCTCGCTGGGCGAGTACGACGAACCGATCCTCAGGCGTTGGTTTGAGGCAGGAGCGACGCGCTACCTGTTGCGTCACGAGACGGCCGACCGCGCCCACTACGAGCGGCTGCACCCGTCCGAGATGTCGTTCGACCACCGCAGGGAGTGCCTTGCAACGCTCAAACGCATAGGCTATCAGACGGGCGCAGGAATGATGATTGGCAGCCCATACCAAACCACCGAGTCGTTGATCGACGACTTGGAGTTTCTGGCCGAGTTGCAACCCGAAATGGTGGGCATTGGGCCTTTCGTACCTCAGAGTGCGACACCCTTTGCAGGCTTTGCGGCGGGAAGCGTGGAGTTGACGCTCCGAGTGCTCGCTATTGTGCGGCTGCTCTTGCCAGACAGCAACCTGCCCGCCACCACGGCGCTGGCAACCCTCTCCGAAAGAGGGCGCGAACGGGCAATTCTGGCGGGAGCAAATGTGGTGATGCCCAACCTTTCGCCTCAAACGGTAAGAAACAAATATACAATCTACGACAATAAAAAATCATTCGACTTGGAGTCCGCCGAAGGACTCGCAGAGTTGGAAAAACAATTAAATTCAATCGGTTACCACATTTCGGACAAGCGTGGCGACTATCAGAAAAGGAGCTAAAAATGTATAACCCAAAATCACCTAAGGCAGTGGAGTTTATCCACGATGCCGAAATCGTCGAGACAATGGCCTATGCTGAGGCCAACCGCAGCAACCGCCCACTCATTGAAGAGATCTTGAAACGTGCTGCCGACTGCAAGGGACTTTCACACCGCGAAGCCTCCGTGCTGCTCGAATGCGACCAACCCGACCTGAACGAGCAGATGTTTACGCTCGCCAAACAACTCAAACAACGGCTCTATGGCAACCGCATCGTGATGTTCGCACCGCTCTACCTGTCGAACTATTGCGTCAACAGCTGCACCTACTGCCCCTACCATATCAAGAACAAGAATATTCCGCGCAAGAAACTCTCGCAGGAGGAGATTGCACGCGAGGTGGTGGCTTTGCAGGATATGGGCCACAAGCGTCTGGCCATTGAAGCAGGCGAACACCCGCTCTACAACCCCATAGAGTATATTTTGGAGAGTATCGGCACAATCTACAATATTAAGCACAAAAACGGTGCTATCCGTCGTGTAAATGTCAATATTGCCGCCACCACCGTCGAGAACTACCATAAGCTCAAAGAGGCCGGCATCGGTACCTATATCCTCTTTCAGGAGACCTACCACAAGAAGAACTACGAATTGCTGCACCCGGCCGGCCCCAAGAGCGACTATGCCTACCACACCGAGGCAATGGACCGCGCTATGGCAGGCGGTATCGACGACGTGGGTATAGGTGTGCTCTTCGGTTTGGATACCTACCGCTACGATTTTGCCGGATTGCTGATGCACGCCGAGCACTTGGAGGCCTACAACGGTGTCGGGCCCCACACCATAAGCGTGCCGCGAATATGCCCTGCCGACGACATATCGCTCGACGCATTCAAGAATGTTGTGCCCGACGAGGTCTTTGCCAAGATTGTGGCCGTCATACGTATTGCAGTACCCTATACGGGTATGATTATTTCGACCCGCGAGAGCCAGCGTTCGCGCGAAAGGGTGCTCGCTCTGGGCGTTTCGCAGATTAGCGGCGGCTCGCATACCTCGGTGGGCGGTTATGGCGATACCGAGCGCCGCGAGGACGAAACTGCACAGTTCGACGTTAGCGACCGTCGTCCGCTGAACGAGGTGGTCGGGTGGCTGCTCGATTTGGGCTACATTCCGAGCTTCTGCACCGCCTGCTACCGCGCAGGACGCACGGGCGACCGCTTTATGAAACTCGTCAAGAGCGGACAGATTGCCAACTGCTGCCAGCCCAACGCACTGATGACGCTCAAAGAGTACCTTATGGATTACGCCACGCCCGACGTCAGAGCCAAAGGCGAGAAGATGATACGCGAGGAGATGATGCGCGTGCCCAACGAGAATGTAAGGCGCATTGCTACCGACAACCTCGCACAGATAGAGAACGGTATTCGCGATTTCAGATTTTAACCGATAGTTATGGAGACCTCGCCACAGTCGGTCAGAACCCACATTGGCTTTTTCGGACGTTGCAACAGCGGCAAATCGTCGCTGTTGAACGCCCTGAGCGGCCAGCAGCTCTCAATCGTGTCGGCCGAGGCAGGCACAACCACCGACCCCGTTGTGAAGAGTATGGAAATCAACGGCATCGGAGCCTGCGTACTGATAGATACTGCCGGTCTGGACGATGTTTCAATGCTTGGCCACGAACGAATGGCCCGAAGCCGAAAGGCAGCCGAGCGTACCGACGTGGCGGTTATAGTCTGCACCGAAGGCGACTTGTCGGTCGAGAAGGAGTGGGTCGACAACTTTCGCCGCCGTTCGGTGCCCGTGGTCGCGGTACTCAATAAGACCGACCTTGCCGCCGACGTAGATGCCGCCGCCGATGAAATAGCACAGCAACTCAACCTCGTGCCCGTCAGAACCGATGCCCTGCACTGCGAAGGTATCGACCGCCTCCTTACGGCATTGAGCGAGGTGGTACGCGAGAGCGGCAACCCTCAATCGCTCACCGGCAATCTGGTTTCTCAGGGCGATGTGGTGGTGCTCGTTATGCCGCAGGACCCACAAGCCCCGCGCGGCCGACTGATTCTGCCGCAGGTTCAGGTTATTCGCGATTTGATAGATAAACGGTGCGTGGTCGTGGGGTGTACGACCGAACAACTTGCACTTTCGCTCGCTTCGCTCCACGCGGCTCCAAAGTTGATTATCACCGATTCGCAGGCCTTTGCAAAGGTCGAACCGCTTGTGCCGAAAGGTACGCTGTTGACCTCTTTTTCGGTGCTTATGGCCTGCTACAAAGGCGATATACGCAGCTTTGTTGCAGGCGCACGAGCTATCGAACGCCTCACTCCGAAATCGCGCGTGCTGGTGGCCGAAGCCTGTACCCACGCCCCTATGGAGGAGGATATCGGGCGCGTGAAACTGCCTCGTATGTTGCGCCAAAGGGTGGGCGAGAGCCTTAGGGTCGATGTGGTGGCAGGTGCCGATTTCCCGACCGACCTCACTCCTTACGACCTTGTGATTCATTGCGGAGCCTGTATGTTCAACCGCCGCCACGTGCTTACGCGCATTGCCGAGGCTGCCGACCAAAACGTTCCGATTACCAACTACGGCATTGCTTTGGCCTACCTAACTTCGGTGCTCGACAGAGTGGTTTGGCCTACCGATTAGGAATTTCAATTTAATATTTGTATATTGCACTGCTTTTGATCCACACTCTTAACCTAATAACCATAAAAGAGATGAATATCAAACGAATCATTGAACTCACCGAGTCTGTTTGCGTTGCGGGCGATGTAGAACAGGTAGGCGAAATAACATTTGGGTTTGCTTGCGACCTGATGAGCGACGTTCTGATTCTGGATACAAACAAGTTGCTGCTAATTACCGGATTGTGCAATATTCAGACAATCCGTACGGCCGAAATGGCCGACTTGAAGTGCATTCTTGTGGTGCGCAACAAAACCATTACTCCCGATATGATTGCTCTCGCCGAAGAGAATGGACTTGTGTTGCTGCAATCGCCATATTCGATGTTTCGTGCCGTTGCGGCACTTGCCAAAGAGGGCATAGAGCCGATTTTCTAATTTTGTCGGCCGGTTATGGAGTTCAATTTCGAAATAGAGGGGGGAAACTTTACACGCGCCGGTTTTGCATCGAGCGAGGTGAAGACTATTCTGAAACAGCTCTCAATCGACCCTTTGGTAATCAAACGGGTCGTTATTGCTCTCTACGAGGCCGAAGTCAATGTGGTCGCCCACGCCTATCGCGGTTCGATGAAAGTGATGATCGATGCCCGAAGCATAACCATTACGATTGACGATCAGGGTCCCGGCATCGCCGATATAGCGCAAGCAATGCAGCGTGGCTACTCGACCGCTTCGCCCGTAGTGCGCGAAATGGGATTTGGCGCCGGTATGGGACTGCCCAATATGAAGAAAAATGTCGACATACTCAACATTTGCAGCACTGTCGGCAAGGGAACAACCGTTACAATGACAACCTATTTTCTAACCGATACGAAATGACCAAAAAAGGAGAGTTCTACCATTCGCTTACAATCAATACCGAGAGGTGTTTGGGTTGTACCCACTGCGTGAGCAAATGCCCTTCCGGCGCGTTGCGTATAGTGGGAGGTAAGGCGACGTTGCGCCCCAACTGGTGCTTGGATTGCGCCGAGTGTATGAAGGCGTGCCCGGTCGATGCCATCTACATTGAGCAGGACGACCTCGACAAGATTTTCGACTACCAAAACCGCGTGGTGTTGGTTCCTGCCATATTTATGGGGCAGTTTCCCGAAAAATATACCCGTCGCCAGATTTTTGGTGCTTTGCACCGATTGGGCTTCACCCACCTCTTTCAGGTCGAAATGTCGGTCGGCTTAGTCAGAGAGGCTATGCGGCGCAAGATGGCGGAGGCTGTCGAAAAGCCCTCAATCAGCCCATTCTGTCCTGCCATTGTACGTCTGATTCAGATCAGATTCCCCAATCTGGTTGGCAATATTCTGCCCGTGAAGACACCTATCGAGCTCTCGGCGCAACTATGCCGCACTATTCTGCACGACCGAGGTGTCGATGCCGCTCGTACTGGCGTATTCTATATCACACCCTGTGCGGCCAAAATTGCCATTGTAAAGGGTGGTGAGGTGGCCGGTGCCATCAACGGCGTTCTCAATATGGACAGCATCTACAATCGTGTATTCCATATCTTGCGCTCCGACTCGACGGTTGAGGCCGATGCCGACGAATCGTTTGAACTCTCGGCCGAAGATGTGGGGTGGAGCAGTACGGCAGGCGAGGCGGCTTCGTTCGAGGGACGCTGTCTGGCGGTCGACGAAGTCCACAATGTCATCGACTTTCTGGAACGAATGGAGATTACAGGCGAGTTGAGCAATATTGATTTTTTGGAGATGAGGGCCTGTGACCGCAGTTGCGTTGGGGGTGTGCTGACACCTGCCAACCGCTTTATTGCGGCAGAGCGTATGTCGCAAATTACTGCGGCACAACGTACCAGCACAGTAGGAGGCACGCCGGATACCCTCCACCGCAGCTATCTTAAATCTATTGCTCCCGAGGTGGAGCGAGCGCCGGTTCAACCTATGACCAAACTTGTCTACGAGGGCGAAGATATCGGCGAGGTGCTCCATAAGATGGACTCGGCCAAGAAGATCAGAAAGCTGCTGCCCGGCATCGATTGTGGCGCTTGCGGTTCACCCGGGTGCGAGTCGTTGGCCGAAGATATTGTGCGTGGCGAGGCAACGCTGTCGTACTGCGTCTTTGTGCAGCGCGAGTTGGAGATAAACGGCACTTTGAGTAGCGAACGTGCTTGCGAAATAGTCGAACAGGTGTGGGGCAAGGAGCGTTTGAGCAGGACAACCAAAAAAATATTAACCACCAATGAAAGTAAGTGAACTCGCTGCGGCGAACAACTTTGAGATTCTCAACAAGGGCAACAATCTCGCTACCGAAATAACGGGCGGCTACACGTCGGATCTGTTGAGCGACGTGATGGGCAACGTCGAGGAGGGTATGGTTTGGATTACGCTCCAAGTCCACCGCAATATTGTTGCCGTTGCCGCACTCAAAGAGGTGGCTGCCATAATTCTGATTGGCGGCGCCCGACTGGACGAAGAGACGCTCTCGCAGGCCGAACAACAAGGCGTTACGGTCTTGACGACCGATCTGCCGGCATTCGAAACAAGTGGTTTGATATACTCCTTGCTGCAACAGAAGTAGACCGCTAAACCTGCGCGCTATGAATCGCTATAAGGTCGATTTGCATATTCATACGCTGCTCTCACCGTGCGGCGACCTCTTTATGAGCCCGCGAACGATTGTCGCTACGGCGCTCGCAAAGGGGCTTGATGCCATTGCAATTACCGACCACAACTCGACGCTGCAAGTCGAAACCGTTCAGAAGATAGGCCGTCGCGAGGGACTTACGGTCTTTTGCGGTGTTGAACTTACCACACGCGAGGAGGCTCACTGTGTGGCTTTGCTGCCCGATTTGAGCGCCGCGGCGTGGCTTCAAAAGTGGGTCGACCAAAAGATTGTTAAAGTGCCGAACGACCCCGAACGGTTGGGCGACGAGGTTTGGGTCGACGAGCAGGAGAACATTGTGGGCGAGGTGGAGTGGTACCTCAATTCGCCCATCGATGCCTCGACCGAGGAGATTGCCGACCGCGTGACCGATTGCGGCGGACTGTTTGTGCCGGCACACATCGACCGCGCTTCGTACAGCCTTATCGGTCAACTTGGATTTATTTCGCCTGCGCTGCCTGTGGCGGCCGTGGAGTACAACTTCGCCGAGAAGTACCAACAACTCTGCGCTGCCCAAAAGTATTTGGCACGCTATACGGCCTACACCGCTTCGGACGCCCATTTTCCGCACCTTATTGGTGCCAATCCGTCGTGGCTTACGGCCGAACACCGCACCTTCAACGAGTTGCGCAAAGCCTTTGCCGCAGAGGACGGCCGACGAATAGAAAGTTGCGGGGAGCAATGAAAATCTTTAAGGACTTTAAGGTCTTTAATAATTTTGAATTTTGAATTTTGAATTTTGAATTGACGTGAAAGATATCGCCTTCCATATTACCGATGTTTCGGAGAACTGCATCAGGGCAGGGGCTACCGAGATGACCATTTCGCTCGTGCTCCAAGGCTCGGTGCTGACACTCGTGATTGCCGACAACGGTTGCGGTATGACGCCCGAAACGGTGGCTCGTGCGACCGACCCATTCTATACCACGCGCACTACGCGCAAGGTGGGATTGGGGCTGCCTTTTCTGATTCAAAACGCCGAGCAGTGCGGCGGCAGCGTGAAAGTCGCCTCGCAAGTTGGGGTAGGTACTACGGTCACGGCAACGTTCCATACCGACAATATCGACTGTCCGCCGGTTGGCGATGTGCCCGAAACACTAATGCAAATCATTTCGGGCAATCCGCAGATTGATACCCACGTGGAGTTCCGCTCCTGCGAGCAGGAGTTTTCGGTTTCGACCTCCGAGATTGCCGACGTTTTGGAGGGTTTGCCACTCGGTCACCCTCAGGTTGCAACTATGATTCGTGCGATTGTTGACGACAATTTCAAGGCGGTTTTCGGCAAAAGCTTAAACTTTTGAATCTTTTTGGGGCCGCAACCTCGAAATTGTTAATAATCCAGTGTTATTTTTCTAACGCTATGTGTTGGCAGTTGTATTTTAATTTCGTAGATTTGCAAACGTTATGAACCGATTAATAGAAACACACAAACATAATTACATCAACCTAAACGTAAAATTCACTATGAACAAAGTCAAATCACTTGACGACCTGAAAAAGATGCGCGAGAGATTGCAGGGCGAGCTTAACATTCGTGAGCACAGCAACAATCCCGAGAGTATGGTCCAAATCAAAGTGTCGATGGGTACCTGCGGCATTGCTGCCGGAGCCAAGGAGGTGATGTCGTTCTTCGTCAACGAACTCGACCACCAGAAAATCGATGCCGTCATTACGCAAACCGGTTGTATGGGATACTGCGAGGCAGAACCGACCATTGAGGTCAAACTGCCCGGGCAGGAGGCCATCGTCTTCGGTTATGTCAACCCGCAGCGTGCCGGCGAGATTGTCGAGAAATACATCAAAAACGGCGAGCTGGTCGAGGGTATCATTCCCGCGCGCCACGCCAATGCCAACCTCTAACCTTAGACCGAAATTATGGCAAAATTTAATACCTACATATTGGTGTGCGGTGGTACAGGTTGCCGCGCATCGCACAGCGCCGAGATTATCGACTCACTGCGTGAGGCCGTAGCCGAACTCGGACTCTCCGAGCAGGTGCAGGTCATCAAGACCGGCTGTTTCGGTTTCTGCGAACAAGGCCCTATCGTTAAGATAGTGCCCGACAACACCTTCTACGTCTCGGTGAAACCCGAAGATGCCAAGGAGATTGTCTCGGAACACATTCTCAAAGGCCGTAAGGTCGAGCGCCTGCTGTTTGTTGCCCCCGATACGGGCAAACACGTGGCCGACTCGAAACATATGGACTTCTACAAGAAACAGATGCGTATAGCTCTGCGCAACTGCGGTTTCATCAATCCCGAGAATATCGACGAGTATATCGCTCGCGACGGTTATGCCGCACTTGCCAAGGTGCTCGAAACCGACCCCAACGAGGTGATTCAGGAGTTGATCGATGCAGGTCTGCGCGGACGCGGCGGTGCCGGTTTCCCCACAGGTCTGAAATGGCAACTCACGCGCAAGGTACAACGCGACCGCAAATATGTGGTCTGCAATGCCGATGAGGGCGACCCGGGTGCATTTATGGATCGTTCGATTTTGGAGGGCGACCCCAATACCGTCATCGAGGCAATGGCCATCAACGGCTACTGCACGGGTGCTTCACACGGTCTGATTTATATTCGTGCCGAGTATCCTTTGGCTGTCGAGCGCTTGAAGATAGCAATCGGTCAGGCTCGCGAATACGGCCTGTTGGGCGACAACATTATGGGTTCGGGCTTCTCGTTCGATATCGAGATTCGTTACGGTGCAGGCGCCTTTGTCTGCGGCGAGGAGACGGCTCTGATTGCCTCTATGGAGGGTCAGCGCGGCGAGGCTCGCAACAAACCGCCATTCCCAAGCGTCAGCGGCTATAAGGGCTATCCGACCAACGTCAACAACGTCGAGACGTTTGCCAACATTCCGCCGATTATTCTGCGCGGAGCCAAGTGGTTTGCAAGCATAGGCACCGAGCGCAGCAAGGGTACCAAGGTCTTCGCTTTGGCCGGCAAGGTCAACAACGTGGGCCTTATTGAGGTGCCTATGGGAACAACCCTGCGCGAGGTTATCTTCAACATCGGAGGCGGTATCAAGGACGGCAAGAAGTTCAAGGCCGTTCAGACCGGTGGCCCTTCGGGCGGCTGTTTGACCGTGAAACACCTCGATGTATCTATCGACTACGACAACCTTATCGCCAGTGGTTCGATGATGGGTTCGGGCGGTATGATTGTTATGGACGAGGACGACTGTATGGTTTCGGTCGCCAAGTTCTACCTCGAATTTACCGTCGAGGAGTCGTGCGGCAAGTGCGTTCCGTGCCGCATCGGTAACAAACGTATGCACGAGATTTTGACCAAAATCACTCAGGGCAAGGGCACTATGGAGGATTTGACCACACTGCGCAATCTGGCAGGCGTGATTAAAGATACGGCTTTGTGCGGTTTGGGACAGACTTCGCCCAACCCGATTCTCTCGACTATGGACAACTTCTGGGACGAGTATGTGGCCCACGTGACCGACAAGGTATGCCCGTCGCACCGCTGTCAGGATTTGACGCATTACTACATCGATGCAACCAAGTGTAAGGGTTGTACGGCTTGCGCAAGAGCCTGCCCGGTTGATGCAATCGCAGGCACACTCAAACAGCCTCACGTAATCAACCAAGAGTTGTGTATCAAGTGCGGCAGTTGCTACAAGAAGTGCAAGTTCGGCGCCGTTTTGGCCAAGTAATCTTAAAACAGTTAGTTGACAGAGAATTATGGAAAAAATCAAATTGACAATAGATAATATTGAGGTAGAGGTCGCTCCCGGAACGACCGTTTTAGATGCGGCCGCAAGCGTCGGCATCAAGATTCCTACCTTGTGTCATATGCACCTCGAAGACCTGAAATACGACAACAGCCCCGGTGCCTGCCGTATTTGCGTGGTCGAGGTTCCGGGTCGCCGCAATCTGGCGCCTGCCTGCAAAACCGAATGTACCGAAGGGTTGGTTGTCAAGACTCACTCGCCGCGCGTTCAGAATGCTCGTCAGACCGTTATGGAGTTGATTCTGTCGAATCACCCCAACGAGTGCCTTATCTGCTCAAAGAACGGCTATTGCGACCTGCAATCCGTTGCTCGCGATTTGGGCATACGCGACATTCGCTATAAAGGCGCGCAGTCGACCTTCACGCCCGACGTGTCGCTCTCGATTATCCGCGATATGGACAAATGTATTATGTGCCGCCGTTGCGAGACCGCCTGCAATACCATTCAGTCGGTGGGCGCACTCTCGGCCGTGAATCGCGGTTTCAATGCAGTGGTTTCGATCGCTTTCGGCCGTCAGATTGCCACCAGCGAGTGTACCAACTGCGGTCAGTGCGTGGTGGTTTGCCCAACAGGTGCTTTGCAGGAGCATAGCAACATCAAAGACGTGTTGGCAGCCATTGCCGATCCCAAGAAGACCGTTATAGTGCAGACCGCTCCGGCAGTTCGCGTGGGTCTGGGCAAAGATTTCGGCTTCGGCAGCGAGAGCGTTACGGGCAAGATGGTCACCGCTCTGCGCCAGCTTGGGTTCGACTACGTGTTCGATACCGACTTCGCAGCCGACCTCACCATTATGGAGGAGGGAACGGAGCTTTTGGGCCGCCTTAATGCCTACCTTTCGGGCGACAAGAGCGTTAAGTTGCCGCTGATGACCTCGTGTTGTCCGGCGTGGGTGAAGTTCGCCGAGACCTACTACCCCGAAATTTTGCCCAACCTCTCGACGGCCAAATCGCCGCAGCAGATGTTTGGCGCAATAGCCAAAAACTACTTTGCTCCCAAGATGGGTATCGACCGCAAAGACCTCGTGGTGGTTTCGGTGATGCCTTGCGTTGCCAAGAAGTTTGAGTGCCAGCGTCCCGAATTTGCCACCAATGGCGATGCCGACGTGAATATCTCCATTTCGACGCGCGAATTGGCCCACTTGATACGCTATGCCAACATCGACTTCGCCAACCTTCCGAAGGGCAATTTCGATGCACCGCTTGGCGAGTCGACCGGTGCCGGCGTGATATTTGGCGTGACCGGCGGCGTTATTGAGGCTGCCTGCCGTACCGCCTACGAGGTGCAGACCGGTAAACCTCTGCCCAAAGTCGATTTCACCGAGTTGCGCGGCAACGAGGGTATCCGCTCGGCTACAATCGATTTCAACGGAACTCCAATCAATATCGGTATTGCCCACGGTTTGGCCAACGCCCGCGTGTTGGTTGAGCAGATGAAGGCGGGCAAAAGCCCATATCACGCAATCGAGATTATGGCTTGCCCGGGCGGTTGCGTCGACGGCGGAGGTCAGCCTTACCACCGTGGCCATTTCGAGGTTATTCGCGAGCGTCAGGCATCGCTCTATAAGGAAGATTCCGACAAGCCGATTCGCAAGTCGCACGAGAACCCCTATATCGTGTCGCTCTACAACGAGTATCTCGGCAAACCCTGCGGACACCTCTCACACGAGTTGCTCCACACTCACTATGTTGACCGCAAAACGGTTGTTTGTTCCACTAAATCAGAGAAATAGTAACGATGGAAAATAAAATTTGTCTATCCCAATCGAGCATCGACCTGGTTAAGGCCATTTGCGCTCAATTCAACAACGACCCGGGCGAACTGATCAACGTTCTTCACGGTACGCAGGGCGCTCTGGGCTACCTCCCAATGGAGGTGCAGGAGTTGATTGCCGAAGAACTGAACATTCCGGTTTCGAAGGTCTATGGTGTTGTGACGTTCTACTCGTTCTTCACTATGCAACCCAAAGGCAAGTACCCGATTTCGGTCTGTCTGGGCACAGCTTGTTATGTACGCGGCTCGGAGAAGATTCTCGACGAGTTCAAACGCCAACTCAACATTCCGGTCGGCGGCGTTACCAACGACGGACTCTTCTCGCTCGACTGCCTGCGTTGCGTGGGTGCGTGCGGTTTGGCTCCGGTGGCAATGGTGGGCAGTAAGGTCTACGGCCGTCTGACCGCCGATCGTGTCCACGAGATCTTGGCCGAATACTACGAGAAAGAGTCATAGGCCATTACATCGAAAACAAAAAAGAGGTCTTCCATCCAGGAAGACCTCTTTTTTAGGTGTTGAGCTATCGGGACTCGAACCCAAAACGACAGAACCAAAATCTGCTGTGTTACCAATTACACCATAGCTCAATCAATTGCTTCTAAAAAGCGAGCGCAAAGATACGTTTTTTTTCGTAGGTTGCAACTATTTTTGCCCAAAAAAGCGTTTTTGCCTTGTGTTTAATACTCCTCTTCGTTGAAGAAAAAGTCGTCTTTACTGGGGTAGTCGGGCCAAACGTCCTCGATGCTTTCGTAAATATCGCCCTCGTCTTCAATCTCTTGAAGGTTTTCGATCACCTCCAACGGCGCACCCGAGCGAACCGCATAATCAATCAGCTCGTCTTTGGTAGCAGGCCAAGGTGCGTCTTCAAGTTTTGATGCCAATTCAAGTGTCCAATACATAAGTATTTGGTGTTTAGATTATTACAAATCTCTATGCTCGTTACGATTTGCAAAAGTATAAAAATATTTGTTATTGTAATACATTTTTCTCTATTGCCACAAAATTTCTTTTGCTCCGGAGAGTTCCCCTACCTTGCGCGAGAGAATGAAGAGGTAGTCGGAGAGGCGGTTGAGATAGGTCAATACATCTTCCGGAACATTGTGGTAGTCGGTGACATTGAGCGTGTTGCGTTCACTGCGACGGCAAACTGTGCGGCACACGTGGCACTCGCCGACCAAGGCGTTGCCCATTGGCAGCACAAAGCCATTTAACGGAGGAAGAGTTTCGGTGAGATTGTCGATCAGCTCTTCGAGCCATTTGATGTTTTCGTTGTCGAATTGTGCTTTGAGTTCGACGTGGTCGCCCACGGCTATCATCGATTCGATCTGCATCAGATCGCGGGCAATGGTCACCAACTCGTCGTGAAAGTTTTCGATGTTCGCTGCCGAGAGCATACCGTCCAGCAGTGCAATGTGTGCGCCGAGTTCGTCGACTGTGCCGTAGGCTTCAACGCGCACGTCGGTCTTGGGAACACGCTCGCCACCTACGAGCGAAGTTTCGCCGTGGTCGCCTGTTTTAGTGTAGATCTTTGCCATATTGAATAACAATTTTGTGTTACAGTTTAGTATGTTGTTTGGGACGGTGGCCGCCGAAAAACAGCATTGCCACCTGCTTGGTGTCGATGCTTGTGCTACGGTGGGCGGCAATCATCTCCTCAATCGTCCGTCGGCATCGGTCGGGGTGCAAAATGCAAATTGTAGCCTCTGCCGACCCGATTTCGGCTGCCGTCTTGGCGGCAAGTTCTACATTGTCGGCCGAAAAAATCAGCAGCCCACGCTCTTTACCGTCAAATCTATCTACGTAATCAACAGCCCAAAAGTTGCACTCGGCCCAAATATAATAGTTTTGCAATCTTGTGGCCGTGCGGCGGTCGACTCCCATTTCGGTGAGCGCATCGCGCAGGTCGGTCGACGCGGGGTCGTTCAGGCGGCGAGGCATCATCACCTCTCGGACCAGACGGTAGACGAAGGGCGAGTGGATACCGTAGCCTCGGCTGTGGCGTATGCGTTCGAGCAGTGACATCAGTTTTCGGTCGGCTCTTCGGGTAGTTCGGTTTTCGGGGTGGGGTGGTAGCCGCCGAGCCGCCCTGCCAATCGTCCGGTAGAGAAGGCAATTTGCAGGTTGTAGCCACCCGTGTTGGCATCTAAGTCGAGCAATTCGCCGGCTATGTAGAGCCCTTTGACCTTGCGCGACTCCATCGTTTCGGGGTTGACCTCGTCGATTGCCACGCCACCGGCCGTGACGATGGCTTCCTCAAAGGGGCGGTAGTCCGAAATGGGCAGTACAAACGCTTTCAGGTTGTCGGCCAGCAGTGCTATCTTCTCGTCCGATAGCTCTTTGACGGTGTGCTTCCCTATGCAGTCAATCTTTTTGGCCATAGGTACGACCAGTTCGCGCGGCATTATCTTGCGCAAAAGTTCGCCTACGGTTATGGTGTCTGGCTGCTCACCGATTTCGCGTTTTACGCGGTCAATCAGCTCCTCGCGCGACATTGCGTGTTTCAAATCGACTCTTATGGCCACCTTGTGGTGGTCGATCAGTGCGTCGACCGCCTTGCGGCTCATACGCAGCACAATGGCACCCTCGATGCCGCGATGTGAGAACGACATCTCGCCGAACTCCTCCTGAACGGTGCTGTCGTCGACCAACAGTTCGGTCGAGACGTTGCGCAGCAACAAGCCCTCCATAAATTGCGCCTCGGAGTAGGACGTGACGAGTGGCACGAGCGAGGGACGAATTTCGACAATGGTGTGACCTACGCTGTTGGCCAGACGGTAGCCGTCGCCTGTCGAACCTGTGGCAGGATACGATGCGCCGCCGGTTGAGATGAGCACGCAGGGGGCTTCAATCTTTCGACGGAAACCGCGAGCGTTGCGGTAATTGACTCCGCGCACCTTGTCGGCGAGCACAATGAGGCTCTCGACCCGTGCGTTGCACTCAATGTCGACTCCTTCGTCGCGACACCAATCGACCAGCGTCTGGGCAATGTCCCACGCCTTGCCGCTCTTGGGGAAGACGCGGCCGCCGCGCTCGGTTTCAAGTCTGATGCCCTTGCGCTCAAAGAACTTCATCAGGGCGTTGTTGTTGAACTGGTGGTAGGCCGAACGGAAAAATTCGGCTCCATTGTTGATTTTGGCCAAAAACTCGGTCTCGTCGGAGGTGTTCGTCAGATTGCAACGCCCCTTGCCCGAGATGCGGACTTTGCGTCCGGTCTTCTCCATTTTTTCCAAAAGAATGACCTTACGGCCGTCTGAGGCCGCTGTGCCTGCCGCCATCAAGCCGGCTGCTCCGCCGCCGATGACCACCAAATCGTACTCTTTATACTCCATAATGGCGCAAAGATACACTTTTTTGGTAAGCCGCGACGGGCTTTGCCGTGAAATAATGTCGTCCTACTGTTGCTGATTTTTCATTTAATTTCCTACCTTTGCGCCCGTAATAACAACGTTCTAAATTTTCATAGCTATGTTCAGTAGGAGATTCCTGAGGATAAAAGTAGTCAAAGCACTCTATGCACACCTCGCGTCGGAGGCCGAAAACCAGTCGGCAAGCGAAAAGAATCTGCTTTTTAGCATCGATAAAGCCTACGAGCTCTATTTCCACACGATTACTCTTATCACAGAGGTTCGCCGCTATGCCGCCGAACGCATCGAAATTGGCCGCAACAAGAAACTGCCTACCCCCGAAGACCTCAATCCCAATACCAAATTCATCGACAACGCCGTTGTACTCCAAATTGAGAACGACGAAGAGTTGAACTCGTTTACGGAACACAAGGGCTTGGGTTGGTCGGCCTCGCCCGATATGATAAAATATCTCTACAATCGTATGGTTGAGTCGGACTACTACGCTGCCTATATGGCCTCGCCCGACCACTCCTACGAACAAGACCGTCGATTGGTTGCCGACTTCTTTGTCCGCACCATTCAGGACGATCAGCGTATGGCCGACTACCTCGAAGAGAGCTCCATAATGTGGTGCGACGACCTCGATTTCATACTCATAATGATTCTGCACACCCTCGATGCCTGCCGCGCACGCCAAACCGCAATGCCGCTCGAAGAGGAGTACAAAAACGACGACGACAGGCAATTTGTCAAACAGCTGTTCCGTACCGCCGTGGCCAACTCAAAGGAGTACACCAAGTATATCGAGCGTTTTACGCGCAACTGGGACGTCGAACGCATCGCTTTTATGGATACCGTCATTATGATCTGCGCCATTGCCGAGATGATTTCAATCGAGTCGGTACCGGTGAAGGTCACTCTCGACGAGTATATCGAAATCTCGAAATACTACTCCACGGTTTCGAGTGCCAACTTTATCAACGGCATTCTGGATAAGGTGGTCGAAACGCTTACCGCAGAGGGCGTTATCACCAAGGCCGGCCGCGGACTTATAGGCTAAGTATTTCCCACGGTGATGATGCGTCCGGTCGTTCTGCTGACTTTGGCACTCTTGGCCACCGGTTGTGTCAGCCGCACCACCCGCACCGTGCCGACAGGCAAAATCATCTCCATAACCCAATCGCTCACGCCCGACACCGTCGATATGGGGACTCTGCGTTCGGGCGAGGTGCTCACCAAACAGATTACTCTGCGCAACAATACCGACTCCCCCGTGGTGCTGCTTTCGAGCCGTACCTCGTGCGGTTGCCTTCGAATCTCGCTGCCCGAGGCGGCGATCAAACCTGCCGAAGAGTTTGCCGCAGAGGTTACTTTCGACTCGGTCGGCTACCTCTACTGGCTGCCTCATACAATAGAGATTTCGACCTCGTTTGCCGACCGACCACTCAATATAGTCGTTACGGCTACAATAAAAGAGTAGCCTTCCCGTTTAAGAATAATGGTGAGAATCATTTTATTTGTTCGTAATTCTTGCCCGTTCGCCACGATTGATTATATTTGCACTAAATAAACTTACTAAACGATAACACTTATGATTAATTTTATGACTCTGCTTCAAGCAGCAGGTGCAGCCGCAGCTCCACAAGGCGGCAGCAATTGGAGTATGATCCTTATGCTGGTTCTGCTCTTTGTGGTAATGTGGTTCTTTATGATCCGTCCGCAGCGTAAACAACAGAAAGAGTTGGAAAAATTCCGCTCCGAGCTGCAAAAAGGCCAAAAGGTTGTTACCGCCGGCGGTATCTATGGTACTATCAAGGAGATCAAGGAGCGCTATATCCTCTTGGAGGTCGACAACAATGTCTGCATTCGTGTCGATAAGAGCACTATCAACAAGACCAACGTCGACGTTTCGAACAACTAAGCTGTAGTATTATACAACTTCTAAGATAAATGGGAGTGTCTAACAAGTATGCGTTAGACACTCCCATTTCTGTTATTGGGTAATTTTGAATAATTCTGAATAATTTTGAATTTTGAATTTTTAATTTTGAATTTTGAATTGTATTAATCACCCTCTCATCTTGCGGCGAAAGACCAAAATTGCCGACACCATTGCTGCTACCGTGTAGCCCAAAACCCACCAAATGTGCGGAAAGATTGCTCCAAAGTCGCCTGCCAACACCCCTTTGGCCATTTCGAATGCGTGGGCAAAGGGCAACAGGTTGCAGATGTCGCCAAACACGCCGCCTACCAAATCGAGTGGAATCCACAGGCCGCTGGTGAAGGCCGCAAGGTTGATGAAGACACTGCAAATACCGCCTGCCTGCTTGTCGGTAAGTAGCGAACCGAACAGCATACCGAAGCCGACGAACATCAATGCCGAGGGCAACATTGTCAGCAATGCCCATAGTATGTTCCACGAGAGCGGCAACCCGACCAGAACCGAAACACCCATACATACAATGCTTTGACCCACTGCGATGGCCAGTTGCGGCAAGGAGTATCCCCAGATGAAATCGGAGGCTCCGAGCGGCGACGAGAACAGACGCGACAGAAACGACGACGAACGGTCTTGGCCAATCAGCAGACTTGTGTTCAGGGTGATGAATGCCAGTCCAAAGAGCGCCATACCGGTCGACAGACGGTCGATAGGGAAGATTGCTTCGGGTGCCTTGTTCTGAATGAAGGTCATCATAAGAATCAGGAAAATTGGGAATGCCAACGTGAATAACATATTCAACGGGTCACGCAAGGTCTCTTTGGTGTTGCGCGACGCAAAAGCTCTCATAGGTGTCATAATGCTTGTTCCTCCGTTATTGTGGCCAAATCGATAAAGGCCTCTTCAAAATTTTTCTTTCCTGTCCGTTCAATCAACTCGGCTGCTGTCCCAAGGGCTTTGAGCCGCCCTTTTTCCATAATCGCAATTCGGTCGGCAAGTGCTTCTGCCTCTTCGAGATAGTGGGTCGTCAGAATGATTGTCATATCACCTTTCAGATGCTCAATGGCTTGCCACAATTCGCGACGTGCAAGTATGTCGAGTCCAAGCGTAGGCTCGTCGAGAAACAGAATCTTCGGGTTGCTGATCAGCGCCATTGCTATGCTCAAACGGCGCTGCCAACCGCCCGAAAGTGTGCGCGCCTTCTGCGAGGCAAACTCTTCGAGCGCAAAGGCGGCAATCATCTTTGAGGCCTTTTCGACAGCTTGCCCGCGGTTGCTGCCGTAGATTTCGGCCATCAATTCGAGGTTCTCTTTGACGGTCAGATTGCGCGCCACAGCGGTCTCCTGCGGCGAAACGTTCACAACGGCCTTCACCGCCTGCTGGTCGGAGGTGATACTGTGACCCTCCAAAAGTGCGTCGCCCGAAGTCGGCTCGGTCAGGCACGATAGCATCTTGATCGCCGTTGTCTTGCCTGCGCCGTTTACGCCAAGCAGTGCCAACAGTTCACCTTCGGCAACCGTCAGCGTCAATCGGTCGACTGCGCGACGTTGTCCGTAGAGTTTTGTCAACTCCTTGATCTCTATTGCGTTCATAATTTGAGATATTGTTTTAGTGTTTCGACATATTCGTTCATTGCCACGCGGCCCTCGGCGGTCAGGCTGCAAGTGGTGCACGGCATTTTGCCACGAAAACTCTTTTCGACAGCAATGTAGCCTGCCGACGCGAGTTTATCCAACTGTACGCTCAGATTGCCTGCCGTCGAGCCTGTCTGCTCGCGCAGAAAGGTGAAGTCGGCGCTCTCGACCCCCAACAGAATTGACATAATGGCCAGTCGCAGCTCCGAATGGAGCAACGGATTTAGCGTTCGGAGCATTGCTTGCGTGCTTTATGATTCAGAATGTGACCCGGTATGACCATCGTCACTATCATTGCGAGCGCAAAAATCAGATAGATGTCCGACGCCGAGTGAAGGAAGAGGAACGCAAACGAGAGCGCCAGTGCTGCCGCGCCGCCCAAGATGATAGCACGGAATCGGATCACAAGGCCTGTCAGCGTGATGGCTGTGCCTAAGAGCAACATAGTGATGTAGAAGATTGGAAATGACGCTCCCAGCGCAAACCCCGAGATGAACATTGCAATCGTTGCCACGCCCTCGGCAATGCCAAATGTTGCCCAAATGTAGTTGATTACCCGGTCAACGTAGGTCGTGATGGTTTGTTGACGCTCCTGACGTCGGGTGAATACGGCCATAAGTGGGTAGCATACGGCACTCGGCGCGAACCATAGGAAGTTCCACGACATATTGCCGGTCAGCCGAACCAGCAGCCATACGGCCAACGAGGTTATTGTGACTCCATAACCCCAAATTAAAAATGGCGTTCCCTGATTGCGAATAATTTTGTTTTGAGTGTTTTGAATCATTTGCGAGATCAGAGTCAGACTCTCTTTCTCGGTTAACTCTCTCTCTTCCATTGTTTTCATCTTCGTTATTTTGTTAGTTTTTGGTATTATTTATCTCTTATGTTCCTATCTGTGTCGCAAATGTAAAGTAGTTTATAATATAAACCAAATTTTTATAAATATTTATAATCCGCAAATCGAAATGTTAGGTCGAAATTAAAACGAATCGATAAAAGTGCAAAACGAAACGTACCTCTGAATTATCCCAAATAATAAAACGGTGATAGAACAATATTCTAACACCGTTCTTAGGTTAATCGACATTTAACTCGAACCGCACGCTGTCATCTCCGGCCAACAGCCGCCTCGTGTTTTCGAGGTTGTTATCGTAGATGTGTACATTGGCAAGGTTGAGCGTAATGGACTTCAAAGGCAGTTCGATCTGCCGTGCAATTAAATACAGATGATAGATGTCGGCTGGTAGTCCGAGGTTAGCATCAGAACTCCGCTGATATGCCGACAGTACCAATTCCCCGCCATCGAGTTGAAACTGGATAAGGCTCAAGCACGGGTGTTGATTGCTCTCGATATCCGTAGCACCAATGAAAAGCACATAATTCTTGCTATTGCGCTTTTCTCGGTTTATCCGTTCAATCAGAGGTGGTAATTTTTCCAAATAGGCTGGGTAACTGTTTACAAGTGTCGAACCACAATAATCCCACCAACAGATACCAACAGCACGGTATCTCTCCACGCATCGCTCCCCCTGCATAAATAGAGCCAATTCACTTTTTAGCTTCTTACGTGCAATGGAATGCCCCTCAAATATATCGAGTAAGGTGGCAGGGGTTAGCACTAATTGTTCATTGAGTAGGCACTGAATATCACCCTTCTTATTATGCTGCCGTTTACCGTCCGCAAGGATCTTACTGAGCAATCTGTAATATACGTTCATTATCCAGCCAGTTTGTAAAGCATCATATCTGTGTAATGCGAGTTGTAGTTCATCGTCACCTGTCGCTCGCTGCGTTTAGCCCCGGCGAATGGATTGGCTGTCACTTTCGCATTAGCAATCCATTCGCACAACTCCACAACCGATGATTTGCTGCTCGTGAAGTAGAAATAATGCGTACCTTGTTTTGTCCGTCCTAACTGTCCGCGCTACTGTCCACCCAAACCCATTTTTGAAAATATTGACCATCTCGCTCTTACCCTCGAAAAGGTGGCGTTTACGGCTTGTTTTAACGCTGTTTGAAGGGTTGTTTAATAGCGTGCAAATAAGCCGTAAATGGTGGCTGTATGGCTGTGTGTCGCCATTTGGTGGGTATAGACATAGCAAAGGGGCAGAACGTTTAATCCTACCCCTTCAAAATTATAATGGCGTTATAGATTCGCCCGAAATTTCACCGGTAAATTATACCGACATTAACCGAAATTATACGTTTCGATTTTTGCCGAAATTTTGTCACTCTCTCGTAACTATCTAACAAACTAACCGTTACATCTATTTTCCTGCTATCTCCTTACATACGTTTGGATATACCCCTTATATATTTTTTTGATAATAATCATAATGGTGTAAACTTTTATAATGGGGTAGCCTTTTCGGTCTCTCAAATTGCAACAGAAGATTGCCACATATCAGTTGACCTACATTCAAAAAGCCGAGGCAGTCTATTAGGAGACTGCCTCGGCGACCACATACTATAAATTCAACCTAAGTTTGTGGCGTGATGATTATTTGAAGAAGCGATTGTAGAGCCCCTCGAAACCGCGTCCGTGGCGTGCTTCGTCGCGTGCCATTTCGTGAACGGTGTCGTGAATGGCGTCAAGGTTGGCCTGTTTGGCCAGAGTGGCGATGCGTTTCTTGTCGGCGCAGGCACCCGATTCGGCCATCATTCGTTTTTCGAGATTGGTCTTGGTGTCCCACACCATTTCGCCCAACAGTTCGGCAAATTTGGCGGCGTGCTCTGCCTCCTCCCAAGCGTAGCGCCTGAAGGCGTCGGCAACCTCGGGATAACCTTCGCGGTCGGCTTGGCGCGACATTGCCAGATACATTCCGACCTCGGTGCACTCACCCGTGAAGTGGGCTTTCAGACCCTCCATAATCTCCTCGGGGCAACCTTTCGCCACGCCAAGGGTGTGTTCGTCGACAAATTCAATCTTGTCGTCTGACTCGGTCAGTTCGACAAATTTCTCCTTTGGAGCTTTGCATTGTGGGCATTTCTCGGGTGCTTCGTTTCCTTCGTGAATGTAACCGCATACGGTACAGCGAAATTTTTTCATAGTTGTAATTGTTTTTAGTTATTGTTCTTGTTTTGACAATCGTTGCAAATACCTTTGTAAAATAGTTGCGCATCGGTGACCGAAGCAGCATTGTGGGGTCGGTTGCGCTCGACAAAGTCGCGATCGTCGAGGTCTACGTCGTAGATGCGGCCGCAGCGTGTGCACAGAAAGTGTGCGTGTGGCGCGGTGTAGCCGTCGAAGTGCGCGTTGTCGTTGTCAATCGTTAGGCTCAGTATTGCGCCCGAGCGAGTGAGCGTGTGGAGCGTGTTGTAGACCGTTGTTCGTGACAGGGCCGGAATCTCGGGCTGCAAGGCGGTGTATATCTCGTCGACAGTCGGGTGGGTGCGGTGCGTCAGCAAATACTGCATCACCGCAACGCGCTGAACCGACGGACGGATTCCATACTCTTCGAGATACTCTTTGGGAACTATCATTTCAACTCAATTTGTAATCGTTTCATATTTGAAATTGTTACAAAGGTACACTGCTTTTTCTCTTTTTGTATTCTGATTACTTCTCTTTTTGTCCCAAGTAGTTGCCCCAAACAGCAACAAGGCTCGCAATCAATCGATTGCAAGCCTTGTTGCGAGATGAAGAAATGTTTGAATGGTTAGTTCACCTTGATGATTTTGGTAAACTGTGTGAGTTGTTTCATTGTGAGTTTCTCGCCGTAAATAGAGAGCATCAGCGAGTTGTCGGGGTCGGAGACGTACATCAGAAACTCGCGCTGGTCGTCGGCAGCGTATAATTTGATGGCCACGCCCTCGTTGTTGACCGAGGTGAGCATTTCGTATTCGGGCGCGTTGATGAGTTTGTTGATTGCCGCTGTAAATTCGTCGTTGTTGTGGTCGACTACCACTATCATCAGCCGCTTGACCTTATTGAAAACCTTTGCGAGTTCGCTGTCGACACCCTCGCCGTCGACGTTGATCATACTCAGCATCTTACCCGACATCTCGATTGTGGTGTAACCCTCGCGTCCGTTGAAGCTGTTGTAGAAATTGTGGAATGATTTTGACTGTGCCGTTGCCGATATTACAGTCAATAGCAGTGAGGAAATTAATATAAGTCTTTTCATCTTGAATGTCAATTTGTTAAACAATTAAAACAGCATTCCGATACCAATCGAAAGCGGTGTTGTTGCAGGGCCTCGGTTGTCGCGGAACAGGTTGGTGCAGCAGTAGTCGCCCACCAAATAGAGTCCGTCGGTGATGCCTAATTTTGCCGCAAAACCCCAGCGCAGCGGATTGATGCACTTGTCGATTTCGGTGCTTTTGGTCTTGGGGCTTTTGTATTTTGTCCAAGCATTGACCCATTCGCCATAGACTCCGGCCGAGAGGAAGCTACTGCCAAACAGGTCGACCTCCAAAAAGAGCGGCATACGCAGGCTGAAAGTGGCAAGTTTGCTCTTGCGTGCTCCGTCGAGCGTGGCAGGGGTGACTACGCCGTCAACGACCGAAAGTTTGCGCGTGTTGGAGATTACGTAGTTGTCCCAAACAAGCGAGAGTGCAGTCGAGAAACGCAAGTGTCCGCGTGGAGAGAGCGAAACGCTGGTCGAGAGCGTGTTGAGTGCAATGTGGAACGACTTCGATGCGTCGAGATCCATAAATCCGTTCTGTGCGGCGGTGTAGGCCGAGTAGTCGGGCGAGGTGAGCATACTGGCGCCAATTTCGAGCAGACCGATTTTGCCGTCGACCTCCTTGCCGAATTGTGAGTAACGACGGTGCTTTGAGGGCTTTTCGAGTTTGTCGTTGCCGAACGAAATGGCATAACCGGCAATCTTTATGACCACGTCGCCCTGACGATCGGGCTCGATGCGGATCATATCGTCACCGTTCGATTTGATGATTGTCAAGCTCTCGCCATCGTCGATAACTTGTGCTGCACCGCTGAATATGCCGGCCATTAATGCGATAGACAGAATAAATCTTTTCATATTGTTTGGTTGTTTATTATTTGATTGTCATCATTGATATGGCCTTTTCGACCTGCTCAATCGAGCGGTTGGCACTCTCGACGGCATCGACTCCCGAGCCTATTTTGGTCAGCGACGAGTCGAGTTTGTCGAATGTGGGACGCGTCATTTGGCGTATTTGGTCGAGGTCGTTGACGGCGATGCCGTTGACGTAGCAGTAGATTGTGCGGTGTTCGTGTTCGACCGTCAGGTAGATTCCGGTGCCGACGACTGCCGCTGCTGCAACGCTCGCAAGCGATATCACCATTCGGCGGAGTGTGTGTCGACGTGGCGATGCGATGGCCATCGTGGTTGTGGCCGATGCCGTTGAGGCGTGGCGGGCAAATAGGGCTTGTGCATAGCTAAGGTCGGCAGGCACTTGGGCCGTCAAAAGGTATTCGGCCAAAGCGTGCTCCTCGTCGAGAGTGCTCTCGCCAGCAAAGTAGCGGTCGAGCAGTTCGCGTGCTTTTTGTTCATTAACGCAACTCATATTCCATTGTTTTTTGTAATTCGTCTTTAATTTTTGTGCGGGCTCTTGAAAGCGTTACCCTCACCGTGGCACACTCCATTCCGACAATCGAGGCAATCGTATCGGTGTCGTAACCCTCCACGTCGCGCAGGTGAACAACCTGTTGCTGCTTCGACGGCAGAGAGGCAATAATTTGGTCGATTATGGCCGTGAGGTCGAAGTTCTCACCTCGGTTGCCAACCTCTCGCTCGCTTATGTTCTTAATTTCGTCCACCTTATTGAGTCTTACCTTACGCCGACGCAACTTGTCTAATGCGAGATTTCTCACCGTCGACATTGCAAAAGCCTCGCCATTGGAACACTCCTCAACTCTCCGGCGATACTCCCAAAGCCTCTCGTAGAGGTCCTGAACAATATCTTCGGCATCGGCAGTGTCGCCGACAATGCTCAAAGCAAAGCGAAAGAACTTGTCTTTAAGAGGCAGGAATTTGTCCAAAAACTCGGCTTCGGTCATCGTGTGGCAATCTTTTTCTTTTGTTTCATAGGTAAGACGGTCGAGTGGGGCAAAATGTAACAGCAATCGTGCAAAATAAATGTGATTGGGGTTCTGAAAAGAGGTTAGTCGTTGGGGGCGTGGGCGGCAAGCGACGCTCTGACCGATGACGGCAACTTGTCGACCACCAAGCGGTAGGAACGCCTTATCTCGTCGCATATCAGCTCTTTGGGAAGGTCGCCGTCGAGCCGAATGTTGTTCCAATGGCGCTTGTTCATATGGTAGGCAGGCGTGATTTCGCAGTAGCGTTCACGCAACAGCTCGGCACGTTCGGGTTGGCATTTGACGGCAATTACCACCGGATTGTCGAGGTCGATCATCAAAAACATCTTTCCTGCGACCTTATATACAAGGGTGGTCGGATCGAACGGTGTGGTCAGTTCGGTCTGTGGCAACGAGAGGCTCAGTGCATCTATTTCGCTCAAATCCATACCCAAAGATAGCACTTTACTTTTGAATTTGGTACGCAAATTGTTCTGCATTTGCAGTTGTATCCTAAAATCAAATCATTATGAAGAAAATTTTGCTTTTTACCGCTCTTGCAGCTACGCTTTTGGCCGGTTGCGCACAGAAAACCAAATGGACTGCCGAACAGCGTGAGGCTGTACGCGAAATGTTGCGCGAATGGCGTCGAATGGTCTATCTCTCCGATATGTCCGACACCGAGTTTGTGATTTTCACCGACAACGTGGCCGATCTGATTGAGGTCGAATACCCCTCCTACACCGAGTTTGTGGCTATGCCTATGGTGGGCGACAGCGTGCAGGTGGTGTTGGTCAGTGCCATAGTTGCCGACATTCAGGCCAATATGCGCAATATGCGTCACCTGATGCCCTACGATCGAATGGTTCGTGAGGGAGTGTTGCCGTCGGGTCTGACGCGCGAGCAACAAATGTCGTTCTACACCTGTATGGCTTCGTCTGTCAACAAGGCCTACGGTTCGCTCAATGCTTTTGTGTGGAGTCTGGTCAATTCGGTGCCCGATACCAACGGCCTGCTTGCCAAGGCGCAGGCTCAATGCGCTGCCCCCTACTGGGACGTGGAGGTGATTACGGTTGAAGAGGTCAACTAATAGTTGATTTTACGTTGGCGGTTGAGCGCGTTCAAAAGTCGGAAAATCATAGCTTCTCGACCAAACAGTTTGGAGTGTAGGAGGTGCCCACAACGGCTCCTCCTCGTTTTTAGTGGCGCTATGGCTCTTGATTACTGTTCTGTGAATCGCATTGAGAGATTGACTTGTGGCGAAAAGATAATCTTTTTGGCTCATCTTAATATGGCGGCAAACTCTTTGGTCAGCTTGTCGCCGACCGAGATGACCAAACGGCTCGGATTGGCGACCGCATCGCAGGCCGCGTCGAGCGTAACGTACTCCACACCGCGGCAGTGGTTTGTGGTTCGGTAGTGGTCGTGACCCTCAATCGAAAGTTCTACGCGATAGTCGGCAAAGAGTTTTAGCAACTTGTAGGTCTCGTCCAACGGCAGATTACCCGATGTGAGCTGCGATATATCGTCCTTAATGATGTTGGTATGTGAGCCGACAATGCAGTGGCGGTAATCTTTACGACGCTCTTTCAAGGTCTGCTCAATCCACGCAAACTGTTGTCGCCCAACGGTGCCGCCAGCCGTGTCAAACAGGATATAGAGGTCGCGAGCCTCATCGGTGTCGATTTCGACAGTGTAGGCCGACGACCCGAAACGGGCTGCGTAGCCGCTCCAACCACCGAAAAAGAGGTCGTGGTTGCCTGCCGTCACAAAGAGGTTTGCCACCGAGGAGGTCTGCTGCGCAAAGGCATCATATTCTTGTCCGCTGTCGGTCAAGTCGCCCAAGATGAAGAGTGCCGCGGCGTCAGAGGAGGCATCGACCAGTGCTGCGAGGGTTACACTATGCTCCCCTACGTGGGTGTCGGCCGCAAAGACCACCTTATAGTTGTCGTCGGCAATCCTGAGCGTTCTTGTAGGGTGAGAGTCGTTCCACGCCGCCGATTGCGCAAAACGTTCGTCAATCGTGGGACTTTGGGCATCGAACAGACCGCCCAAGTCGAGCGAACTGCAAGCGGTGCAGAGCAGGGTAGCCAAAGCCAACATAGTGTTTGCAACCTTTACCATAGCCACTCCACTCCCACTTTTATGTACGATTCGTAGTATTCGGCCGATAGATTGAACATTCCCGATTGGTGCAGTACGGTTGTTGCAACCAACAGCAGATTGTCGGTTGGCCGATAGATGCAGCCGAGGCTCAACAGGGGCGAATGTGCCCGTTCGATAATCATACTGTCGTGATTGGCCACGCCGGCGCTCAACTGCCAACGCTCGCCAATACGCGGTCGCCAAAAGGCCGAATAATAGAGGTTCATCGGCTCGCAAAATGTCGACAGCCGTCCCGACCAACCCAATTCGAAAAGCCATTCGTCAAGGTGCAGTCCGCCGTATAGTGCCACCGACAACTCGTTAAAACCATAGAGGTTGCGCCACAAAATCCGACCACCCGTACGCCACTTGCCCTCTTTGTCGAGCCGGTAGCTTTGGCGCAGACCAACGGCCGCAATCTGCTCCGTAGAGTAGGAGGCTGCAAACGATGCCTGCCACCGCCCGAGCGAAGCGTCGATGCCTGCTTCGGTGCAAACAAACATCTCGCAGGTGTTGTTGTCGCCCACAGAGCCTGCAATCCTGACGGCATCAATCCCGACCTGTTGTGCCTTAGCCGTCAATGTGGTCGCTATTACGCATAAAATCAGCGTTATGGCAGTCTTGCGTTTCATTTTTACCGGTTTAGAGGTAGCAATGTCCACGTTTGGTCAGATGTCGGTTGCGGCGCGAGGGGGCAATCTGCCCCAGCGCCTTAAATGCGTAGTGCCATTTCAGGCGACGCGGCCCGGGCATACGGCCCATATCGATAACCATTTTCCACCAAGCCATAATGCAGCGCGAAGTGAAGTTGCGCCTTGGGTCGTTGATGTCGATTACATATAAAAGGTACTCCATCATCAACTCGCGCTCGGGCGGACTTTGGCGGTCGGCAATGTCGTGCACGGCACGGCAGTGAGGCGCAACACCCATTTTCCAACCGTGGTAATAGATACGCGCAACCATCTCGCTGTCTTCACCATAGAAGAAAAACACGGGCGAGAATCCGCCGACCTGCTCAATGGTTTTGCTGCGCACAAGCCAGTTGTCGGCCGGAAAAAGTTTCATCTCGTAGAGCTCGCTGAGCCTTCCGAAATAGGCATCATCGATGAAATTGGGAGCGGTTTTGGTGTTGAGCCAGCGGCCGAAGTTTTCGTTTATGTGGAGTTCGTCGGCCGAGAGTTGCACGGGGCCTATGATGCCGTAATCGGGGTGGCGCTCCATAATATCGACCAGCCTGCCAAGTTGTTCGGGCGTGATCCACGCGTCCTGATTTAGCAGGTAGAGGTAGTCGGCACCACGGTCAATGGCCATACGCATAGCGCGGTTGTTGGCGCGTCCGAAACCCTCGTTCTGCGTGTTGCGCACCAGCTTTACGGCAGGGTAGTGCTCGGCAACAAAGTCGGCCGAACGGTCGGTCGAACAGTTGTCGACCACAATCGTATCGGCCTCATACGAAGATGAAGCTACCGACGCAAGGCAGCGTTCCAGCCACTGCATTCCGTTGTAGGTGACTATTATGACGGCAAGGCGTTTCATTGTTGACCGTTGGCCGATTCAGAATTCAGAATTCAAAATTCAAAATTCAAAATTAATCGGAGCAATCTTGTTATTTCAAACATACATAGTGGTAGTGGGGGCCGAAACGCTTGAAGGCTGCCTCGTCCAACTCCTCACGGAAGATTGGGTTGGCGACCGAAATCAAGAGTTTGGCCCGCTCCTGCAACGATTTGCCATAGAGGTTCACGGCGCCGTACTCGGTTACAAACCAGTGAATGTGGTTACGGGTGGTGACCGTGCCTGCGCCATTGGCGAGGGTTGCGGCTATCTTGCTGATACCCTTTGTGGTGGTCGAAGGCATTGCAATGATTGCCTTGCCGCCTTGGGAACGCGATGCGCCATAGACGAAGTCGATCTGACCGCCCACGCCCGAGTAGAGTTTCTCGCCAATCGAGTCGGCGCAAACCTGACCTGTGAGGTCAATCTGAATGGCCGAGTTTATGGAGGTCATCTTGGGCTGTTGTGCAATGATGAACGGGTCGTTGGTGTAGGCAACGTCCTTCATCAAGACTTCGGGGTTGTTGTCCAAAAAGTCGTATATTTTCTGCGAACCCATTACGAAAGTGGAGACTATCTTGTTGGTATCGAGTTTCTTGTTCGAGCCGTCGATAACCCTGCGAGCTACCAAATCGAGTATGCCGTCGGAGAACATCTCGGTGTGAATGCCCAGATGTTTATGGTTGGTGAGCGATGCCAGAATGGCGTTCGGAATAGTGCCGATACCCATTTGCAGGCAGGCGCCGTCCTCGATCAGCTCGGCGCAATGTGCACCAATGACCTTCTCGATTTCGCTCGGTTGGCTCATCTCGGCAATCGTCAGCGGACGGTCGTCGGCTACCATATAGTCGATTTGGTTGATGCTGATCAAAGCGTCGCCAAAGGCGCGAGGTACATATTTGTTGATCACGGCTATCACGTAGTCGGCAGTTTCGATAGCGGCAATGGTGGCATCGACCGAGGGGCCGAGCGACACGTAACCGAATTTGTCGGGGGTGCTGACCTGAATCATTGCCACGTTGCAATGAATGTAACCGTCGCGATAGAGTTTTGCCGTTTCGCCCAAGAAGATTGGAATATAGTCGGAATAACCGCTCTGCACGCTTCGGCGCACGTTGGAGCCGATGAAAAATGCGTCGTGTTGGAATACTCCTTCAAACTCCGGCTCGACGTAGGGTGCCGGGCCTTCGGTGTGGAGGTGATGAATGTGTACGTTTTTAAGTTCGCCTTTGCGGCCGCGGCAGCAGAGCGCGTCGATAAGGCACTTGGGTGCGCACGAAACGGCGCTGATGTGAACGTGATCGTCCGATTTGACTACCTTGACGGCCTCTTCGGCACTTACAAGTTGATGTTTCCTCTCCATATTTGGTTTAGTTTGTTTATAGATTTTGCAATCGTTTGTGACCTCAGCTGTTCCATTTTTGGGCGTTGTGGTCAACAATCTCGCAAAGATAACTCTATTTTTTAGAAATTGGGCAACCTACCTTTACCCTTTTGACCAATAAAGAAGCAGAGCAGTCCTTTGGGGACTGCTCTGCATTCATTTTGACCGAAAATTAGTCGTTCAGCGAGAAACGTTTGTAAGCAACAACGGTAGCCTCGGCGTCGACAGCCTTGATGGTATCGGCAACCGACAGTTTCGGGTTGCTGTTCGACGGCTGTGCAAGCAGCGTATTCTCTTTCAAGAACTTCTGAACCTTGCCTTCGGCGATGCGATCAAGCATTGCTTCGGGTTTGCCGTCCAGACGAGCCTGCTCGCGGCCAATCTTGCGCTCCTCTTCGAGAGTTTCGGCAGGGCAGTCGGCAGCCGAGATCGAGACGGGAGCCATTGCAGTTGCCTGCATAGCCACCTCGTGGGCAATCTCTTCGGGAACCACCTTGTTGAAACCGATCAGAGAACCGAGTTTCTTGTTGAAGTGAACGTACTGTGCGCAATAGGCAGCCTCGATACGTCCGTAGAACGGAATTTCGCATTTTTCGCCGGTTTGGCCGGTCTTCTCGGTAACCAAGTCGGCAACCGTGCGTCCGTCGTTGGTCTTGCACGCTTTGAGTGCTTCAACGTCGGCCACGTCGTTTGCTACGGCAATCGAGAGGATCTGCTCGGCAGTCTGACCAAATGTTGCAACCTGTGCAACAAAGTCGGTCTCGCAAGCCAGACAAACCATATATGCTTTTGTGCCAACGACTTTGGCTACAACGACACCTTCGGTGGCGCTGCGGTCGGCGCGTTTGCTGGCAACAAGTTTACCTTTCTCGCGAATGATCTCGATAGCGCGTTGGAAATCGCCGGCAGCCTCTTCGAGAGCGCCTTTGCAATCCATCATACCCGCTTGGGTCATATCGCGGAGTTTCTTAATGTCGGCAAGTGTAATAGCCATATTCTTCTCTTATATTAATAGGTTTTACTCTGCTTTCACCTCTTCGGTTGCGGCTTCGGGTTCTGCAACTGCCTCCTCTTTGGGAGCAACTTCGGCAACCTCGGCCTCGTCGGCAGGAGTTTCGACCTCTACCTTAACCGATTTTTTGATACGTTTGCGGGGAGCTTCGGTCTCTTCGCCCTCTTCTGAGGAGGCGTTCTCTTCAGACTCTTTCTCCTTCTCCAAGCGGCGCTCTTCAAGGCCTTCGGCCACAGCTGCGCACATTGCGTCGAGAACTACTGCGATGCTCTTTGCAGCGTCGTCGTTTGCAGGAATTACATAGTCGATGTCGGTGGGGTCACAGCAAGTATCAACAATTGCAAAGACGGGAATGTTGAGGCGTTTGGCCTCGCGAACTGCATTGAACTCTTTCTGTACGTCGATCACAAAGAGAGCGGCGGGCAGACGTGTCAGGTCGGCGATAGAACCGAGGTTCTTCTCCAATTTTGCCCTTTGACGAGCTACTTGGAGTTTCTCGCGTTTCGAAAAATTGTCGTAAGTGCCGTCGTTGGTCATCTTATCGATGGTGGCCATCTTCTTAACGGCTTTACGTATGGTGGGAAAGTTGGTAAGCATGCCGCCCGGCCAGCGCTCGGTAACGTACGGCATACCTATTGCCTGCACCTTTTCGGCGACGATGTCTTTGGCTTGTTTTTTGGTTGCAACAAAGAGGACTCTGCGTCCGCTCTTTGCAATCTGTTTCATAGCCGCTGCCGCCTCATCGATCTTTACAACAGTTTTGTGAAGGTCGATAATGTGAATCCCGTTTTTCTCCATAAAGATGTAGGGAGCCATTTTGGGATTCCATTTTCTTTTGAGGTGACCGAAGTGAACTCCGGCCTCCAATAATTGATTAAACTCTGTTCTTGGCATTGTTTCCAATTGTTTGCTTTGTTCTTTAATCTTTCTCTTTTTATCAACCTTGCGATAGCGCCGAGTGGGCGATTCGTAAGATTTTCCGCAGAAGGGCAACTCTCAGGGTAACATCTATGCCACAAAAGTGACAGGTGGTCGCTGATGTTTGAAAACCGCTTCTGTGCAGGTGCAGTCGAACGTGAGAAATTAACGTTTGCTGAACTGGAATTTACGGCGTGCTCCGGGTTGACCGGGTTTCTTACGCTCAACCTCACGCGAATCACGAGTGAGAAAACCGTTCTTTTTGAGTACCGAGCGGTTCTCTGCATCGATTTCGCAGAGGGCGCGCGAGATACCCAGACGGGCTGCTTCGGCTTGACCGTGGATACCGCCACCAATGAGGTTGATGACGATGTCGTACGATTCCGTTGCGTTGAGAACCAGCAGAGGCTGTTTTACAACGTATTGGAAAATGTCGAGCGGGAAGTAAGTCTCCAACGGTTTTTCGTTGATGGTAATCGTCCCTTGACCGGGTTTCACGTAAACGCGAGCAATAGCTGCTTTTCTACGTCCGACAGTGTTTACAACTTCCATAATTTTCTTACTTAATCTCGTTTAATTTGATTACTTTGGGGTTTTGCGCAACGTGAGGGTGCTCGGCACCGGCATAAACCTTCAAATTTTTGAGGATAGCAACACCGAGGCGTGTTTTAGGCAACATACCTTTAACGGCGTTTGTGATGAGAAATTCGGGCTGTTTCACCAGCTTCTCGGCGGGGGTAGCGAAACGCTGGCCGCCCGGGTGACCCGTGTAGTGTACATAGACCTTATCGGTCAACTTCTTACCCGTGAGTTTCACCTTTTCGGCGTTGATCACGACAACATAGTCGCCGCAATCGACGTGAGGAGTGAAATCGGGTTTGCTCTTACCGCGCAAGATTTTTGCAATCTGCGAAGCAAGACGTCCCAGCACCTGGTCTTCTGCATCAATCAACACCCACTGTTTGTTGGCGGTAGCTGCATTGACCGAGATGGTTTTGTAACTTAAAGAATCCACTTCTTTTTTTCAGTTAATTAGTTAATACTTGTATAAATGTGACCTCTGCCCGTAAAATACGAGCGCGCAAAGATACGAATAAATTCGACAACACAAAAGAATAATAAAAAAATAACGAACTATGGAAGAGTGAATAGTGGCCTTTGGTCAATTCAAAATTCAAAATTAAATTAAAGAGAGTCGTTGGCCATTGAACATTGGACAACAGCGTACAGAAAAGAATATTATTTTTTATTTTGTAA
>JAXEIN010000004.1:0-41230 GCA_034102025.1 Tidjanibacter sp. | reverse complement strand
ACTGCAACTCGTTGCCGATCCACGTGCCTGAGACAGTGCGGCCGTCGGCAGCGATGTAGATGCCGTCGCCGTTGCGTGAGCCGTTGCTCCACGCCCCGAACCAAATAGCTCCGTCGGCCCAGCGATAGATTCCCAAGCCGTTGCGCACCCCGTCGATCGTCTCGCCGCAGTAGCTCTCGCCGCCCTCGCACTCCTGAACCTCCCATTGATAGCCGTCGTAGTGCTCGGTCGAGGGGAATGTTGAGGTGGGGTGGCCGTTGCGGAAGGTGCCGTAGTAGACAATTTGCCAGTCGGCAGAGTAGAGCGTACCGGTGCCGTTGAATTGTGAGTTGGAAAATTCGCCCGCGTAGACGTGGCAGCCGTCGAGCCCGGTGAACGTGTGCCCTTCGGCGGCGATCATCACACCGTTGCCCTCGGCCGACGAAGAGTCGTAGAGCCCGTAGTGGCGTGAGGTGCCGTAGTCGGTTACGCCGTAGCCCGAACGCTCGTCGTCGTCCCACTCGCCAACATAGCACGTATCGGAATCCCAGAGATAGATGCCGCTGCCATTGCGGTAGCCACGATGACCCATTTCGCCAAAATAGCAGCCGTTTCGGTATGATTCGTAGCCAAAATCTTCGGGTAGGCGTTTGTTGCCCGAAAAGTCAACAGTATCGATTTTGGGACATACGTCGGCAAATCGTGCAAGAAGAATGTCGGCCGCCTGCAAGTCGCCGCCCTCGGCGCCCAGTCTGATGCGTCGGTTGGCTTCGGTGAGGTCGACACTCTCACTGCGTCCCTCCAAAATGGCCAGACCAATAACCGTATTGGCCATTGCAAAGTTCTGTTCGGCTGCCTTGTCGAGCCAAAGAAACGCCACATTGTAGTTGGCAGCGGTGCCGTCGCCGTCGAGATACTGCCGTCCCAAAAGGTATTGCGATAGAGCCGAGCCCTGCACGGCAGCTTTGGCGTGCCACTTTGCCGCCTCCTTCGAGTCGGGCTCCAGACCTGCGTAGCCGTCGTGACAAAAAACGCCCATTTGGGTCTGCGCGTCGGCATAACCCTGTTCGGCCGAGCGGCGGAACCAACGGTAGGCCTCGATGCTGTCGACCTCGGTGCCGTAGCCGAACTTGTAGCACACACCGGCATTGTATTGAGCCATACGGTCGCCGCTTCGAGCCTTGTCGAGGTAGTCGCCAAGGTGTTGCGCGTTGAGCCTGCCGGTGGCCAACCCCAGCGACAATATAATATATATGTATATGGTGTGCTTCACGCCAACAAAGATAGGCAAAAAGGCAAACTTGCGAGGTGCCGTTTCCGAAAAATCGGTGAAAAAAGTGCCAAACTATTTTTTTATACCGAAAACTATTGTACTTTTGCCCCGATTTTGCCCGCAGCAGATTGGCGGTAACAAGACACAATCGACGTTCTTAGAGGTTTTTAAGCGGTAAATGATTTTTTTGGATTGTTTTTTTTGCAGGAGCAGATTTTTTCACTACTTTTGCAACCCCAAAGCATCTGCCGATGTAGCTCAGTTGGTCAGAGCAGCTGATTTGTAATCAGCAGGTCGTGGGTTCGACTCCCTCCATCGGCTCTTTTAGGCTGCGCAGGGCGGAAGTGAACCGACAAACGCGGGCCGGCAAGTGCATGGGGGGGCAAGACATATAATAAATTTGGGAGAATTCCAGAGTGGCCAAATGGGACAGACTGTAAATCTGCTGGCAACGCCTTCGGTGGTTCGAATCCATCTTCTCCCACAAACATTTCTCGAAAGACAATTCGCATCGCGAATTGTTCTTTTGTGTCTGCAAAGCCGTCGCAAACTCGGTTTGCGTAAGGCCTTGCAGACACAAAAGATAACTCCGACGGAGTCTTTCGGGAAATGGTTGCAGAACCTCCCCCAATGGAAGGGCGAGCGATAGCGAGCCAATCCATTGAGAAAAAGACTTGAAGAGTCTGCGATGGAAGGGCGAGCGAATAGCGAGCCAATCCATAAATTTGGCAGGGGGTGATGCAATACCGCTTCAAAACGGAAACACAATGCGGAAGTAGCTCAGTCGATAGAGCATTAGCCTTCCAAGCTAAGGGTCGCGGGTTTGAGCCCCGTCTTCCGCTCAAACAAACGGTCAGGCAGCGTTGCAGGGCCAAAATAAAATGAAGGAGAATCGGTGCGGCGAGCGTTGTGGCCGAACGATTTCGACCGAATGAACAGGCAACAAAGACAATATAAATAAACTAAATCGAAACTAATAATAACTTACAGTTATGGCAAAAGAGAAATTTGACAGGTCCAAACCGCACGTTAACATCGGTACCATCGGTCACGTCGACCACGGTAAAACCACTCTGACCGCTGCTATCACCAAAGTGTTGGCAGAAAGAGGTCTTTCGGAAGTTCGTTCGTTCGACTCGATCGACAACGCTCCCGAGGAGAAAGAGCGTGGTATAACGATCAATACCTCTCACATTGAGTATCAAACCGCAAGCCGCCACTACGCTCACGTAGACTGCCCGGGACACGCCGACTATGTGAAGAATATGGTCACCGGTGCCGCTCAGATGGACGGTGCAATTTTGGTAGTTGCTGCAACCGATGGTCCTATGCCGCAAACTCGCGAGCACGTTCTGTTGGCTCGTCAGGTGAACGTTCCGAAGATCGTCGTATTTATGAACAAATGCGATATGGTTGACGACGAAGAGATGCTCGACTTGGTTGAGATGGAGATCCGCGACGTATTGAGCGCTAACGGTTATGACGGCGACAACGCTCCCGTTATCCGTGGCTCGGCACTTGGCGCACTTAACGGCGAACCCAAATGGGAGGAGAAAGTTATGGAACTTATGAACATCGTGGACGAGTACATTCCTCTGCCTGTTCGTGAAAACGAAAAACCCTTCCTGATGCCTGTTGAGGACATCTTCTCGATCACCGGTCGTGGTACCGTTCTTACCGGCCGTATCGAAACCGGTATCATTCACGTGGGTGACCCCGTTGAGATCATCGGTCTCGAAGAGGAAGTTCTTAACTCGGTCTGCACCGGTGTTGAGATGTTCCGCAGATTGCTTGACGAAGGCGAAGCAGGTGACAACGTCGGTCTGCTGATGCGTGGTATCGACAAGAAACAGGTTAAACGCGGTATGGTGGTTGCCAAACCTAAAACCGTTACCCCGCACACCAAATTCAAAGGTGAGGTCTACATTCTGAAAAAAGAGGAAGGCGGCCGTCACACTCCGTTCCACAACAACTATCGTCCCCAGTTCTATCTCCGTACTATGGATATCACCGGTGAGGTGAAACTTCCTGACGGAATCGAGATGGTTATGCCAGGTGACCACGTTGAGATCGAAGTTACCTTGATCTACCCCGTTGCATTGAACGCAGGTCTTCGTTTCGCTATCCGTGAGGGTGGCCGTACCGTTGGCTCGGGCCAGATCAAAGAGATCATTGAGTGATAACTCCGATTCGAAATTCGAACGACCTTCGAGGTTGAACGAGTTTCAATCATAAGTAAAGGGGCGGGTTTTTCTGCGGAATGCCCGCTCCGATATACGAAAGTAGTTTAATGGTAGAATAGCGGTCTCCAAAACCGTTGGTGGGAGTTCGATTCTCTCCTTTCGTGCAGAGTGCGTTTTTTGGGAGCAAAGAGTGGCAGGCGGGTGCCGATTTTCGAGCAGCTGACTGAATAATATGAGAAACATAGCCCTAAACGGCGCACACAAACATAGAAAAGCATAATAGCAATAAATATGAAACTCGTAAATTACGTAAAAGCCTCTTATGACGAGCTGGTTCATAAGGTGTCTTGGACTCCGATGAAAGAGTTGCAGAGTTTGGCCGTTACCGTTATGGTTGCTTCCGTGGTCATAGCTCTGGCTGTTCTGGTGATGGACTTGGCATTTGAGAACGTTATGAAAGCCATTTACAGTGTTTTGGCTCACTAAGCCCTAAATCCAAAAAGATTATGAGCGAAGTTGCAAAACAGTGGTATGTGTTACGCGCCATAGGCGGTAAGGAGAAAAAGGTGAAGGAGTATATCGAATCGGAAATACGCCACCTCCACCTCGAAGACCTTATTGCCCAAGTGCTGATTCCTACCGAGAAGGTCTACACGATCCGTAACGGTAAGAAAATCAGCAAGGAAAAGACGTCGTATCCCGGCTACATATTGGTCGAAGCCGCTATGGTCGATGAGGTTCCCTACGTTCTTCGAAACACACCCAACGTACTCGGCTTCCTCGGCGATTCGAAAGAGGAGAGCAAACGCTTGATCGCAACACCTATCCGTCCACAGGAGGTAGCGCGAATCCTCGGCAGAGTCGACGAAATGAGTCAGGGTGAGGAGGAAAACGAAATTCCTTTCTTTGTAGGCGAGACCGTCAAAGTTACAGACGGTCCGTTCAGCAGTTTCTCGGGTACAATCGAGGCTGTCGACGAAGAGAGAAAGAAACTGACCGTTTCCGTGAAGATTTTCGGGCGCAAGACTCCTATGGAGTTGAGCTATATGCAGGTAGAAAAAGAATAATAAACAAGGAAAACTATGGCAAAAGAGGTTGCTGCATTTATTAAATTGCAGATCAAAGGTGGTGCCGCCAATCCCTCGCCACCTGTAGGTCCCGCGTTGGGTTCCAAAGGAGTCAATATTATGGACTTCTGCAAACAGTTCAACGCGCGCACTCAGGAAAAGGCAGGTAAAGTATTGCCCGTCATCATCACCGTATATAGCGACAAGTCGTTTGAATTTGTCGTTAAACAACCGCCCGTAGCCGTTTCGCTCAAAGAGGCAGCAGGTGTTCAGACAGCGTCGGCCGAACCCAACCGTAAAAAGGTGGGCAAGGTTAGCTGGGATCAGGTCGAGGCTATCGCCAAAGACAAAATGGTCGATATGAACTGCTTCACCATTGAGTCGGCAATGAAGATGGTTGCCGGTACGGCTCGCAGTATGGGTATCACCGTTACAGGTGAATTTCCTCAAAAGTAATTCTATACGAAGATGGCAAAATTGACAAAAAATCAAAAAGCAATGGTGGCAAAAGTAGAGCCCAATAAACTCTACAAATTGTCCGAGGCCGCTGCTCTTCTGAAAGAGATTACTTTCACGAAATTCGATGCATCGGTCGATGTAGACGTCCGTTTGGGCGTCGATCCGCGCAAGGCAAACCAAATGGTTCGCGGCGTGGTTACTCTTCCCCACGGAACAGGTAAGGTTGTCCGCGTCTTGGTTCTTTGTACTCCCGACAAGGAGAACGAGGCCAAAGAGGCAGGGGCCGATATGGTCGGCTTGGACGAGTACGTCGATAAAATCAAGGCCGGCTGGACCGACGTTGACGTTATCATCTGTACCCCCAACGTTATGGCAAAAGTTGGCGCACTCGGTCGTATCCTCGGCCCGCGCGGATTGATGCCTAACCCCAAAACGGGCACCGTTACAATGGACGTGGCTAAGGCAGTCAGTGAGGTGAAAGCCGGTAAGATCGACTTCAAAGTCGACAAATTCGGTATCATTCACTCCTCGGTAGGTAAAATTGCGTTTAGCGCAGAAGAGATCGTCGACAACGTTCGCGAGTTCCTTCTCACTATCAACAAACTCAAACCTTCAGCTGCAAAAGGCACTTATATGTTGAGCATCTTTGTTTCGACAACTATGAGTCTCGGTCTGCAAATTGACCCCAAATCACTCGATTTCAAATAGACAATTCGAACTATGACAAGGGAAGAAAAAACACAAGTAATTGGAGCGTTGGCCGAACAACTCAATGCGTATCCTAACTTCTACGTTGCCGATATTGACGCACTCAATGCCGAGCAGACCGCTGCTTTGCGTCGCAAGTGCTTCGAGGGAGGCGTTAAACTCGTAGTCGTAAAGAACACCCTCTTCATCAAAGCTTTGGAGCAGGTGGAGAAGGCAGACGCAGAACTTGTCGGTGCATTGAAGGGCAACTCGTCGATTCTGTTTGCCGAAAATGGCAAAGCACCTGCAAAGGTTATTAAAGCTTTCCGCAAAACCAGCGACAAGCCGGTTCTGAAAGCTGCATACGTGCAGGATTGCGTCTACATTGGCGACAACAACCTCGATATGCTTATCAACATCAAGAGCCGCGACGAACTGCTGGGCGACATCATCGCTCTGCTGCAATCGCCTGCAAAGAACGTCATTGGCGCTCTGCAAGCATCGGCAGGACAAAAAGTTGCCGGCATCGTAAAAGCACTCGAAGAGAGAAATTAATCTACACAAACCAAGTAAAATTAATCAATTAAAATTATACAAAAATGGCAGATATTAAAGCATTAGCTGAGGAGTTGGTTAACTTGACAGTTAAAGAGGTAAACGAATTGGCAAACGTACTCAAAGAGGAGTATGGTATTGAGCCCGCAGCCGCAGCAGTAGCAGTTGCCGCAGCTCCCGCAGAGAAAACTACTTTTGACGTAGTATTGGTGAATGCAGGTCAGAGCAAGATTCCTGTTGTAAAGGCAGTGAAAGAGGCAACCGGTCTGGGTCTGAAAGAGGCTAAAGATCTCGTTGACGCTGCACCTAAGGCTATCAAAGAAGGCGTATCGAAAGAAGAAGCTGAGGCACTCAAAGCAGCCCTCGAAGAGGCAGGAGCAGAAGTTGAAGTTAAATAGTGTCAAACCCTATTTCACTTTGAACATATCGGGTGTAGAGCTTATGCCAAATAAGCTCTATACCTTTTTCCGTCTATAAAGGTTTAGTAGAGAGTGTTCATTTAGGGTTAGGTGGTTCCACACAGTCCAACGGACTGTTATATAGATTATTATGTTTGCGACAACGGTGTCGCAACTGGTGTCTTAAAGAAACAAAGCGCTCAGGAAGCGTTTAATACACTTCAAAAACTTTTGCAAAAAATGTCTTCGAAAGCAAACGACAGAATTAGTTTCTCCTCCATAAAGCATCTGATGCCTTATCCCGACTTTTTGGAGGTGCAACTTCAATCATTCCACGACTTTTTCCAACTTGATACTACCGCCGAGAACCGCAAACAGGAGGGTCTCTACAAGGTATTTTTGGAGAATTTTCCGATTACCGATACCCGAAACAACTTCGTAATGGAGTTTATCGACTATTACATCGACCAGCCACGCTACTCGATTGAGGAGTGCTTGGAGATGGGTTTGACGTATAGCGTACCCCTGAAAGCGAAGCTCAAACTCTATTGCACCGACGAGGAGAACGAGGATTTCGATACGGTTATACAGGACGTATATTTCGGAACGATACCATATATGACTCCGCGCGGAACCTTTGTTATCAATGGTGCCGAGCGCGTTATCGTTTCACAACTTCACCGTTCGCCCGGCGTATTCTTCGGTCAGAGTATGCACACAAACGGTACCAAACTCTATTCGGCGCGAATAATTCCTTTCAAGGGTTCGTGGATCGAGTTTGCGACCGACATCAACAATGTGATGTATGCCTACATCGACCGTAAGAAAAAATTGCCTGTAACGACACTGTTGCGTGCCATTGGTTTCGAGAACGACCAGGATATTCTGGCGATCTTCGATTTGGCCGACGAGGTGAAGGTTACCAAAGCAAACCTGAAAAAGAATATCGGGCGCAAACTCGCTGCCCGCATTTTGAATACTTGGGTCGAAGATTTCGTCGACGAAGACACGGGCGAGGTTGTTTCCATCGAACGTAACGACGTGATTATCGACCGCGAAACCGAATTGGCCGAGGAGCATATCGACGGCATCATCGAGAGCGGCGCCAAGACCATTCTGCTCCACAAGGAGAACCCTTCGGGAGTGGATTATTCGATTATCTACAATACGCTCCAAAAAGATCCGTGCAACTCCGAGAAAGAGGCCGTTGTCTATATCTACCGACAGCTGCGTAATTCGGAACCGCCAGATGAGGCCACGGCAAGAGATGTGATCGACAAGCTCTTTTTCAGTGACAAACGTTACGATTTGGGCGACGTCGGCCGTTTCCGCATAAACAAAAAACTTGGATTGGATACCGACCCCTCGATCAAGATTTTGACTCGCGAGGACATTATCGCAATCATCAGATACCTTATTGAGTTGATCAACTCGAAGACCGATGTCGACGATATTGACCACCTCTCGAACCGCCGTGTACGCACAGTGGGCGAGCAGTTGGCAACACAGTTCTCGGTCGGCTTCATTCGTATGGCACGTACCATTCGCGAACGTATGAACGTGCGCGACGGTGACCTCTTTACGCCTATCGATTTGATCAACGCCAAGACGCTTTCGAGCGTAATCAACAGCTTCTTCGGAACCAACCAGCTGTCGCAGTTTATGGACCAGACCAACCCTCTGGCCGAGATGACCCACAAACGTCGTTTGTCGGCACTCGGCCCCGGTGGTTTGAGCCGCGACCGTGCAGGTTTTGAGGTTCGTGACGTGCACTACACCCACTACGGTCGTTTGTGCCCGATCGAGACCCCTGAGGGCCCGAACATCGGTCTGATTTCGTCGCTCTGCGTCTATGCAAAGATCAGCCCTATGGGATTCATCACCACCCCCTACCGCAATGTAGAGAACGGCAAAGTCGATTTGAACGATGCCGACATCACCTACAAGAGCGCCGAAGAGGAGGAGGGAATCACCATTGCTCAGGCAACAACTCCGATTGAAGCCGACGGCAGCTTTGTTGAGAAGAACTTTATCAAAGCTCGCGAAGGCGCCGACTTCCCCGTTGTCGATGCCGAGCAGGTCGGTCTGATCGACGTTGCGCCCAACCAGATTGCATCTATCGCGGCAAGTTTGATTCCGTTCCTGGAAAACGACGATGCCAACCGTGCGCTGATGGGCTCGAATATGATGCGCCAGGCAGTGCCTCTTATCAACCCCGAAGCCCCGATTGTGGGAACCGGTTTGGAATACGATATGGTTAAAGACAGCCGTATTCAGGTCGTTGCCGAGGGCGAAGGCGAGGTGGTATTTGCCGATGCTTCACAAATTCAGATCAAATACGAACACACCCCCGACGAGGTTTTGGTTAGCTTCGATCCGGAGGTTACTACCTATGTTTTGCCCCGCTACCGCAAGACCAACCAAAATATGTCGGTCACTCTGCGACCGATTGTCAAGATTGGTCAGCACGTCTCGAAGGGCGATATTCTCACCGAGGGTTATGCTACCCAAAACGGCGAGTTGGCACTCGGACGCAACCTGAAAGTGGCATTTATGCCCTGGAAGGGTTACAACTTCGAGGACGCCGTTGTGATTTCGGAACGCCTTGTGCGCGAAGATATGTTCACCTCGGTGCACGTCGACGAGTACATTATGGAGGTTCGCGAGACCAAACGCGGTGTCGAGGAGCTCACGAGCGATATTCCAAACGTCAGTGAGGACGCTACCAAAGACCTCGACGAGCGCGGTATCATTCGTATCGGTGCAAACGTAAAGCCCGGAGATATACTTATAGGTAAGATTACCCCGAAGGGAGAGAGCGATCCCAGCCCCGAAGAGAAACTGCTGCGCGCCATATTTGGCGACAAGGCAGGCGATGTGAAAGACGCTTCGTTGAAGGCTCAACCATCGCTCTTCGGTACAGTGATTGACCGCAAACTCTACTCGCGCAATGTGAAGGACAGCAAGAAGGGCAAAGCCGACGAAAAACGCCGTATCGAGGAGATCGATACCAAGTTTGAGACGGAAGTTGCCGCTTTGAAGGTCATTCTGGTGGGCAAACTCTGGCAGATTGTCGAGGGTAAATCGACCGCAGGCATCAAAGACTACTTTGGTGTTGAGCTCTATGGCGCAGGCACGAAGTTCTCGAAGGAGATGTTGGAGCAGATCGACTATATGAACCTCGGAACGGGCAAGTGGCTCGACGATGCTCACGATTCGCATCTGATTGCTCTGGCCATAAACAACTATACCATTAAGTATAAAGAGGCCGATGCACGCCTCAAACGCGAGAAGTACAACAATACCAACGGTGATGAACTCCCCAGCGGCGTAATTCAGTTGGCCAAGGTCTATATTGCCAAGAAGCGTAAGCTGAAAGTGGGTGATAAGATGGCAGGTCGTCACGGCAACAAGGGTATTGTAGCCAAGATTGTGCGCGACGAAGATATGCCGTTCCTCGACGACGGTACGATTGTCGACATAGTTCTGAATCCTCTGGGTGTGCCTTCGCGTATGAACCTCGGACAGATTTACGAAACTGTGCTCGGTTGGGCAGGTCGCGAGTTGGGATTGAAGTTTGCAACCCCGATTTTCGACGGCGCAACACTCGAAGAGATCAACGACTACACTGCCAAGGCAGGTGTTCCGGCCAATGGCTGCTGCTACCTGCGCGATGGCGGTACGGGCGAGAAATTCGATCAGCCCGCAACAGTGGGCGTGATCTATATGCTTAAACTCGGTCATATGATCGACGATAAGATGCACGCTCGTTCGATAGGCCCCTATTCGCTCATCACCCAGCAACCACTCGGCGGTAAAGCCCAGTTCGGCGGACAGCGATTCGGCGAAATGGAGGTTTGGGCACTCGAAGGTTTCGGTGCTGCAAATATCCTCCAAGAGATTCTGACTATCAAGTCCGACGACGTGATGGGTCGTGCCAAGGCTTACGAGGCTATCGTCAAGGGCGACAATCTGCCCACTCCCGGTATCCCCGAATCGCTCAACGTACTGCTTCACGAACTACGTGGCTTGGCCATCAGCGTAAAACTTTCCTAAATCAGGTAAAATTAGAAAGGATAGAAATATGGCATTTGGTAAAGATAATAAAACGGCGACCAATTTCAGCCGCATATCGATTGGTCTGGCTTCACCCGAAGAGATTCTCGAAAATTCGAGCGGTGAGGTGTTGAAGCCCGAAACAATCAACTATCGTACCTATAAACCCGAACGCGACGGACTCTTCTGCGAACGCATCTTTGGCCCTGTAAAGGACTATGAGTGCCACTGCGGCAAGTACAAACGCATACGTTACAAAGGTATCGTCTGCGACCGTTGCGGTGTGGAGGTTACCGAGAAAAAGGTGCGTCGCGAGCGTATGGGTCACATCTCGCTCGTGGTGCCCGTGGTTCACATCTGGTATCTGCGTTCGCTTCCTTCGAAGATCGGCGCACTGCTGGGTATTCAGACCAAGAAACTCGACGCGGTAGTCTACTACGAGCGCTACATAGTTGTTCAGGCAGGCGCGGCTTCGGCCAACGGCGTGAGCGACCTCGACCTGTTGGCCGAGAAGGAGTATCTCGACGTACTGGCAGCTCTGCCAAAGGGCAACCAGCAGTTGGACGACTCCGACCCCAACAAGTTTATCGCACAGATGGGTGCCGAGGCGATTCTCTCGATGTTGCAGAAACTCGACCTCGACTCGCTGGCCAACTCGTTGCGTCACAAAGCAAGCATCGACACTTCGCAGCAGCGTAAGGCAGAGGCTCTGAAACGTTTGAATATTATTGAGGCCTTCCGCGAGTCGCGTGAGGTCAATAAACCGGAGTGGATGATTTTGAAGGTGATCCCCGTGATTCCTCCCGAATTGCGTCCTCTGGTTCCGCTGGACGGCGGCCGTTTTGCCACTTCGGATCTGAACGACCTCTACCGCCGCGTGATTATTCGCAACAACCGTCTGAAACGACTCATCGAAATCAAGGCTCCCGAAGTCATTCTGCGTAACGAGAAACGTATGTTGCAGGAGGCTGTCGACAGCTTGTTCGACAATTCGCGCAAGACCAACGCTGTGAAGACCGAGGGCAACCGTCCGCTCAAATCGTTGAGCGACAGCTTGAAAGGTAAACAAGGCCGTTTCCGCCAGAACCTTTTGGGTAAACGTGTCGACTACTCGGCTCGTTCGGTTATCGTCGTGGGTCCCGAGTTGAAGATGCACGAGATGGGTATTCCGAAGGATATGGCGGCCGAACTCTACAAGCCGTTCATCATTCGCAAACTTATTGAGCGCGGAATCGTCAAGACCGTCAAATCGGCCAAGAAGATTATCGACCGCAAAGACCCCGTCATTTGGGATATTCTGGAAAACGTCATCAAGGGTCACCCCGTTTTGATGAACCGTGCCCCGACGTTGCACCGTCTGGGTATTCAGGCCTTCCAGCCCAAACTTATCGAGGGCAAGGCAATGCAGCTCCACCCGCTGGCTTGTACGGCATTCAATGCCGACTTCGACGGCGACCAAATGGCAGTCCACCTGCCACTCGGCAATGCCGCCATTTTGGAGGCACAGCTGCTGATGCTCGGTTCGCACAACATTCTGAACCCCGCCAATGGTGCACCTATCACCGTTCCTTCGCAGGATATGGTTCTGGGACTCTATTACATCACCAAGATGTATGGCGTGGAGGAACGCAGCGAGCGCGATAAGGCTGTCTTCCGCAAGGAGCTGACCGAAAAGGGCGGCAAGCTGAACCGTTGGGACGATATCGAAAACGGCGATCTGAAAGCCAAAGACGGTGTGGTTCCGCAATATACCTTCTACGGTCCCGAAGAGGCAATCATTGCCTACAACGAGGGCAAGGTCGACATTCACTCGTTGATCCGCGTGAAGATCGACACGGTCGACGAAGAGGGTACACCGATGACCTGCATCAAGAACACCTCGGTCGGACGTATAATCTTCAATCAGGTTGTTCCGAAAGAAGTTGGCTACATCAATATTATTCTGAAAAAGAACACTTTGAGAGATATTATCGGTGTGGTAATCAAGAAATCGGGTGCCGACAAAGCCGCCGATTTCCTCGATGCAATCAAAGCACTCGGTTATCGTATGGCATTCAAGGGCGGACTTTCGTTCAACCTCAATGCCGTTATCATTCCCGAGGAGAAGAAAACATTGGTCGAGAACGGCAACAAACAGGTTGCAGAGTTCCTCGAACAGTACAATATGGGTCTTATCACCAACAACGAGCGTTACAATAAGGTTATCGACGTTTGGACAAACGTCAACAACCGTGTGACGCAGGCCGTTTACAACCACCTGAAAGCCGATCAGGACGGATTTAACCCCGTCTTTATGATGTTGGATTCGGGAGCGCGTGGTAGCAAGGAGCAGATTCGTCAGCTCAGCGGTATGCGTGGTCTGATGGCCAAACCTCAGAAGTCGGGTGCCGAAGGCGGTCAAACCATCGAGAACCCAATTCTTTCGAACTTCAAGGAGGGACTTTCGGTGTTGGAGTACTTCATCTCTACTCACGGTGCGCGTAAAGGTTTGGCCGATACCGCACTGAAAACGGCCGATGCAGGTTATCTTACCCGTCGTTTGGTCGACGTGGCCAACGATGTGATTATCAATGAGGAGGATTGCGGAACTCTGCGCGGTCTGACAGCTACTGCCGTCAAACGCAACGATGCCGTGATCCAGACCCTCTACGACCGCATCTTGGGCCGTACGGCAGTCGAGGACGTTGTACACCCGCTGACGGGCGAACTGATTGTTCGTGCCGGCGACGAGATCAACGAAGATGCTGCCGAGAAGATCGAGAAATCGCCTATTGAAGCTGTCGAGATTCGTTCGGTACTCACCTGCGAGTCGCGTCGCGGTGTCTGCGCCAAGTGCTACGGACGTAACCTTGCCACAGGCCGTATGGTCCAGAAGGGCGAGGCCGTGGGTGTCATTGCAGCGCAGAGTATCGGCGAGCCCGGTACACAGCTTACACTGCGTACCTTCCACGTCGGTGGTGTTGCCAGTGGCTCGGCTATCGACAACCGTTTGGCTGCCAAATACGACGGCACACTCGAAATCGACGACCTTCGACTGATTAAAACCAAAGATAAGGACGGCAATGTCAAGAATCTTGTGGTCAGCCGTTTGGCCGAGTTGCGCATCATTAGCAAAGAGACAGGCAGCGTCCTGTTTACCTATAACCTCTCCTATGGTTCGACCCTCTTCAAGCTCGACGGCGAGTCGGTTATGAAGGGCGACATCATTTGCGAGTGGGATCCTTTCAATGCCGTAATCATCTCGGAGTTCGACGGTAAGGTGGCTTTCAGCAATGTTACCGAGGGCGTTACCTACCGTGACGAATTTGACGAGCAGACCGGTCTGCGCGAGAAGGTCATCATCGAATCGCGTGACAAGACCAAGAACCCTGTCATCAAGATCGTCGACAAGGACGGCATCGAACAGAAACAGTACAACTTGCCTGTGGGTGCCCACATCGTTGTGAAAGAGAACGCACGTATCAAAGCGGGCGAAATTCTGATCAAGATTCCGCGCTCGTTTGGTAAAGCAGGCGATATCACCGGCGGTCTGCCGCGTGTTACCGAACTCTTCGAGGCTCGTAACCCGTCGAATCCTGCCATTGTCAGCGAAATCGACGGTGAGGTTAAGTTCGGTACCATCAAACGTGGTAACCGTGAGATCATTGTTACGGCTCGTGACGGCAACGTCAAGAAGTATCTTGTGCCTCTGACGCGTCAGATTTTGGTTCAGGAGAACGATTACGTCAGAGCAGGTATGCCTCTCTCGGACGGTTCGATTACTCCGAGCGACATTCTGGCAATACAGGGCCCGACCAAAGTCCAAGAGTACCTCGTCAACGAGGTACAGGAGGTCTATCGCGGTCAGGGTGTGAAGATCAACGACAAACACTTTGAGGTCATTGTTCGTCAGATGATGAACAAGGTTCAGATAAACGACCCGGGCGATACACGTTTCCTGCCCGAACAGGTGGTCGACAAGTGGGAGTTTATGGAGGTCAACGACTCGATCTACGACAAGGTTATTGTTACCGACGCAGGCGATTCGCAGAACTTCCAGCTCGGTCAGATCATCTCGGTCCGCCAGTTGCGCAACGAAAACTCGTCGCTCAAACGCAAGGATCAGAAGGCTGTCGTTACACGCGATATGGTTCCCGCAACTTCGAGTCAGGTGCTCCAAGGTATCACTCGCGCCGCGCTGCAAACCAGCAGCTTTATGTCGGCCGCTTCGTTCCAGGAGACCACCAAAGTGCTCAATGAGGCTGCCATTTATGGCAAGACCGATACTCTCGAAAACCTCAAAGAGAACGTTATCTGCGGCCACCTGATTCCGGCCGGTACCGGTACGCGCGATTGGAACGACATTTTGGTCGCTTCGAAAGCCGAGTACAACTCTATTGTGCCCGATCAACAGTAACACATAAGCTACTCTGCTCCGTAAGGAGTCAATACAGACAATAAGAGCCGAAGTATTACGCTTCGGCTCTTATTGTCTGTGAAGGAGTTGAGGGCGACTAATAAGTGGCAATCTGCCTGCTTCGTAGGTTTTTAGAGCAATACTCACATACGTATAGTATGCTCCGTTTGTTCCAAAAACCAGAGCGTTGCATCTCGCCACTTCTTAATCACACAAAGGGGCTGCGTGGCCGTTAGGCCGAGACGGTGGTGTTGCTGGTGGTGACGCCTTTGGAGTCCTGCGCCCAATCGCCGCGCGCACGCAAAACCTGCTCGACAATGTCGCGAACGCAACCGCGCCCACCGTCGTATTCCGACACGTAGCGCGAGGCCTCAATGACCTCCGACGCGGCATCGGCAGGGCAGACCGGTAGTCCCACGTACTTCATACACTCCAAATCGGGAATGTCGTCACCCACAAAAATAACCTTCTCGGGGTTGAGCCCGAGCCGTCCGATAATCTCTTTCAGACAGCCCAATTTGTCGCACACGTCGATGTGCAACTCCTTGACACCCAAGTGGCGAAAGCGTCGTTCGAGCGTTTGGCCGCGCCCGCCCGAGATGACCGCAACAGTGTAGCCGCGGCTCACGGCGTAGGCTACGGCGTAGCCGTCTTTGGCGTAGTAGGCGCGAATGAAATCGCCGTCGGCCAGCGGAATTATCTTGCCATCGGTAAACACGCCGTCGACATCGAACACGAAGGCTTCGGCCGAGGCTATATCTTCTTTGAAGTTTCCCATATCTCTTTGCTTATCAATTTATAAATTTCGGTTTTTCGTGCGTCGTCCGCGAGCAGTTCCAGGTGGCGTTGCTGCGAAGAGAGGTCGCCCCTCACTGCCGCACCCGTCTGAACTTTCTGAGGACGGTCGGTTGAGAGCGCTTTGGCGGCAGTCTCGGCAATTAGCGGTTTCAACAGTTCGAACGGTAGATTGGCCTCGGCGAGTATTTCGCCACCAATGCCGTAGAGTCGGTTTACAAAGTTGCAGGCGAATGCGCCCGACAGGTGAACCCTGCGCCGTAGCTGGTCGTCGGCCCTGAAAACGCTGCGAGAGAGCATCTCGGCCAACGAACGAATCGTGTCGGCGGCCTTCGGGGTGTTGCCGTCGAAGAGTATCGGAATCGGCTCAAAATCGACCTCGCGGCCCACAGTAAAGGTCTGAAAGGGGTATAATACTCCGTGGTCGGGGGTGTGCAGCGCGTCAATCGATACTGCGCCTGCCGTGTGTGCCACAACAGCCCCCGATGAGAAGTGTGTCGCTTGTTCGGCATCGGCCACAGCCGAGTCGCTGACGGCAATCAGATAGAGGTCGGCCTCGGGTGCTTTGTCCAAAGCATAACAATCGCAACCAACCTCACCGGCTATTGCGTTGCCGCGCAAGATGTTGCGAGCCGCAATGCCTGCCAATTCGGCGCTGCTGCATCGAGCAACTGCGCGAGCAAGTGCTTCGGCCACATTGCCACTGCCTATGATTGTCACCCTCATAACAGTTACAAATTTATCGGTTTTAGATGAATCGCCCAAAGGTTGTGTTCGATTTCGGCAAAAATCCAGCGGTCGGTGCCCCCTTCGCGAACGCCAAGCGCTGCGAGTATGGCTTTGGTCGAGAGCGTAAAGCCGTGTCGGGTGAGCGTTATTGTACGCGATAGTTTCCTACGCAACTCTTTGGGTTGGTAGGGCAGACACTCGATGATGCTCTCGGTACGACCAAGTAGTGCGTTGGAGGGCAGCGAGTTGCAGAATCCGTAGCCATCGTCGGCGAAGGTGTCGATGCCCAACCCGGCAAAGTATTGACCCGAGAGCCGTGCTTTGCGCAATGCGGCATCGGGAACGATTACATAGCGGTATTTGCCGTCGAAACCGCTGCCGAGGCAGCGACTTTCGTTGCCCACGAACGAGCCTCGCCCAATGACGCTCGCTTTTATCTGCGGACGCTCAAATGTGTCGGATATGGTGACCAGCAGCTCTTTACACTCGCCACCGAGCGAAACTGTGTCGACTTCGACCGACTTACCAAACAGGCGCAGAGCTTCGTCGATGTCGAACAGCGGCGACAGTTTCACTACCACGGTGCTGCTCTTACTCTTCAACTGCGGCAACAGGGCGGTGATATCGGGCGAGCAATCGGCCAGACAGACCATCTTTTTGCCCTCGGCATTGCGTCGGTCGGGATCGGCATAGACCAAATCGACCTTAGCCATAGTTTTGACATACTCTTCGGCCGTGGTGCACACAACCTCTACGTTGTCGACACCCATAAGTGCAAAGTTTCGTTTGGCAACCTCGGCCAACAGCGGGTCGCGCTCAATGGCCGTTACGTGGTCGAACCCTTTGGCAAGGTAGAGCGTGTCGACTCCCAAACCGCAGGTCAGGTCGACTGCCGTGTGGCCGCGGAACTCTTTGTGGGCGGCGCACTCTTCGCTGCTCGATTGCTCGAAAGCCCTCTGTGGCAGGTGTGCGCGGTGTGCCCAATAGGTGGGCAACTTGGTTCGCGCGCGTTGCAGGTACTTGACCTCGTCGGCCACTTCGCGTGGGTTGACAACGTGGCGGTCGAGCGCGATTTTCAGCGGGTCGCGACCGATGTTTCGTTCTACTTCAGCGCGAAACGCTTCTGAATAGAACAACTCTATCTCATTAGTTTCCAATCTTTTTCCCTCCTTTTAAGCGAATATAAGGCAATTATGGCAATGGTTGCTGCGGCGTAGAAAGTTATGGTCGCCCATACGGGCAGTTCGATCTGCCAAGAGGCCCAGCTCTGTGCGCCCGTCCACTCGACAATCTTGTTCTGCGCTCCGGCTGTCAGAGCTATTGCCTTGCCGAACAGACCACCAAGCGATGCTATGGGTAGCGCTATCCACACCAACGACAAAAGTACAACAATATTGGCCAAAACTATCACAACCGGGTTGATGAAAATGCCCGGTAGCGAGATTCGCCCAAACTGACACGCTGTGAGCGGCGCGGTTGCCAACGTCGAACACAACCCTACGATGAACACGCCCCAAAACAGATTCAGAAGTCGACTGCGGCTCTCAACAAGGTGCATCAGTGGCCCGAAGCCGACGGCAATGCCCGCAACGGCCAAAAACGAGAGCTGAAAACTGATGTCGTATAGGTAGTCGGGGTTCAGAAGCAGCATAATTGATGCCGCTGCAAAGAGTATGTTTGTGGCCGAGCGGTAGCCTCCGGTTGCCAGCCCTACTTGCAGAGCAGTGAACATCACCGCTGCACGCACAACCGAGGGCGACAGGCCGGTAAGCAGAGCATAGAGCCAGATTACCACTATGACAATGATGTTTTTTATGATGTGGCCGTTGCGTCCCAAAGCCGGCAACAGATAGAGCAGGGCATTGAGCAACATTACGACAATGCCGACGTGAAGTCCCGACACCGCCAACAGGTGGGCTGTGCCCGAACGGGCGTAACCCTCTTTGAGCTGTTGGTCTATCGAAGAACGCAGCCCGAGTGTCATAGCCTTTGCCACGGCTGCGCAGTCGGCAGGCATATTTAGTTGGTCAAAACGTTTGGCAGCAGCGTGTTGGGTTTTTCGTGCCGCCACCACCAGCCCCCGTAGGTCGGGAGCAAGCACCTCGGTCGTGCCGTCGGCATTGACAAAACAACTGCCTACGTAGCCGCGGTGGTGCATCAGCCTTGCATAGCCTTCGTAGAGCCCCTCGCGCGAGAGGGGTAAGATGCGTCCACAAAAATCGTAGCGACCGCCAATCTCGATTCCTGCGGCAGTGTCGGCGTAGAGCACCAAGAGTTTCAGGCTCGGTTGCCAGTCGCTTTCGGGAGTTCTGAAACGCTCCAACTCTGCCGTCGAGCGCAACCACTTGCCGCCCGTGGGCTGCGTATCGTTCACCTTGACAACCATTTCTATCTGTCTGTCAAGCGGCGGCACACTCCCCGAGTGGCGCAGGTCGACCACTATGATTGCCGTCATCATCACCGCCAAAGCCGCCAACACTCCGCCCCAACGATAGCGGTGAAGCAGTAGCGCCGAGGCTGTTACGACCGCCCAAAGGGCAGTGAGCCACACGATGCCGATTCGCAGCAGGGGCGACACCACTACGGCCACTACTACAAGCGGCAAAATCTTGACAAACGGAGCACCCTCGGCCGGTGAACTTTTCATCGTTTGGGGTCGATAGTTGGCGGGTTACTGTTTTGCTCCCCAACCTGCGCGGTCGAGGTTGCGGTAGCCGATGGCTTCGGCAATGTGTGAGGCCTCAATATTCTCCTTGTGGTCGAGGTCGGCTATGGTGCGTGCCACCTTGATGATTCGGTCGTAGGCGCGTGCCGAGAGCGAAAGACGCTCCATAGCGCGTGAGAGCAAGGTTTTCGAGGGTTCGTCTATCCGGCAGAACTCCTGCATCATCTTGCGGTTCATCATAGCGTTGGTGTGAACCCCTTCGATGTGGGCAAAGCGTTCGGCCTGACGGCGGCGTGCTTCGACAACCCTCTCGCGAATACGCTCGCTCGGCTCCTCCGTATGCGATTCGATCATCTCGGCGTTTGGCACGGGGGTCACCTCAATCTGTATGTCGATTCGGTCGAGCAACGGGCCTGAAATCTTGTTGATATATTTTTCGACCGCAAAACGCGAGCAGACGCACTCTCTTGTGGGGTGGTTGTAGTAACCACACGGGCAGGGATTCATAGCTGCCACGAGCATAAAGTTGGCCGGATAGACGACACTGTATTTTGCTCTTGACACCGTAATGCGTTTCTCTTCAAGTGGTTGCCGCAGAACCTCCAATATGCTGCGTCCGAACTCGGGCAGCTCGTCGAGAAAGAGAATGCCGTTGTGGGCAAGCGATATTTCGCCCGGTTGGGGGTTGCTGCCGCCGCCTACGAGTGCCACTGCCGAGGCCATATGATGAGGCGAACGGAACGGGCGTGTGGTCATCAGTCCTCTTTCGCTGCCGAGTTTGCCGGCCACGGAGTGAATCTTGGTGGTTTCGAGCGCCTCGTCGATTTCGAGTGGCGGCATAATGGTGGGCATACGTCGGGCGAGCATTGTTTTGCCCGAACCGGGGGAGCCAATCATCAAAATGTTGTGGCCACCGGCTGCCGCTATCTCCAAAGCGCGTTTGGCATAGGCCTGACCGCGCACATCGGAAAAATCGTCGGTATAGCGGTTGGCATTCTGCTCAAAGAGTTCACGCACTGCAATGTGGGTGGGCGAGATGCTCTCGGTGCCGCTCAAAAAGGCGGCTGTTTGGGCAATCGTATCAACACCAATAACATCGATTCCCTCCACAACGGCGGCCTCCTCGGCGTTGGCCGAGGGCAGAATCACTCCGCCGAAGCCTTCACGTCGGGCTGCAATGGCCAGCGGCAGCGCACCGCGAATGGGCTTTACGCCTCCGTCGAGCGACAATTCGCCCGCAATAATCCACCTGTCGAGCCCCTCGGTCGGTATCTGCTCTGAGGCTGCCAAAATGCCCACGGCTATGGCCAAGTCGAGCGCCGAACCCTCCTTTTTGAGGTCGGCAGGAGCGAGGTTGACAACCGTTTTGCGTCCGGGCATTTTGAGTCCGCAGTTCAGAAAGGCCGAACGTATGCGCTCCGAACTCTCTCTGACGGCGTTGTCGGGCAGGCCGACCAAAAACATTCCCATACCCGGCGAAAGGTTGACTTCGACATCGACTTTAATGGCATCGATGCCTACTATGCTGCCTGTAAAACATCTGACGAACATTGTTTGGCGCTATTTTTAGGAGTGGTTTTAGAATGGTGCGTCGTTGTCGTAGGTGGTTCGGGCGGTGCCGCGAGTCTGCGAACCGTCGGCGGCAAACGACTCCTCGCCATAGGACGAGAGGTTGCCGTTCATATCGCTTTCGTAGCTCTTGCTCGGAGTGCTCAATGAGACTATCTCGTCCCAATCGGTGAAACGTGCCTGTTCGCTGCGGAAGCGCAGTTTGACGGTGTCGACTGCGCCGTTACGGTGCTTGGCAACAATCAATTCGGCCAATCCTGCCGTCGAGTTGCCGCCCTCGTCCTCGTTGAGCCCGTAGTATTCGGGGCGGTGAATGAAAGCTACAATATCGGCGTCCTGCTCAATGGCTCCCGACTCGCGAAGGTCGGAGAGTTGCGGGCGCTTGCTGCCGCCGCGCGACTCGACCGAACGGTTGAGCTGCGAAAGGGCTATGATTGGTACATTCAGCTCCTTGGCTATGGCTTTGAGCGAACGCGAGATGGACGAAACCTCCTGCTCGCGGTTGCCGCGCGTGTCGACCGAACCGGTCATAAGTTGAAGGTAGTCGATGATAATCAGCTGAATGTCGTATTGCGATTTGAGCTTACGTGCTTTGGAACGGAACTCGGCAATCGAGAGTGCAGGCGTGTCGTCGATAAACATCGGCGCCTCGGCCAACGGTTTGGTCGATTGTTCGAGGTGCGACCACTGCTCGGGGGTCAGACGACCCGAACGCACGTCGGTTGAGGGCAGTTGCGATTCGGCCACAATCAGACGCATCATAAGCTGTGTAGAGCTCATCTCGAGCGAGAAGAAGGCAACCGGCTTTTCGTGATTGACGGTGATGTTGCGTGCCATTGAGAGCACAAAGGCCGTTTTACCCATAGAGGGACGCGCGGCTATGATAATCAGATCGGAGGGTTGCCAGCCTAACGTCATTCGGTCGAGGTCGGTAAAACCGCTGGGAACACCGTTGAGCGTGCCACCGTTTTTGGTCGCTTCCTCGATGGCGCCTATCGTTTTGAGCCAGATGTTTTTGGCGCTCTGTACATCGCGCGTGATATGGCCCTCCGACACCTTGAAGACCTCTTGCTCGGCGTAGTCGATAAGGTCGCTGATGTCGGTCGACTCGTCGTAGGAACGGCGCTGAATCTCGGTCGCCGCACGAATCAACTCCCTCTGCACATATTTCTGTGCAACAATCTGGGCGTGAAATTCGAGGTTCGATGCCGAGGCGACCTTTTGGGTCAGTTGTGCCAGAAACTGTGCACCGCCCACCGCTTTGAGCTCGCGTTTCTCTTTGAGCTTCTCGGTGACGGTCAGCATATCGATGGGTTTCAGCTCCGAAGCAAGCTCTTCGATGGCTTGGTAGATTTTGCGATGTTGTTCGCTGTAAAATGCTTCGGCGCTCAGATATTCCTGAATGGTAATGATGCCGTCTTTTTCGAGCATCAGCGCACCCAACACGGCCTCTTCAAGTTCGAGAGACTGTGGTGGAACTACGCCCGAAGTGTCGGTGAGGGTATTGTAGGCGTCCTGATTGTTGCGACGGCGCTGCGAATAGTTATTGTCTGCCATTGTTCTTTGGGTTTGTAACCCAAAGGTACACATTTTTCCTAACGCTTGCCGCTTCGACGAGGGTCAAAAAAGTAACTTTTTTGTTGACACTTATCTTTCATACTGTTGGCAACATACAATTTTTCGCCCGTATAGGGGTTTTCGCCCGTAAAGTACATAACCGAACTGAGCGTCATAGGCGTTGGGGTGAGGTCTTGAACCTGATCGGTGAAGAGGTGGAGCGAACGGCACTTTGTTGATAACTTTTTCATATCCTGCTCCGTGCACCCCGGGTGCGACGAGATGAAGTAGGGTATCAGCTGGTAGTCGAGCCCCTCCTCACGGCAGATGCGGCAGAAATCTTCGTAGAGCTTTTCGAACTCTTCGAAACGGGGCTTGCGCATCAGTTCGAGCACCTTTGGTTCGGTGTGCTCGGGGGCGACTTTCAACCTGCCGGAGGTGTGGCCCACAAGGAGTTCGCGCAGATAGTCTTCGCCATTTTTGCCCTCAAAGAGGTCGTAGCGTATGCCGCTGCCGACAAAGGCTTTTTTGATGCCGTCGACGGCGTTGATTTTTTTATAGAGCGAGGTAAGCGGTCGCAGGTCGCGGTTTAGGTTGGGGCACTGTCGCGGCGTAAGGCACGACGGGCGCGTGCAGCGTCTGCAAAGCTCCTCGTTAACTCCGCCCAGAGCATACATATCGGCCGAAGGGCCGCCAATGTCGGAGATGTAGCCTTTGAAGTCGGGCATCTTTTTGACCGCTTCGACCTCGGCCATAATGCTCCGCTCGGAGCGCGACGAGATGAATTTGCCTTGATGAGCCGAGATGGTGCAGAACGAGCACCCTCCAAAGCAGCCGCGATGAAGCGTGATGGAGTGCTTTATCATCTCGTAGGCCGGAATCCGATGCTCTTTGTAACGAGGGTGGGGCAGACGTGTGTAGGGCAGGTCGAATGCACGGTCCAACTCGTCGGTCGAAAGGCGTGGGTAGGGTGGTGTGACCACAACAAAGCGATCGCCAACACCCTCGACAATGGTGTCGTTCTGCGCTAGGCGGTTGCTCTCGGTCTCGATTGTACAGAAATTTTGGCCAAATGCCTTTGGGCTGCTGCAACACTCTTCGTAGGAGTTAAGGCGCAGTGTGTGGTCGGGGTCGAGCCGTTCGACATAATCGCGGTCGGACAGGAAAGCCACTTGGCGCAGACGACGCAACAGTTTGGCATTATAGCCGTTGCGAAGTGCGGCAGCAACATCGACAATGCTCTTTTCGCCCATACCGTACATCAAGAGGTCGGCACCGCTCTCGGCCAAAATCGAAGGCATCAGTCGGTCGTCCCAATAGTCGTAGTGGGTCAGTCGTCGAAGCGAGGCCTCGATGCCGCCGATAATCACGGGCGTATGGGGATAGAGTTCTTTGAGAATTTTGGTATAGACCTTAACTGCGCGGTCGGGACGCCGTCCGCCTGCTCCGTCGGGGGTGTAGGCATCGTCGTGGCGCAAACGTTTGGCTGCTGTGTAGTGGTTGACCATCGAATCCATTGCACCTGCCGAAACTCCGAAAAACAGCCGCGGAACGCCCAACTTGCGGAAATCCCTCAAATCGTCGCGCCAGTTGGGTTGCGGAACTATGGCCACGCGGTAACCCTCGGCCTGCAACGTGCGCCCGATGACTGCCGCCCCAAACGAGGGGTGGTCGACGTAGGCATCGCCCGTGAAGAGTATCACGTCGATTGCGTCCCAACCGAGCGCCTCGACTTCGTGCACCGAGGTGGGCAGAAAATCAGCAGAAGAGTATCGAGCTGTCGCCATAGGAGAGAAATCTGAAGCTGTTGTCCATAGCATAGCGGTAGATGCGGTGCCAATCGTCGCCCACAACCGCTGCAATCAGCAGCAGAAGAGTGCTTTTAGGCTGGTGGAAATTGGTGACGAGAGCGTCTATCGTGCGGAATTTGTACGAGGGTGTAATCATTATCTGTGTCGAGGCCTTCAACTCTTCAAGTTTATGTGAAGAGATATAGTCGGCCACTGCCCCAAGAAGTTGTTGCCGAGTGATTTGGGGCGGAATATCGTAGATTTCCCACTGCCCTACGGTGCGGTCCGTGTCGGGCGAGCCGCTCGAAATGATTCGGTAGCCCAATGCGGCCAGCGATTCGAGCGTGCGTACCGAAGTGGTGCCGACGGCCACCGTGCAGCCCTCGTGAGCGATGAGTTTGTCGAGTGCCGCCGCTGTGACCGAGAAGTGTTCGGTGTGCATCGGGTGCCGGATTGCGTCGCGCTCCTTGACGGGCAGAAAGGTGCCTGCGCCGACGTGAAGCGTTACAAAATCGGTCTCCACGCCCTCTTTAATGAGCCTTTCGAGCAGTTCGTCGGTGAAGTGCAACCCTGCCGTGGGTGCTGCAACAGAGCCTTCGGTAACGGAGTAGACCGTCTGGTAGCGCAGATTGTCGATCTCTTCGCTCTCGCGGTTCAGGTAGGGCGGAATTGGAATGCGTCCCAAGTGTTCGACCAGTTCGCCGAACGAGCAGTCGGCGTTCCACTCGAACGAAACCACGTGCGCTTTGCCAACCTGCTCGCCGCGTTCGGCCGTGAGCTGGCAGGGTTGGCCGCCGTAGTCGAAATCTATTGCGAGCGACCCCTCTTTCCATTTTTTGAGGTTGCCGATCATACAGAGCCAACGGCTCTTGCCGCGTGCGGCAAAAGCGCGTTCGTAGTCGGCCGGGTCGTAGGGTTCGAGGCAAAAGACCTCGATTCGGGCACCGCTCGGTTTGTGCATAATTATTCGGGCACGGAAAACTTTCGTGTTGTTGAAGACCAACAGCGCTCCGCAGGGCAATACCTCGTCGAGGTTTTTGAACTGTCGGTGCGAAATTGTGCCGTTGCGGTAGACGAGCAGTTTCGATTCGTCGCGCTTTTCGAGCGGAAATTTAGCAATCCGCTCCTCGGGCAACGTATAGTCGTAGAGATTTATGTCGATGCTTTGGTTCAACATAGAGATTTTGTTGTTGTTAATAAAAAAATCGGTGCGGAATATAAGCCGAGTTCCGTACCCCTTGCGGGGTCTTCGTCATTTATCTACGCACTGCGTTTGCACGCAGGTTTCAGCAGCCTACCCCTCGGCAGCGGACGGGCAGTCCTTAGATGCCGATATACTTGGCCTTGCAACGCGTCGGTAGTACAGCTCCGCAGTGTCGCCACGCGGCCGGTGGGCTCTTACCCCGCCTTTTCACCCTTACCCTTGCGGGCGGTCGTTTTCTGTTACCTTGAACCTTACCCTTGCGGACAACTTTCCGTTAGAAAGCACGCTGCCCTGTGTTGCTCGGACTTTCCTCTCCCCCATTTTCAGGGGCAGCGACGAAACTTCCGCGCCGATTCGCCACAAAAGTAGCAATAATTAATTTGGCATAGTCGTTGGAGAAAATTTATTTATTATTTTTTCAGATGAAAACAGTTGTAATCCTTATGATTCCGTTGCTTCTGACGGGCTGCGGGTCAAACCTTTCAAAGTACGCCACAACGCAACTCTACTATGGCGGAACAATCATCACGGTTGATGAGAGAAACTCGACTGCCGAGGCTGTTTTGGTGGGCGACGGAGTGATTGTGGCCGTCGGCCGCACTGCCACCCTGATGCGTCGGGCGTTGCCTTCGACCGAGCGTATCGACCTCGACGGACTGGTGATGATGCCCGGTTTTGTCGACTCCCACTCCCACATCTCGATGGTGGGCAAGTTCGCCGACCTCTCGCCGGCCGAAGGCGTTGTCAACATCGACTCGTTGGTTGCAATCGGTCGGCGCGAGGCCGATAAGTGGTACACAAAATCCAAAGAGGCATCGACCCTCGATGAGGGCGACTGGTTTGTGGCCACAGGTTACGACAACACCGTATTCCCCAATGCCGCCAAGCCCACGGCCGATGACCTTGATAAAATCTCAACAATGTTTCCCGTTGTGGTCGTGCACGCTTCCAACCACACGGCAGTTGTCAACCACCGAGGGCTCGAAGTGTTGGGCTACCGCAAGGGCAGCGCCGCCACCGACCGCTTTGGCGCTCTTATCGGGCGCGACAGCAATGGCAACCCCAACGGACAGATAGACGAAGATGCCTTCTTCCGCCTCTACTACGATCCCGAGGTGATGACCGATCCACTGAAAACCAACACCGACGACCCTGTTGAACTGCTCAAAAGTGCTGTCGACCTCTACGCCTTCTATGGCATTACAACCGCGCAGGACGGTGCCGGAAGCCCTATTCCGCAAACCGTCGAGGAGCTCTATGCGCGCGGCGATTCGCTCAAAATCGATATCGTCGACTACGGTTCGCCGCAGATTATGGAGGGACGCAGCAGCGAGGCACGCTACCGCGACAGAATCAAGGAGGCAGGCGTGAAACTGATTCTCGACGGCTCGCCACAGGCCAAAACAGCTTGGCTGCAAGAGCCTTACTACATTGTCCCCGACGGAATGGCGCCCGACTACCGCGGTACGGGGTCGATGAGCGACGAGGAGCTGTACCGTCAGTTGCGCGAGGCTGTCGAAAACGGTTGGCAGGTCTATGCCCACACCAACGGCAGCGCTGCCATAGATCAATTTCTGCGAATCTGGCAGCGCGTGAGGCGCGACACGGGCTCGATCGACGACCTGCGCCCCGTACTGATTCACGCTCAAACCATTACGGAAGAGGAACTTGATCGCGCCGAGGCAGAGGGGGTGAATGTCTCGTTTTTTGCCGACCACACCTACTACTGGGGCGACTACCACCTTACTTCGACGCTCGGCCCCGAACGCGGCTCGCAGATTTCGCCGCTACGTTCGGCCACCAAACGCAACATAAACGTCACCCTGCACCAAGATTCGCCTGTGGTGCCGCCCAATATGCTCCGCACAATCCAAAATGCCGTGTTGCGTCGCACGCGCGACGGTCGCGAAATTGGCCCCAATCAGGCAATTACGCCTATGGAGGCAATTCGTATGCTGACCATTAACGGCGCTTACCAATATTTTGAGGAGCAGACGAAAGGTTCAATCGAGGTGGGCAAACTGGCCGATTTTGTCATTCTGAGTGCCAATCCGCTCACAGTAGCTCCCGACAAAATCGAGGACATTCAGGTGGTGGCAACCATAAAGGAGGGCAGAACAATCTACCTTAATCCGGAATACATCTCCGATTTTCGCCAATAATGTTCAATAGTTCCATTGTTATATCGTGTTTTTACTTTGGGGAGAACTTTTTTATTTGTGTTGCGTAATACAACCGAAAACAAAAATTTTCTCAACCAAAACAAATAAATACTATGGGGCTATTTCTTGAAAGTATGGCGCGTCGCGCCACCAACGCTGTAAAAAACTGGTGGTTACTTCTGATTGCAGGTCTGCTTTTGGTTGCCGTGGGTATCGTTGTTTTTTGCTATCCGGCAGGCAGCTATCTGACTTTTGCGTGGCTGTTCGGTATCGTATTTCTCGTTTCCGGTATCGCACAGGTCGGGTTGTCGTTCAGCCGTAACATCTTCCTCAGCCGCGGCGGATTGGTTGCAGGTGGCATTTTGGACATTATTCTCGGTCTGATTCTGCTCTGCAATATCTACATTTCGCTGGTCATTATGCCCGTCATCTTGGGATTGTGGATTCTCTACCACGGTTTTATGACGATTGGTCTGGCAGGCGATTTGAATGCTTTTGCCGTGAAGGGCAGCGGTTGGCTCTTGGCCGGCGGTATTCTGCTGGTGGTCATTGCAACCCTCGTGCTGATTTATTCGCAGTCGTTTGGCAAAGGCCTGTTGGTGGCTCTCTTCGGAGTGGGCTTCATCGTTTGCGGTGTGCTATCCGTTGTCGAGTCCTTGAAGTTGCGCAATATTAATGTTACTTTGAAAGACTTGCTCAATTAGTCGTTAGTTATATACGAAAGGTGCCCGTCGACAGCGTTCGACGGGCACCTTTCGTATTGCGTGGTGTGGGTTAGAAGTTGACCAGCAGTCCGATGCCGGCCACCTCTTGGAGTTGCAGGCAGGGTTTCGAGGTGCCGTCGGCTTGCGGTATCATTATGTCGTCGTCGTAGATGGCGTGCATCGAGAGGCTGGCCGAGAGCCACTTGTTGATTTTAAGACTGAGTTGCAGAGTCCAGTCCACGTCGACATTCTGCGGCTCTTTGAGGTAGTTCGAAAAGAGGTTCAAACGCGAATAGGCGGTCAGCTCTTTCAGAATCGTCCCCTTTGCCTCCAAAACCACGTTGCCACCAAACTCGTTCTTCATCTTTTGGTCGGCCTCCAATCCGTAAATCGGGCGCAACGATGCAACATCGACAATCGTGCCGCGCCAAGTGGCAGGCGAGGCGTTGACCGAGAACCACGCCTTGGGTGTCCAGATGATACCCAAACCGGTCGAGATGTAGGCCGGAGCCATAAATCCCGAAGTGAGCGTGCGCGGGTTGGTCGCGTAGTCGAAACCGTCGGCAAATTGTGTGTTGAACTTGGCCAATGCGCTCACGTAGAGGCTTTCGGCAACCTTATAACCATAGGAGGACGAGAGGAAAATTTTGTCGTTGGTCTTGCGCATACCGTTCGATTCGGTGCGGTTTAGACCGTAGGCCAGCTCCAGACGGTTCTGCCAGAGCGATACCCCTTTCTTGTAGTCGGCCGAGTAGGTCAGCGCAGCATCGCCTGCAATGGTCGGGTCGCCGCCTGCCGCCCAGTTCGAGAGCGACATTTGCGAGGCATTGATTGAGGCGGTTCCTTTCAACGTCCAAGGCGAGGGGGTGGGTTTGGGTGCAGTTGCCGACTCGTCGGGTTGTTGTGCAGCCACAGGAATGATGATTGCTGCGGCCAAAATTGTAAGTAGATAATTCTTCATATCAATTAAGTAATAATATAGTTTTCAACTCTTTTTTCGCTGCGAAGATAGCGTTTTTTTTAATAACATATTTTTCTGTCAAAGCTCCGTTAAAATGTTTAGCGAATGTTGCAGTGCAAGCATCTCTTTTTTTTGTACTTTTGTCGCTCGGTAGTTTTATTCAATGTAACATTGTAACATTAACCCGAATCAAAATGAAACACTCTCTGCACAATGCCGGTATGATAACTGTTTTGTTGACCTTAACACTCAGTGCCTGTGGCAATAAACCGCAGGTTGCCGAACCTCGTTTTCTGGCATCGTCGACCATTACGGTGACGCTCTACACTATCAGTGAAGAGGGCGTTGTCTCGCCCTCGGGCGAGGTGATACGCGGTACCGAGGTGCGCGCTTATCCTGCTTCGGTGGAGCGTCACGACAAAGTTCGATACGTGGCCGTTGAGTTTGACGGCGAGAGCTGCTACGTGGCCGAGGGGTCGCTCGTGGTCAATCGCGAAGAGTCGGTGCGTGAGGATTCGGTCTATGTACGCACACCTGTGACACTGCTCAAAGACCTTACTTCGTCGGAGATTGTGGGCTTTGCCGACAAATCGACCGCACTTGCCGTGGTCGGTTTCGACTCCCTGCACGAAGATGGCACGGTTGGCGCCTACAAGGTTGCATTTGGCAAAAACGAGGGATATGTCTATTCGAAATATGTGGTTTTCACACCCAAAGAGGCCGCCGAGCGTTACGATTCGGAGCGTTTGGACAAGATTCACGGTGCCGTACGCAACCCATTCGGTGGCGGAAAGGCAATCGGGTGCGACTTCTTTCCTGTCGAGAAACCCCACTTTGAGTCAAATGTTATGCCCCATTCGCGTTATGCCCTCTACCTTAATGCCTCGTCGGCCACACTCTCGAAGATTGAAGACTACATCGCACTTGCCAAGCAGACGCGCATAAATACCTTTGTGGTTGATATTAAAGACAACGAGGTGCCGGGCTTCAAGGCCGAGGCAATGCAGCGCTACTCGCCAACCAACTTTCGCCGCGCCGGCGACAACGCGCGGCTCTACAAGCGTGTTGTCGACCGTCTGCACGAGGAGGGCTTCTATGCCGTTGGCCGAATAACCTGTTTCAAAGATACCTACTTTGTCAACGACAACCCTTCGTGCGCCATTACGGGCAAGGCCGACGGCCAACCGTTCAAGCACAATAAGTCGTTCTGGCCGAGCGCCTACAACCGTCGTGTTTGGGAGTTTAACGTGGCTCTTGCGCGTGAGTCGGTTCAGAAGTTTGGTTTCGACGAGATCAATTTCGACTATGTGCGTTTTCCCGACCGTATGAACTCCATAGAGCAGAGTATCGACTACCACAACTCCTACGGCGAATCGAAGGTACAGGCAATTCAACGCTTCGTTACGTATGCCTGCGACGAAATTCACAAGGACGGTGCCTATGTCTCGGTCGACGTGTTCGGCGAGGTCGCCAATCCCAACTACACAACCGCTTACGGTCAATATTGGCCTGCCATTTCGAACGTGGTCGACGCAATCTGCGGAATGCCCTATCCCGACCACTTCACCAATAATTACTACGGCGTATCGAAGCCGTGGAACAACCCCTACCGCATTCTAAAAGCCTGGGGTGAGCGTGTTGTGGCTCGTCAGGGAGAAACCACATCGCCTGCCGTGGCACTTTCGTGGGTGCAGGCCTACAATGTTATGCGCCACGTCGACCCCAATGGAATTGCCTACGATGCTGCAAACGTCGAAAAGGAGATACGCGGACTGTTCGATGCGGGCGTGACGGGCGGTTACATCACGTGGCTCTCGTCGTCGAATATCGAGAAATACCGCACTCAGGCCGATGCCTTCAAGATTGATTACTACGACGAGTGGCGCAATCCACCCGTCAGGGTAGCCGAACCCGCAACAGTCGCCGATTCCGATACGGAAGATATTGAGGCTGGCCAACAACAGTCGGCCGAATAGGCTGCTGTTGAGAAATAGTAATCGCCGAGAGAGGCGTAAACCACACATAAATATAGAACGAGGCTTTTCCGGCCTCGTTCTATATTTATGGTTATATATGCCGTGACTGTCAGAAATCGACCGACACGCCGCCAAGAATAGAGTGTACGGGTGCGCCTGCCTCGGCAAATACCCCCAACCACGGCAGCAGTCTTACACGCGCTCCGACGAACCCTCGTCCATACAACTCCAACTTTTTGAAATTGGTCGAAACCGTAGCGCCTGCGGTTTTGTCGTAGTCCTGCCGGTCGGTACGAATGCCTGCCGCACCGCCTGCGTAGAGTTGTGCTGCGCCGCCCCAAAGGTCGTAGGCGAATGCTGAACGCACCGCCCAGTAGCAGAGGTTGTCGATGTCGCGCGTCGTTTGCGACGGGTCGGAGGTCGAAACGCGCTCCCACGTGCTACGCATATATTTCAGGTCGACACCTGCATAGAGGTGCCCCTGCGTGCCAAAGTCGAGAGCGCGGTACTCGGCCGAGAGCGAAAACGAGGGCGAATAGGAGTGCCCGGTGAGTTTGTTCGATTCGACGGTATAAAGCCCTGCACCGGCCGCAATCCGCAGGCGCGGTTGTGCCTCTGCGCCCGCAATGGCGAGCACAAACAGCAGTGTGAAATAAAGTCTTGTCTTCATCTTTGCTGCGTTTTAGAATTGAAACGTCGCTCCAAGTTGCAGTTGTTCGGTCGGCAGACCAGCCTCGCAATAGAGGTGCAGGTTACGCAGCACTCTGAGGCGCAGGCCTGCAAAGGCACGTCCGTAAGGCGATCTGGTGTTTCGGTGGCTGTCAATCGTCTTCCCGTCGGAATCGGTGCCGTAGGTGTGCGAAAATTCGACTGTCAAGCCCATTGCACAACCCAAATAGAGGTTCAGCAACTGCTCCGACGAACCCAACAGGCAACGTCCGCGAAGTGCAATGATGTTTCGGTCGCAGTCGACGCGATACGACCCTAATAAGTTGTTTTGTCCGTCGATGCGTTTGTACTCGATGCCGCCGCTAACGCTGCCGTTACCGCCTGTGTCAATCCAGTTGTAATCGGCTTGTACTCCCCAGAAGAGAGGCGAATATGCCGCTCCGTCCAGATTGAGTTTGGCGAAATCGACAATTCCACAACCCAACCCGACACTCCATCGGCGGGCTGTTTGTGCCTCTGCCGACCACACGGTTGCGAGGCAGACAAAAAACAGACAGAGTAATTTGAAAGTTTTCATTATTGCAGGTAGTTTTTATGGTGTTATATTCTATTGACTCTCAATGGGTATAAATTGTTGCATTGAAGTGAAAAAAAACTTGCCAATGCCGTTCAAAAAACGTTGACGAACCCTGCGATTGGTCAACGGCAATAAACACAAAAGGCCTCTCTGCAATAGAGAAGCCTTTTGTATTAAGAGGATAATCGGGAAAAGATTATTTCTTTGCGAAAAACTCTTTTACCTCTTCGGTCGGTACTACTTCGCTTTTGAAGATGTAAGCACCGGTTTTCTCCGATTTAACCATCTTAATGCACTTTGTAAAGCCCTTACCCGCGCCTTCTTGTTTCAGTGTTGCAACTACTTTTTTTGCCATAGTTCAGTCCTCCTTGCTATTTGATTTCTCTGTGAACGGTTACCCTTTTCAGATACGGATTGTATTTCTTACGCTCCATACGGTCGGGTGTGTTCTTTTTGTTTTTGGTGGTGATGTAACGGCTCATTCCCGGTACACCGCTTGCCTTTTGTTCGGTGCATTCGAGTATCACTTGTACTCGGTTGCCTTTACCTTTTTTTGCCATAGTTTAACTAAGAGTTTAATAGATTTTCTCGGCAGCTTTGGCATCTTTCAATGCAGCCGAAAGTCCCTTTTTGTTGATAGTTTTGATACCGTTGGCGGTCACTTTGAGGGTGATCCAGCGGTTCTCCTCCTCGCTCCAAAAGCGTTTCGTTTTGAGGTTCAAATCGAAACGGCGTTTGGTGCGCCTGTTCGAGTGGGAAACATTGTTTCCCGACTGAGCAGTCTTACCGGTGATTTCGCAAATCTTGCTCATTTACAATAAATTGATATAATAATATGTCCAAATGTGCCTAAAATAGGCCTGCAAAGATACGTAATTAATTCAAAATTCAAAATTCAAAGTTCAAAATTATGTCACTTGCCCAGCAGCTCTTTGACCTCGCGAGCTACGGTGGCGCCGTTGAAGCCCAATTTCTCGTCGAGAACCTTATAGGGGGCCGAATAGCCGAAACTCTCAACTCCGTGTATGCGACCCGATTCGCCAACCAGTCCTGCAAGTGTCGAAGGCAGTCCGGCCGTCATACCGTAACGCAGTATTCCGCACGGAAGTATGCCCTTTTGGTACTCTTTGGGTTGGTCGCGGAACAGTCCCTCGCTCGGAACCGAAACCACACGCGCCGTGATACCCTCCGTTTTGAGCAGTTCGGCACCCTCTACCAGAGTGGCAACCTCGCTGCCGCTTGCCAGCAGAACAACTTGGGGTGCAGCGGTGTCGACCACCGTGTAGCCACCCTTGGCAACCCCCTCCATTGCCGCTTTGCGACGGCAACCCTCCGAGGGCAAATCCTTGATGTTCTGACGCGAAAGTATCAGCGCCGTGGGGCGATGCTCCTCGACGGCCATTTTCCACGCGGCAACAGTTTCGGCACCGTCGGCCGGACGCAACACCAGCATCGAGCGTTCGCCCGAGTGGTTTTGGAGTTGCTCCATAAGACGAATTTGTGCCTCGTGCTCAACGGGTTGGTGGGTTGGGCCGTCCTCGCCCACGCGGAAAGAGTCGTGCGACCAGACGTAGACCACGTGAATGCGCATCAGCGCGGCCAGACGAACTGCCGGCTTCATATAGTCAGAGAAGACGAAGAAGGTACCGCAGGCGGGAATGATGCCGCCGTGAAGCGCCATACCGTTCATCACGCAGGCCATCGTCAGCTCCGACACGCCCGCTTGGAAGAATTGACCGCCGAAATCGCCTTTGCAGAACGCACGGGTCTTTTTCAGGAAACCGTCGGTCTTGTCGGAGTTGCTCAAATCGGCCGACGCAACCACCATATTTTCAATCTTTTCGGCAAATGTGCCCAAGACCGTTGCCGATGCGCCGCGAGTTGCCACATTTTCGGCCACCGAAATGGCCGAGTAGTCGATTTCGGGCGTGCGGCCGCTCATAAACAGGTCGAGTTTGGCAGCGAGTTCAGGGTTGGCTTTGCGCCAAGCCTCCTCCACGTTGCGGCGTTCGGCTGCCCACTGCTCCAACTCCTTCCGGCGCGACGCATAGAGTTCGGCCGACTCGGGGAAGATTTCAAACGGGTCGTCGGGATTGCCGCCCAACCCCTTAATGGTGGCTGCGGCATCGGCACCTGCGGCCGAGATGGGCTGGCCGTGGGTCGAAACCTTATTCTCGAAGCAGTTGCCCTCGGCATCGACTGCGCCGCAACCCATTGTGGTGCGGCCAATGATGATTGTCGGACGCTTTTGCTCGGCGGTGGCGGCTCGGAGTGCGGCGCGGATTGAGTCGGCCGAACGACCGTCGGCTTCCAGTACGTTCCAGTCCCAAGCGCGGTATTTGGCGGCAACATCTTCGGTATCGACGGCGTCGACCGTGGTTGAGAGCTGAATGTTGTTGGAGTCGTAGAACATAATGAGGTTCGCAAGCCCCAGATGGCCTGCTATCCGCCCAACGCCCTGCGAAATCTCCTCCTCGACAGCTCCGTCCGAGATGTAGGCGTAGGTCTTGTGGGCTGTCCACTCGCCGAAACGTGCGGCCAGAAAACGTTCGGCAATAGCTGCCCCAAGTGCCATAGCGTGGCCTTGACCCAGCGGGCCGGAGGTGTTCTCAATGGCGTGGGTCAAATCGCGCTCGGGGTGGCCGGGTGTGATGCTGCCCCACTGACGGAATGCTTTTAGCTCGTCGAGCGGCATAATTCCGGCCAGCGCAAGGACCGAGTAGAGCATAGGCGACATATGACCCGGGTCGAGGAACAGCCTGTCGCGGAAAGGCATCGCATAGTCGGCAGGGTCGTAGCGCAGGAATTCGGAGTAGAGCACATTGATGAAATCGGCACCGCCCATAGCGCCGCCCGGGTGACCCGATTTGGCCTTTTCGACCATCGAGAGTGCAAGAATGCGAATGTTGTCGGCAGCCTTGCGTGAGATATTGTCGTTCATATTTTGATTGATTTAGTTACTCGTTTTCGAAAGCAACAACAAAGGTATCGGTTTTTAGTCGAATAATCAACTGCCACCCACAAAAAAGAGCCGACCCTTTTGGGGTCGGACTCTTTTGAATAATTCGAAACATCTTCTCTATTCGGATGGAAGTGCTGGAAGGGTGAACATCATATCTTTCCAGCCCCAGCCACTGGTGGTACCCTTTAGGTTTTTAAAGCCATAGTAGCTATTGATGACGAGTTTTCGTGTCTTGGCATCAAAGTGTGAATATTCTTCCGAGATATCGGTAAATAATAGAATATTCCCTGTTCCTGCACCAGGACCGGCTACCTCATCTACCGGTAGTCCACTATCGAAGATACGAACAGCTGAACCACCCAAAGTCGCAGAAGGACCGTCAGCAATAAAGGTGTTTTTTGCATCTATATTGAAAGTAAAGTCAACAGGTGCGTTAACAACAGCATCATTGTCAGATAAATCGGTCATAAAGCCAGGTATTTTATACATAATGGTGCTTTCGCCCCAAAATACGTGAACCTTATATTCTGGAATTCCCAACATTTCCAGAAAACCATCGACAACCGTAACTTCGCCAAGGTCAACCCATTTTACCAACATAAATTTTTTTGTCAGCTCAGGGGCGCCTGTGACGGTGCCGTAAACATTGCCTTGATTGTCTGCAACACGTATTTTGACCATATAATTAATACCCGTTTCGACTGTGTTGGCAATAGTAATGTTGAATGTTGCGGTCTCTTTTCCGGCGGCAATGGTTACCGTTTCGGGTATAGTAAATAGGCCTGTTTTGTCATCTATCGATACATTGACCGTAATCTCGGGAGCCGAAGCGGGAATGATTGCATCGTTCTCGTCACGTTCTAAAACGCGAGCAATGATTACAGGGATTGAGCGAGCTGCGGGGTCTAAATACTCTTGAGTCTCTACATTTCCGCTGTCACCTGTTAAAAAGTACGCCTGAACGGTATTTTCGGCCGGCGATGCGGTTCTTGCTACGGGTTCGGCCTCTCCGCAAGAGAGCATCAATGCCGCAATAACGACATACGATAATATTCTAAATATCTTTTTCATATAATTAATCTTCTGTTTATAAGATAAGTTTTTGTATCTGACAATTAGTCGGTTACGCCGTCGGTAAGAGTTGCACCATCACCCGGCTTAGGTATATTGCCGGTTTGGTTGTTCTGATCCTCCGAGATACCGTTGTTTGACGATATTTCGCGTTGAGGAATAACCATCAGGCGCATAGGAGCATCGGCTGCGATATTGAATTTGGCAGCATCGGGTACATTTGTACTGGCTATTCGCGAGTTGAAACGAACCATAGGTTTCTCCAAACGGAGCAGATCCAAAACTGCGTGACCTTCACCCCAAAGTTCTACGCGGCGCTGCATCCAAATTTCGTTGCGCAGACCGGCAGCACTTGTAGCTTTACAGGTATACGAAGGATCGCGATAGGTTTTAACCCAGCCTTCAAGAAGTGTCTTGGCGGCGGCCTCTTGGCTACTCATAGCCAAACCTTCAGCCTCAATGAGCAACATCTCCTCAGCACGCATAATAACCCAGTCGCCGGCACCGGTCGAACCACCAAGTTCGTCTTGATAAGCGCTAAACTTAACATTGGTATAGGCGTTAAATGGCTCTTTGACGTCCTGAATCTTCAGATTGCCTATATCGCCCGATCCATTCCAAGTGAGTCCATCGATCAATGGCGATTTTCTGTCTTCATCTACCCACCAACCTTTACGAACGTCGGTAGCAGGAATCTTGCTGTACAGCAAGATATTGATGTCTTTGTAGCAACCAACTGCAATTGTATAACCATCGGCAAACGATGACAATTGTCCCGGCCAGCACTCATAAGCATCGGTGATATTGTCGGGCAGAATCTTTATACCCCACATCCACGAAGAGATAGCCAAATCGTTAAAACCGGGTTTCGAAACGTCGGTTATACTCAGAAGAGTATATCCTGCGCGAGCCTCAGCTGCATCTTTGGCAGCACCTGCGTAATCACCCATAACGAGTTTGACTTTGGCGCGGATACCCAAAGCTACCTGGTAGTCAATGGTAGTCTTGTCGGCACGTGCGGGTTTGTCTTTCAATAGCGTAACAGCTTCGTTAATGTCGTTCATAATCTGTTCGTAAACCTTGCGGTTGGTTTCGCGCGGCAGATTGGATTTGTCGACACTGGGATCGCTTGACGTGATATCTGTAACTATTGGAATACAAGGATCATCTTCGTGACCAACGTAGGTATAGGCGTAACGTTGTGCCAAATTGAAATAATCGAAAGCACGAAGAGCCAAAGCCTGTCCTCTGTAAGTCAACAGGGTCTCATCTTGTGTGTCAGTGTCGATCGACAGCAGTACGTCGTTGGCCAACTTGATCTGTTTGAAGAATGTGTCCCATTGGATACGTGGGTTGGCGTAGGTATAAGTACGATTGCTGTACTCGGCTGAGGTACTAAACCAGTCGTAGTCGCCACCAAAGCACGACATATCCGAACCTTCGAGGTCGCGCATCAAACAAACAGCCGGATAGGAATAGTCGTCAACGCGGTTTGATCCCGAGCCATAGACATACCATTGGATACCTGAGGCAGAGAACATACCGAGTACGTCGGCATTGAGGCGACCAGGGATCAACGAAACGACATCTTTTTTCTGTTCAGATGTCATAGTGCCCCCTTGTGGTGCGGTGTCCAAATCGGCACACGATACGGTAAAGGCACCAATCAGAGCTAAAACTGCAATTTTATTTATATTCTTTTTCATACTTCTTAATCTTTTTATGCGGTAATTAGAATGTAAGAGACAGACCACCGGAGATAGTGCGAAGTGCGCTATAACGACCCGTACCTACATTTTGGTAACTGCTACCACCAAGATCCTGACGAGGATCAAGTCCCTGACGAGCAGCAAAGATGCCCAAATTATCACCACTTACATACACGCGAAGCGAACCGATGCCGATCTTTTTGGTAATGTTTTTGGGAAGAGTGTAACCTACTGTTATGTTGTTGATGCTCAAATAGTCGGAGCTTGTCAGGAAACGCGACGAAAGCAGTTGATAGGTATCGTCGGTGTTGTCCAGGCGATGAACAGTCGTATTCGTGTTTTCGGGAGTCCAATAGTTCAAGATATCGGCGTGCCAACCCATACCTGCGTTGTCGCCGGAGTGCATCAACTCTTGGTAAGTAAAGTCGTAAACACGGCCACCCCACTGATAGGAGCACATAATCGATGCGTCGAATCCGAAGAAGTTGAGCGACGTGCCAAAACCACCATAGAGTTTCGGAAGAGTGCTACCCAAATCACGTTGAGTTGCTCTCGACCAATCCGTTACGATCGAAGTGGTAACATTGCCTTCGCTGTCGACTTCGTCACGATAGTAGTTGGGAACACCTGTTGCGGGATCGATGCCTGCAAACTCTTTGATGTATGATTGATAGAGCGAGCCACCAACAATATAGTGATCCATTGAGTACACAATACCGGTTTTAGGATCTACGGTATCCGAAAGGGCGAGAATCTTGTTTGTATAGTGGGTTGCATTGAAATTGACAGACCACTGTACGTTCTTGGTATTGACCAAAAGATAACTCAGGTCGATTTCGAAACCGGTATTGCTGATTGAACCGATATTTGTAGGATAGGACGAATAACCATTCGAAGGAGGAACGGGCTGGTTGTAGAGAAGGTCGGTGGTGATACGCGAGAAATACTCAACGGTACCGTTCAGTCTCTCGCCCAGCATCGAGAAGTCGAAACCGGTGTTGAAACTGTGCGATTTCTCCCAAGTAATGTCGTAGTTGCCTTTGTATGCAAACGATATTGCAAAATCGCCATTGTTGTTCGATACATTGTATTGATCAAGGTAAGCATAGTTGTTACCCAGATTATCATTACCCTGAACACCATAGCTGGCCTTGAATTTCAACATATTGAATATTCTGCTACCCTTCAAGAACTCCTCTTCGCTCATCAACCAAGCTCCACCGATGCTGCCGAAGTTACCCCAGCGGTTTTCGGGAGCAAAACGCGACGAAGCGTCACGACGGAACGATGCCGATGCAAAGTATTTGCCAGCGAAATCATACTGCAATCTTGCAAGCAGACCTTCGGTTGCATAGGTACCGGTCGAAGAGTAAACGGTAGCCGGTGAGAAGATGGCGTTGTTCAACTCAGCAACATTGGGGTTGAAAAGTCTTTGGTTAGATCCGCCCAGCTGTTGTGATTTTAGGTTATAAGTCTCATAACCGGCCAGGAAATCAATATTACCGAAATCGCCCAACTCTTTCTTATAGGTCAACAAATATTGTTGGTTCACACTAAATGATCTGTTGTGCTCAACGGTAACATAACCCTTAGCACCGACACCACCGCCATAGAATTGGTTGGTAAGTGCGCTTTCGCGTGAGTTAGATGCCATAACACCAACGTTGGCAGTGAATTGCATACCCTTGAAAAGATCGACGGTAGCATACCATTTGCCATTGAAAATGTCGTTGTATGCGTGCTGCTTATCGAGGTAGAGTGTGATAGCAGGGTTCGACATACCCATAAAGTTACGTTGTTGGTTGGTCGTCGAGCCAAAGTCATACATAGTTATGCCGTTATTGTCCTTCATAATATCTTTTGTGGCGGCACTACGCACGTAGAGAGGATAAATAGGAGCAATAAGACCGGTAGCATAGAATAGGTTGCCCGACGATCCCCAAGATGTTTGGCTTCCGGGATACTGGCTGTCATAATTGGTATAAGACATATTGGCACCTATTTTGAGCCATTTCTTAGCTTGGTAGTCGGTCTTAGCACGAGCAGTGTAACGAGTGAAACCCGAGTTCGACACGATACCCGTATCATCGAGGTAACCAAACGACATATAATAATTGATCTTGTCACTTGAACCCGATACGCTTAGGTTGTACTCTTGACGAATGTTTTGCGCATTGAATATTTCGTTATACCAATCGTCGGGAATGTAGTAGTAGTCGGCATCGGAGTATCCCAAAGTGGCATTGGGGTTCAGTTTACCGTTGATACCAAACACATTCTCTCCTTCGGGAACAGTGTAGATATTCATACCTGTACCTGCGCCTTTTACGAAGATGTTTTCATTGGCAAATTTGTAAGCGTTAGCCAAACTTTCGCCGGCATTAGTCTTGCCGTTCATCAGAGAGGTGAACAACAATTCATAATACTGATTGGGATCTTGAATTGTGTTGTAACGTTCTACCGCGCGGCTGTTATTACCCCATTTGGCATCAAACGAAATAACTGCATCTTTCGAAACACCTCTTTTGGTGGTAATCAAGATTACGCCATTGGCTCCACGGTGACCATAAATTGCATTAGCGGCAGCATCTTTAAGTACTGTCATAGTTTCGATATCGGTCGGGTTGATAGCCGAAATAGATCCATCGTAAGGAATACCATCGACTACATAGAGTGGTGTATTGCTTGCACTCATTGAACCGATACCGCGAATACGAATAGTAGCGCTTGTTCCCGGTTGACCAGTGGTATTAACTGCTTGCAGACCGGCTACTTGACCGGTTAGAGCGTTGCTAATATTCGAAACCTGACGTTTTGCGAGGTCTTCACTGCTGACAACTCCTGCAGAGCCGGTAAATGACTCTTTCTTGGCAGTACCGTAAGCCACAACTATGACGTCGTCAATCTTGTGGGTGTCGGCCTCCATTTTGACATCAATCGAAGTGCGGCCTGCAACGGCTACCGTCTGAGTCTGCATACCTACATACGAAAATTCGAGGCTTGCATTCTTCGGCGCACTGATTGCGTACTCGCCGTTACCATTGGTGGTTGTTGCCACCGTCGTACCGACTACCGAA
>JAXEIN010000003.1:0-65846 GCA_034102025.1 Tidjanibacter sp. | reverse complement strand
GTTTTACAAATTCGCCCTTCCAACGACTTATCATCTCCTGCGACACCTCAAAGCGGTGCGATAACTCCGCCAAGGTCTCTTTCTCTTTCAAGGCCTCCAAGGCTACCTTCGCCTTGAATGCCGAACTGAATTTTCTCCTGTTTGCCATCTCCTTAAATCCTTGTTTTGTTTGTCAATTTAATAACTTTTTTTGACTTAACAAGCGGTCCGAATTTTGGGGAGTAGTATAATCTCTTTGCAACACACAATTATCGGAAGAGACATCATAAACATAAGAAAAAACGAGAACTTAGTTGCTCTGAAAATTAGTGTGTTTAGTTCTTCTATTTGCCCCGAAGCATATAATTTTACTATCTGTGGATTGAAAGCTGTTTGAAAACTTGTAATAAATGAAAAAATTGCACCTCTAACTTGGTTGGCGACTCCAACAGCAGCGTTAACAGCAACATTGAAAAAAATATTAAGAATAATATTGACTCCTTGTTTTGAGCCAACCATAGCTAATCCGCCAAAAAGATACCACCACGTAAAAGACAACAGTTCCTTTAATAACGGCTTATCTTTAATTGGTTTATATTTGCATATTTCGTATCTCTTGCGACAATAAAAGCTATATACACCCCATATAATGACAGACAGTATGCACAGCAGAAAAGAATATAGAATCAGTTTGTCGAAATGCCCAGCAGACAAAAGAAATACTATTGCCAATCCCAACGATTTTTCTGCAATTGAAGTATATGCGAAAAACGACATATTTTCATAAGCAATCACAGAGGCATTGTATGGTGTTCTGACGATGTTTACTATTGAAGTAATTACGGAGAATTGATAAACCCATTTTGCTGCAATCATTCTCTCAGCCGGAATGTTGAGTTGTGTATTAACGAACCATAAGCCGACCGTTTCTGCAAGAATAAGTACAATGGCTGCAATAAGGTAATGCGCTTGCATACTTGTACTAAAAACTTTCGAGGCTTTGCTATTGTCATTCAACCCAATATTGTAATTCAAATATCGTTGAGTGGAATTATTCATTGCCGTACTCAGAAAAGAGAACAGCACAACAACACCGCCAATTATATTATATACGCCATAATCATCAACACCAAGTGTTTGTAATAACACTCTCGAGGTATATAGCGAAATAATTAAAGTGATAAATGTCCTTATGTATAAGACTATTGTATTTTTCGCAATACGTCTATTTGTGTCGCTGGACATTAGATTTACCCAATCTTATAGTATTCAATTCCCGTTTCGGAGAGTTCGGTGGGGTTGTAGATGTTGCGGCCGTCGAAGATGACCGGCGAGCCATTTTGGTGGAGCATCGTGCGGTGCATCAGTTCGAAGTCGGGCATACGGAACTCTTTCCATTCCGTGACCAACATCATTGCGTCGGCATCGGCTACGGCTTCATATTTATCGCGGCAATATGTCACTGTGTCGCCAATTCGGCGGCGGCATTCGTCCATTGCAATCGGGTCGTAGACCTTCACCTTGCAACCCGCATCGACCAGCATATCAATAAGTACCAACGACGGAGCCTCGCGCATATCGTCTGTCTCGGGTTTGAACGCCAAGCCCCACATTGCAACGGTTTTGCCTGTCACATTGCCGTCGAAATGGCGCACAAATTTTTCGAACAGCACCGATTTTTGCGCTTCATTGACCTCCTCTACGGCTTTCAGAACGCGCATCTCGTAGCCATTTTGTTCGGCAGTCTTGATGAGCGCCTTCACATCTTTGGGGAAGCACGAACCGCCATAGCCGCAGCCCGGATAGAGAAATTTGTTGCCGATTCGGGTGTCGGAACCTATGCCCTTGCGCACCATATTGACGTCGGCGCCCACAATTTCGCAGAGGTTGGCGATGTCGTTCATAAACGAAATTCGCGTTGCCAGCATCGAGTTGGCGGCATATTTTATCATCTCGGCCGACGGTATATCGGTAAAAATTATTCGGTCGTTGACCAGCATAAAAGGCTTGTAGAGGCGTGCCATAATCTCGCGAGCGCGCTCCGATTCGACGCCCACAACTACTCTGTCGGGCGACATAAAGTCCTTGATGGCAGCACCTTCTTTCAGGAATTCGGGGTTGCTTGCCACATCAAACTCAACCTTCGCGCCGCGCGCGTCCAGTTCGGCCTGAATGGCATTCTTAACCCTGACGGAAGTACCAACAGGAACCGTCGATTTTGTCACCACAACTGTGTAGTGGTTAATGTTTTGGCCAATTTTGCGCGCCACGTCCAAAACGTAGTGCAGATCGGCCGAGCCGTCCTCGTCGGGCGGAGTTCCAACGGCACTAAAAACAACATCGACCTCGTCGAGAATCTCGGTGAGGTCGGTTGTAAAATGAAGCCTGCCGGCTACTGTATTCTTGCACACCAACTCTTGCAATCCAGGCTCGTAGATTGGAATGACACCATTTTTGAGGCTCTCAATCTTCTGGGCATTGACGTCGACGCAAGTCACGTCGACACCCATATCGGCGAAACAAGTACCCGAAACGAGTCCCACGTAGCCGGTGCCTACGATTGCAATTTTCATAGAGTGGTGGTTGTTGTGTTTTGTCGGACCAAATTTTTCAATAACTCGTTTTGTCGGGCAGTGATAATTTGGGCTGTGGTGTTGCTTATGGCGCGGCTCAAAAGAGTTGTTGCGTCATTGCCCCTGGTCTGAGTGCGTACCAACTTTCGTTGGCAACTCTTTGGGCAGATATAGTGGAATTATACTATCTTTTCGACTTGTACGCAGGGCAGAGATGCTGTTGCCACTGCCGTAACGCCGTCGATTTTAATCACTACACGTTTTTCGTGTCTGTTTTGAATCTTCATAAATACGCCTTCAACTCCGGCGAAAGGCCCTGCCAAAATGCGAACCTTATCGCCTTTCGAGAGGTCAATGTCATCGGGATCGAGAAACATCACCCGCTCGTTTTCGTTGCCTGCCACAGCAATAAAGTTATTCATCTGCTCGTCGGGAACAACCTGCGGCGAATCGATCCCGTCGGGGCTTGTCTGCATAATGTAGCGCAACCAGGGAATCGTATTCTGTTTAATGGTTTGCAACGTAGTCTTTTCGGTGTGTATGAAAATGTAATTGTGAAGAGCCGCTTCTCTAATCCAGAAAAATCGTCCCGAGGCACCTTTGCGTCGAACAAGTTGTGTTGGAACAAAGTTTTGAACCCCCAATTTGTCGAGCCTCTCTTTTGCGGCAAGCTCCCGCTGATAGGTTACTCGAAGTACAAACCAATATTCTTCGTTAGCGTTGTTGCACATTGGTGATTCGGTAAGGAATTGCGATTGGTTTTTTGGTCGATTTTTATCTCTTCCGCTGTGGTCAGGACATTCCTTGGGGACATCGAGGACTTTGTAAAACAATGTTCCTCAATCATTTAAGCTACCACCATATGGGCGTTTCGTCTTGTGGTTCTACCGTTCCCAAGTATGAATACGGATAAAAACCGAATACAAATATAGTTATTTTTATTGAAGGGGCAAACTATTATGAAATAAAATCAGACTTGCAAATCATTGTTATTAATATGTATTCGGTTGAATGATAGATATTTGTAATGGAAGGGGCAAAATCCGTACGATGCGAATGGCCGTTTGTAAGTATAAGACTGATAGAGTTTTGCTTTTCTTGCACATCTATTTCAACAAATACTTTAACAATTTTAATCAAATTCGAGCCGCAGCAATGTAATATTCTATGTTGCAGACATATCGAATTGTCCACAGTCTTTATCGACCACATTGGTTTTGACTTTCGGTCAGTACCGATACAACATCGACAATCGAGAGAAACCATTTCTCCTGCTGGTCGTCATAGACAGAGCGGACGTGGCGGTCATCTGTCTGCAGATTAGTTACAGGAGTGCCGTGATAAAAAAAGGATTGGGTCAGGCAATCTTCTGATTGCCCGACCCAATCCTTTTTTGGTGGAGCTGGGGGGAGTCGAACCCCCGTCCAAACAAGCAGCCCAAAGGCTTTCTACACGCTTATTCGCCACTTAATCCTTCTACGGACGAAAGGTGTGCGACAACCTGATCGTCCGTCCCAGCCCTTTTATTTTGCCTGCGGTCAAGGGCGTCTCCGCAGACTATCTTCTCATTGATGATACTCCGTATGCCACACCGACAAGAAGCGGGTCTGCGCGGCGGAGTACTCGTTCCCACACCAACCTTGGGCGCAGGAATTAAGCCAATTTACGTGGTAAATTAAGCAGCGAGTGCGTAGCTATTATTGCCAATTAATTTTTGAGCGTTCTATTTTACGAGCGTCCCGCACAATGCTCGACGTGCTTACCTTCCTGCTGTACCTGCTGTCAAAACCGGTCAGCCCCGATTCTTTCGAAAAGTGTGACAAATATAGTGCAAAATTTCCGATTATTCGCTTCGGCGGAGTGTTATGAGCGAAATTTCGGGAGGAACACCCACGCGAATGGGTACTCCGCTGCCTGCGCCGTCGGTCACGTTCAGGTAACGACCGTCGGATTCGTAGAGCCCGCTCCAATATTTATAGACCAAAGCCGAAGGCGACCAACCGCGACGGCCTATGGGGATTTTCAGCTGCATCGAGTGGACGTGTCCGGCAAGTGTCAGGTCGGCTCGGTCGCAGGCCAAAATGTTGTCCCAAACGGTGGGGTAGTGGGCCGCGGTGATGTTGAATACCCCTTCTGGCACTGCGTCGTAAAGTGCTCGGTAGTCGGCATTTTCGATGCTGCGGCCGTGGGTGCCGCGGCGGAGTTCGGCCGGGTAGTCCAGCCCCGTGACGGCTATCGAGTCGTGGCCAACTGCCACGAAGATTGTCGTGTCGACCAATACCTGCCAGCCCATAGCTCGCTCGCGTTCAATCAGCCGACGCAGGTTCTCGGCTCGGGGCAGCTTCACCGTGTCGACGACATACATTCCGTTGTCGTGGTTGCCGATCACCGCAAAGGTGCCTAACGGCGCTTTCAGCCGCGAGAGAAGTTGCATAGTCGTTGTGTCGAGTTCGTCGTAGTAGGAGTCGATCAGATCGCCGCACACCAAAATCATATCGGGACGCAGCGCTGCAACGCTGTCGGCAAGTTGTTCCAGTCGTCGGTAGCGGTTGGGTTTGAGGCCTATGTGCAGGTCGGCCACCTCGACAATTCTCAATCCGTCGGCTGCCTCGGGCAGCGTTCCAAACGAGAGTTCGAGCCGTTCGACGTGCAGGGTGTTGTGCTCCACAAATACGCCGTAACAGATTGTCGCAACTGTCAGTAGCGACAGCACGGCGGCTGCCGTGAACCGCCCCTTGCGTTCGCGGCCGCGGGTAAGGAGCTTCTCGGCGGCAAACAGAATCTTCACGGCGGCGTTGACGATAAAGAGCATCAAGGCCACAGAGTCGAATACCGTCCACCACTCGGCGCGGTAGTCGGTCAGGCGACCGATTACAATGGTTGTCAGGCAGAGCAACAACGCCACGAGGGATACCACATAGTAGAGGGTTCGGCCGTGGCGCGAGAGCCTGCCGACAATCTCTCGTCTGAGGATCACCTCGGCTGCAATGGTCAGCAGAGCTAACGATATGAGTATTGCCAGGAACATTTCAAGGGACAAATGTAGCAAAAAGTGGCATATAAGTTGCTCCCTGCTGCCTGAAAACGATTAAAAACAACCTATGTTCAAACGTATGAAAAAATTATTTCTGATTCTTATTCTGTCGGCGCTGGCTCTGCCTGTTGGGGCACAGCAAAAGAGAGATGGTGCCGTGCGCCGCGAGCAATCGGGCGGCCGTTCGAACGACGCCAAAGAGCATTCGGCCCGAGAACGCAAGACCTATCGCATTATGCGTTCGGCCGATTGGACGCAGGTGATGCCTTCGTGCAATGCCGATGCGCTCAACAGCCTGAAAGCCACCCGGGAGTTCGGCTTCCAGTCCTCACACCTGCCTCGTTTTGTCATCACAACGCCCTCCAACAGATTTATTTTCGGCATTGGCGGATATGTCAACCTGCGCACTGCCTACGACCTTGGTGGCGCAATTACGGGCGCAACCGACTTTATACCATATTATATACCCGTGCCCGACTCGCCGCTCTCGCGCGAGAAACTCACTATGAGTTCGTCGACCACGCGCCTCTTCTTCAAGGCTATTGCCAATACCGAGCATCTGGGACGTGTTGTGGCCTACATCGAGACCGATTTCCGCGGCGGCTCCGACGAGAACGACCTCAGGCTGCGTAAGGCCTATATTCAGATGTTGGGCTTCACTCTCGGACGCGACGTGACCACATTCTGCGACCTTGGAGCTGCTCCGCGCACCATCGATTTCGAAGGCCCCAACGCCTATAACTTCAATTTCAACCAGATGATACGCTATACGTGGACAATTTCGCCTTCATTCACCTTTGCGGCGGCACTCGAAAACCCTCAAATCAGCGGTGTGTTTACCTCCGATTTGGTTCGTATTGCCCAGCGCGTACCCGACCTGCCGCTCTATGTGCAGTGGAATTTCGGCCGCAATAAGATGAGCCACCTGCGTGCTTCGGGCGTACTGCGCGATCTGGTCTACTACAATCTGTCGAAATCAAAAACGCAAGACGTGTTTGCTTGGGGCGCACAACTCTCGGGCAATATTCATCTGACCAAAGATGTCGATCTGACTTTTCAGAGTGTCTGCGGCCGCGGCATAGGTCCCTATATTCAGGAGCTCACAGGGCGCGGTTTCGACCTTGTTCCCGATGTCGACAACGCCGACAAACTTCAAGCGCTGCCAATGTACGGCTGGCAGGCGGCGCTGAAATACTCCATTTCCAAGATATGGTCGGTCTCGGGCGGCTATTCGCAGGTGGGCGTCGACAGCCGAAACGGCTATAAACCCAACGACCTCTACCATCGCGGAACCTACATCTTTGGTAACTCGTTTCTGAACCTCTCGCCCGATTGCGTGGTGGCTTTGGAGTATCTCCACGGCAGCCGCACCAATATGGATTCGTCGAAAGGTGCTGCAAACCGCATTCAGGCTATGGTGCAATATAATTTTTAGTGCCAATTGGGCTTTTGTCGAATATTATTCCTATCATTGTGGCAGTATTACCCTGCCAACAATGTACTATGGAGATTATTAAGACAAAAGCCCAATTCGATTTACTGCCTCGCAGTTACGGTGTTCCGCGTGTTATTTGGGCCGCCTGGTTTGGCGAGCAGATGAACGAAAACCGACTTCGCGGATAGGCCTATATGCAGGAGCGCCTCGGCGTTCCCATATGTCTGATTACGGCCGACAACATTGACGAATTTCTGCTGCCCGACTATCCGCTCCACCCGGCATTCGAATATTTGAGCAGCGTCCACAAATCGGACTACCTGCGCATCTATCTTGCCCGTTTCTACGGCGGCGGTTGGCACGACATTAAACCGACCGAGGTTTCGTTTGCCGAATTGTTCGACGAGTTTGCCGATCCGAACATTTGGTGGTTGGGTCGCCCCGAACTGAAAGGCAGAACCGCCAAGGTGTGGGACGGGCACGGCCACTGGATTCCGTACCATTGGCGCGATATGGTGGCGGCGAGCCCTTACATCTGCCGAACTGCAACTCCCCTGACCCGGGAGCTTTATGCCAACGTCAACCGATACCTCGACCGCGAATTGAAACGACTCAAACGACACCCTGCCCATTCGCCCTATGCCCGCAAACGCGATTTCTATTGGGTGCGTCAAATCAAATCCTATGTACGCACGGCAGGCAACTACCCGATAAACTTCACTTTCTTTGGTGATTTTCTACAACCGTTGATCTACCACTACCGCGACCACGTGAGTCGCCGTCTGCCGTCCGACGAGCAATATTGTCTGAATTTTCCGTATCGTTAGCGGTACAATCATAAGAATAATTGCTATCTTTGCACTCGTAAAACAAGAAGAAAATGTTTTTGTTGATTAATAACAACTGGTGGTGGCAATCGTTTAACGAAAGTAGACGAGCGCTCCGTCGTGTTGGTTTTTGACCACTGAATTAACAGATAATAATATTGCGCCGCCTGCTTTCCCCGAAAGCAGGCGGCTTTTTTTATGATAAATTTCAACCCAAACAAAATGAAAAAGTTTATTCTTACCGAACAGCAGGAACCCGGAGCTTGGTACAACATTGCGGCCGATCTTCCGACACCGCTCGACCCGATGCTCAATCCTGCAACACGCCGACCGGTTACGGTCGACGAGCTGGCACACATCTTTTCGCGCGAGGCTGCACGTCAGGAGCTTTCGACCGAACGTTTCATCGAGATTCCCGATGAAGTACGCCGTCAGTATGCCATTTGGCGCCCGACACCTCTGGTGCGTGCCTACGGTTTGGAAAAAGCACTCGATACACCTGCCCACATCTATTTCAAAAACGAGAGCGTCTCACCCGTCGGGTCGCACAAACTCAACACCGCCCTGCCGCAGGCATTCTACTGCGCCCAAGAGGGCATCAAACGCATCACAACCGAGACTGGGGGCGGTCAGTGGGGTTCGGCATTGGCTCTTGCCTCGCAGATCTTCGGACTCGAAGCGAGGGTATTTATGGTCAAGGTCAGCTACGAGCAGAAGCCCTACCGCAAGTCGATGATGAACGCTTGGGGTGCCGATGTTGTCCCCTCGCCGAGTCGGTTGACCGAGGCGGGACGCAATATTCTCGCCCACGACCCCGACTGCTCAGGCTCGCTCGGAATAGCAATTTCGGAGGCCGTCGAAGAGGTTGTACGCGGCGGAAACGATGTGCGCTACTGTCTGGGCAGCGTTATGAACCACGTTCTGTTGCACCAAACCATTATCGGCGAAGAGGCCGTCACACAGATGGAGATGGCCGACGAGATGCCCGACGTGGTGATAGGCTGCTTCGGCGGCGGCAGCAATTTTGCCGGCATAGCCTTCCCGTTCCTGCGCAAGAACCTCTCCGAGGGAGCCCGGATTCGTGCCGTTGCCGTCGAGCCTGCAATGTGCCCAAAGCTCACGCGCGGAGAGTACCGCTACGACTTTGGCGATACGGCAGGTATGACGCCGCTGGTTGAGATGTACACCCTCGGCCACAACTTCCGTCCGGCCGACATTCACGCCGGCGGCCTGCGCTACCACGGAGCAGGTGCACTCGTCAGTCGCCTGCGTCACGACGGACTGATCGAGGCCACGGCAATCGACCAAATCGAGAGCTTCAACGCGGGCGTGCTCTTTGCACGTACCGAGGGCATAATTCCTGCCCCTGAGTCGGCCCACGCCATTGCCGCCGCCGTGCGTGAGGCAAAAGAGGCTCGTGAGGAGGGACGACAACGAACCATACTCTTCAATTTGTCGGGCCACGGTATGGTCGATATGTCGGCCTACGAGCGCTACTTCTCGGGGGCGCTGACCGACGGCTCGCTCTCCGACAGGGAGATTGCCGACTCGCTCAGCGAGTCGATGGTTTAGGCGCACCAAGAGCCCAAAGGGGCCAAAGGGGCTAAAAGGATAGATATAACTGTTTATATTACCCTTTGGTCTCTTTGGTTTTTTTGGTCTCTTTGGCCCCTTTTTTTAATATTTCTTCCTCATTGGAAGGTCGTTCTTAAAATTATTAAAGAAAATTTTGAAAAAATTTAAGAAGGACTCTTGCATTATCAAAAATTTATCTATCTTTGCCCTATAAATTAAAATCGGGAGTAATCTTTTATGGCACTTTTGAAAGATTTCTTTTATCAGCAAGGCGAAGATAAGCTAAAAGGCATATTGCACAAGAACCTTCTGATAAAACAAAGCATAATCGCCTATATGGCCGTCAACGGTCAGTGTACTCTTGCAGAGCTCACCAAGGCGTTGCATATCAGTGTGCCGACAATGACGAAGCTGGTCGGCGAACTGGTCGACGAGGATATTGTTGTCGACAACGGTAAGGTCGAAACTGCCGGCGGCCGTCGTCCCAACATCTTCGGGCTGGCCAATACCGCAATCTATTTTACGGGTGTCGACATTGGCCGCGATTATGTCTGCTTTGTGGTAACCGATTTGAAAAACAAGGTCATCGTCAGCCGAACCGAAACGCCTTTTGCGTTGGCCGACGACTCGAAATGCCTTCAACAGCTCTGCGAAGATATAAACAACTTTTTGGATACCTGCGGTGTTGAGCGCGGCAAGATTTTGGGTATGGGTGTCTGCATAGCCGGCCGTGTGAATCCCAATACGGGTCGCAGCTATATGTATTTTACACAGACCCAACAGTCGCTCAAAGAGGTCATTGAGGGGTCGACCGGCATCAATGTGTTGGTCGAAAACGATACGCGCGCAAGGTGCTATGCCGAGTATTTCTCGGGCGACACCAAGAACGAGAGCAACATTCTCTACCTTCACCTGGGGCGCGGCGTGGCTATCGGTATCATTGCCGACGGCAAACTCTACTACGGCAAGTCGGGTTTTGCTGGCGAGTTCGGCCATACGCCTTTCTTCAACAACGAGATTATCTGCGCTTGCGGCAAGAAGGGGTGTCTTGAAACCGAGGTTTCGGGTATTGCCATCGAGAACAAGATGGTCAAGCAGATTGCCTCGGGTGTCAACACCATTCTGCGCGACAAGTGGGCCTCGGGCGAGGTGATTCACATCGACGACATTATTGCCGCCGCCAAAAACGACGACAACCTCTCGATTGAACTTATTGAGGAGGCCGGCGAGAAAATCGGCAAGAGTATTGCATTCCTTATCAACATATTTAACCCCGAGCTGGTTATTATAGGTGGCAATATGTCACAGGCCGGCGACTATCTGATGCTGCCGCTCAAATCGGCAACCAACAAGTATTCGCTCAACCTGGTCTACAAGGATACAAAATTTCGCCTCTCCCAAATGGGTGCCGACGCAGGCGCACAGGGGGCGGCAATGTTAATTAGGAACAAAATAATCGGTTTGTAATCACTCTTTTAAGCAGAATGAATGCACTCGAAACAGATATGATTAAATTGCGGGCACTCGAACCGGAAGATATCGATGTGCTCTACCGTTGGGAAAACAATACCGACATCTGGAAGTTGAGCGGTACGGTTGCCCCATTCTCGCGCTACATACTCAGGCAGTTTATTGAGAACCAAAAATACGATATCTACGAAACACGTCAGTTGCGGCTCATCATCGAATCGAAACTCACCTCCGTTCCGGTGGGGACTATCGACCTGTTCGACATTGACCCCTACAATCACCGTGCAGGCGTGGGCATACTTGTCCATAACAAGGAGGACGAGGGACAGGGTTATGCGTCGAGCGCACTTCAAGCGCTGATTCGTTACTCTTTCCAGATTCTCGGTCTCAATCAGCTCTATTGCAATGTATTGTCGAACAATATGCGCAGTCTGAACCTCTTCAAGAGTAAAGATTTTACGGTTATTGGGCTCAAACGCGAGTGGATTCGCACCACTACCGACTGGGCCGACGAATATATGCTGCAACTGATAAATCCTATCAAATAATTTTATTTTACATCTTTTTCTACAAATGAAAATCGCAAAAGAGAAATTCGTAGCTTTGAGCTACACACTATCGGTCGATGGTCAAACTGCCGACCAGGCAACAAAGGAGAATCCTTTGAAGTTTGTCTACGGTATGGGCTTTCTGTTGCCCAAATTTGAGGAGAACATCGCCGACAAGAGCGTGGGCGACAGTTTTGCTTTTACACTGACTCCCGAAGAGGGCTACGGACTGTCGAACGACAATATGATTATCGACGTTCCCAAAGAGGCCTTCCTCATCAACGGCGAGATTGAAGCCGGATTGTTGGAGTTGGGTAACCGTATTCCAATGATGACGCAGACCGGCGCACAGGTTGTCGGTATTGTCAAAGAGGTCTCGGACGCTGCCGTGAAGATGGATTTCAACCACCCTATGGCAGGCAAAACCCTCAACTTTACGGGTGAGATTGTCGAGGTTCGCGACGCTACCGACGACGACTATCCCAACAACCACAACTGCAACTGCGAGGGCGAATACGGCCACGATTGCGACTGCGGTTGCGAGGGTGAGTGCGGCGACGACTGCGACTGCGGCTGCCATTAGTTGGCCGTTAGCGCAGACAAATGCTAAGGTGATTAAGGTGGATAAAGTGATTAATGGAGCCCTGCGGGCTCGAATGAATTGAATTTCTATTGACCGTTTGGTCAATCATTAATCACCTTAATCACTTTATTCACCTTAATCGTATTCGACTTAGTCGACCTATAAGACCTATAAGACTTAGTAGTATTTGAATTTTGAATTTTGAATTATGACGTTCACTCTCATACACTACACGACCGGTTGGAATGTGGGGCCCACAATCAACCTTGCGGCACTACCTGCCGCAGGGTCGTTGGTGCGCTTGGCCGACGCTGCCGTCGATGACGACGGTATCTACTATGTCGACAATCTGATGCACTCCGAGGGCTCGACCGTCTACCTCTTTGTGCGCCCCTATACCGGCTATGGGCGTGTTGCGCCCATTACCGAATCCGACCGTGTGCGCACCTCGATAGAGGCTCTGCGTAAGGACTTTTTGGCTCAGATGGAGGCGCTCAAAAGAGATTCCGACAACAATATCGAACTTTTGCGCAACGATTTGGCCGACACGCTCACTGCCGTCGACGAACTCTCGCGCGCCGTCGACAACCTGACCGACAACCTTATGGAACAGCTCAAAACGATAGAAGAGTGAAGCGTTGGGCCGTTGGCCAATTCAAAATTTAATCACCTTAATTGTATTCGACTTAGTCGACCTATAAGACCTATAAGACTTAGCTGCATTTATTTTTCTGACTCTTATAGTATTTTGAGTGCAATGGCGGCGCAGGCTTCGGCGTCGGCCAATGCGTTGTGGTGGTTCCTGAGGTCGAAACCGCAAGCGGCTGCAACGGTGTGGAGCTGGTGGTTGGGCAGTGTTTTGCCATAAACGCGGCGCGAGGCTCGACAGGTGCAGTAGAATTGGTAGTCGGGGTAATCCATTCCGTAGAGTTCGAATACGCGGCGCAGACAGCCCTCGTCGAATGGCGAGTTGTGGGCCACAAGCGGCAACCCCTCGACCATTGGCGCGATTTCGTTCCACACGTCGGGAAAGTCGGGCGCGTTGGCGGTGTCGGCGTCGGTCAGCCCGTGAACGTTGGTGCAGAACCACGAGTAGTAGTTGGGAGCAGGGTGAATCAGCCGATAGAGGCTCGCGGCAATCTCGCCCTCCGACACAACCACAACGCCCACCGAGCAGACACTCGTGGGGTGATTGTTGGCCGTTTCGAAATCTATGGCTGCAAAGTTCTTCATTCCAACTTCAAAAGTAGTAAAAAAACGCAATCGGCGGATTGCGTTTTTTTTATTTCGACCCTGCGTCGGACGAAAGGCTCTGTAATCGGGAGAAAATTGCTATTTTTGCAGTTGATACTAACTAAACGCTTTCCTGAAATGATTGTTAAAATATGTGTAGGCAGTTCGTGTCACCTCAAAGGGTCATACGGCGTAATCGAAACATTGCAAGAGGTAGTGGCTCGTCTGGGGGTTGCCGACAAGGTGACGCTTCAAGCCAGCTTCTGTCTGGGCTGTTGTGCCGACGGGGTCACGCTCCGATGCGAGCCGGTGGCCGATTGTCTCGACGACGAGGTTGTTGTGTTGCACCACGCCACGTCGGAGAACGTCGAACAACTCTTCGTTACCGAGGTGCTGCCGCGACTGTAATTATAATGTTGTAAACCGCTATAAAACAAGGCAAACCGATATGTCAGAGTATCTTGATTTCCGTCCGGCCAAGTGCAAAAACTGTTACCGATGCCTGCGCGAATGTCCGGTGAAAGCCATCGATGTTCACGAACATCAGGCAAAGATTATTGCCGACCGCTGCATTCTCTGCGGCCACTGCACGCTGGTCTGCCCTCAGAACGCCAAGGTGGTGCACTCCGAGTTGCAGGCCGTCGAAGCGATGCTTGCGGGCGAAGGTCGGGTTGTAGCCTCGGTTGCGCCGTCGTTTGTGTCGTCGTTTGCGGTCGAGGGCTTTGAGCCGTTTGTCGATGCTCTGCACAGGATTGGGTTCGATTTCGCCGAGGAGACGGCAGTCGGTGCACGTGCCGTCACGCGCGAGTACCACCGGCTCTTGCAGAGCGGCCGCTACCGCAACCTCATTTCGTCGGCCTGTCCGGCAGTTTGCCGTATGATTCAGCTCTACTATCCCGACGCACTCAAATATCTCGCTCCGGCCGACTCGCCTATGATTGCCCACTGCAAAATGCTCCGCCGACGTTTTCCCGACAGCAAAATAGTCTTCATAGGCCCCTGTATAGCCAAGAAACGCGAGGCAGCCGAGAGCGGATTGGTCGACGGCGTGTTGACCTTCGAGGAGCTCAAAACGATGCTCTTTAATCACCATATCGACTTCGATACTGCCGACTCAAAAGGCACTCTGACCGACAGCCAGTCGCTCGGCAAGGCCAAGTTCTACCCGATGCGGCGCGGTATCATCAAGTCGTTCGATAGCTTTTTGCCCGACTACGAATATGTGGCTGTCGACGGCCCCGACGGTTGTACCGAGGCACTTTCGTCGATCGACTCGCTTAATGGATTTTTCCTCGAAATAAACTCCTGCACCGACGGCTGCATCAACGGCCCGTGCAGTATGATACCCTACGGCAAGAGCATTGCGGCTATGGCCGACGTGCGAGCCTATGTCAAACGACGCCTGCAAGGTGCGGCGGACTCTGTCGAACCAACCTCGTCGGACGAGGGTATCGATTTGTCGGCAGCCTACCCACATCTGCACAACACGATGCGCCAACCCTCGGAGGAGCAGATTCGTGCAATTTTGGAACGCACGGGCAAACATACGCCCGAAGATGAACTGAATTGTGGCGCGTGCGGTTACCAAACCTGCCGTCAGAAGGCTGTTGCGGTCTTCAACGGCTATGTCGATATAGACGTCTGCGTGCCCTATATGCGCGAACGTGCCGAGTCGATGTCCTACGAGGTGATTCAGAACAGCCCTTACGGTATTGTGGTTATGGACAACGAGTTCCGACTGACCGACATAAATTCGGCAGCACGCCGTCTGCTTGGCATCGATCCCTCGGAGGAGGTCAAGATGCGTCAGGCCTCGGAGCTTTTCGATACTACCAACTTTGTGATTGCCCACTCGGAGCAGAATAACCAGTCGTTCCAAAAGCTCTTCGTCGCCAAGACCTCGTCCTATATCAATCAGACAATCAGCATACTCAAAGACCGACAGATGATGTTCAGTGTTCTGACCGACATCACAGAGGAGGTCAAATACAACGAACGCCTTTCGAAGGTCAAAAACGACACTCTTGCAGTGACCGACGAGGTGGTCAAGAAGCAGATGCGTGTGGCACAGGAGATTGCTTCGCTGCTGGGCGAAACCACAGCCGAAACCAAAGTGGCGCTGCTGAAACTTAAACAGACACTCCAACGGGAGGAGAAAGATGAGTTGTAGCACCGACTGCATAATCGAGTACGGCTACACCTCGCTCAACAAGCTGGGTGAGGAGCTTTGCGGCGACAATGTCGAGACCGTGCGTGGCGACGACGGCTCAATGACTATGGTTTTGGCCGACGGTCTGGGCAGCGGCGTAAAGGCCAACATACTCTCGACCCTTACTGCCAAAATTATGTCGACTATGGTGGCGGCCGAGATGCCTATGCAGGATTGTGTCGAAACTATGATCGACACGCTGCCAATCTGCCGTGTGCGTGGAGTGGCCTATTCGACCTTTTCGGTAGTACACCTTTCGGCCGACGGACGTGGCTATTTGGTTGAGTTCGACAATCCACAGGCAATATATATAGTCGGTGGCCGATGCCGCGATTTTGAGCGCAAGCCTATGGAGGTGTGCGACAAGACGATCTACTATTCCGACCTCGCACTGCGTCCGGGCGATACGGTGGTGCTGATGTCCGACGGTGCAATCTATGCAGGGGTGGGGCAGCTGCTCAACTTTGGGTGGCAGCGCAACGATATTATGGAGTATGTCGACCGCAACCTTGAACCGCAGCTCTCGGCTCGGTGCGTTGCGTGGATTGTGGCCTCGGCCTGCAATGAACTCTACGACAACCGCCCGGGCGACGACACTACCGTGGCCGCACTTCGCTACCGTCAACCGCTTCACGCAAGCCTTATGGTCGGGCCGCCGGTCGACAAGGCCGACGACCGAGAGTGGGTCGGGCGCTTTATGGCCTCGGCCGGAAAGAAGATTGTATCGGGTGGCACAACCTCGCAAATAGTGTCGCGAACGCTTGGGGCGACGCTCTCGACTACGTTCGAGTTCCCCGACCGCGAGATTCCGCCAATCGGCCATATCGACGGCATTGACCTGACCACCGAAGGAACCATTACCCTGCGCCGCGTGCTGAATTTTTCGGAGCACTACCTTTCGTCGAGCGACCTCAATTCAAAGACTTTCGACCGCACCGACGGTGCGTCGCTCATTGCCGAGATACTCTTCGAGCAGGCAACCGACATCGACTTTTTTGTAGGTCAGGGGGTGAACAAGGCCCACGACGGATTGCCTATCAACATCAAAATGAAACTCAAACTCATTGAGTCGCTTGCCGACAACCTGCGCCGAATGGGCAAACAGGTAAACATATTCTATGCTTAGACAGTTATGAATTCACAGAAAGTTTTCGACACCAGTGTGCAGCTCCTCAAATATAAGGTGCTCAAAGAGCTTGTACGCCGCGCCTACGAAGGCGGTATGGAGGAGGCCTACCGCGAAATACCGCAGATCATCTCGCCCGGGCCAAAGGCCGAGTTGCGCTGCTGCATCTATAAGGAGCGCGCCATATTGCAGGAGCGTGTACGTATGGCAAAGGGGGGCGACACTAACAATCCAAACGTCATAGAGGTGATTGATATTGCCTGCGACGAGTGCCCAACCAACGCTATGTACGTGACGCCTGCCTGCCGCGGTTGCATTATCCACAACTGCCGCGAGGTCTGCCCCAAAGATGCCATAACCATTGTCGACAAGCACGCCGTTATCAACCACGAGAAGTGCATCGAGTGCGGCCGTTGCGTTCAGGCCTGCCCCTACGGTGCAATCATAAAACTTGTTCGCCCCTGCATTCAGAGCTGCAAGGTTAAGGCAATCACTATCGACGAGAACAAAAAGGCACGTATCGACAACTCGAAGTGCATTCTCTGCGGCGCCTGCCTGACGGCCTGCCCGTTCGGAGCTATGGCCGACAAGTCCAAACTATTGGAAATCATCGACATATTGCAGTCGTCGAACAATAACGCCAACTATAAAGTCTACGCCGTGGTGGCACCCGCCATTGTGAGTCAGTGCCGCTACGGACGCATCGAACAGGTAGTCACGGCAATCAAAAAACTGGGCTTCCAAGATGTGGTCGAGGTCGCTTTGGGTGCCGATATCACGCTCTACAAAGAGTCGAGGGAGTGGGCCGACAAACAGATGCTCACCTCGTCCTGCTGCCCGTCGTTTGTGCGTTACGTGGAGTTGGCATTCCCCGAACTGAAACAGTATGTGTCGCACACCCCCTCGCCAATGGTTGAGGTGGCACGCCTTATAAAAAAGACCGAGCCCGATGCCAAGGTGATATTCATTGGCCCTTGCGCCTCCAAAAAGATGGAGTACACGCTCGAAAAGACCGACGGCGCTGTCGATTCGGTTATGTCGTTCGAGGAGCTGCAAGCCTTTTTGGACGCGCGCGGTATTGACACCGCCACACAGGAGGATACGCCCCTGAACAACGCTTCGTTCTACGGACGCATTTTTGCCAAGTCGGGCGGAATTGTGCAAGGCCTTTTGAATCTTGCTGTTACGGAGGAGTTCAAAAACTTCAAGCCGATAGTAATGAACGGTATCGAGGAGTGCAAGGTGGGTCTGTTGAAACTCAAAATGGGTAAGGCCGAGGCCAACTTCTTTGAGGGAATGGCCTGCGAGGGCGGTTGTCTGAATGGCCCGTTAAGCATCAACCGAAGCCCCAAGAACGTGGTCAATGTCGACCACTACGGCGCTGAGGCCCACGAAAAGAGTATCGACCACTCGGTGGCTCTGTGGAAGATGCGCACCGGCGAGCAATAGTCTGCCTCTATTGCAGTTTATCGCTGTTCCACTCGCCGTCGGCCTCGGGGTAGATGACGGGGCGCGAGAGTTCGATCGATTTCATATTGAGGTAGCTCTCGTAGAGGCAGATGCCGTTGCCGGCGTTGCGTGCTATCGAAAATGCCACCACCGAGGGGTGTCCCTTCGAGGAGTGGTACATTGCCGTGGCTCGGCGCATATAGGCCTCTTTCCAAGCAGGGTCGTTTGAGAGGTTGGCCGTAGCGTCGGCAGGCCTTATGTCGGCCTGGTCGCACACATAGAGTCCCAAGCGGTCGGCGGCGGCATAAAATTCGTCGCTGCGTGGCGCAGGGCTCACATATACCATATTATATCCCTTTGCTTTGAGCTCTTCAAGCTCTGCCGCGGTCGAAGCCTCGGCAGCGTTGATTGCAACGGCCTTGCCGTTAATCAGCAATCGTCCTTCGGGGTCGGTCGCAACGGTGCGGAATCCGACTTTGCGGCTCACGAACTCTTTGGTTCGCCTCTCGTGTTCGGTGCGTACAACTACCGTGTAGAGGTTGGGCGCAGCATCGTTCCAAGCCTTGGCATCGGCAATGCGTGCAAAAAAACGTACCGTGTCGCGCGAGAGCATACGTGTGGCCAACTCTTTCTCGCCCTCGGCGACCTTTACTCCCTCGGGCGAGTAGAGCTCAAAAGCTATCTTGTAGTTCTTGCTGTTGAGCAGGCGGCTCTGCATCACCACGCCCAGGTTGAGCAGCCCGTTCGAGCCGTTCCAGGTTGTGGCGGCCACTATGTCGGAGACCATAACCTTTGGCGCGAGTACTATTTCGGCGCTGTCGAAGCCCACCTCGGCGTTGGGCGCTGACGAGAGTTGTGAGGCGGCGTAGTTACGCAAGAGCGAAATCGTTATGGTGTTTTTGTTCTCTTGAAGCAGTTTTGTGAGGTCGAACTCGGTGCAGACTCCGCCAAGGGTCGAGTAACCTGCCTCGCGATTGTTGACGGTAACCTTCACGGCGGCTGTGGCACCGCAGATGCGCAGCACTATTTCGCGGTCGAAATCGCGTACCGTGTATTTGAACACGGTCGAGAAGTCGGCACCGTCGGTGGTGGTTTGGCGAACCCATTCAAGCGGCACTATGTAGACCGAAGTGCCGGTGTCGGCCAGAGCATCTTCACGCGTGGGGTATGGGGTCAGTTTGGTATGAGTTGCTATGGCACCTTCGCTCACACTGTGAGGGTCGGTCAGGTCGGGCTGTGCGGTTGCCGAGAGCGCAACTATTGCGGTCGCCAAGGTCAAAATTAGTCGTTTCATTGCTTCCTTTGGTGAAAAAAGTTCTATATTTGGCGATAAAATTAGCTAAAAGTTGGCAAACCCGAAAGCATATCCCAAGTTAAATTTTCCGCCGGTGGCTCTGCGCGCGCGCCGTGAAGCAGGACGAGTTGTGGTTTTCGACTCGTTGCGCGGTATGTGGGTGGTGCTCACTCCCGAGGAGTGGGTGCGCCGACACGTTGCCGGTTGGCTCACCGCCGAGCTCGGAGTGGTGCCACAGATGATTGTCGAAGAGTATCCGGTCGAGTTAAACGGCCAACCACAAAGGGCCGATATGGTGGTGGTTTTCCCCGACGGCTCGGTGCGGCTGGTGGTCGAGTGCAAAGCGCCCGAGGTTGAGGTCGACTCGTCGGTCTTGGCTCAGGCGGTGCGCTACAACTCGGTAGTCCGCTCGCCACTGCTGTTGTTGACCAATGGCATCTCAAACCGCTACTTTCTGACCGCCGACTTTATCTCCTATCGCGAAATTGATTTTTGCGAGTTCGACCAACTGATGCAAATATAAACAACTCCCCCCAAACAACAGAGAACCCGTCCAATCAATTTGGACGGGTTCTCTGTTGTTCGATTATCGGTAACCGACGACTATTGCAGGCCGTTTACGTGGACGGCAAGGCCGCTTTTCAGGTTGCCGGCTTTGTTCTTGTGGATAATGTTCTTCTTTGCCAAGCGGTCGAGCATCGACGATACTTTGGGCAGAAGAGCCTCGGCGGCTGCCTTATCGGTTGTAGCGCGCAGGGCTTTGACGGCGTTGCGGGCTGTTCTGTGTGAATACTTGTTCGCTGCACGACGTGTTAGCGTCTGGCGAATCCTCTTTTTTGATGACTTGTGATATGCCATAACTGTTTAGATTTTATTTGTTTATTTGGTAGCCCATAGCAGAATCGAACTGCTCTTTCAAGAATGAAAATCTTGCGTCCTAACCGATAGACGAATGGGCCAACTAACAGGATTACCTGTCATTTTAGCGGTGCAAAGATAAGTAAAAAAGCAAACCTCACAAACATTTGCCCTCTTTTTTTATTTTTTCAATCTGACGGTGCGCTCTACTGCATTGAATTCCAACTGAGTACGATCGAACATATGTTGTAACGCGCCACTTTGGACCAGCATATCGGCCGTGCCGTAGCGAAATTCGCCGTCGTCGATCATCGCTATCGTGTCGCACAGTTCGAGAGCAATTTGCAGGTCGTGGGTCGAAAAGATTACACATTTGCCCTCGATGTGAGCCAATCGGCTGAGCAGCAGGCATATTTCATATTTGTTCGGAAGGTCGAGGAATGCTGTCGGTTCATCGAGCAGCACCACAGGCGTATCCTGAGCCAAAGCGCGTGCTATCATTACCCGCTGACGTTCGCCGTCGCTCAGGCTATCGACCGAGGCCTCGCCGAACGAGGTCATACCGACCAACTCCAAAGATTTTGCCACAACAGCGCGGTCGTTATCGGTCAGCGAGCCTGCCCAGTTGGTGTAGGGTGCGCGTCCGATCGAAACCAAGTCGACAACCCTCAGGTCGGGAACTTTCACCTCGTCGGTCGAAACGAATGCAATGCGTTCGGCCACCTCGCGTTGCGAGAGTGTCGACAGTTCGCGCCCGCAGACCGAAATCGTTCCGCCAACGGGTTTCGAGAGTGCGGCAATGGTGCGCAGCAGGGTGCTTTTGCCGCTGCCGTTTCGTCCGACAAGAGCGGTGAACTCGCCCCAGCCGAAGCCGACGTTGGCGTTGCAAAAGAGCCGGCGTTGACCATATCCAAGCGTCAGGTCGTTGAGGCTGACAGTATTTATGCGTTTTGCGTCGGTCATTCTATACCACAGTTTTTCGGTTGCGCACAATGACTGCAATCACAATCGGTATGCCGACCAGTGCAGTTACGGTATTTATGGGGAGAACCAAGTCGCCCGAAGGCAGTTGCGAGGCTATGTCGCAAAAGAGCATCATAACGGCTCCGGTGAGCATCGAGGCCGGCATCAGTACCCTATGGTCGGCACGTCGGAAGAGCATACGTGCAACGTGCGGCACCGCCAGCCCCACAAACCCTATCGGGCCGCAGTAGGCCGTAATTGTGCCTGCCAACAGAACCGTAATAATCGCAACTGTCACCCGGGTGCGTTTGACATTCAACCCCATCGAGCGTGCATAGCTTTCGCCCAAAAGCAGCATATCGAGCGGCTTGATGAGCCTTATTGAGAGCAGCAGTCCGACGGCAATGACCGGTACCACTATCCGTAACTGGCCGATAGTGACGCCGCCCAGCGAGCCCATTGTCCAGACCACAAACGATTTCAGGGCACTCTCGGGCGAGAGGTATTGCAGAATCTCGACCAGGGCCGTAGCCGCCGAGCCGAACATCATACCCAAAATCAGCACCGTCATAATGTTTTTGATTCGCGCGGTGGTGGCTATCACAACAATCATTATGAGTGCCGAGCCAATCCACGCCGCGCCAACCACCCCAATGTTGCGCACAATTTCGTTAGAGGCCGACAGCCCCACAAGCGGCAGCCCGAGCAGAAACAACGACACGCCAAGGCTCGCTCCCGACGACACGCCCAGAACGTAGGGGCCTGCCAGAGGGTTGCGGAATATGGTCTGCATCGACAGTCCTACTGCGGCAAGTGCCGCGCCCGAGAGCATAGCCATCAGGGTTTTGGGCAGGCGGAAATGCAACACTATGGCTGCACTGTCGCCCCCGCGTCCCAAGAGCGTCTGCCATATTTCGTCGACCGAGAGCGCCACCGACCCAACGGCCATATCGAGCGCAAAGAGTGCGGCGCAGAGCACCACCAAGATGATGAAGAGTATTTTTGTACGGTTTTTCATTCGAGGCGTTCAAAGTAGTAGAGTGGGGCGTTCGGCTCGGTGGGGTGAATCATTGCGACCATATCGGCAAGAGCCAAGTCGGCTCTAAGCGAGCCGCTCTCCCAAAAGTCGCTGCCGCCGCCCGCGGTTTGGCGAGCCGTGCAGTTGTAGACGCGCCGGTTTTTGACGGCCGGAATGTCGGCATACTTGGGATTTTCGGTAATCAGTTGCGCCATAGTGCGTGCCGAGTTGGGATTGAGCCATAGGTCGGCTTTCATTGCGTAGCGGTAGGCGCTCTCGGCCGCAAGCGGACGCGAACGGTTGCCGGCCGTGCCGCGGCAGACATAGCTGCCGCCTGCATCTTCGACCAAACGAACCATATAGCTGTTGTCCGACGGGGCAAACCAAACGTCGCGGTAGGGGGCGTTGAAGATTACCGAGGGGTGTTCCGTAAGTGCAAGCGCCGCCCGACGAGTAGTTTCGTAGCGCTCGGCTATGCCGTCGAAAACGGACTCTGCCTCTTTTCGGCGGTCGAAAATCTCGCCAAAAAAGAGAATCCACTCGCTCTTGCCCAAAGGGTGCTCTTCGAGGTAGTCCGACACATAGACGGTCGGAATGCCCAACTCCTGCAACTTGCCCGTCACGGCGCTGTTCTCGCCCTGCGTGCCGTAGATGAATACTGCATCGGGACGCAGTGCTATCAGAACCTCGTAGTTGATGTTTGAGTCGTAGCCAACCTCGCGCACCAACCCTTGCCGGTAACGCTCGACGACTCTTGGACAGGAGAGGTAATCGGCGGCCGAAACCCCCACAATGCGGTCGGCAAGCCCCAGTGCGTCGATCATCGCCACGTGGCTCGACGAGAAGCATACCACTCTTTTGGGGTCGGCAACTACCGTCTGTCCGTCGAACCATTCGGGTGCTCGTTCGCCTTGGCGCGACACAAAAAGCTGCTTGACAACACCCTGCGCCCCCTGCCACGGATTGCGTATCTCAATGGCCGACGATTGCCCGTCGGTCAGGCAGACGGCGTACTTCTCGGCATAACGAGGCGTGTAGAGCGGCTTGTCGAATCTCTTTCCGTTGCTCGGAGAGTTGCACGAAGCCAACAATGCAACGGCCAAAATCAGGGTTATGTTTGGTATCCGTTGTCTCATAGTTTGATTACCCCCTTGCCGCTGAGGCTGTCGATAAATATTTCGAGCGGTCGGTCGGTGCGTACGTGGCGCACCAAAGAGCTCTCCTCGACGGCCTCCATTTGATTCAGAACGCTTTCGTGGTAGTGTTCGCTCTTCGAAAAGCTGTCGACGCTCATCGAACCCACGCCCAACGCCGTCATATTTTGGAAAAAGTGGGTACCTTGCGAGGCCTCAATGCGGAAGTTGGGCAGCTGGCACTCCACCAGCACGCGCGCTTCGGAGATCTGCGCCCACTCTACCGGTACGCCCAGCCACTTGTCGCGCGAGCCCCAACGCCCGGGCCCAATGAGCACATAGCCGCGCTCTTCGGCCTTCATTCGAGAGTTGATTGCTGCAACCTCTTGTGCAATCTGAGCCGTGGTCGAGGGGTCGAAATGGTCGGTTTTGACGTAGACCACATCGGTTATACCCTCGACGATGCCTTTGCCGAGCACGCTCTGGGAGTAGACCAACGCATCGCTCACATCGATTTTTGACCAATCTTGGCGCACGCGGTCGACATCTTTGGTTATAGGTCTTATTTGCAGCAGATTGAAAACGGCATTTTCGCCCTTTTCGACGTCTAAACGTGCGGCAAACTCAATTTCGACCTCGCAGTGCATCTCGCTGCGGTAGACATCGAGCACCTCGCGCAGTATGGCGGCCAACGGGAATGTGTCGTATTTGAGTATGTGGGCAAAGGTTATCACCTTTCGGCCGTCGGCAAACGGGGTGTCGGCCATACGTCCCGAAGCCATATCCCACGTCGAACAGAGGTAGCGTGAGGCTCTGTAAGAGGCAATCTCGTCGACCGGTATGTGGCGTATGTTGACTGCGTCGTCTATCGAGGTGCGGAACTTTTCGGGTTGCAGTTCGAGCGCATAGACAGTGTTTTGTGTGTCGCGCAGGGCGAGTTCGGGCGTTGAGGTTTGCAACACCTTCTTTGGGTGGGCAGGCGAAAAATGCAACACCTGTGCGCCGTCGACCACGGCTTTGCCCAAACCCATTGCCACCGAAACCACACCCTCTTCGGGCTTTTCGTCGCCAATGGGATAGAGGTTTATGGAGCGTGCCACACCCGAAAATGTGGGCAGAAAGCAGTCGCCGTCCTCCGAGCCGCACACCTCCTGCAAGACTATGGCCATACGCTCCTCGCTAATGACGTTGGAGGTGGCCAAAATGTAGGCCTTCGAGGCGGCGTAGTAGACCGAGGCGTAGACGCTCTTAATGGCACGGCCCAACATTCGGAGCATCTGGTTGGGGTCGCAGTGCGGAATCATATAGGTCGAATACACGCCTGCAAATGGTTGATAGTACGAATCTTCCAACTTCGACGACGAACGAATCGCTATGGGTGAAGAGGTGCTTGCGACATAGACCCTCAGGCTGTCGACCAATCGTTGAGGCAGTCGCGAAGAGACAAATTCCGAAAGTATCTCCTCGTCGGAGAGGTCGGCACCGATGACCGATTTAAGTCCGTTGTCGCGAATGAACTCGTCGAAAAATTCGGTTGTGACAACCACTGTTCGCGGAATCGTTATGCGTACGCCTTTGTACTTGTCGTAAGCGCGGTATTTTTGTAATATGTGGTTAAGAAAGGCCAGTCCACGAGCTTTGCCGCCGAGCGAGCCGTTGCCAATGCGCGAGAACCAAATGGTCTCGTCGTAGTTCTTCTCGTCGAAACGCGCCACCACGCCTTGTCCCATAGCCACGCGGCAGTCGTTGATGCGTCGGTCGAGAAAACGGCGCATATCGGCCACCGATTCGAAATCTTCCAAACGCATCGATTTGAGCTCCTCGCCCAACGAGAACAATCCGCGCGAGAGCATCCATTTCGAGAGCAGGTTTTGTTGCGTTGTGGCGACCAACACGCTGTCCGACACCTCTTTGACGGCCAGTTGCAATCCGTGAAGGTCTTTTGCCCGAGCAACCACTTCGCCCGTCGACGTGTCTTTGAATCGGAAGTCGCCAAAGGCAAACTCGTTGTCGATGAACTCGCCCAACTCAATGAGCAGCGTTTTCGAATTTTTGACCAGAAAACCGGCACCAAGCCGTGCTGCATCGGCTGCAACACTCTTCTGCGACGACTGCAACAGCAGCGGCATAGTAGGCTCTTCGAGGCGTATCATACGGCACAACTCAATGCCTGCGTCGAGCCGTTCGCTCTCGGGCGCGTCGCCTTTGTTGACGACAAAACCCACGTCGGAGATAACGCCAAGCAGGTTGTTGCGATAACGGTGGTAAAGAGCCTCGGCATCGGTGTAGTTGGTGGCCATAAGTATCTTCGGACGAGCGCGTTTGCTCATAATCTGCTGTCGCTCGTTGAGCGCTTCGTGGGAGTTTGCCGTCTGTTGCAGAATAAGTTTGTAGATTGCCGGCAGGTAGGTCGAGTAGTAGCGCACCGAGTCTTCGACAAGCAGAATGGCCTGAACGCCCACCTCCACGATGTCGTGTTCGGCATTCATTCGGTCTTCCAACAGCTTGATTATGGCGATTATAAGGTCGGCCGAGCCGTGCCAGTAGAAGAGGTAGTCGAGAGTGGAGGTGTCGTGCCGCGAGATGATCTCTTGCAGCGCGCGCGAATAGTTGGTGAGTAGCACTATGGCTATCTCGGGGTGGTCGCGTCGCACTATCTGCGAGAAGGCAAACGGGTCGAGCTGCCCGACATTATACATCGTGAGTATAAGGTCGAAATCGGAATTTGTGCGGAGTATTTCGAGCGCTTCAACGGTCGATTCGGCGCGGCAAATAACGGGCGGATTGCTCAAATTGAGTTGGTTGTACTCCTCCGAAATCTGCATCTCCAACCGTCCGTCCTCTTCGAGTGTGAAGGCATCGTAACTGTTGCAGACAAGCAGAATGTTGCGCACGCGACGGCTCATCAGCGAGGTGTAGTCGGGCTCGGAGCGGTACTGTGCGGTCGAATGTTGAGCTGAATCGTTGTCCATAACCAAAAGTACGCCCTTTTTTTGTGGCGAACCTACAAATATAGCATAAAATTCTTTGCACCCTGCAATGGTGGCGCACAAAAGCGCTACATCTGGACAAACTCCTTGGCCAGACCCCCTTCCGAAGTCTCTTTGTAGAGCGACGGCAGGTCGTGACCCGTGCGGCGCATAGCATCGACCACGCTGTCGAACGATACGCGGTGTTTGCCGTCGGTGTAGAACGAATAGATTTGTGCATCGAGTGCGCGTGCGGCAGCGTAGGCGTTACGTTCGATGCAGGGAATCTGCACCAATCCGCAAACCGGGTCGCAGGTCATACCCAAGTGGTGTTCGAGCGCCATTTCGGCAGCATATTCGATTTGTGCCGCGCTGCCTCCCATAAGTTGGCTCGCCGCAACAGCCGCCATAGCGCAAGCTACGCCCACCTCGCCCTGACAACCCACGTCGGCGCCCGATATGGAGGCGTTGGTTTTGGCAATGTTGCCCACCAGCCCTGCGGTGGCCAGTGCGTGGAGTATCTGAATGTCGCTGAACGAGTAGACTTTTTGAAGGTGGTAGAGCACAGAGGGCACTACGCCGCAGGAACCGCACGTGGGGGCGGTGACGATTGTTCCGCCGGCCGCATTCTCCTCGGCAACCGCCAAGGCGTAGGCAAATATCTGACCGCGTGTGCGAAGCACGTCTTTATAGTTGCAGGAACGGATATAGTAGCTGGCCGCCTTGCGCCGCAGATTCAGTGGGCCCGGAAGAACCCCTTCGGCCGCCAAACCACGCTCAATGGAGCGCTTCATCGCTGCCCAAATGATTTTCAGATAGTCCCAGATATCGGCGCTCTCGGCCTCCTCGACCAACTCCCAATAGAGTTTACCGGTGCGGTTCGAGATGTTCATCAGTTCGGTCATCGAGTGCTCCGTGTAGATTTCGGCTTTTGCGTCGGGCACCTCGCCCTCGACCACTATCGAGCCGCCGCCGACGCTGTAAATAACACTCTCGGCAACACTGTTGCCTTTGCTGTCGATTGCTTCGAAACGCATAGCGTTGGGGTGGTAGGGGAGAAATTCCTGCGGACGCCACAAGATTTCGACACCGCCGCGTTGTTTGAGAACCTCCTCAATGGCTTTGTCGGTCATATGGCCTTTGCCTGTGGCGGCCAACGAACCGTAGAGTGTCACGCGGAACGACGCCGCGTCGGGATTCTGCGACAGAAAAAGTAATGAAGCCTTGCGCGGTCCCATAGTGTGGCTGCTCGAAGGCCCTTTGCCTATACAATAGATGTCTTTGATGCTCTTCATTGCCGAAAGCTGAAAAAAGAATTAAACCAAACCAAACCTTTCGGCGGCAAAGATAAGACGATTTACCGAACCACACGCCCGCCACCTCGAAATAAAGTAGCGTCTTCCTTAAAAGGGAGCGCCTGTAAAGCCGGTTAAACTTTATTGTCCCAAGAAGACGTAACGTTTTTTTCAGGACAGCCTCACAATTAATCGGTCAAATAGTTGAAGGTGAATGTATCGTTCGAGACCTTCACAACATTGATACCCGAAACACCCGAACCAAGAGGTTTCCCCGACGGGCCACAAGTAATCATCTCAACTCCGTCGACTACGCAATGTGCCGTATTGTGAAGGTGGCCGGCAAATACGGCGCTGACGCCATAGCTTTTCAGAAGTTCAATATAGCGGTTGCGCATTGGGAACGAAAAATTTGAGTAACCCTCTTTTTCGTCGATTTTGTGAACCACGATCGGGCAGTGTAGAAACAACAATTTGAGTGACGTATCGGCGTATTGTTCGAGTGTGTTGCACAGCCATTGGTATTGTTCCTGCTCCAAATCGTTGTCATTGTCGCGTATTGGGCAGGAATTGATGCCTATCAGGGCGCAGTTGCCATATTTGAACGCAAATCTGTCGTATCCATAGTGTTTCAGGTAGGCCTCTCGGTGCTCCTTGTTCGAAGCGCCCATATCGTGATTGCCCGGCAGGTGAAACACCGGTATCGATTTGTCGATAAGGTCGATTAATTGCAGATAAGCTTTGAGTTGTGCAGTGTCGGTCAACGAATTGACCATATCGCCCGTGACGACGACAAAAGCGGGGTGAATCGAATTAATGGTGGCCACAGTCGAGCGCAGCAACTCTTCACCCTCGGCAAAACCCTGCTCTTCGCGGAAACCCAGCTGCGGATCGCTGATTTGGACAAACGTAAAACCCTCTTGCGATTTTGGTGAAACGATTTGCGGTTGCGCAATCGACATCTGACAAAAGAAACAAACCAAAATAGTGCAGAATAATAAACCTCTTCTCATAAATATTATAATAATATTTAGTCGACCCCAATTCAAGGGTCGACTAAACTATGTTGACAAACATGTCTTTTCGGACGCTTAATGCCGGCGTTTAGAAACCTTTGCCGATTGCGATGAAGTCGTCGGCTTTGAGGGCTGCGCCGCCGATCAAACCGCCGTCGATATCGTTCTGAGCAAAGAGCTCTTTTGCGTTCGAGGGTTTGCAGCTGCCGCCATAGAGCAGTGGTGTCTGTTCGGCTGCCTCACCGAATTTCTCGGCAAGAGTCTTGCGAATGAATGCGTGAATCTCCTCAGCCTGCTCCGAAGTGGCGGTCTTGCCCGTACCGATTGCCCAAACAGGCTCGTAGGCGATGATGAGTTTGGCGAACTGCTCGGCCGAAAGGTTGAAGACAACCTCCTCGATTTGAGCCTTAACAACCTCGAAATGGCGACCTGCTTCGCGCTCTTCGAGTTTCTCTCCGACGCAGTAGATTGGCGTCAGGCCGTTGGCATAGGCTTGAGCCATCTTTTTATTGAGCGTTTCGCTCGTCTCGCCATAGTATTGGCGGCGCTCCGAGTGGCCCAAAATCACATATTCGACACCTAACGATGCTATCATCTCGGCGCTCACTTCACCCGTAAAAGCACCTTTGGCCTCGGCAGCGCAGTTCTGTGCTCCAACGCCTATGCCTGTTCCACGGCTATTTTTGACCACCTCGCTCAGATGAGTGAACGGTGGGCAAACGATGAAATTGACGCACGAGCAAACCTCGCCTTTTTTGGCTGCAACAGCCTTAACCAACTCTACACCTTCCACGGGAGTGGTGTTCATCTTCCAGTTTCCCGCAACAATTTTTTTTCTCATTTTGTAATCTTTAAGGTCTTTAAGGCCCTTAAAGTCATTAAGGTCCTTAATGATAATTAATTCTTATTCAACCCACTTCTTGACTTCGTCGGCGGTCGGGTTTTTCAACCCGAGCTTATTCTTTTTATTGTAACCGCAGAGGTCGTTGAAGAGTTTGCCGGCCGAGAGCTTTTGCAACATTTCGACCTTCACAAACCCCATTTTTTGTAGTACCGGAATCCATTCGGCGGCAATGCCCTTGGCGGTATATCGGTCGTCCGAATCGTTTTGCGTCCCTTTTTCTGGCTTCATTTGCGGGAAGAGCAACACGTCCTGAATCGACTGCTGTCCGGTCATAAACATCGTCAGGCGGTCGATGCCCATACCCATACCCGAGCAGGTCGGCATACCGTATTCGAGCGCACGCACAAAGTCCATATCGATGAACATTGCCTCGTCGTCGCCCTTCTCGCTCAGACGCAACTGCTCTTGGAAGCGTTCCAGCTGGTCTATGGGGTCGTTCAGCTCGGAGTAGGCGTTGCACAGCTCCTTGCCGCAGACGAAGAGTTCGAAACGCTCCGTCAGCTCCGGATTCGAGCGGTGGCGCTTGCAAAGTGGCGACATCTCGATAGGGTAATCGGTGACAAAGGTGGGCTGAATGAGGCTCTCCTCGCAGTAGGTGCCGAATATTGCATCAACGAGTTTGCCTTTGCCCATAGTCTGGTCGGTTTCGACGTTCAGACGTGCACAGGCCTCGCGCAGTTGTTCTTCGCTCTGTCCGGTGATGTCGTAGCCGGTCTTCTCGCGAATGGCATCGGTCATTGTCAGACGGCGGAAAGGTGCCTTGAAACTGATCTGTTGGTCGCCCATTTTAAGCTCGGTGGTGCCGTTGACGGCCATCGCAACCGTTTCGAGCATTTGCTCGGTGTACTCCATCATCCAGAAGTAGTCCTTGTAGGGGACATAAATCTCGACCGTCGTAAATTCGGGGTTGTGGGTACGATCCATTCCCTCGTTGCGGAAATCTTTTGCAAATTCGTAAACGCCGTTCATTCCGCCTACTATCAATCGTTTGAGATAGAGTTCGTTGGCAATACGCAGATAAAGGTCTGTGTCGAGCGAGTTGTGGTGCGTGATGAACGGACGTGCCGCAGCACCGCCCGGAATTGGTTGCAGAATGGGGGTCTCGACTTCGAGGCAACCGCTCTCGTCGAAGTAGCGGCGCATTGTCGACACTATTTTTGCCCTCTTGACAAATACGTCTCTCACCTGCGGATTGACCACCAAATCGACATAGCGTTGGCGGTAGCGCACCTCGGGGTCGGTAAAAGCGTCGAAGGTCTGACCGTCCTTCTCCTTAACAATAGGCAGCGGACGAATGGATTTGCTCAAAATGGTGAACCGACGGCAGTGAACCGAGAGCTCGCCTGTTTGGGTGCGGAACACAAAGCCCTCTACACCAATAATATCGCCAATATCGAGCAACTTTTTGAATACCGTATTATATAAGGTTGGATCGCCCTCGGGGCAGACGTCGTCGCGACGAATGTAGACCTGAATGCGGCCCGTGTGGTCTTGGAGTTCGAAGAACGAGGCGCTACCCATAATTCGTCGGCTCATAATTCGTCCGGCTATGCTGACCGTCTGGAATTTTTCGGGTGCGGCATCGAAGCCGTCAGCGATTGTGGCTGCGGTGGCCGTTACATCGTAACGTGCGGCAGGGTAGGGGTCTATGCCCAATTCTCGTAGGGCGGCAAGCGATGCGCGACGCTGTTGCTCCTGCTCGCTCAGATCAATCGTACTCATTCTATCTCTTTCGTTTACTCGTTTTAATCTCGCAAATATACGATTTTTATCCTTATGCAAAATCTTTTGGCTTTCACTTTTGCTCATTTTGCGCCCACTACCTGCCTCTGCCGAATAATTGTTGACCGACTTGGAAGCTGTTTCTGCAAATTTTCGTATCTTGCAAAGTTGTTGAACAAATAACTTGGTGAATATGAAATACAATTTTTCCTCTTCGCTTTCGGGACGCAAACTTGCTCCATACCTTATTGGTCTGTGGTGGTTGTTGGTGATTTTTATTGCCGCTATGTCGTGGGGCGGATTCAAATACGGTAATGTGGGCGGTCGACTTTTGGGTCAGCCTACGTTGGTCGATTCCCGTTGGATTCTGAGTCTTGTCATCTATTTCGGAGGGTTGTTCCTATTCTATATAGGAGTGTTGTTGCAGCTCTTTTTTGTGGTAAAATATACGCTTGAAGCCGTTTCGGTGCGTGACAGCGCTTTCGAAACCGACTACGATTTCGGCCGCTATGCGACTATGGTCGTATGGGGTGCGTTGCTGAGTGCAATCACCTGCGGAATCTATTTGCCGTGGTTTCTGACGCGGCTCATCAGGTTCTTTGCCGACGGCACCTCGCACCGCTTCAACCTCTTCTCGTTCGGCGGACGGGCAATGACCCTGTTTGGCATCACGGTACTGTTGGTGTTGCTGCCTTCGGTAGTGATCGAGGGCTTCGGCATTACCTATATGTTGACTGTGGCTCAACTCTCGCCCGAGAGCGTCACGTCGCTGACCTCGCTCTGGATAGTGCTGCTGTCGTTGCTCTATATGCTCTTTATCTGTGTCTATCAGGTGCTTGCAATGCGCTGGGCGATAGATTTCGGCTATGGCAACCGCCGCATTGCATTGAAGATGCCCTGGTGGTCGGCCTCGTGGTTCCTGTTGGGACAAACATTTTTATCGACAATAACGCTCGGATTGTATCTGCCTGTGTTTGTGCTCAGGTGGAATCGCTACTGCCTCACGCACGCCGTTTTGGGCCAAGAGTTGGTAGAGGAGCGGTTTGGAATGTTGCTGCGCCCGTGGCGCGATTGGGGCTTTGTGTGGTGTCAGATGTTGCTCTCGTTTGTGACCCTGGGAATCTACTATCCGTGGGCTTATGCAAAGATTGTCAACAGGTTTGTGCCGCGTTGCTCTCTCGACGAGATTGATTCACCTTCGGAGGAGATGCCTGCCGAATGACCGGTTTGTAGATTTTTTTGCAAATTTTGTGGCAAAAAATTTGGCAGTAAAAAAATTTGCGTTACCTTTGCTCCGCGTTTGAGAAAAACGAAGTTCATTAAGGTATTGGGAGCATAGCTCAGTTGGTTTAGAGCGTCTGCCCTACAAGCAGAGGGTCGGGGGTTCGACTCCCTCTGCTCCCACAAGATTCAGCGGCGGTTTCGGCCGTGTCTTGCTGAATTTCCGAACAGAAGTCCGCAAATCGATTGATTTTGCGGACTTCATTGTTTTTTACCGGTTCGTTGATGTCGGTTGAGAGTGACTGAATTTTGAATCAGACAATATAATACTATTAACCTCTTTTTAATGGACGACTATGTATAGATCTCTTTTGCCAATCCTGCTCTGTATCACTCTTTGCGGTTGCCGCAATGCCCCTTCGACCTTGAATGTCGCCCTGCTTGAACCTCAAATCGACTCCATCGCCGAGGTTGCAATCGTTGGCGGCGCGTTCCCCGGTTGCCAATTCGTGATATCGCAAAACGGTAAGGTGCTGTTGGATAAGTGCTACGGACTGCACTCGTCGAAGCGGCCGATAGCGGTTCGTTCGACCGACCTCTATGACCTTGCCTCGGTGACCAAGACCACTGCAACGCTGCCGGGAATTATGCGGCTCTACGAGCAGGGGGTTGTCGACCTCGACGCAAAGGTTGCCGACTACCTCGATTTCTATCGCGGTTCGGTTTGGGAAGAGGTGACGGTTCACGACCTTTTGATGCACGAGTCGGGACTACCGAGTACCATACCTTTTTATTATAGTGCAATCGATCCGGCGAGCTATCGTGAGCCGCTGTTGAGCCGTAGCCGCGATGCCGACCACCCTTTGCAACTCGAAAGCGAGCTTTTTATCTCGCGTTTCCGCTACCGCGACGGCGCTTTTACAAGCGAACCCGACACACGCCACACGCTTGAAGTCTATCGCGATATGTGGCTCGACGAGGCCTACGTCGACACGCTTAAAGCGGCAATCGTCAACTATCCGTTTTCGCCCAAGCACTACCAATACAGCGATATAGGCTTCATCTCGTTGCAATGGATTGTCGAAAAGCTCACGGGCAAACCTATGGCCGAATACCTCGAAGAGGAGTTTTATAAGCCTATGGGCGCTTTGCGTACCGCCTTTGTGCCGGCGCGCTGCTTCCCGCTCGAACAGATTGTCCCCACGGTCAACGACGACGCCCTGCGCGGCGTCGACGAAATTTGCGGCTACACGCAGGACGAGGTGGCTGCTTTTATGGGCGGCACGGCAGGTGAGGCAGGATTGTTCTCGACCGCCTCGGATTTGGTGCGTATCTATCAGATGTATCTCAATGGCGGCACTCTGGACGGCCGACGCTATTTCAAACGCTCTACAATAGAGCGCTTTACTACCGAACGCTCGACCATAAGTCATCGCGGACTCGGTTTCGACCGCCCCAATCTGCTACACCCCGACGAGAGCCCCTGTGTGGCCGATGCACCTGCCGAGTCGTATGGACATTCGGGCTTTTCGGGGCCTAACGTCTGGGTCGACCCTGTCAATGGACTTGTCTATGCAATGGTCTGCAACCGCGTGTCGCCCTATCCGTGGAACAACCGTCTTAACGAGATGGGCGTCTTCGGGGCTATGCAGCAGGCAATCTACAGTTCGCTCGAACGGTGACGGTTGGGAGTGACTTTGCTCCCCTTATTATAATATGTTTTTGAGCGAACGCGGATAGTCGGCGTCGAATGTTTCGCGGTATTCGAGTGCAAATGCCTTGTAGCGAATGGCCACCTCTTCGGTGCGTTTGAGTTTGGCAAGTGAGCGCAACAACAGGGTGAAGACCTCGTCGTTGAGCGGGTCGATGTTGAAAAGTGCTTCGGCCAAATCTATGGTTGCCAAATAGTTGCCGCTCGAATAGCTCTTGCTTATCTCGGTTTGCAGCAGAGGTTCGAGTTCGCGTTCGACACTGCTTTTGAACGAGTCCAAAATCGGCAGGTCGGAGAATTTCAGGAATTTTCCTCGCGACAGAATGGCCAGCAGTTCGTCGCGGTGGCTGTCCGGCAAGCCCGACGACACTATCTCGCCAACACGCAGGTAGTCGCAGTAGAATGGCGGCCGGAAGTCGAAGCGGAAGCGCCCGTTTTCGAACGTCAACTGTATGCCGTCCATCTCGGCGAGGGTGGTGCGCAGGTGGTTGATGGCCACGCCGCGCGAGTTTTTGGCCTTGCTTTCGGGCTTGTCGGGCCAAAGCAGGTCGCTGAGCCGTTGCGAGGTGATGCCGCCCTCGTTGTTGTACTGCATCACCAGACAGAGTATCTGCCTCTGACTCGAAGTGAACATATAGGCAATGTCGCGATTGTTGCGGTCGCGTGCACCAAAGTCGCCGAACAGAACGATCGAGTTGGGCACCGGCGGCAGTTCTGTAACGGTGCGTCGCTTACGCAGCAGGGCAAGTTCGGCATCGCGCCTGTAACGTCGTACTCTGATGACTACCAGTATGATGACGACAACCAACAAAGACCCGACGAATGCCAGTGTCCAGAGCATTTTCAGTCGCGCGGCACGCTCGGGCGAGGTCATTTGGTAGACCCCCTCGGCCGTGAATGGCGGGAAACTCAAAGAGTAGAGCCTGACGGTCGAACTAACGTCGTCGGACGACTCCTGAATGGTGGCATACAGCTCGTTGGTGTTTGCATCGTAGTAGAGGTTGGCATTGGTCGTGATTTTGTCGGAACGCATTGGCAGAGAGTCGCCTACGATTTCGTAACTACCGTCTTTAATCGAGTATCGATAGAGTTTCAGATAGGAGTTCGAAACGCTCTCGGGGTAACAGAACGTGTAGAAATAATTCTCATTGGGCACTATCATTCCGCGTACCGGCACAGTGTTGATGCCGTCGTGCGGAATCTCCCACATTTTGGTTATTGTGCGGGTATTGAGGTCGATGCGGTAGAGATCGTATAAGTAGATGCGCCCCACGGCCTGCTCGCCCGATTCGTTTCCCATTCCTCCAAACACATAGAGCGAGTTGTTGTCGGGCAGATAGCCCATCGAGGAGAAGTAGCGCGGCCAGATTTTGTCGCCCTCGCAGGTTGGCAGACGGTTCCAATGGCCGTCGCCGATCGAATAGCACTCGAAAAAACTGCTGTAAGCCATATTTCCGAAACCGCCGAAAATAGTATAACATTGATTTACAGGGTCATACCAACCGCTGTGGTGGTGAAGCTGCGAGGGTAGAGGGTCGTAGCTCTCGACTTGCCACTGCTGCGACGCGAAGTTGTAGCTTGCAACTGTCGGCAGGCGGTGTTCGTCATCGTCTTCGTAGTAGGTCTCGTAGGCATAGAGCTTGGTTCCGCTGCGGTCTACAAAGCTGGTTCCGAGCGATATTTCGACCGGACATCGGCCATTAAATCGTCGCCACTCGTTCACTTCGGTGCGTACATTGAAAGTGGCTATCGAGTCGCGGTTGAAGAGATAGAACTCTCGGCGTGACGAGTTGTAGCCCGCTGACGCAGGCGTTGACGACCGAAATTCGGCTTTGAACTGCCAATGATAAGCGTTGGTGATGAGCCATTCGGGGTTGTCGACCCTGCCGTAGCCGCGCCCTGCGGAGTCGTAGACGGTGTTGCCGCCACTTTGGCAGAGCGAAAACCGATAGCGTTTGGCGAGGTTTCCAACGGCTATGTTGCGTATTGCAAACGACGGAACGTCAATGACATAGTCGCTACGTCCGAAATAGATGTTGGGCGCAAAACGATCGGGAACATCGACCCCCGAAGTACCGAACGAGCGGTCGTGAATGGTTATGCCTATCGAATCGGCGGCGGGGAAAAACGAGAGCTTTACCTTGAACCAGCGCATACCGAGCAACTCTTCGCGGTCGATTGGTGCGACGATCAGTGTCGAACGTCCCTCTTCGTTGAGTTTGAAAAAGTTGTCGCCGCGCCCGTCGTAGAAGAGGTTATAGATCTTTTTGGTTTTGTCGAACTTGATTCGCAAAACGTAGCCTATTTCGTTTATGGGGTAGAGCGACATATCGAACTCTATGTCGCATTCGCCTTTGAATACCGGACTGATTGTGTCGAATACCTTGTAAGAGGTCCTTTGGTCAATAGGCGCGTCGGCATTCAGGAATTTAAGTCCTTGCGCCGAGCAGGGCAAAACAGATTTTGCAACCATTACGCAGAGGAGCAATGCAACAGATTTTTTCATTCCGAATATTGTTTTTGGGTCGTTTCAGGCACTGTTTACCTACTATCGTGGGTTAACTTTCACAACAAAGATATGAAAGAATTGGTTACTTGCAAAATATCGTGGGTTAAAAATGCTGCTTTGGCGCCGTTCTGACGCCAATTAACCCAAATTGCTGCTCTGCAATTAACAAATTAACCCGAAACTTTTTTTGCAATTAACCGTCATTTAACCTATTAATTAACCTGCGCGTGTAATCTTTGTACCTGCAAACGTGGCAGAACGATGTTGCTGACTGCAAGAGATTGACCTGAAAAGAACTTTATTTTTTAACCATATTAACCTAATCATTTTTTATAATCTCTAATGTTATGAAAATCAAAAAATTACTCAACGCAATTATGTTTACGACGTTGCTATTCGGTGTCGGTTCGGCAACTGTTTCGTGTGTGAAAGAAGAGCCCGTGGATACCACCAAGGGTCAGATTATCGGTACCGTTACCGATGAGGCCGACGCACCTTTGGCCGGCGTTGCTGTCAAATTCGGCGACATCACGGCTACAACCGGTACCAACGGCAAGTATTTGCTCGACAATGTAACAATCGGCTCGGGTGTTGTAAGCTTCTCGAAGACCGATTACCAAACTGCAAGTGTCACTCTGACCAAGGCAAAATTCAACGCCGAGCGTGTCGCAACCGTCGATGTTGAGTTGGTTTATGCTGCTGCCAAGATCGCCGGTACGGTTACCGACGCTTCCGATGCTCCTATGGAGGGCGTAACGGTAAGCATCAGCGAGAGCCAAACGGCAACGACCGCTTCCGACGGCAAATACGAGATTTCGAACCTCGTACTCGAAGCCTATACGGTTACCTTCAAGAAAGCCGGCTTCGACGATGTTGTAAAATCGGTCGGTATGGATCAGTTTGTCGATAACGTAGCTACTGTCGATGCTGTTTTGGGCGCAACCCAACTGCTTCCGGGGCTGACTGCCGCACAGCTTGAAGGTGCCGACAAATGGCTCTACAACGAGTATCGCGGCGGACGTAACGGTGACGATTATCCCCACTGGGACTGGTCGGTCGACAATATGTGCTGCCTCTCCTTTATGGGTTGGTGGGAAGAGCAGAATGAGGGTACCACCATTCAGATTCAGAACAGCGAGAGCGATCAGGCAAGTGCTGTTGCCGATTTGGATAAATTCAGCTCCTACATCTATGGTAGCAAGGCCATTACAGCCGACAACAAAATTCTGACCGTCCGCGTGCGTACCCACGCCGCCGATGCCGAAAATCCTGCAATTTGGGGTGTTCAGGTTGTCGACCTCTCGGCTGCCGAACCCGTTGCCGTAAAGATTGGCGAGAATGTTTCATACGGCTCGGAAAATTACGACTCTTTCGCGTTTGATTTGAGCGCCTATGTTGGAAAAGAGATTGTTGTAGCAGTCGGTATCTATCGTGCTGCAACAGGCGACTACTGGAAACAAGTCTGCCTGCGCCGAATCTCTTTCGCTGCCGAGAAGGTTGAAGATTGGAACTGGATGCCCGGAACCGCAATCGATGGATTGAACATAGATGCTTGGCATATGACTCAGGAGATTGTACGCTCGACTTCGTTGCAAACCAAGACCTCTTTCAACGGTGTCTCAACTGTTGGGGGCGACCGCGACAATTATTGCGATGCTTACCGCTCGTGGAGAGAGAATTCAGGCATTGGTTACGAGTGGTCGTTGATGCCGGTTAAGAAAGATGCCGAACCGACGGTAAACGAAGGCTTCCTGATCAAGACCAACGGCGGTGGCACTCCGGTCAACTATGTTGATCCGCAGGCATACTTCTACGCAAAATTCGCAATCGCTGCGGGTAAGGACAAAATGACTATGAAGGTTCGCAACTTCGACAGCAACAACGCAACGTTTGTCAAGCTGACCGTCATTGAGGAGGCTACAATGGCCGTTTCGCACATTGTTCCGACCACGACCGGTGCCGGTGAAGCTGTCGAGAACTGCTGGAAATTCATCAACGAGGACGGCGATGCAAACAATGTTGAGAATTACCTCACTCTCAACTACGACCTTTCGGCTTTCGACGGCAAGAACGTGGTTTTGGCAGTCGGCGTCTACAAGGGCGAAGATAACGACGGTGAGAACAAACTCGTCGTTTACTCGATCGAATTCAACTAATCGGGCAGTCCAAACTGTCAATTGACAAATAATGATGTACCTTTGCGTAATCTCCCTTTGGGAGGTTGCGCAAAGGGATACATCGGTTTTTTAGTATCTTTCGGCCGACGGATTCGACTGTTCGTTTGTCGAATACACACAATTAACTTACTTCTATAAATGAAATTTTTTATTGCGCTGATAGTCGGTATGTTGCTCAACTTCTGCTCGTGCGCACCAACCAATAACGGTGGCGGCAGCGGTACGGAAGAGCCCGAAACGACGTTGGAAATTGCCGTTGAAAACCTCACTCGGGCAATGGAGATCGTCGATGCGGCCGTGAACCACTACTTCACGGGCAACGGAATGAAGATGTCGCGCTACTACAACCCGGTTACCGGAACTGCACTTGCCGAAACCGGCAGCATTTGGATGTACACCTCGGCAATCGAAGCGGTCAATGCCGTGATGAACTCCCTGGTGGCGCTCAAAGATGAGGGACACGGCGAGTATTACGATGCTTACTACAACAAGTACCTCGATCTGCTGGTCAATCTCTACGACAATGCCGAGTATTATCGCGGTACGTTTACCCTCACCTCATACACCCAAACCCGTCAGTGGTCGGTCTTTGGCGTTAACCGCGCAAGGGCCAAAGGGACGGCCAATGTCGAGGGCGTCGAAAATGTCTACGACGACCAACAGTGGCTTATCCGCGAACTGTTGGAGTCCTACAAAATCACCGGCAAGGCCGATTTTCTGGCCGAGGCCGAATACCTGACCTCCTATGTACTCGACGGTTGGGACTCGACGCTCGATGAGAGTGGCGCGGTCTACGGCGGAATTACGTGGGGCCCGGGTTATACAACAAAACACGCTTGCAGCAACGGCCCGATGATAAGCCCGTTGGTATGGCTCTACGAGATCTACCGCAACTCCGACGAGCAAATTGTCGACCGCTATGTCGACACCGATCACAGCCGCAAGAGCGAAACACGGCGCAAGTCGACCTACTACCTCGACTATGCCAAGGCGGTTTACCAGTGGCAGAAGAGCCACCTGTTGCTCGCCGAGGGTGTCTACAACGATATGATGGGCGGTTGCTCCAACTGCGACATTCAATACGAAACCATCGACGGAGTCAGCTATCGTGCCCATACCGCGCTCTCGCGCAGTGAAGGCCCGGCCATCTCCTACAACAGCGGCACAATGCTTTCGGGTGCTGCCGATCTCTACCGCGTTACTCGCGAGAAGGTCTACAACGAAGACCTTACGATGCTTGCCGCAAAGAGTTTCGAACACTTTGCCAAACTCGGGGCCACACGTCCCGACTACTACACCTACGATGTATCGGGCTTCAACGACTGGTTCAACGGGGTTCTGATGCGCGGCTATGTCGATGCCTGCGATGCGGGAGTCGATGCTGCCACGGCAGTCGATTCGTTCCAGCGCAATCTCGACTACGGCTACGACAACTATCTGACTGCCTCGATGTTGCCCGTCAACCTGCTTGCAGGTTGGAGCGACACGCGCAACAACAACAATGTCGAGGGAATGTTTACCTTTGCGTTTGCGGCCGAATATGCAATTTTGGCGCGCTATACACTCTCAAAAGAGAAATGAAAAATTTAGAATAATTTTATGGAGAAACTATACAAAGCCGTGCAAACGACCGTTTTTACACTTCTAACACTCCTGTTTGCCGCAGCCTCGCTTTCGGCGCAACAACAAATGGTTTCGGGTCGGGTGACCGATCCCGCCGGCGAACCGGTGATTGGAGCTACCGTTGTTGCCGACAGTTCGGGACTGGGCGTTGTTACCGACGCCGAAGGCCGTTACAGTCTTACCGTTCCGTCCGACGACGTTCTGACCTTTTCCTATATGGGCCTTACCGACCACCGCGAATCGGTGGGTGGGCGCACGCTCATAAATGTGGCTATGACGCTCAACCAAACCGTCATCAATGAGGTTGTGGTCATCGGTTACGGTACACAAAAACGCGGTTCCATCACCGGCTCTGTTGCAGCTGTCAAGGGCTCCGAAATGATACAGACCAAGAACGAGAATCCGCAGAATATGCTGACCGGCCGTATCCCCGGACTGCGCGTTTGGCAAAAGAGTTCCGAACCGGGCAGCTACAACAATAATTTCGATGTGCGCGGTATGGGTTCACCGCTGATTGTCATCGACGGCGTGCCTCGTTCGACGAGCGAATTTCAACGTCTGAATGCCAACGATATCGACGACATCTCGGTGTTGAAAGATGCCTCGGCCGCAATCTACGGCGTCAGGGCTGCCAATGGCGTGGTTTTGATCACCACCAAGAAAGGCGCGGCCGGTTCGGCCAAGGTGTCGTACAACGGCTCCTACACCTTTCAGGTGCCTTCGAGTATGCCGACGCTCTGCGACCCCATTGAAACAATGACCCTCTTCAACGAGAAGAAGAACAACTCTATCGACAACCGTTCGATTGCCTTCACCCAAGAGGTGATGGACGAGTACCGAAACGGTCTGCGCAATACCTCCGACTGGACAAGCCTCATCTTTGCCGACTTTGCTCCACAGACCCAGCACGACGTGAACCTCTCGGGCGGCAACGATGCCACCCAATACTTTGTCAGTTTGGGCTACTTCTATCAGGAGGGCTTTTTCCGTTCGGGCGATCTGAACTACAATAAACTCAACCTGCGCTCCAACATCACAACGCGCATTGCACGCGGTCTGAAACTCAACCTGCAAATCAGCGGCATTGCCGACGAGCAGCACAATCCCTACACCTCGTCGGTCAACATCATACGCAACTATTGGCGTCAAGGCTCGCTGACTCCTGCCTATGCCGACCCCGACAATACGATGCTCAACTACGACGGACTCGATTTGGAAGAGAACACCGTGGCCGAAATGACTTCAAGCATCTCGGGACATCGCATCTACCGCGAGAAGTATTTTCTCTCGTCGGGCTCTTTGGACTACGATTTTGCCACTCTTTCGCCCATTCTTGCCGGACTGACCGCCAGGGCTATGGTCAGCTACGACTACCATTTGAGCAACAACGAGCTCTATCGCAAAGAGTACTATCAGTATGCCTACGACAAGGCTACCGACTCCTATAAACAGAAACTCTATGGCGAGAGTTCGCCCAACGCACTGCGTCGCGAATTTTACGACAAGAGCCAACTCTTGGGACAGTTTACGATCGATTACAATCGTCAGTTCGGCGAGCACCGCGTGAGCGCACTTGTGGGCTGGGAGGCTCAACGCCGCACTGGCGACAACTTCTACGCTCAGCGCAACCTTGCCTTCTCGACCCCCTATCTGCTTGTGGGCGAGAGCAAAGATCAGTTGGGCGGTATGTATAGCGGCAACAACGACATCTACGAAACTGCCAACGAAGCCTTCATCGGCCGTCTGAACTACGATTTTAGCAACCGCTACCTCTTGGAGGCGCAGTTCCGCTACGACGGTTCGTCGAAATTTGCCAAAGGCCACCAATGGGGCTTTTTTCCCTCGGTTTCGGCCGGCTGGCGTGTTTCGGAAGAGCCATTTTTCAAAGATAGTTCGGCTCTGTCGTTCATCAATCAGTTGAAATTGCGTGCAAGCTACGGCGTGTTGGGCGACGACGGCTCGCTCGAATACGACTGGGCAATGGGCTACACCTATCCCTCGACAAGCGGCAACTCGGAGGCTGCCTACCACAATCAGTATGCCCCGGGTTATGTCTTCGACAATACCTTCGTCTATGCGGCAACCCCGTTGGCTCTGCCAAATGAGGCAATAACGTGGTTCACATCCAAGACTTTCGACGTGGGTATGGACTTTGAGGCTTGGAACGGTCTGCTGGGTTTCTCGTTCGACTACTTCGAGCGCTACCGTGAGGGTATGTTTGCACGCCAATCGGGCAGCCTGCCGACCGTGATTGGTGCCACCGCTCCGCGCGAAAACCTCGACAGCGATCGCCAATTCGGTATGGAGCTGGAACTTACACACCGCAACCGCATCGGCCGCCTGTCGTACAATATCAAGGGTATGGCTACCATAACCCGTCGAGAGTACCTCACCGCTTCGGAAAAGGGGCCGTGGGCAAACTCCTACGACCGCTGGCGCAACGACAACCTTACCAACCGCTTTCAGGGCGTTCAGTTCGGATTGGAGGGCAACGGCCGTTACGAGTCGTGGGAGGATATCTGGAACAAAACACTCTACCACGAACGCGACGTGCTGCCGGGCGACTACAAATACCTTGACTGGAACGGTGACGGCGAGATCAACTCGCTCGACGAACACCCCATAGCCTACGACCAGACCCCGTGGCTCAATTTCAGCCTGAACTTCTCGCTCCAATACGCCAACTTCGATTTCAGTATGCTGTTGCAGGGTGCGGCACTCGGCTCAATGGCCTACCGCGAACCGCTATACGCCATTTGGGGTAACGAAAAGAGCGGCGGCGGCGCACTGAAACAGTACCTCGATCGTTGGCACACAGTCGACCCGACGGCCGACCCCTACGATCCCGCAACCGAATGGATTTCGGGCTACTATGCCTACACGGGACGCTATCCCGACGAGAACTCGTCGTTCAACCGCGTCAGCACCGACTACCTGCGTTTGAAGAGCATCGAACTGGGCTATACGCTGCCGCGTCTGTCGGCCGCATCGACAACCTCGTTAAGAATCTATGCCAACGCCTACAACCTGCTGACACTTACAGGAGTGAAATTTGTCGACCCCGAGCACCCCGACGACGATCTGGGCCGTATGTATCCGCTCAACAAGACCTATTCGCTGGGTCTGTCGCTCTCATTCTAAACGCTTAAAAGATGAAAATGACTATGAAAAACAGTATAAAACTTTCGGTTCTGACTCTGGCATTGGCAGTAGGTTTTTCGGCCTGCACCGATTTGGATATTCCGCCGAAAAATATTGTCACTTCGGACGATCTGCTCTCCAACGATTCGGGTATGGAGATCTATATGTCGAGAATGTACAGCTATATGCCTTTCGAGGACTTTAAGTATATGGCACAGTGGGGTATAGCTTTCAACGGCTGGCTCGGCTGCACCGGTATTGAGGGTACGGGCGAGTCGGTCAACCGCGACGGAATCTGCACCCAGTTCTCCGGCGAGGACACTCCTTATTGGGATACGGCATTCAGAACCATTCGCGATGCCAACTTTTTGATCGAGAATCTGCCGCAGTTCAAGGGTAACTTCCCCGAGGCAACCTTCAATCATTACATTGGCGAAGCCTACTTCGTGCGCGCTTTCTGTTTCTATGCAATGGCCAAACGCTTTGGTGGCATTCCGCTGGTGCTTAACGTGATAAATTACCCGGACGACCAGTCGTCGCTCGAAGTGGCGCGTTCGTCGGAGGAGCAGACCTGGAATCAGATATGCAAAGATTTCGACGAGGCCGCCTCGCTGCTGATGACCACAAGTCCCAAAAAAGGCTATGCCAACAAGTATGTTGCGCTGGCTTGGAAAGCCGAGGCAATGAACTATGCCGGCTCGGTTGCCAAGTACAACGAGGAGGTCGACGGCCATCTGACAGGTTTCGGCTCAAAGACGGGCGTCAGGGTAATCGGTTTCGATCCCGAAACTTGGCGGGATGCCTCGAAACGTTACTTCACCGAGGCCTACAAAGCCGCACGCGAGGTGATGAGCTCGGGCATCTACCAACTCTATATGAGCAAGTGGGTCGATGGCGACCGCGAGGCTCAATACCAAAATATGGTCGATATGTTCAGCGACACGTCGAGCAAGGAGAACATCTACATCAAGGAGTACGACTATCCGACTATGGCCCACAGCTACGACTCGGCCTCGTCGCCCTTCATCTTCCATTCGCCGCTTTCGGCCGGAACCTGCCCGACGCTCGATTTTCTGGAACTCTTCGAGGGTTTCGACCGTTATCCCGACGGTACAATTCGCGTCACCACAGGCAACTCCAATGCAGAGGGGAACTATATTCTCTACGATTCGACACTCTCGTTTTTTGACAATGCCGAGCCGCGTTTGAGGGCCTATGTGATTTTTCCGGGCGACTCCTTCAAAGGTAAAGTCATTGAGACCTTTATGGGCAGCTATACGGGCACAACCCCCATTCAACCATTTTTTGCGGATTATTCCTACAACACTGCTTCGCAACCCTACGAGGCGTTGCCAATCTTCTCAAAATCGCTCCTGATGAGCAGCAACACGGCCAATCAGGTGATGGTGACCTACAACGGCGTGCAACGTTACGCAACCGGCGCAAACGGCCCTTACTACAACGACGGCGAGGCTACCATTACGGGTCTTTACGGCCGCAAATGGCTCAATGCCGACCCTTCGGCCGAGATTGGCGAGGGCAAGAGCGAGCAACCTTTCGTGTTGATGCGCTATGCCGACGAGCTGCTGGCTGCTGCCGAGGCAGGTGTCGAGTTGAGTATTGCGGATGTCGAGTCGCCCGACGACTCCGATATGTTGCAGGTGGCCACTCAGAACATCAACGACATTCGCCACCGTGCGGGTGCCTCTCTGCTGACAGCACAACTCAAGGCCGACAATGCTTCGCGCAATATTGTCCGCCGCGAACGCCGCAAGGAGCTGGCTTTTGAGCACAAAACAAAATGGGATCTGCGCCGCTGGCGTGTGCAACACTACCAAAACCGCGACGGTTTTTGGGGTGAAGAGCGCGACAAGGATTTTTTCAGCGACAACAACCGTTACCGTTTCCGCGGCCTGTATCCATTCTTCTCGGTCGAGACGGGCAAGTATTTCTTCGATGCGCACTTCCACGCCTATCGCCAAAAGACCTTCGACTACACCGTAGTGGACTACTATTTCGAGATTCCGAGCGGTGAGGTGAGCAAGAGTACGGTAATTGATCAACAACCCAACAGATAATTTTTTGTAAGATGAAAAAGATAGGATATTTTGCGTTCTGCCTCTTCGCACTCTCACTCTGGTCGTGCGAGATGTTTCGCCTCGACAACTACGACGCTCCGTCGGAGACCCTGCGTGGTACGGTCGTCGACGTGGCAACAGGTGAACCCGTGTTGACCGATCAGGGCAGCGAGGGTATACGTGTACGTCTGACCGAAACGAGCTATGGCGACAATGTCGAACACAACCCCGACTTCTACTGTATGTCGGACGGAACGTTCCAAAACACAAAGCTCTTCAAAGGTACCTACAACGTCCGCATCGACGGCCCGTTTATTCCGTTGGTGCGCGAAGATCCCAACGGCGTGCCTTTGGCCAACGAGACCCAAAACGTGACGCTCAACGGCAAGGCTGTCGATATGGTTTTCGAGGTTCAGCCCTTCCTGAAAGTCGTTTGGGACGGTGAGCCGACAGCCAGCAACGGCAAGATTTCGGCTAAGCTGAAAGTTACGCGCGGCGTTTCGACCGAGGAGTTCAAAACCAAGATTCAGCCCACAATGGGCAACAGCTACTCCGATGCCTACCAAAACGTTTCGGAGGTGATGCTTATGGTCAGCTACTCTTCGTCGGTGGGCTATCGTGCACGCGACGACCGCTGGTCGACTTCGGTCAAGTATTCGGGCAAGACTTTTGAGCCTTTGTTGGGCACCTCGGTGTCGATTCGCTCCATAGGCGAGATACCCTCCGGACGTACGGTCTTTGTGCGTGCTGCGGCCCGTATCAACTATGCAACTCCTGCCGGTAGCGGAACCTACCGTTGGAACTACTCCGAACCAATAATGATAATTGTCCCTTAGGGGTATTGCACTTGTAAACAATGAACAGACTTTTGGTTATAGTTTTGGCTCTGAATTCCTTGGGCTGCCGTGCCGAAGCGCAGTTCGAACCCGTCGACTATGTAAGTACGCTCGTGGGCACCGAGTCGAAATACGAACTTTCGACCGGCAACACCTATCCTGCCGTGGCTCGTCCGTGGGGTATGAACTTCTGGACCCCTCAGACCGGCACTATGGGCGACGGTTGGGCCTATACCTACTCGGCCGACAAGATTCGCGGCTTCAAGCAGACCCACCAGCCCAGTCCGTGGATCAACGACTACGGCTCGTTTGCAATTATGCCTGTCACCTCGGGCAAAACGTTCGACCAAAAGGGGCGTGCAAGCTGGTTCTCCCACAAGACGGAGACGGCCAAGCCTTACTATTACGGGGTCTATCTGGCCGATGCCGATTGTACGACCGAGATTACGCCGACCCGGCGTGCCGCAATGTTCCGCTTTACATTCCCCGAGAGTGACTGCTCCTACATAGTTGTCGACCCGTTCAAAGGCGGCTCAATGGTGGAGATAGACAGCTCCAAGGGTCGCATTACGGGCTACACAACCCAAAATTCGGGCGGCGTGCCCGACAACTTCCGCTCGTGGTTCGTCATAGAGTGCGACACCCCTATCGAGTGGGTTGCCACCTCCAACGGCAACCGCCTGCACGAGGGGTCGACAAGCTCAGAATCCGACCACTCAATGGCGGTTGTGGGCTTTCGCACCACAGTCGGTCAGCAGACCATTTTGCGCGTGGCATCGTCGTTTATAAGCCTCGCTCAGGCCGAGGAGAATCTGCACGAGTTGGACGGAAAGTCGTTCGACGATGTAGTGGCCGAGGGCCGTGCCGAGTGGAACAATATTTTGGGACGCATCAGGGTAGAGGACGATTCGACGGACAATCTGCGCACTTTCTACTCCTGTCTCTACCGTTCGGTACTCTTTCCGCGCGACCTCTCCGAAATCACTGCCGACGGTCGCCGCGTCCATTACAGCCCCTTCAACGGCGAAGTTTGCGAGGGCTACCTCTTTACCGACACCGGTTTTTGGGACACGTTCCGTTCGTTGTTTCCGCTTCTGAATCTGGTCTATCCCGATCAGAACGCCAAGATTCAGCAGGGGTTGGTCAACACCTATCTCGAAAGCGGCTTCCTGCCCGAATGGGCTTCACCTGGTCACCGCGGTTGTATGGTTGGCAACAACTCGGCGTCGGTTGTGGCCGATGCCTATCTGAAAGGCGTTCGCGGTCAGGATATCGAAACCCTTTGGCAGGCTGTCGTCCACGGTACCGAGGCTGTTCACCCAACGGTTCCCTCAACGGGGCGTCTGGGTTGGCAGTACTACAACCGCCTGGGCTATGTTCCCTATAATGTGGGCATCAACGAGAATGCCGCCCGCACGCTCGAATATGCCTACGACGACTGGTGCATCTGGCAGTTGGGACGCGCTTTGGGTAAACCCGAGAGCGAAATCGACATCTATCGCCGGCGCGCCTCCAATTACCGCAACCTCTTCGACCCAGAGAGCGGACTTATGCGCGGACGCAACGAGAACGGAGAGTTCCAATCGCCTTTCTCGCCGCTCAAATGGGGCGACGCATTCACCGAGGGCAACAGCCTGCACTACACCTGGTCGGTATTCCAAGACCCCGCAGGGTTGGCTGCGCTGATGGGCGGCGAGGAGCAGTTCACGGCCGCACTCGACCGCATCTTCGAGATTCCTCCCCACTTCGACGACAGCTACTATGGTTTCCCGATTCACGAGATTCGCGAGATGCAGATAATGAATATGGGCAACTACGCCCACGGCAACCAGCCCATTCAGCATATGATTTACCTCTACAACTGGGGACAGGAGCCGTGGAAGTCGCAACAACGCATTCGCCAAGTGATGCAGAAACTCTACTCTTCGGCACCCGACGGCTATTGCGGCGACGAGGACAACGGTCAGACTTCGGCGTGGTATGTCTTCTCGGCGCTCGGTTTCTATCCCGTGTGCCCTGCCACCGACCAATATGTTTTGGGTACTCCGCTCTTTCGGAAGGTGTCGATTGCCCTCCAAAACGGCAAGACGGTGGTTATTGATGCCGCCAACAACTCTTCCGAGAGGTGCTACATCGACCGTATGAAACTCAATGGTCGCACCAGTTCGAAACGTTATTTGACCCACTCCGAACTGCTGCAAGGCGCACACGTGGAGTTCACAATGTCCGACACCCCGAACCGCCGTCGGTCGATCTCGGCGGACGACTATCCCTATTCGCTCTCGAACAGGTAAGGCAAAAGATTAAAAGAAAAGGGCCCTTTGGTCTCTTTAGCCCCTTTGGTCTTTTTGGGCCTATTTGATTGTTATTGAGTTCAACAGTTCGGTTTTGCCGTCGGCCACAAGCCTAAGAATCAACTCGCCGAATAGGGTGTTTTGCCAAGCGAACCACTTGCGTGTAAAGTTCTGCGGGTCGTCTTTGTGGAACGACTCGTGAATGAAACCGGTGCCGGCATCGGTGCTCATCAACATCTCGATTGACTCCTTAATCTCGGCATCGTCGGTCGAGGTGAATGCGCGCATCATTATGCTCATAGGCCAAATCATATCGTAACCAATGTGCGGCCCACCTATGCCCTCGCCGGCCGTACCTTTGAAAAAGTAGGGGTTCGAGCTGCTCCAAACAAAGCGGCGGGTGTTCTGGTAAATGGGGTCGTCTGCCGAGACCGTTTCGAGGTAGGGCATTGCCAACAGGCTCGGCACGTTGGCATCGTCCATCAGAAAGCTGTTGCCGAAGCCGTCGACCTCAAAGGCGTAGATAGTGCCGAACTTTGGGTGATCGACAGTGGCATACTTGCGCAGAGCGCCCTCAACCTCGTCGGCCAAAGCGGTACACTCCGAAGCCAAGTCGGTGCGGTGGTTTACGGTGGTCAGAATTTCGGACGCCTTGCGCAGGGCGCTGACTGCAAAGAAATTCGACGGCACGAGGAACAAAAAGGTGGTGGCATCGTCCGACGGCCGGAACGTTGAGGCTATCAAGCCAACGGGGTTGACGGGGTTGCCCCAGCCGTTGTTGCATACCGTGTCCAACTGTCGGTCGGTGCGGCGCAGGAAGGAGTAGGCGCCATTGTCGCTCTTGCGTTGCTGATTGCGGAAGGTGTTCAAGATGTTCCCGATAGCCTCAATCCAAACATTGTCGAACACCGAAGTGTCGCCTGTGGCAAGCCAATAGGCATAGGCCAAACGCAAGGGATAGCAGAGCGAGTCGATCTCCCACTTGCGCTCGTGGAGTTCGGGTTTCATATCGGTCTGGTCGGTTTGCCACTCGCCGCCCACAGGGCCGTCGTTGAATGCGTTGGCGTAGGGGTCGATGTTGATGCAGAGCATCTGACGGCGGATAACGCCTGCCAAAAGGTGGCGCAACTCCTCGTCCTGCGAAGATAGAGCCACGTAGGGGAATACCTGCGCTGCCGAGTCGCGCAGCCACATCGCGTGAATGTCGCCCGTGTAGACAAAGGTGTCGTCGTTACCCTCAGCATCGGTGCGGTAGTGAACGGTGGTGTCGAGCGTGTTGGGCAGACAGTTTTCGAACATCCACGCCAGACGCTCGTTGGTGAGCAGCGACTTGACCCTCGAAATCTCTGCCTCGACGGCAGTGGAGCGGAAGAGCCGTTCCGATTCGGCCGGACGATTGGTCTTTGCGTAGGGCGAGGGCTCGACTTTCTGTTTGCGTGGAGCCTCAACGGCGTGGTCGGTCGGGGCGGAGAATGCCTCTGCCTCGGCTTCAAACCACCCTTTGGGTGCCGAGAGCGAGTTGGCCGAAAGTACCGCTGACGGGCAGAGCACTATGGCCGTCAGTAAAAGGATTTTGCTGAAATTGTTCATTGTCCGAATAATTTGTTGTTATGTATTTTGGTTGCTATGTTTTGTCCGTGTTGATGGCTGTGACCGTCGGCAATAATCACTCTCTGCCGCACTCCGGTCAGGAGCCTTACCTTGCGCGTTACAAAGTTAGCAAAAAACGCGGTGCCTGCAAATCTTAAAAGCCAATAATTATTTAATAATCAATCGACACAAACATCATTTTGCGATTTAATTTGTAACTTTGTTTGCATATTAGAGTGTAAAACGTTAGAACCTGTTGAATATGAAATTGTTGAATATTTTGACCATTTGCACTACTGCCATTGCAGTGTGCTCATTTTCAGGGTGTAAGGCTCAGCAAAAAGAGCAGACCCCGACAGTCTATTTCACGAGCGAGATTTCGCCCGAGTCGCTTGTGCGCATCTACGAGGCGCTTGGACGTGAAGCCGACGGCAAGGTTGCCGTCAAGATTTCGACCGGCGAACCTGGCGGCAACAACTTTCTGCAACCCTCACTCATTGAGCCGCTTGTTAGGCGTGTTGGAGGTACTATCGTCGAGTGCAACACTGCCTACGGCGGTAAACGCTCGTCGACTGCCGACCATATTCAAACTGCCAAAGATCACGGATTTACGGCAATCGCTCCGGTCGATATAATGGACGCCGACGGACAGATGCGCATTCCGGTTCGCGACACTTTCCACATAAAGTACGACATTGTGGGCGATCATCTCAAAAACTACGACTTTATGATCAATCTTGCGCACTTCAAGGGCCACGCTATGGGCGGTTTCGGCGGTGTGTTGAAGAATGCCTCGATAGGCGTTGCTTCGGCCGACGGCAAGAGCTACATTCATACCGCAGGTGCAGTCGACTCGGTCGACAAACTCTGGGAAAATCTGCCCGAACAAGACGCTTTTTTGGAGTCGATGGCCGCTGCTGCACAGGCAGTTGACGACTACTTTGGCGACAGAATACTCTATATTGCCGTGGCCAACAACCTCTCGGTTGATTGCGATTGCAGTTCACACCCTGCCGCGCCGCAGATGGGCGACTTGGGCATTCTGGCCTCGCTCGACCCCGTGGCACTCGATCAGGCCGCGGTCGATATGGTCTACAATTCGCCCGACGAGGGGAAAGTTCATCTGATTGAGCGCATTGAGTCGCGTCACGGTATCCATACCATCGAGCGTGCGGCAGCCATAGGACTTGGCAGTCGAACCTATAAACTGGTCAATATAGACAAATAGTAGAGCCCAAAGTGGCAATAGGGGCCAAAGGGAGAGATGATACTGTTGGGGCAATAACTTCCCTGTCTTCTATCCCTTTGGCCTCTTTGGGCTCTTTGCCTTTGTGGCTTTTTGCTATCTGTTGTTTTGGAGGTTTCAAACGCGGTGGGAGAGCACCACAAAAAAAACAGGCGGCCGCATTGCTGCAACCGTCTGCTCTGAGGGTGGTACCACCGGGAATCGAACCAGGGACACAAGGATTTTCAGTCCTTTGCTCTACCAACTGAGCTATGGCACCTTACTATGTGATTTCCGTTTTGGAACGGAAAGCGGGTGCAAAGATAGAGATAAAATTCAATTTTCCAAAACGACCAACAAAAAAAATGCCCTTTCCAAATTATAGTGCCTACATTGGACTATGTTGTACCCAAAAAACGTATCTTTGCCGAGATTAGTAATTCTACTTTGCAAACACACCAAACGAAAAAGAGCTTTTCAGATGAAAATTGCGGTAGCACAACTCAATTATACCGTCGGCGATTTCGAGGGTAATAAGATAAAGATTATCAATGCAGTAAACCGTGCCAAGGAGCAGGGTGTCGATCTGGTTGTTTTCTCGGAGTATGCCGTTTGTGGCGCTCCCGCCTATTCGTTGCTCACCAAACAGATTTTCCTCGATCGTGCCGAAGAGACGCTGGTCGAGATTGCCGCTTTCTGCAACAACATTTCGGTGCTGGTGGGTCTGCCCATTCAGCAGAAGAACGGAACCGTGAGCGCTGCCGCGTTCATTCAGAACCGCCACGTGAAGAGTTTTGTCACCAAAGCCACTGTCAGCCGTCCCGAGGAGTGCAACGTGTTGGCTCAGGGCAGCGGTTGCGGCTACGTTTCGGTTTGCGGCAATCGTGTGGCGGTGATTTTGGGTGCCGACATCGAGAGCGACCAAATGGTAGCCTACTCGTCGTGCGATTTGGTGGTTGTGATGTGTGCCGACCGTTTTATGGCCGGCTGTCAGGAGCATCGGCACGATATTTTGGTGTCGAGGTCGTTCCTCTCCGACAAGTTTTTTGTCTTTGTCAATCAGGTGGGCGCAACGGGCGGTATGATCTACGACGGCGGTTCGGTCGTCTACGACAACCACTGTAACCCCGTTGTATTGATGCGCCGTTTTGACGAAGACTATGCCGTGGCCGAAATCGACAACCTCAATCCCACGTTGGAGTTTCCATATACCCCAAAGGCCGAGTTGGCCTACAACGCTTTGGTGTTGGGTCTGCGCGACTATTTTGCAAAGAACAACCTTTCGAAGGCACTCTTGGTGGTGTCGGGCGGCATCGATTCGTCGGTGACGGCTGCTTTGGCGGCTGCGGCGCTGGGGGCCGACAATGTGAAGGCGCTTTTGATGCCTTCGCGCTATTCGACAAGCCATTCGGCCAAAGATGCCGAATTGCTCGTTTCGAGGCTCGGCATTGCCTCTATGACAATTCCTTTGAGCGAGATATACAACAGTTGCCTGAACGATGTAGTGCCCGTTATGGGTTCGCCGCGTACCAAGAAGATTGAGGAGGATTTCCAGATGCGTCTGCGCACCGCCATTCAGATGGCTGCCTGCGAGCAGGAGGGCTTCACTCCGCTCAACAGCTCCAACAAGACCGAGCTTGCCGTTGGCGCAACAACCCTCTATGGCGACAGTTCGGGCATTTTGAGCGTGTTGGGCGACCTCTACAAGACCGAGGTCTACGCTTTGGCACGTTACATCAACCGCGAGCAGGAGATTATTCCGGCCGAGACGCTCACCCGTCGCCCCTCGTCGGAGATGCAGTTGACCGAACTTGGGGTCGAATTGCCGCCCTACGATGTGATCGATGCCATATTGTACCGAATCATTGAACGTTGCCAGTCGACCGAAGAGATCGTCAATGCCGGTTTCGATGGCCGCGATGTGGAGCTTATTCGCGAGTTGATCTACTCGTCGCACGACAAGTGTTACCAGTTCTGCGAGGTGCTGAAACTCTCGACGATGCCGCTCGACCGCAAAACCGTTATGTTACCAAAACCCTGTAAACTCGATTTTTAGCTGCTTATGTCAAAACTGATGGAACACCAGGCGACGGTCGTCGCCGTCTGCACGGAAGAGAAACGTGTCGATGTGGAGATAGCCGTTTCGTCGGCTTGCGGCAGCTGCAAGGCCAAAGAGGTCTGCGGTATGGTCGACAACACTGTCCGCCGCGTCTCGACCCACAACGAACACCCCGAATTTTTTGCGGTGGGCGATAATGTCACGGTCTATATCGAGGAGATTATGGGCATCAAGGCCATTACCTACACCTACCTTATTCCGCTCGGCGCGATGCTGGTGACGCTTTTGGCCACAAACCGATTGGGCGATCTGGTGTCGGGTGTGTCGACGCTTGCGGTTTGTGCACTCTACTATCTGGTACTCTTCTTTTTCCGCAAACGGATCGAGAAAGTCATCGTAATACGAATAAAAAATCAATATTTTTAACAACAAAGAATGGGAACATTAGGTTACACAATTTTGATTCTTAGCGCATTGGGCATCTTGTTGGCAGTTTTGCTTTTCGTGGTGGCCCGCGCATTCAAAGTCGAAGAGGATCCTCGTATCGACCAAGTCGAAAAGATGTTGCCCGGAGCCAACTGCGGCGCTTGCGGTTTTGCAGGCTGCCACGCTATGGCCGAGGCGCTCGTCAAAAAAGAGGACATTGCCGCTCTCTACTGCCCGGTGGGTGGTGCCGAGACAATGAAAGGTATCTCCGACTTTTTGGGTAAGGCCGTCACCGCACAAGAGCCGAAAGTGGCTGTGGTGCGTTGCAATGGTACGTGCGAAAACCGTCCGCGCCTCAACCAATTCGACGGAGCGGCTTCGTGTGCCGTTTCGGCAACCTTCTATGCAGGCGAAACCGGTTGCTCGTTTGGGTGCATCGGTAAGGGCGACTGTACGGCAGTCTGCGCTTTCGACGCAATCCATATGAACCCCGAAACAGGATTGCCCGAGGTCGACGAAGAGAAATGTACTGCTTGCGGAGCCTGTGTGAAGGCCTGCCCCAAACAGATCATCGAACTTCGCCGCAAGGCACCCAAAGGCCGCAAGGTCTATGTTTCGTGCGTCAACAAAGATAAGGGCGGCGTGGCTCGCAAAGCCTGCAAGGTGGCTTGCATAGGGTGTGGCAAGTGTCAGAAAGAGTGCCAGTTCGAGGCCATCACCATCGAGAACAATTTGGCCTACATCGACTCTTCGAAGTGCCGTTTGTGCCGCAAGTGTGTGGCTGTGTGCCCAACGGGTGCCATACGCGAATTTGGTTTCCCGCCACGCAAGGCAGAGAGTGTTGAACAAAACAAGGAGGCATAAAAGACGATGAAAACATTTCCGATTGGCGGCATACATCCGTCCGATAACAAGATATTCAGCAAAAGCGCTGCTATTGAGCGATTCCCGATTCCGGCGCGAGTAAATATTCCGCTCTCGCAACACATTGGCGCTCCGGCGCAGGCTGTTGTTGCCGTGGGCGACAGCGTTCTGACCGGCCAACTGATTGCCAAGGCAGGCGGTTTCGTGTCGAGCAACATTCACTCGTCGGTGACGGGCAAAGTGGTTGCAATCTCAAAACTGCCCGACGCGCAGGGTCTGCCCAAAGAGATGATTACAATCGAAACCGAGCCCGACAAATGGGTCGAGAGTATCGATACAACCTCTACGCAGGTTAAAACCATTCAACTCTCGTCGGCCGATATTATTGCGGCTGTGGCCGAAGCCGGCATAGTCGGTATGGGCGGTGCAACGTTCCCCACACAGGTGAAACTCTCGGTTCCGGCCGGCAAAAAGGCCGAGTGCCTGATTCTCAACGGCGTGGAGTGCGAACCCTACCTGACGGCCGACTACTGCGTGATGTTGGAACGTGCCGACGACCTGCTGATGGGCGCACGCATTTTGGCAAAGGCTCTCGCAGTTGAGAGTATATATATTGGTGTCGAGGCCAACAAACCCGACGCTGTTTCGGTTTTGACCAAGGCAGCACGCATCTACCCCGAGATAGTGGTTATGAAGTTGCAGATGCGCTACCCGCAAGGTGGCGAGAAACAACTTATTGCCGCCGTCACCGGTCGTCAGGTGCCAAGCGGCGGTCTGCCTATCGATGTTGGTGCAGTGGTGCAGAACGTCGGGACGGCACTGGCAGTCTACGAGGCTGTTGCCAAGCACAAACCGCTCATCGAGAGGGTAGTGACCGTCACGGGCCCACACCTTAAAGAGCCCAAAAACCTGCTGGTTCGCATTGGTACGCCCATAAGCGCCCTTGTGGAGTATTGCGGTGGAATGGGCGACGCCGGTAAGGTAATCGGCGGCGGCCCGATGATGGGTCGTGCAATGTCGAACATCGATGCGCCGGTTACAAAAGGCACTTCGGGCATACTGCTGTTGCCCCTGTCGGAGTCGCTGCGCGGCACGGAGGACAACTGTATCCGTTGCGGCAAGTGCGTAACGGCCTGCCCAATGGGTCTGGAACCCTATTTGCTGGGCAACCTCTCCCATAAAAAAATGTATGCCGAGGCCGAGGCTCACAACATTATCGATTGTATCGAGTGCGGTTGCTGCACATTCTCTTGCCCTGCCTACCGTCCGCTGCTCGACTGGCTGCGATTGGGTAAGGCCGAGGTAATGCGTCAAATTAAGGCTCGTTCACAGAAATAACAAAACAAAACAATAATGGAGAACAAATTGGTAATTTCGCCTGCACCGCACGTCCACGGCAAGGATACTACGCCGCGCATTATGTTTGACGTGCTGCTGGCTCTGCTGCCTGCACTCTGCGTCTCGACGTGGGTCTACGGGTGGCGCGTATTGATCGTAACCGCTTTTTCGGTCGCTTGTTGTGTCCTGACCGAGTGGCTGATTCAGAAATTTCTGCTCAAAGGCCCCTCAACACTATCAAATGGCTCGGCAATCGTTACCGGTGTGCTGTTGGCATTCAACCTGCCGGTGGGCATTCCGCTCGGACTGGTTGCCATTGGCGCAGTTGTGGCCATTGGCATTGCCAAGATGACCTTTGGCGGATTGGGTAAGAACCCCTTTAACCCCGCATTGGTTGGCCGCGTATTTTTGTTGATAGCCTTCCCCGTGGCTATGACCACCTTCCCCGAAGCGCTCAATGCCGTGTCGGGTGCAACGCCGCTTGCGATGGCCAAAGAGGGCATCAAGGCAGGCTTGCCGATGACCGAGATTATGCAGAACGTCGATTATATGGATATGTGGATTGGTTTCAAGAGCGGTTCAATGGGCGAGATTTCGGCCGTTGCGCTGCTGTTGGGCTTTGTTTGGCTGCTCTACCGCAGGGTCATTACGTGGCATATTCCGGTGACCATTCTGCTCACTATGGCCGTAATCGCTTCGCTCGGTTGGCTGTTTGATCCGTCACACTGTATGTCGCCTCTGTTCCACGTGCTCTCGGGCGGTGCAATCCTCGGCTCGGTCTTTATGGCTACCGACTACACCACCTCGCCTATGACCACTCGCGGTTGCATCATCTACGCTGTGGGTATAGGTCTGATTACGATGCTCATTCGTATGTTTGGCGCCTACCCCGAAGGTATGTCGTTTGCAATCCTGATTATGAACTCGGTTGTTCCTTTGATAGACAAATGGGTTCGCCCACGTCGGTTTGGCGTAGTGTCAAAGCGGTAAAAGTGTTTGGTAACGGAAATATTAATAACGTAATTAGATATATATGAAAAGTTCGTTGAGAAATATGGTTTTGGTGTTATTTGCCATTACGTTGGTCTGCTCGGCGGCAGTAGGCGTTGTCTATCGCTATACGAAAGATCCGATTGAGGCCGCACAGAGCCAAAAGAAGATCGATGCGGTTAAGGCAGTCTTGCCCGCGTTTACCAACAACCCGGTAGCCGAGGTTGTCGAAATCGACGGCAGTAAAGTCTATCCGGCCAAAGATGCCTACCAAAACATCGGATATGCCATTGAGAGTGCTTCGGCAGGCTTCAACGGCGACGTGAAACTTATGATCGGCTTCGATACCGAGGGTAATATTGTCGATATTGCAATCCTCGAACAGGCCGAGACTCCCGGGCTGGGCGCCAATATGAGCACAGTCGACAATCCGCTGATTATGAGTTTCCGCGGCAAGAATGCCGGCCAAATGACCATCAAAGTCAAGAAGGACGGCGGCGACGTCGATGCACTGACGGCTGCAACAATCTCGTCGCGAGCCTATACCGACGCAGTTGCCAAGGCTTACGAGGTGTTCAAAAAGATAAATGCTCAAAACAGTGCCGAGACTGCCGCTCAGACAGAGGCACCACAACAGGAGTAGAACAATGGGAAAAAATCTGAAAACTTTTATTTCGGGCATAGTCCGCAACAACCCGACCTTTGTGTTGGTGTTGGGTATGTGCCCCACGCTGGCGACAACCACCTCGGCTGTCAACGGTATGAGTATGGGTGTGGCAACAACGTTTGTGCTGATTATGTCGAACGTGGTTATCTCGCTCATCAAAAACATTATTCCCGACAAGGTGCGCATTCCGGCCTTCATTGTGGTCATCGCTTCGTTTGTGACTGTCGTGCAGTTGGTTATGCAGGCCTACTTTCAGGAACTCTACAACACGCTCGGAGTGTTCATTCCGCTGATTGTGGTCAACTGCATCATTCTGGGTCGTGCCGAGGCCTTCGCGTCGAAAAACGGTGTCTGGGCATCGGCTCTCGACGGCGCAGGTACGGGCATTGGTTTCATCTGCTCGCTGACGCTTATCGGTATAATTCGTGAACTGCTTGGCAAAGGTCAGTTCTTCGGTATGGACGTTTGGCAGGGCGATGGCGCTCTGATCTTCGTCTTGGCACCCGGCGCATTCTTCGTTCTGGGCTACCTGATGATCGTTTTCAATAAACTCAAAGCTAAAACCAAATAGGGGAGGAGAATAATATGGGAATTTTTGCAATCATAATCGGCTCGATTTTCGTCAACAATGTGGTGTTGTCGCAATTTCTGGGCATCTGCCCCTTCCTTGGCGTTTCGACAAAGGTAAATACCGCTTTGGGTATGGGCGCGGCTGTGACATTCGTTATGGCCATCAGTTCGATAGTTGTCTATCTGCTTCAATACTACGTGCTTGTTCCGCTGGGAATTGAGTATATGCAAACGATCGTGTTCATTTTGGTTATCGCCGCATTGGTTCAGATGGTCGAGATTATCTTGAAAAAGATTTCGCCGTCGCTCTATCAGGCGCTGGGCATCTTCCTGCCGCTGATTACCACCAACTGTGCCGTGCTGGGTATTGCCATTTTGCAGGTGCAGAAGGGCTACAACCTCTTGGAGTCGTTTGCCTATTCGACCTCTATTGCGCTCGGTTTTGCACTCGCGCTGGTGATTTTTGCCGGTATGCGTGAGCGTTTGGAGCTGGCCGACATTCCGAAGGGTGTGCGCGGCGTTCCGGTGGCTCTTATCACTGCCGGTATGCTCGCAATGGCCTTTATGGGCTTTTCGGGTCTGGTATAGTCGTTGCAGTCCTATGGTTGGCAGCTTTTTCAGGGCTGACAGCCATAGGACTGCGGCTTTATAACTTATTTCACTCACAAAAATATGTCTGACAATAAGCAAGATATTCTTCTGCCGCCGCCTCAAACAACCGGCGGCAGACCTTTTATGGAGGTTCTCGGCGATCGTCGTTCGGAGCGCACGTTTGTTGCCCGCCGGCCCGATGCGCAGACTCTGTCGAATCTGTTGTGGGCGGCGTGGGGCTTCAACCGCCCGGGCAGACGCACAGCTCCCTCGTCACACAACCGGCAGGAGATTGACCTCTATGTAGCAATGGAACAAGGACTTTACCTCTACGATGCCGTGGCCAATCTGTTGCGTTTGGTGCTCGGCGACGATATACGTCGGCAGACGGGGGTTCCGATTCAGTCGTTTGTGGGCAGTGCGCCGATTGAGATTATATTAGTCTGCAACCGTAGCAAAATCAAGGGTAAGACAGACGAGGAGTTGTTGGCTGCAACCTATGCCAACACGGGAGTTATCTCGGAAAACATCTACCTCTTTTGCGCCTCTTTTGGTCTTTCGACCGTGATTAGAGCTATGGTCGACCGACCTGCCTTGGCTCAAATTATGCAGTTGCACGACGACCAGATGATTACTTTGGTGCAAACGGTCGGGTATGACGCCTGACGTGTTTTTAGCCAAACTTGATTTTGAATTATAAACGAGAAGGCCTGCCCAAATCTTTTGGGCAGGCCTTCTCGTTTGGTTATTGCGAAAAATCCGACTACTCGGCCGAAGGGGTCTCTTCGGTGGCGGGAGTTGCCTCAATCTGGTTGGGAATCAGCGGCGACTGCTCGTCGGCTCCGATGACCTGCTCGATGACCTTGTCGGTCTTCGGGGTGGTTGCGCTCTTCTGATAGGAAGACATTACCACGGTCGAGAGAATGCTCAACACAACGATTGCAATGGCTACTACCCAAGTGGTTTTCTCCAAAAAGTCGGTCGTTTGGCGAACACCCATAACCTGATTCGACACGCCAAAGTTGGCAGCCATACCGCTCTTTGGGCTCTGCGCCAAGACGGCCAAAATCAGAATAATGCTCGCAATGATGATAAGAATGACGAATAAAGTGTACATTGTAGTTATTGTTTTTTAATTGTTTTCTTCACTCTTTTTCGAACCTTCGGAGGTGCTTTTCAGACGTTGTCGCTCCAAAGTTTCAATAAGTTCGGCAAAATAAATACTTTTTTTCGGTTCTTGCAAACTTAACAACCGATATATTTCCTCGGCGGCATCGAAAAGTCCCTGCGACGAGTAGATCTGCGCCAACTCTTCGCTGGCAAACTCGGTGTCGTTTGAGTCGCTGTTAAGTAGAGCAATTTCGTCGGGCGTCTGGGCGTCGACCGTTACGCGGCCGCAGCCGCTGCTTATAAATTCGTCGATAATGGCGATTGTCGAGCTGTCGTTCTCGTCCGAGTGGTGGTCGAAACGTACCTCTTTGAGCGGCAGACGGCGAGAGCGTCGGCTGCGTGAGAGGCGGTAGGCATCGGCCGTTGCCACTCCTGCGTCGGCAGCCAGGCATCGTGCCGCGCTGTACCACGGGTGACGTTCGATTTCGGCGGTTATCTCTTCTACTGTCATTATGGTTACCAGTTGGCCACAGCTCCGTTGAAGATGTCGGTCACAAGTTGTTCGACAATCTCGCCTATCAGGGTGTCCTGCACATCTTGCAGCAGCGACCCCGCATCGTAGTCGGCAAAGGCGTTGAACGACTTGTTGTAGTTGTTCTGCGGCTCGTAGGAGTTTGTGAACTTGACCTTTGCGGTGATTGTCAGACGGTTCATCGAGGCGGTTTCGTTCGATGTTACCGACGAGGGGGTAGAAGTGTAGTTGATGATTTCGCCCTCGAAGGCCAAATCGCCGCCCTCGCCAACGGTTTGCAGCCGCGTCTGACGCGCAAACTTCTCGATCAGTGCATCGGTGAGCGTCGACGAGAGTGTTGGCGCAACCATTGGCGCATTGTTGGGGAAGTAGGCCACCGAGACGGTTTTGGCCTGAACGGGTATCGAGGCTCCCGAAAACGAGTAGGTCACGCGGCAGCCCGAAAGCAGCAGCGCGGCCGAAAGAGCCAACAGAATGGCAATATGGCGTCTAAAATCCATTGATATCAAGCTCTTTGATTTTGCGATAGAGGGTGCGCTCCGACATAAAAAGCTCTTTTGCGGCCTCCTTGCGTCTGCCGTTATAACGTTTCAGCGCACGAATAATTGCCTCTTTCTGTGCCTCGTCTTTGGTCAGCGGCCGCGTTTGCTCGTCGGTGACCTCTTCGCCCTGCACCTCCTGCGGCTCTTCGACCACAGGACGCGAGTGTGGCTGCAAATATCCGGCCACCGAGTTGTCGGCTGCATAGCTACCGCGCCCGAGTACCTCAATGAGCATTCGTTTTATGTCGTTCATATCGCTCTTCATATCGAATAGTACCTTGTAGAACAGGTCGCGTTCCGAGCCAAAGTAGTCGCCCTGACGGTTTTGTGGGGCGCTCTCTACAACCGACTGAAAGCCCGTTTGGGGCGGCAGGTAGCGGCTGATGATCTCTTCGGTGATGACCCTCGACTCCTCGACGGCCGAGATCTGTTCGGCAACGTTTTTCAGCTGGCGAATGTTGCCGCGCCAGTAGTAGTTCTCCAACATTTTGCGTGCGCCGCTGTCGAGCGTTATGGCCGGCATACGGTACTGCACGGCTACGTCCGACGCAAACTTGCGGAACAGCAGATAGATGTCCTCTTTGCGTTCGCGCAGTGGAGGAACGGTTATGGGTACCGTGTTGAGTCGGTAATAGAGGTCTTCGCGGAAACGTCCCTCGGCAATGGCCTTTTGAAGGTCGATGTTTGTTGCGGCAACAACCCTCACATCGGTCTTCTCAATCTTCGACGAGCCGACCTTCATATATTCGCCTGCCTGCAATACGCGCAACAGACGTACCTGCGTCGAGGGCGGCAATTCGGCCACCTCGTCCAAAAATATCGTACCGCCGTTGGCCTCCTCAAAGTAACCCTTACGGTTGTCGGTGGCACCCGTAAAAGAGCCTTTTTCGTGGCCGAAAAGCTCCGAATCTATTGTACCTTCGGGAATTGCGCCGCAGTTGACAGAGATGTAGTTGTTGTGCTTACGCGCGCTGAAAGCGTGAATAATCTGAGGAAAGAACTCCTTGCCCACGCCACTTTCGCCCGTGATGAGCACCGACAGGTCGGTTGGGGCAACCCGCATAGCCATTTCGAGCGCGCGGCCAAGTGCCTCACTGTTGCCTATGATGCCAAAACGTTGTTTTACCGAGAGTAAATCCATTGTATAAAACCTCCTGATTATCTGTTATTGACCCTCCTCGGCCGACACTACTTCGGTGGCAGGCGTATCGATTTCAAGCTCGGAGCGGTCGGGAATTGCTCCCCAAATGAGCGATGCAACTGCCAAAATTGCGGCCACGATTGCCAAAATGGTGATAGGGTCGAGTTTTATGCGGGTGCGGTTGGTGCGAATGTTGACGCGCCGCTTTTCGGGTTCGACATCTTCGTTCTGCTCCTTTTGGTGGCGAACTTTGTCGATGAATTTGGTGACTGTGGTGTCCGGCTCGTCGTCAATGGCGCTCTCTTTGAGTGCGTCGGATTGCTCTTTGACGACAGGTTCGGGTGCGACGGATTTCGGTTCGGCAGTCGGTTTGGGCACCGATGGCTTTTCGTCGGCGCTCTTCAAAACCGAAATGTGCTGTTCCGGTGCCGGAATGCTGCGTGCAAACGGATTGTAGGTGAAGTCGAGTACGCCCGAGGGGTTGGCGAAGAGCACGCCGACCGAGTCGACTATGAACTTCTTGTTGGCCGACAGCTCCGACCGCATCGACTCGACGTATCGGTCCAAGAGTGCGGCAGCATCGCTCTGTGCGACTCCCATTTTGTTCTGAATCAATCCATTCAATACGCCGTCGTCGCGTTTGAGCATCTCCATAAAGACAATCTCGTTGCTCTCTTTGCGGCGCACGAATGCCCCCACTTCGGGTATTACTATTCGCGAATTAGTGCGAAGATAATCGGCTATAATTGAGTTTATCATCTCTCTGCTATGTTTGGGATCTTGTAAGCCTCAAAATTAACTATTATTCTTTAATTATCTGCCAAATTGGCATATTTTTTTGGAAACAGTTTGATAAGTGAAAAACTTTTATTTGCTTTGCACTCCACTTTTGCGACAAAGTAACTCGATTACTTCGCTCATTTTTGACAAAAGCAACTCAGACGGATTTGTGTTTTTTTAATATTATTTGCGATGAAAAATAAATATACCGACCTGATTGAGCAGACCTACGATTGGCCTCAGGACGAGTTTTCGGTCGAAGATGATGAGTTGCATTTTCACGATGTGCCTTTGATGGACGTCATCAAACAGTATGGAACCCCTCTGAAAATTACCTATTTACCAAAGATTTCGTCGCAAATTCAACGTGCCAAACGACTATTCAATGTGGCAATGGCCAAGGTCGACTATCGCGGCTCCTACAACTATTGCTACTGCACCAAAAGTTCGCACTTCAACTTTGTGTTGGAGGAGGTTTTGAAGAACGAAATCTATCTCGAAACCTCGTCGGCCTACGATATTCACATCATCAACGCGCTCTACGAACAGGGGCTTATCGACAAAAACATTTATGTAATCTGCAACGGTTTCAAACGTCCGCAGTATGTCGATAACATTACGAACCTGATTAACAGCGGTTTCGAAAACACCATACCTGTGCTCGACAACAAGGAAGAGCTGGATTTGTTTGAGGGCGCGTTGCAGCGTCCCTGTCAGTTAGGCATACGTATTGCTGCCGAGGAGGAGCCGAAGTTCGACTTCTACACCTCGCGTTTGGGCATTCGTTACAACGATATAGTGGAGTTCTACAAGAAGAAAATCAAGCCAAACAAGCACTACAAGCTCAAAATGCTCCACTTCTTCATCAACACCGGCATGAAGGATACGGCCTACTATTGGAACGAGTTGAGCAAGTGCCTGCAAGTCTACTGCGAGCTGAAAAAGATCTGCCCCGAACTCGACAGCCTGAATATTGGCGGCGGTTTCCCAATCAAGAACTCGCTCTCGTTCGATTACGACTACGAGTATATGGCCGAGGAGATTGTTGCTCAGATCAAGAACATCTGCAACAACGCCGGTGTAGAGGAGCCCGACATATTCACCGAGTTCGGTTCGTTCACCGTTGGCGAAAGCGGCGCAACCCTATTCTCGATTATCAACCAGAAGCAGCAGAACGACCGCGAGTGCTGGTATATGATTGACAGCTCGTTTATGACCACCCTGCCCGACATTTGGGGCATCAACCAGCGCTACCCGTTGTTGGCCATAAACCACTGGAACAGTGAGTATCAGCGTGTTTTCTTGGGGGGCCTGACCTGCGACAGCGAGGATTTTTATAGCGGTGAATCGCACTCCAACGCCGTCTTCCTGCCGAAACTCGAAACCAACGAACCGCTCTATATAGGATTCTTCCATACGGGGGCCTATCAGGAGTCGCTGGGTGGTTTTGGCGGCATACAGCACTGCCTGACCCCTGCGCCAAAACACATTTTGATTGATGTCGACCGCCAGACCGGCGAATACTATACGCGCCTGTTTGCCAAAGAGCAGAGCTACCGCTCGATGATGCGCATTCTGGGGTATTAGATAGTGAAGAGTGCCATTTGCCGTTAGCACTTGAACAAAATAAATATAGCACAACAAAGGCCTTAAAGTTTAGACTTTAAGGCCTTTGTTGTGCTGCCTATTCTTCGGCAGGCTCCTCAATCGAGAAGTCGGTGATGCCGGCGCCGACCGGAATGTTATACCGGCCGAGAGACTTGCGCATATCGGAGAGGTGGAAACGGTCGCGGTCGTAGTGGGGTATTACCTTGTCGAACAGTGCGCGAAGCTCCGTTTCCGACGCTTTGGGCGAGATGGCCTCTTTGAGGTCAGCCCACGTTTAGGCAGCTCATTTCACTCCATCAGCGACAACAGTTCGTCGTTGATAGTGAGTACAACTCTAATAGTAACGTAAGATTTGGATTTAGAGATAACCTCTTCGGTAACAAATCTATCATATAGTTCACGCTCTGCCTGTGTATTACGATTCAACAAGGCAACACTCACATCTTTCGCATTATCAGAGATATTAATGGTCATAGCAGCCGCGCCATACCCGGGAAACGATATATTGACATATCTATCTATTACGGCCTCATTTCTACCCTGCAAATGCGAATATATATCCGATTTATCAGCCAAATTTGAATAGGTCACTTTTATATCGCAGTTGACGTCGGTAGCATTTATTGCCAACAATTCTACGTCGGTATTCCAGGTCTTGTCACAAGATTGCATACTACATACTAATGTCGCAACAATCATTATTTTAAGTAGTTTATTCATAGGGTTTAATAATCGTTTTAATTGTCTCTTGCAAGACAGGATACTCTTTTATTAACTGTTCCCGAAATGATGAAATTGTATTATTTGTTATGCACTTTTCGACTATTCCGACATTACATCCGGCATTTACCAGTGATTCATACATTAAATCATTAGTGTCCCGTTAAAATTGGGACGAAGTTAAATTTAATCAAATAGTCCCTCGAAGAGGGGATAATCGAGTTCTTTGACATCGTTGAAATTAGTCTTTTCGAAGAGATCTCTCAGTGGAGTCTTATCCGTTAGTGAGA
>JAXEIN010000002.1:0-135720 GCA_034102025.1 Tidjanibacter sp. | reverse complement strand
CTTAATCGCAGCTTTTAACTCGTCGATAATCTCATTGATTTGTTTCTCCTCACGAGTTAAGCCTAATGTGCGACCTTGCGCAACGTCCCAGTGAGTAGGGTCAACATATTGGCGTGTTGCGATGTGAACCTTTTCGGTGTTCAGCGATATGCGAGCGAAGATAGGTGCAGTGCCGTCTGTACGGCACTTGCCTTTTTGAATGATGAATGCCACTGCAAAGGTGGATTTTAGTAGTTGCGAATCTTGTGTTTTCATACCTTATTAATTTTAATGTTACAAAGTTACGAGTCAGTAAGGTTATGAAAGCCTGGGGCAAGTAGTCAAAAGTAGTCATACAGTAGTCAAAAGTAGTCATCGTGTAACCAGTCCAAAATAATAGGTTACACGAGTAGTCATCATAGGTTACACGTATCTTTTCGTGCGATGACTATTTATGACTATATTGTCCTTTGTTAGAAGATGATTTAACCACGAATACGGTAGTCATTTGTGGTCATAAAAGAATCCGAACCCTCGGAGCTTCAAAGCGTTATGCTATGTAACCAAAAGAAAATGAGGTAGTTGCAATAACTACCTCATTTTTCGCTTTGCGGAGAGGCAGGGATTCGAACCCTGGGAACCCGAAGGTTCAACGGTTTTCGAGACCGCCCCGATCGACCACTCTGGCACCTCTCCTTTTTCGAAAACCGACCAAGCACCCCAAAAAGCACCTAATCGGCCTGCAAAGATAGACAAAAATTCAAAATTCAAAATTAATTCCTCGGCTTTTTTTGCGCACCGCTTAAAAAAGCGACCGTGCAGCCTCGTCATTTAACTCACCCACACTACGTGCGACATCGGTTCAAAATTTTTGAAACAGAGCACATTTTTGCCCGATTTTAGGCTTTGGAATGGCAATACTTAATTCTAAACTCGAAGTGATTAACATTGTTGTAACCCTCAATTTTGAATTTTGAATTTTGAATTTTGAATTCCTTTAATTCGGCGGAAACGAAGGCCCAGCACGCCCCAAAACGCCTCGCCGAAGATGCCGCTACTCATTTTGGAGGTGCCCTCGGTGCGGTCGCGGAATATTATCGAAACCTCCTGAATGCGATAGCCGAGCCGCCAAGCCGTATATTTCATCTCTATTTGGAAACCATAGCCTTTCATCTTGATGCGGTCGAGGTCGATCGACTCCAACACGCGCCTCGAATAGCAGACAAAGCCTGCGGTTGCGTCTTTGACCGGCATACCCGTGAGCAATTTCACATAGCGCGAAGCACAGTATGACATAATCAGGCGCCCAAGCGGCCAATCGACAACGTTCACACCGCTCACGTAGCGCGACCCAACCACCACATCGGCGCCGTAGCGCGTGGCTTCATATAGTCTGGCAAGGTCTTCGGGGTTGTGCGAAAAATCGCAATCCATCTCGAAAATAAAGTCGTAGTTGTGGGCCAACGCCCAACGAAACCCTGCAATATAGGCAGTTCCCAAGCCCAGTTTCCCTTCACGGCAAATCAGAGAGAGCCTTTCGCCCCAATGCTGCTGTTCGGTGCGAATGATGTCGGCCGTGCCGTCGGGCGACCCATCGTCGACAAAGAGCAGGTCGTAGTCGCCATCAAGACTAAACACCGCGTCTATCATTCGAGCGACATTTTCGCGTTCGTTGTATGTAGGTATTATTACGAGTTTACGCATTGCAGTATAGTCTATTATGCACAAAAATAGTTAATTTTGCCGAAAATATTCAATTCCGATGCCGAAAACTCTCAATCTGGTTCTTTCACCCAAGCAGGCCGCCGACGAGTCGACGTGGTTGCCGATAGCTCTGCGTATGGCGGCCATAAGACGCGAGGATTTGGCTTTGGCGCGTGTGGTAAAGCGCTCTGTCGACGCTCGCAGCCGCAGCCCAAAGATAAATCTGACCGTCGAAATCTTTGCCGATAAGGAGCCTAAACCGGACGAGATTCACTTCGACTACCCCAATGTAAACGGCTGTACGCCTGTAATTATTGTTGGAGGCGGACCTGCCGGATTGTTTGCGGCACTTCACCTTATTGAGTCGGGGCGCTATCGGCCAATCATTCTGGAACGAGGCAAAGAGGTGTCGCCACGCCGACGCGACATAGCGCGCATACACCACGGCGAGGGGGTCGACCCCGATTCGAACTACGCCTTCGGCGAGGGTGGCGCCGGCACCTTTTCGGACGGTAAACTCTTCACGCGCTCCAAAAAACGCGGTGACTACAACCGCGCACTCCAAACCCTTGCTTTTCACGGAGCCTCACCCGAAATACTCTACGAAGCCCACCCACACATCGGCACCGACCGACTGCCACGCATCATTGAGAACATACGCAAAACCATCTTGTCGTCGGGCGGCGAGATTCACTTTGGCAAACGAGTCACCGACTTTATTGTAGCAGACGGGTGCTGTCGTGGCGTTTGCTGCGGCGAGGAGCGGATCGAGGGCGCGGCGGTGGTGTTGGCCACGGGTCACTCGGCCGACGACATCTATCGAACACTGCACAATAGGGGCATACTGCTCGAACCGAAACCGTTTGCTATGGGCGTAAGGGTTGAGCACCCACAAGAGCTGATAGATGCGATACAATACCACAGCCTCGATTTCAGAGAGTGGTTGCCTGCGGCAAGCTACCAGCTTGTCACACAGATTGGTGGGCGCGGTGTCTACTCGTTCTGTATGTGCCCGGGCGGAGTGATAGTTCCGGCCGCCACCGCTGCCGACGAGTGCGTGGTCAACGGTATGAGCGCCTCGGCACGTTCGTCGCGCTGGGCCAATGCGGGCATCGTTACCGAGATACGCACCCAAGATTTTGCCGACCTTGTGCCCGAGTACGGAGCTTTGGCCGGATTGGAGTTCCGCAGCAGGTTGGAACATCGTGCCGCTGTCGTTGGGGGCGGAGTTGGGATTGCTCCCGCACAAAGGTTGACCGATTTTTTGGTACATCGCCCCTCGCACGACCTGCCGCGCTCATCGTTTTTGCCGTTGCTAAGGCCAAGCGAGGGTGACGAGTGGCTGCCGCGCCTGATAGCCGAACCGCTGCGTTCGGGGTTAAGGGATTTCGGGCGCAAGATGCGCGGCTTTGTAACTCCCGAGGCGCAAATCATTGGGCTCGAATCGCGCACCTCGACACCTGTACGCATTCCGCGCGACGAACTCTCGCTCTGCCACCCGCAGATTGCGGGGCTCTATCCTGCGGGCGAGGGTGCCGGCTATGCAGGTGGCATAATCTCGGCCGCTATGGACGGTGAGCGCGTAGCCGAACGCATCGTCGAGAGCAAATTATAGCTGCTATTATGGGCAGGTGGGATATAAGTGCCCGATTTTTTACTATCTTCGCGTGACGGAGGGCAACACAAATCTAAACAATTATTAACCCATAGATTAGATGTCATTAAAAGGATTGAGTTTCAAAGAGTGGCTGCTGATAGGCGTGGCGTTCGTTTGGCTGATAGCCAATCTTAACTTTTCGGCAACGAGCGAGCAGGAACCCTATTTCAAGATTCGAAAAATCGAGTCATCACAGCAGCAGATTGCCGAGGGGAAAGTCAAACATCAACAGCGACAAATCAACAACAAACGCAAGCTCTTTTGGAACAAGGGCAAGAACTACACCGAGCCTCGGTTGGAGATAAAAGAGCTCGAACGATTCGCACCCGAAGAGCTCGTTTTGGGCGTTGTTCCCAAACCGAAATATGCCTTTTTGAACAACCTTTCGCCACGCAACTCTTTGGCTGCGTGGAGGAGTATTGTTGGCGGCGAATACAAAGAGAGCAAGTCGATTCCCGATAATGTTCGTTGGGGATTCTGGACACCGATATTTGTATTGCTGTTGTTGGGAGGGTGTTTGCTCTTAGGTGGCAACATCTTCACCTCGTTGCGGCGAGAGCTTAGGGAGTTGCCTGCGGTCGACGAGGCCCCCGAAGAAGAGGACGAGGAAAACGACGAAGAAGAGGAAGAAACCGTTGAAGAGGGGGAGGAGTAAAGCTATGGCAAAGAAAAAAACAACAACACAAAACCTTGAAGGGTATCTCGAAAACACCACGTTGGAGCTCGGCAAGGAACTGATAGACGACATTCGTTGCAATGTGAACGCTTGGGCAAACAACATCTCCAATCAACCCTTCGACGATTTGGGCGACGAAATGGAGATTGGTGCGGTCGATATGGTCTATCTGTATCGCGCAAAACTAACCACGCAGTTCGACAACCGTACCATAAAGAGGGGCTCCAAACCGTTCATAGGACAAGCTGTGCCGCCCTTTGTCAACAACGACCCCAAAGGCGAAGACATCTGGGCCTACAACCTCAAAACGACACAAAAGTTCATCAGCGATTCGGTCGACTTCTTCACCATCGACCACTCGCAGTCGGTAGACCCCTGCAAAAGCTGTGCCTCGACGGGCAGCACCACCTGCCCGACCTGCAAGGGCAGAAAGAGTTTCACCTGCACCGCCTGCAACGGCAAAGGCGAGGTGCCTAATTATGCCGTTTGCCCCTCCTGCAACGGCAAGAAACAGGTTACGGTCTACACCCAAGAGAACGCCGTAGTTGGATACCGCGACGGCAAGCAGGTCTATGGGCTTAAACGTGTAGCGCACCAGCGAAGCTGCTCTTATTGCGGTGGTGCGGGCCAGGTACGCAGAGGCTTCAAGGCTTGTTCCTCTTGCCACGGCAAAGGCCACCTCGTCTGCTCAACCTGTCAAGGAAGGGGCGTTGTAGTCTGTCCCGTCTGCGAAGGGCATAAAGAGTTGCTCAACTATCTCTATATTGAGCAAAACTTGGAGTGCGTCGAGCGCCAACGCTTTGTGGTGGAGATGCCCGATGCCGATTTTACCGAGGCGCTCAAACTCCTGACGGAGAAGGATTTTGAGCGCGTTGAGCTCTTCGAGGCCAACGACGGTAAATTGAGCAACGATTTTACCTGCGTACCCATAGTAGGTAATGTATTAGAGGATATGGTCGATTCTCTCCACTCAATGGTCGGGAGCAATCGTCACCTGCTTTTTGAACAGCTCTCCGTTTCGCGCACCTTTATGCTCAAAGTCGACTACCTGTTCGACGGCGAACCTTTCAGGCTCCATATTGTGGCAAACGGCGGAGTTGTGGCCCTTCACTCGCCAATCTCGAACTACACCGACGGGCTGCTGGTGAGTGCAAAACGCAAGGCACGCCGGCGCAATCTGTTTGCCGCCAACCGCCTCTTCGAGCAGATATACGATATTACCGAAAACGAGGCGTTTTGGGATATGTCGTCAAGCGTTGCAGGCAAGATGCACGCCGATATGAAATATGGCAGCAACCTCGCTTTGGCTTGTTGTGCTGTTCTGCTCTTTCCGCTGGTCGGCTACTATCTCAACAACTTTTCGTTTGTGGCTCCTTGGGTCAACCTGCCCGAGGCAGTCAATTCGTGGACTTGGGGTTGCCTTCCATATCTCTATACCGCAACAGCGGTGGTGGGCGGCTACCTGTTCAGCCGACTGAATTGGGGTTATGTCTACGAGAAGGTGCCGACCTTCATTTTGCGAATGTTGCTTGGGGTGGTTTTGGGTATTGCCGGGGTTGTGGTCAGTTCCGCGCTACTGTGTGTAGCCCACTTTTTGATTCTGCCCACCGTTTGGGAGACCTTGGGACAGATTATTCTGTTGCCGTGGAATCTGCTGACAATAATTCTCGGTATTCTGTTTTGAAACCCTATGAGCAACATTTCGCCAATCGACCGCTATTTCGAACTATCGTCACGACAGACGGAGCAATTTGCCGCCGTCGCCGAAGCCTACCGCTACTGGAACGAGCGCATCAACGTCGTGTCGCGCAAGGATATCGACTCGCTCCTGACCAACCACTTCCTCCACTCGCTTGCCATTGCAAAGGTCTGCACCTTTAACCGCGGGGCACGAGTGTGCGATTTGGGGTGTGGCGGAGGATTCCCTATTGTGCCGCTGGCCATTATGTTTCCCGAGGTACACTTTACGGGAGTTGACAGCATTGGCAAAAAAATCTTGGTTTTGCGCGAAGTGGCCAAGGCCGGTGGGATAGACAATATTGAGGCACTGAATTGCCGTATGGAGCAACTCGACCGACGTTTCGACTACTGCACCTCGCGCGCAGTTGCCGACTTGAAGAGCCTTGCGGAGTGGGCAATGCCCCGAATCGCCGAGGGCAGGTGCGGCTCTCTGCCCAACGGACTGCTTGTGCTCAAAGGCGGTGACCTTACGGCCGAACGAGCAGCTTCAGCCCGAGAGAGTGAAGAGTTCGCGATTGCCTCGTTTTTCGACGAACCTTTTTTCGAAACAAAAAAGGTGGTATTTGTGGCCAAATAGCTGCCGCCGCAGGCGGGTTATGAGTAAAAAATCCTTATGGGCTCCAACTGAAATGGGTGGGGCCGGTGCTTTTTTTTCGCCGGAAAACATCTGTATCGTCCTGAAAAACCGTTACAGGTTAATGATACAAAAATAATTAAATTTGTTTAATTGGAGCAGCCCACGGGCTGCTCCAATTTTCGTCTATAAGTTTTTATCTTTACCTCACGCTGGCGGTGCATCTGGTTTGGCGTGAGCATACCGCACGAGAGGTGCGGTCGCAGTTCATTATATGTCGCCACGCTCTGCCCGACGATTTTGCACATCGTTGGCAAGTCGGTATCCAACTCCTCCAACAGGAACCCCTGCTTCAAGATGCCGTTCACACGCTCAGCAACAGCATTCGCATAGGGGTCGTAACTCTCGGTCATACTAACTTTCAAGCCATCTCGTTTCAACTCCTTTTGATACTTGTCACAACAATATTGTATCCCTCTGTCAGAGTGATGAATGAGTGGTTCACCACGGTATTGTCGAGTTTTGTTGGCCATTCTCAACGCCCGCACAGCTCCGCTCGCTTCAAGTGTGTCCGAAAGGTCATAACCAACGACTAATGGTAGTTTCCGACTGTATACCGTATTTGCGTGCTGCTGCACAAACTCCGATACCGCCTTGTTCGATTTCTCGCACTACCGACAACTTGAAACTCATCGAATAGTCCTTTTAACTTCGCTTGATATACAAGCCCTTAATCTCTTCATCCATAACTTTACGCTTTTTTGTGTAACGCTATTTCAGGACGGGACACTTTGAGAATAAGGTATTGCCATTCCTCCGATTGGGATTTCGGGCTATTTTGTGGTATTAATCAAATAATTTTGAATTTTGAATTTTGAATTTTGAATTTTTGTATATCTTTGCAGTCCGAAACACTGAAACGATAATAAAATAAATAGCGCTATGAAAAGGACTTATCAACCTTCCAAAAAGAAGAGAATCAACAAACACGGCTTCCGTGAGCGTATGTCGACGCCCAACGGACGCAAGGTCTTGGCCGCACGTCGTGCCAAAGGCCGCAAGAAACTGACCGTTTCGGACGAACTCCGCAACAAATAGGCCGGTTTCAACACATTCGGAAAGACCGTTGCTTCGGACGCGAAGCAACGGTCTTTTTTTTGTAGAGGCTCTCTCGTAACGCCTCACCCACACACCTGATAGTATTAATAGGTACCCTTGATTATGATTACCGAGGTTGGTCAAAGGCTGCGCGGAAATTATATGATGAATAAACTTGCACATAAAAAACTAATATCGTAATTTAGTGTCGGGAAATTCTCTTTGTGAAATGTTTTTTTCGAAACACAGAACATAACCCACGCTATTTGATTGAAGAAAATTGCAACATACTCTTTGGCCGATGATATCCGGCAAGGCGACAAAGATGCTTTCGAGCTTTTTTATCGTATGGAGTATAATAATGTTCTCTACTTTGTCCGCAACTATCTTGGCGACGTGGCAAGATCGGAAGATGTCGTTCAGGATACTTTCTGTCAACTATGGGCACAAAAAGAACACATTGATGCCGGCCGCAATCTGCGCGCTTTCCTTTTTACGATTGCTCGCAACACCGCCATCTCGGTTCTTCGTGTTAGGGCTAAACGTGGCAGTTTTGAAGATATTGTAAACCTCGAAGCCATATCCGGTGAATCGGTTACCGACAAAATCAACTCGCTCGAACTCGAAGGGTTAATCAGGGCAACCTTTGAAAACCTGCCGCCAAAAATCCGAGAGAGCTTTCAACTCAGCCGCTCGGAAGGAATGACAAATCGAGAGATAGCCGAACTAAAAGGGGTGACCGAAAAGGCGATAGAGTATCATATGAAGGTGGCTTTGAGGCTATTTAGAGATAAACTGAAAGAATATTTGCCTTCCATTTAGGGTGAACAGTACTACTAACGTATATTTAGTAAGATGAACAACAAAGATATAGACAGGATTCTCAACGGTGAGGCAACAGAGGCTCAGCGTGAGGATTTTTTCGCAAGAGTGGCTTGTGACGAACTCCTGCGGGAAGAGTATGCCAAAAAGAAGAGCGAAAGAGTCTTTGCCTCGCTACCCAATATGCCCGAAATGAGCAAGGCGATGCCTTCGTTCAGCAAAAAGATATCGCTACCGACTCTTTTAACCCACATTGCCGCCATATTGTTTATTCCACTGTGTGGTTATTTCATCTACGAACAGATTGCTGCTCGGTCGGGATTAACCGAGTACGAAACCATCAGCTCAACCGAACCGGTTGGCGAAATCACCTATCGTGTTGACAGAGGCGTGAAGGGCCACATTGTTCTTCCCGACAGTACAGAGGTGTGGCTCAATAGCGACAGCAGGCTCACCCTGCCTCCCAAGTTCGACCAGCAGAGCCGCATCGTGTCACTCTCGGGTGAGGGATATTTTATCGTCAAGTCCGACAATCAGCACCCATTTTATATCAAAACGCCGCAAGAGGTGTTGGTAAAGGTCACCGGAACAGAATTTAACCTGAATTGCTACCAAGAACGAGCCGACATACACCTGTCGTTGGTTAGTGGCAAGGTGCAGCTTCTTCAAGAGAGTACCGACGAGGTGATTGTCGTGCAACCCAACGAAGAGACCATTGTGGGAAAATCGCATATGATTATGGAGAGCAGCGACAAACAAATTGGCGACAAATCGGTATGGAAAGATGGTCTGCTGAAATTCGACAACACCCCTATGGACGAAATGATTATGCGTATGGAGCGTTGGTATGGGGTGCATATCACCGTTGACGACAAAGATATTTATAAAGCAGTCTTCACGGCGACGTTCTGTTCAGAGTCTATAATACAGGTACTCGACCTGTTGGAGTTTACCTCGGGAATCAAATACTCGATAGATGGCAACAACGTAGTGTTGTCTAAAAAATAGTACCCCACCATAAATAAAAAAAGTGAAGGGTAAAACCACAATGGGGCGACTAATAAGTGGTAATCTGCTTCCTTCGTAGGTTTTTAGAACAATACTCACATACGCATAGTATGCTCCGTTTGTTCTAAAAACCGGAGCGTTGCATCTCGCCACTTCTTAATCACCCAAAGGGGCTGACCAACGAAAGATGACTTATTGGTCAGCCTCTTTGTTAAATTTTTTTAGGGTAAATAGCCAATTAGACGTATTATAGATATAACGCCCAAAACTAATTTAGATGATAACCCGAATTATTAAACGCTTGGTTCTATCTCTTGCGGTTGTATTGTTGGCAATCGCAGGGGTCAAAGCGCAAGCAATTAAAGTCAATCTCGATTATGAAAACGAGCCGTTATTGGTGGTGCTTAACGAGATTACCAAGCAGACTTCTTACAATTTTATCTATGACAACAGTGTGGTTGATGTTGCCCAAAAGGTGACAATCAAAGGTGGCAGCAAAGATCTTAAACAACTTCTCGACAAGGTTTTTAAGGGTACGGGCATCACATACCGCATTGCCGGGCGACAGATTGCTCTTTCGGTGGTTGAACTCGCTTCGCCTGCGAAAGAGAACAAACACACCCTCAGGGGTAAAATTACCGACGAGAGTGGTAATCCGCTTATTGGTGCAGATGTAATTGTAAAAGGGTCTTACAATGGTGTGGTTGCCGATATTGATGGCAACTACACCATTGAATTGGGCGATGCAAAAGATGCGGTACTTATCTTTGGATATTTGGGAATGATCTCTCGTGAGATCTCCGTTGGGGGATTGACTCTGCTCAACGTTGCGCTTCAATCGGACAGTAAAATGATCGACGAGGTGGTGGTTACCGGTTATCAACAACTTTCACGTGAGCGCACGGCCGGCTCTTTCTCGGTTGTTTCGGGTAGTTCGATGGCCGATAATGCCAACTCCTCAGGCAGTATTATCAAGGGGCTCGAGGGTACCGCTTCCGGATTGAGCGTTGTGAGCTCTGCCGAAGGCACACAATATATGATTCGTGGCATTACCTCCATAAATTCCAACAGCACACCGCTGTTTATTGTCGATGGAGTGCAAATCGAGCAGGAGCAGATTGAACGTTACATTAACAGTAGCGATATCGACAAGGTAACATTTCTGAAAGATGCCACAGCGGCATCGATTTGGGGAGCACAGGCGGCCAACGGGGTTGTGGTCATCAGCACCAAGTCGGGAGCGAAAGATGGCAATTTATCAATCTCCTACAATGGCAATTACACCTACACCGGGCTTCCCGATTACGATTACAGGGATATGATGAGCAGTGCCGATTTTATTCGTGCCGCACAAGAGGTTTTTGACCCATATACCTTTACTTGGGACGATGTAAGTAATATAAACTCTCGTACTTTCGCTTGCGTTTACCCTCACGAGTTGCCACTATATCAATATTTTCGTGGCGAGATTGACATTGTTCAACGTGAGGCTGAGCTCCAAAAACTCGCCTCGCAAAATGGGCGACGTGAGTATGAGAAATATTTTATGAGCCACGCAATGCACACCAACCAGTCGATTGCCTTTTCGGGTGGCAACAAGGTGAATGATTACTACATTTCATTGGGCTATACCGGCTCTCAGGGCACGTCGAAGGATACCTCTAACGAATTCAGGGTCTATATGAAAGACTACTTGAATGTCAATAGCTGGTTATCGTTGGACCTCTCGATAAATGCCTCTTATGGCAAATCGAAATACCACCTCTTTTCGCACGACTACGACGAGGGGTATCGTGATTTGGTCGATTTGCCATATCTGGTCTATTACGATAGCGAAGGTAACGAACTCTCGCTCACACAAACAATAATGAACGAGTCGATACAGAGTACCGCCGAACGACTCTCGGGCATCAATCTCGATTATTATGCGGTGAGCGACTATTTGGCATCGACCTCAAAGACCACCACACAAGGCTTACGTGCAAATCTGGGAGTGAATATCAGTCTTTGCGAGGGTCTTAACTACCAAGCCACGTTTTTGTACTCGACCGGTAGCAGCAATACCGAAACATATCTTCCCTCAAACACCTTCAAAGTCAGGCTCGACAGAGTTTATGCCACTTCGCTCGACGGCAACTCCTATTTACCCTCTTCGGGTGGACATTTCACGATGGGCGATGGCAACGACGTTGCCTATACGATTCGCAACCAATTCGGCTATAATTGGGAATCGAGCGACGACAAGCACCAAATAGTAGCCATTGCCGGAGCCGAGATAAGCAGCAACAAAAGTTCCTACCACTCGATGTTTGTCAAAGGTTATGATTTGCAAACGATGCAATATATCGATTACGACGATTATTCGCTTTGCACCGAGGGCGTGCGCAACCCTGTTTTGTCGCAGTTGTCCGGTACCAACAGTATTTTTACGGCAAACTCCTATTCGCAATCCGAGATAGAGTATCGTTTCGTCTCTTTTTATGCCAACGCCGGTTACACACTTTTGGATAAGTATTCGCTCAATGCGAGCGTTCGTGTCGACCAGTCAAATCTATTTGGCAGCGACCCGAGCGTACAATTCAAACCCATCTGGTCGCTCGGCACAATTTGGAATGTTCTTAGGGAGGATTTTATGCAATCTTTCACCAAAATCAACTCACTGAATCTTAGATTCAGTTATGGTTTTGCAGGCAACTCGCCAAGCCCCGGTCAGGGTGGGCCTTACAATATTTTGGCCTCAACCTCCGATATAGAGCTTATCCGCAATTACAGTCAGTATGGACTTGGGTACAATATATCGACCCCCGCCAACGACAAACTAACGTGGGAGAAGACTCGCACGTGGAACATCGGTGTCGATTTTGCAATACTCGCACACCGAATTTCGGGTTCGTTAGACATTTACGACAAACGCACCACCGATTTACTTGCTCCCACGCTCATAGACCCAACTACCGGATTTAAGACCGTGCTGGCAAACGTGGGTACTATGACCAACAAGGGCGTGGAGTTGTCACTCTCGACCGCCAACATTGTCAAAAAAGATTTCCGGTGGAGTACCGATTTCAACTTCTCCTATAATGCCAATATGGTTGAAGCGCTCTACACCGACCCTGCAACCTCGCCTTATGCGCAAGCTATGAAAACATTGCAACAAGGCTATCCGATGGGTGCACTGTTTGCTTACTGTTGGGCAGGGTTAGACCCCACCAACGGTCGACCAAGAGTCTACAACAGCGACGGTAGTATGGCATACAAAACAGAGGAGTTGGACTCCATAGATGCCGTCAAATTTATGGGCAGTACAATTCCCCCTTTCTATGGCTCGCTGACCAACAACCTGCGATACAAAAATTGGCAACTCTCCTTTATGTTTATCTACAACTTGGGCCACAAGATGCGCAACGATACCAATACGGTGTTCAGCGACAGGTTGACCTCCAACCTTCACAACGATTTCACAAACCGCTGGCGAGAACCGGGTGATGAAAAGCATACCGATGTTCCGGCCTATTTTAGCGCAAAGGACACGAGCTACAACCCGGGCGATTATGTCTTCTACCAATATGCGGATATCAATGTACTCTCGGCCTCTTATATTAAACTGAGGAACATCTCTTTGACCTACAATCTACCTGCAAGGCTGTTGGGCAGGTTGAGTCTCGACAGTGGCAGTGTTACTGCTCAGGTCTCAAATCTCGGCGTGATTGCCTTCAATGGCGAGGGTATTGACCCTGAGGCTCATTCGCTCAGCTATGGCGCACGAGGCGATAAGTTCGGGCCTATTGCCACCGTAAGTATAAACCTAAACTTTTAATGCACCTTCTCGGCTATATGAAAAAGATTCATAACATATTTTTCGTTATCGCTCTTACGACACTGCTGATTGGTTGTGAGGATTATCTTAATGTAAAACCACGTGGATATGATGTGTCTTCGAAGTGCGAGCATTATCGTGGACTGCTTTATGGCGAATCTGTCAGCTATATGCCCTCGTTCCCATTTATGTGTATCGAGTATGATACCAATGAAGATGGATTCAAAAACCTATACTATACCAACAGCGGATCTGTCAATGCCAACGCCTTCTTGTGGAAAAAAGATATCTATCGCGAAGATGAGGATTGCAGCGAATGGAACGAGACAAGCCGACGTCTATACTCGCTGAATGTTATTATCAACGAGGTTCTTGATGCCGAAGATGGTAGCGAAGAAGAGCGTCTGACCATTCAAGCAGAGGCACGAATGATGCGGGCGTGGTACACCTTTATGATGGCGCAATGGTTTGGAGCACCCTACGATGAGTCCACAGCGGCCACGGCGCCCTGTGTGCCGATTATAACTTCGGCACAAACAATGGACACACACTTCACCCGTTCAACCAACGAGCAGGTTTATGCGTTTATTATCAGCGAAATGGAGGCGGCAATTCCAAACCTTTCGAACCAACAGGAACACTTTATGAGAGTATTTCTTCCTACGGGCTATGCTATGTTGGGCAAAGTATATTGGACTATGAATCAATACGACAAGGCACTTGGGCCACTCAAAATGGCAAAGCAACTGCTCGACCAAGATGGCGGACGCAAATTATTTGACTACAACACAATGGTAGACGCAAACGGCTCTTTTAATTATCCCAATTATAGCCTTAACAACACCGAATTTGTCTATTACGTTGAGACAATGTATAACCTGTGGATAGTGTTATACCCTCAATACTATAACAAAATAATGTTGTGGATAAAGCCCAATTTGCTCAAAGAGGTCTTTCCGAATACCAAAGACAATCGACTCTATTATGTCAGTAATCTGGCAACCAAAGAGCCTGTTTACGGCCAAACCATCACGGTTAACGGTATCTATCACACCAACATAACCCGAATGATTAGTAACATTGGACTCAATTTGGCCGATATCTATCTGATGTTGGGCGAAACCTATGCCCGCACCGGCGACCTTGACAGTGCACGAAGCGTGGTTGAAGCCTTGCGCAGGTGTAGGGTTCCCTACGAAGATGCACCCATACCGACCACTGTCACCAAGCAACAAGATATGATTCGATATATAGTCCAAGAGCGGCTCAGAGAGTATATTGGCTATGGTCTGACGTGGTTCGATACGCGCCGTTTGTGGAACGACCCACTGTTCCAAGATCTAAAACAATATTACACCCATACCGACGGAGTCGACACATACACCCTAACCGAAGAGAGGTTGACATTGTCTATTCCGCCTTCGATTATGGTGTGGAATCCTCATTTTGCAGAATAACAAACATTTCAAAAATCAAATAACTATGAAAAAACAACTAATTCTATTTGTGGGTTTACTTACATTGGCAACATCTTGTGCCAACAAAACCACTCTAATCGAGGGACACATTATCGGATACGAAACATTTACCGAAGACTCCGAACCGGCGATTATCCCCTCTCTTAATTCCGAACAATATCCATTAATTATGGACGATAAAGGAAATTTTAAGGTCGAGTTGGAGATTGACGAACCTCAATATGCAGCAGCAATTTTTATTGATATGCTACTGTATCGACTATATATCGAGCCGGGCAAAAAATACAATATCACAATCGACTACACCACCGGAAAAGAGTCGGATATTGTTGTTAGCGGCAATAACGAGAAAGAAAATCTGATAATTAATCGTTACTACAACCATTATGGCTACCTATTAGATTCGTTTCATCAGACGCCACTGCCTCCTACTTACGCCCAATACGATGCACTTTTGGCAAGCGAAACCGCCTATTTCGACGAGCTGATGCCCAAGACAACCGCTTATTGCCAAAGGGTTGTGGGTGACATTATTGCAAATTCAACAAACTATTTCCGATACGTCTATCCTTATCTATATTTGGAGTATTACGGAGTGGTGCCTGCCGATGCCGACTACGACGCTTTTATTGGCTCGGATAGTTGGCAGAAAATGTCGACAAGTATGGCCGAAACCGTAAATAATCAGATTGGTTATTTGTCGTATGCAGTGCCAAATACCGATATGATGGAGGTTGTAAAACTAATATACAAACTTTCGCCCTCTAAAACATTGGCAGACAATAATGCAACGGCGGTGGTCAAAATGTTGCTCTCGGGACAAGGCAAGGGCGACTTGCACAAGGTGTATGAGTATTATATCTCAAAATGCAGCGACGATACGCTCAAAGCAGAGATTTCGAAAGGTTACCAAGATGTTTGTAGCGCACTGCCCGGTTCTATGGGAGCGGAGTTTGAAATGGAGGATATTGAGGGCAATGTATTCAAATTCTCCGATCTGAAAGGTAAGATCACCTACATTGACGTATGGGCCACTTGGTGCGGTCCCTGCTGCAAGGAGATTCCTTACTTAGAGCAGCTTGTTGAAAAGTATAAAAACAACAACAAGGTTCAGTTTGTTAGCATTTCGATAGACGACGACAGGGGTTCGTGGGAGAAATTCATCACCAAAGACAAGCCTCAGTGGGCTCAGTACATCATTGAAAACTCAGGCGAGTCGCCACTATGTACGGTCTATCGCATCGAAGGTATTCCGCGCTTTTTGATTTTCGATGCCGAAGGTCGAGTAGTCTCTACCAATACCTCCCGTCCCTCCGACCCGGCGACCATAACTATGATAGATAAACTTTTACGCAACACCAAATAACTACCAACTATGAAAAAAATTAGAATGTTTGCATCTCTCATCGCAGCGATGACGATGTTTGCCTGTAACCCGCAAGAGGAGACTGTTTTCACACTTACATCTATTAGCCCTGCCACAGTGGAGTTCGAGGCAGAGGGTGGCCAGGTGAAAGTTGCAGTTACCGCCTCGTCCGATACCTATGAGTGTAGTTCCGACTCTAATTGGCTCACTTTTACCAAAAACGGCCAAGAACTCACCATCACCGCACAACCAAATTTGGAACCGGTGGCTCGCGAAGCGATAGTCACTGTTACTCTGGGCGACAACAGCAGGAGCGTAACGGCACGACAAAAAGCGGCAAGCAAATATCCCGGTTACACCGAAACAACCGCAATATCGGCAGAATATGTAGGTGTCAATACTTTCTATGCCATCGAAGAGCAAACGGGAGGCAACGCAATTATCTATATGACGATTGATGATGTGAAAACCCTCTCGCTCGACCTCTATTTAGAGTCGCTTTACCTGTCGAAAGAGGAGGTGGTTTTGTCGGTTGGCACTTATGCCAAGGGCGAAGACGTTGTTGCAGAGCGTTCCTATATTGGTGCAGCTATGACCTACATTCCCGGTGGCGCATATATCGTCACTGACGAAGAAGGCGACGAAGAGCTCTTCTCCGGTTGCATATATACCGACTCCAACAAAGATGAGAATATCTTTTTGGTAGGTGGCACTATAACCATAAGCCAAATTGAAGGAGGTAACTATCTGATTAAAACCGACCTGACGGACGCCAATAATAACGAATATAAATATTTCTACGAGGGCGTTATCGAGCTGGATACAGAGTATTCGGTCTATCCGGGAGCAACAGAGCGTCCTGATCCAACAGCCGTCGTCTCGGCATCGTTGCTTTATAACGGTATCAACGAAAGCGGCACCACCACATTTAACCTTATGCTCGCAACCGAAGCGGGTTGTGTGACCAATATTGAGTTCTTCACCCAAGCGGTAGAGTATGAAGCTGTTTCGGCTGCCACATTCTCGAATGAAGAGGGTGCCATTACCTTTATGACAGGCAAAGAGAACAACTCTGCTGCGGGTAGCATAACTCTTGGCTCGTTGCTTGACTTGGGGGGCGGAATGACATTCCCGAGCGGTACTTATATTATGTACTCCTTTGGCGACTATCTGCTTGCAGAGGTTGCCTCTTTGGTGCTCGAACAGACCGAAGGCGGCAAATGGAATATCTCGTCTTTAATAATGAAGGGCAGCGATATGGCTATGTTTATGCTCTCCGATTTCGAGATGAGCATATCAGATGGTCGTGATACCGAGGGTGAAGATTAGCAGAACTCACCTTACGCTCTATCAAAACCATAATTGAAATACAACCTTAAATGATCATATGAAGTTTTATAGATTTTTCTTTTGCGTCTTAATTGCTTTTTTGGGTGGTTCGCTCTCTGCCTATTCGCAGGAGGTTGATTGGAAGATTTCGGTCGACAATATCGAGAGTAATCTCTTGAAGGTCACTTTGAAGGCTACAATCGACGAGGGTTGGCATATGTATGACCTTGGTCCTTACGATTTAACCGGGCCAAATGCCACCATTATCACCTTCAACGAGGCAAATGGCTACGAGCTGGTCGGTGCCGTCGAGGCCGTAACTCCTGCTCGCCGCTTCTACGACAATGTCTACCAGAGGGAGATAGGCACCTACGACGGTGTGGCAGAATTTTCGCAAATCGTACGTCTTACCTCCAAAGGTGCTACTGTCAGCGGCGTGGTGGAGTGGATGGTCTGCAACGATAGTTCGTGTATGCCTCCTACCGACCAAGAGTTTTCGGTCGAGATAGGCGACACAAACAGTGCAACTGCCGCCAACGCTGCACCCACCAAAGGAGGCTCGTTGTGGGCGATGATCATTGAGGCTATCTTGTGGGGCTTTGCCGCTCTGCTCACCCCTTGCGTCTTTCCGATGGTTCCTATGACCGTGAGCTTCTTTTTGAAGGGCGCTGAGAATAGGGCCAAAGGGCGTTTCAGGGCGGCAATGTATGGATTGTTTATTGTGTTGCTCTACACTGTACCTATTGGAGCGATAATAATAATCACCCGAGTGCTTGGGGGCGACGCTGTTACGGCCGACATCTTCAACTGGCTTGCTACACACTGGTTGCCGAATATCCTATTCTTTATAGTCTTTATGGTCTTTGCGGCCTCGTTCTTTGGAGCATTTGAAATTGTTATGCCCAGCAAATTGGTCAATAACAGCGATGCCAAGGTCGACAAGAGCAAGGGCTTGGGCGGTGTCTTCTTTTTGGCTCTCACGCTGGTTCTGGTGTCGTTCTCGTGTACGGGCCCTATTGTGGGTACGGTGCTGATAAAATCGACTTCGGGCGAGTTCTGGGCCCCGATAGTAACGATGTTGGCCTTCTCGTTGGCATTTGCTATCCCATTCGTCTTGTTCGCTCTGTTCCCTTCGGTACTTAACAAACTGCCCAAGAGTGGAGGTTGGCTCAACTCTGTCAAGGTAGTGCTTGGCTTTGTAGAGGTTGCGTTGGGCTTCAAATTCCTCTCTACCGCCGATCAAGTCTACCATTGGGGGCTGCTGGACAGAGAGGTCTATTTGGCTATTTGGATTGTGGTATTCTCGCTGCTGGGTTTCTACCTGCTGGGCAAGTTGAAATTCAAACACGACTCAGATGTTAAGTTTGTGAGTGTGACTCGTTTGACATTGGCGATTGTGGTGTTCTCGTTTGTGGTATATATGATACCGGGAATGTGGGGTGCTCCGCTGAAAGCCCTTTCGGGCTACCTGCCTCCTATGCAGACGCAAGACTTTGTGGTCGGACAGAACTCTTCGACAGTAGTGACCTCCGCAGCCGCTGAAAAGCAGTCCACGTTACGCAAATACTCCGACTTTCTGAAATTGCCGTTAGGTTTGGAGGGGGTTTTTGAGCTTGGTGAGGCCGAGTCGTATGCCAAGAGTGTGGGCAAACCTATCTTTGTTGACTTCACGGGGCACGGTTGTGTCAACTGCCGTGAGATGGAGAGCAGAGTATGGAGCGACCCGAGAGTGTTGTCGTTGCTGAAAGAGAGCTATGTTGTGTGCGCCCTCTATTCGGACGACAAGAAACAGTTAGATGAATCGGACTGGGTAACGACCGACTCCGGCAAAACGCTCAAAACATTGGGCAAAATCAACTCTCATTACGCCTTGACGGTCTATGGAGTGAACGCTCAACCATACTACGTGATACAAAACTTCAAAGGTGAGGTGCTGATTGAGCCACGAGGTTACGACCTCAATGTCGAAGAGTTTATCGATTGGTTGGAATCGGGCTTGACGGCTTACAAGGCGCAAGAATAGTACAATCTACTGCCTAATAAGAAATTAGAGACAATTACCAATCGGCGTAATGGTCCAAATGGATTCGCTCACATTTCAGGTCTCCATTTGACCATTAAGCCCATATTTCGCAGCTATACGGGCCTCCGGGGCAGGTGAAGACAAAACAAAAGTGACGTCTCTTTCGAAACGTCACTCGGTAGTAGCGGGGGAAAGACTCGAACTTCCGGCCTTTGGGTTATGAGCCCAACGAGCTACCAACTGCTCCACCCCGCGGTATTATGGCACAAAAGTAGTCAAATTTTCGGTTTGTGCAAAATATTCCGATTTATTTATGCGAATCAAATTCGACGCCGTCAGTACAGCTATGTCGGCAACCATTGTTGTGCCGCCACGTGACAGGCTCTTTTGGCATAGAGGACAGGCTGTTGCAACGGCATCGACACGACACGCCTCAAATTCGTCGAGCACTCGTCGTGAAATGATTTTTTGTTCCGACGGGGTGCCGACCAGATCGGCAGTACTCTCACCACAGCAGAGCGATGCGGCGTGGTTGTGAGGAGGCTCTATCAGCGTGGCCACCGAGCGCACCACGTCACGTGGCGGAGTATAGATGCCCAAACCGCGTCCGAGTTCGCAAGGGTCGTGGTAGGCGATGCGGCGACGGTCCGAAACAACATTTATCCTTTGGCGGCCAATAAGTTCGGCTATGTATTCGCTATGATGCAAAACCCTGATGCCGTCGAGCCGATAGTCCTCGCGGAAGGTACGCAGGCAGATCGGGCAGGCCGTAACAAGGAGTTTTATGCCGCCGGTGCGAAAGAGCCACGAATTGTAGCGTTGAAGCTGCTCGGCGGCCTCGATTTGGCCTGTCAGCCGTAAAGGTCGTCCGCAGCATACCCCACCGTCACGATCGGCCCACCAAACCTGTTCGCCTGCGGCGGCAAAAATACGCGCCATTGAGGCGGTGGTTGCCGTCGAAAGTCGGCCCATACAGCCGATGAAATAGCCAACACGGCCACTGCCAACCGCCCCGTCGGCCGAGGCAACATAGTCGTAGCGTCCGCGGCGATAACTGTTGCGCTCCTTTGCACGCGATTGCAGGCGCAGGGTGTCGAGTTCGATACCGACAGGGCAAACCGCCGTACAGCGCCCACACATCATACAGTGGTCGGCCTTTTCGGACTCGTCGCCCTCGTGGCGTCGAGCCTCGATGAAGTGCATTGCCCCCTGCCGTTCGCCCAAAACACACTCTTCAATGCAGATACCGCAGGCCGAGCAACTCTGTTCCTGAAAGTGGTCGTAGCCCGAAGGTCGGTCAACAGCACTGTGCAACTTGTATCGACGCAAAAAAATGAGCGGTATTTCGGTAAAGATGTGCATATAGCGCGAAAAAGGAAGCGCCACAAAGAAGAGCCCGAGAGTGACAGAATAACTCCACCACGCCAAATCGTTGAACGTCACGAGCGCCCGCACAGTAAGTTCGGAGTCGAACAGGCGCCCTATCGGTTCGGTCAAGAAACCCCCGTTGTGCTTGATTGCCGCCATAGTCGACTCGGCCAAGAGCCTCAGTGGAAAGATGAGCCACAAGGTAGTCATCGCCAGACGATCGAATGGTGAGTGGCGGGCCTTACGCCGCATACCGAAGAGCCGTTTGCGTGCCCGTTTCAGAAAGGCGAGCGCCACACCCGACAACACCGCGAGCAGCAAAAAGTCCATTGTGTGGGCGAGTATTCGGTTGCCTCCGCCCGAGGAAGGGTCGAAATAGCGGAAAAAGACGTGAGCCTGCAACGGCGTACCTCGTCCGAGAATCACCGAGGCCTCAACCCACCCGACCACAATCAACAGAAACCAACCGAAAGCCAAAGAGGTGTGCATATAGCCCAGCAGCGGGTTGCGTTGCCAAATGCGGCGGTGCAGGAGCGATTGTGAAAAGACTTCGCCAATGGCGCCAAAAGTTTTGCGTGTGAATATGTTGTGCCGAACGAGGCGCCACTCTTCGGGAGAGAGACGCCACAGCCAGGTGGACCATTTGGCGGCTACGGCAATCATCATCACCACAGCACCAACGGTAAACGGCAAAACAAAGAGATCAAAATAGTAGCCGTTCATCGTAGAGAACAATCTTTATGCGGCGCGTGTCGACCCCGCGCGGACAAACCAGACGACACTTGCCGCAAAAAAGGCAATTTTCGCTCTGCTCGGTAGACTTCTCTCCGCGGCGGCAGAGTGTCTGTTCGACTCGCGGATTGAATGACGTCAACGCTCCCGCCGTGCAACCTGCCGTACAGGCCCCACAACCAATGCAACCGGCCAACGAGGGGACTTTGACACCAAGGCGGCGAGTCAATTCGGGGGGCGTGCGGTCGAGATTGATGGCACGCGACGGCGGAATGGAGTATCCGAAATCGAGATTCATTGTTGTGGCTGATTGTTGGCAAAGAGTTGATGTGCCTTGGCTACGGCATCGTTAATGCTCTCCTCGACGCTTTTGGGCGAGCTGGCAGCTCCGGCATAGAGCACGCCTTGCGGCAGGTCGCGCCTGACCGAGGGGAAAGTAGGATTCATTCCCACAGCCAAGACCAAAAGGTCGACATTGAGCCGCAAGGGGCGCGAGAGCAACGTATCTTCGGCTTTAATGGCGATTCTTCCGTCGAGCATCTCGGCCGCCTCCGATATGCGCCCCCTGATGAACTCTATTCGATAGTCGGTCTGTGCCGAGAAGTAAAGCTCTTCGTAGCCGGCGCCAAAGCAACGCATATCCATATAGAAGTCGTAGATTTCGGCATCGGGCAGCAGTGCACGCAACTCTATGGCCTGTTTGACCGAGGTGATGCAACACATTCGCGAACAGTGAAGCGACCCAATGGCCAAATCACGCGAGCCGACACATTGCAGAAATGCAATTCGACGCGGCCGTTCGACCGGCAATGCTCCCACCCCACCCTGCCGAAGTGCACGTTCCAAATCGGCTGTGGAGATTACTCCGCGATAGATTCCGTAACCATACTCCTCTTTGCGCCGTGCATCGAAGAGGTCGAACCCCGTACAAACCAACACGCCTTCGGCCGCCAACACCTCGCCCGAATGGAGCGTGACGCTGTGCGGCGACCACTCGACAACCTCGGCGCCGAGCACTACCTCTACCCCGAGTCGCCTTACTCTGTCGACGAGGTTCTGAACGGTCTCTGCGGCCGATTCGAAGTCGGGCGCAAGACGATACCATTCGGCAGTGTGGCCGCCAAGACGCATCTGACGCTCAACTATGGTGACGCCAAAACCGCACTCGGCCAATGTGACCGCCGCACTCATTCCGGCTACTCCGCCGCCAATAACAACGACCCGCTTCATATCGATTGACGCCGACACAGAGAGATCGGACGGGACTGCGATTCAAGGCTCACAAAACGTTGGTTATGGTCATACTCTATGCCCAACTTGTCGAGCAGCGGCTCAACCGATATTTGGTGCATTTGTAGTCCCAAATCCCACGGCGAATAGCCCAAAACCAAACCGGCAAGCTCCTCGTAGGTCAACACCGGAATACCGCAACCATCGCCATACCAACAGCCTTCAAGTTGATTGATGGCATATTGCCAACGGTCGAGAAACATTGTGCACCCCGGACAGTTGGCCACAATGAAGTCGGGCTTGTAGGGGGCCATACTCTCGAATTTACGTTTTGCGTTGGCAATCGAATAACCGCGATTGGCCTTGATGAGGTAGTTGCGAAAACCAAAACCGCAACAGTGGCGGCGTTCGGGATAATCGACCACCTCACCTCCCCAACTCTCAATCATTCCGGCCAATACGTATGGAAACTCGGCACCGCCAAGGCTTGTTTGAGGGAATATTTTGGCGTAGTGGCAACCTATATGCTCTACTCCGCGCAGCGCTCGACCGCTGAGGTGGTCAACAAGGCGCACCTTGGCTTGTGAAGCAATCTGCTCGCGATAGTGATAGACAAGGTCCGATGCGTGAACCAGACATTCGGGTTTGGTAAAGGTGCGTCCGGTGGCTTTGTAGAGGTTTTCGCGCGTCAACTGTTCAACCAGCGGGTATTCGTTCCACGTTTCGAGCACCTCGTTGTAGAGCCCAAACGAAGTGACGCACGAGCAGACAAAGTTGCGGCAACCCGCGTCGTTCATTAGGGAAAACTGACGCGCTACGATTGTCATCAACGTCTCCATCGGCACGATATCGCAATGATAACCAATGCCCGAGCAACAACTTTGGAGCGGATCGTCTATAACGGCCGCACCCATACGGTTCATAATCTCGATAAAACAACGTTCCGATGCCGGAAAAAATGTTTGGCGAATACAACTTCGCGCATAGTAATAGTCGCGATCGGCTATCTCTTTTTGGTAGTTAGTCCAGTTTTTTCTCATAGTGTTTGGTATAACTTATTGATATGTGTTTGGTTTGTAGAGTCGTAGCCCATTTGTCGCGCCTTGCCGTCGGAGCAACGTTCTATGTTGTTCATAAATTCCACGGCGCCCGTCACTTCGAAAATCGAATGCAATTCGGCCATTGTATCGGCGTCGAGTTTACGTAGTGTGCCCCTTCCCTCGCGTCCGTAAACAGGGGTGAAGCGGGCATAGAACTCCTCCAAGTTGGCATAAATAAAGCTCCATACATCGCCCTGTTCGGGGTGGTCGGAGGGAACAACCATTTCGGGAACAACACAATATCCCCTCTCGAAAAGCGTCCGTCCAATGGTGCGCACCAATACAAGTTGTTGGCGGCCTCGCGCCGAATCGACAAAAAAGCCCAACTTTTGCGAAAGTGAGCGCAGTGCCTGAATCACATAGGCAGGGGTGTTGCCTCGCGGACAACGCGGACGACACGACAGACATTCGCCGCAAAACCAAATCGTTTCGCTGCGCATCAAACGCTCAATGCGGTCGTCGTCGCGGGTTTGGACAATGGAGATGATTTTGCGCGGATCGTAGTCGTAGTATTCGGCGGCAGGGCACGCGCCTGTACAGACACCGCACCCCATACAACTATGCAACCCCTCGCGAAACCTCAGGTCGCGTTTCAACATTTCGTAGTATCGTCCCATAGGAAGAGTTTTTATCTCTTCCACAAATGCAAAAAAAGAGCCACACCGAATATTCGGCGTCGAAAACAAAGCTCTATTTTAATGGGTATAAATACCTATTTGCGGATAAATTCAAGGAAATCAAAGCCTTCGTGCTCTTCGCAAAAACTCTGATGCCACTCTTGACCGATTGCAGGGAAAAAGGTATCGCCGGCTACTGAACGGAAGACTTTTGTGATATAGAGTTTATCGACCAAAGGCATCGCCTCGGCAAAAACCTGGCCGCCACCGATGATGAATGTTTCGTCGGCGGGGTCGCACAGGGCGATTGCCGAAAGGAGCGAATCGGCTGTCTCGCAACCCTCGAAACGGGCATCGGGATTACGGGTGATAACAATGTTGCGTCGGCCGGGGAGTGCACGGCCAATACTCTCAAAGGTCTTGCGTCCCATAATCACTGCGTGTGGGGTGGTAATGGCTTTGAATCGGCGGAAATCCTCGGAGATGTGCCACGGCATAGCATTGCCCACTCCTATTACGCCGTTTTCGGCTATGGCAACAATTATCGATAACATCTTGGGTTGTGATTAGAAAGACATCGGGGCTTTGATTGTCGGCCACGGATCGTAGCCTTCGAGCGAGAAATCATCGTAACAAAAGTCGAAAATCGAATCGACCTTGGGGTTGAGATTCATTTTGGGCAGAGCACGCGGCGTTCGCGAGAGCTGCTCTTCGACCATAGGGAGGTGGTTGAGGTAGAGGTGGGTATCTCCTGTGGTGTGGATAAACTCACCGACTTCGAGGCCACAAACCTGCGCCATCATCTGCGTCAGCAGGGCATACGACGCAATGTTGAACGGCACCCCCAAAAAGGTGTCGGCACTGCGCTGGTAGAGCTGACACGAGAGTTTACGGTCGGCCACATAGAACTGAAACAGCACGTGGCAGGGCGGAAGCGCCATCTGCTCGATATCGGCCACATTCCACGCCGAAACGATTATGCGCCGTGAATCGGGGTTGTGTTTTATGGTCTCGACAGCCGCACTGATTTGGTCTATCACACGACCGTCGGGCGCAGGCCACGAACGCCACTGGGCACCGTAGACATTGCCCAAATCGCCAAATCGATAGCCCTCGATAGGCGATAGCGTGCGCTCCACGGCAGCGTCCAAAAAGGTGTCGCGGTCGACAGGCAACACTCCTGCGCGTGAGCAGAGCTCGTTGTAGTAGCGGAAAGCATCGTTATCCCAAATGTGGACGCCGTTTTGGAGCAGGTAGGAGATGTTGGTTTCGCCTCTCAGAAACCACAACAGTTCATAGATAATCCCCTTTATGAAGACCTTTTTGGTGGTCAGCAGAGGGAAACCTTCGGCAAGATTGAAGCGCATCTGGTAACCAAATACGGAACGTGTACCTGTTCCGGTGCGGTCGGTTTTAACGGCGCCTTTGTCACGAATGGTGCGTATCAGATCGAGGTATTGTTGCATTATTCGACGGGTTTTAATGTAAGGTCGCCTTGGGGCGAGAGTGCTGCATAGACAGGGTCAGAGAACCACTGTCCCAAAAAAAGTGCGCGCCTGCCGTCGGGCAAATAGAGGTCTTCGGCGCAATGATTATGGCCGAAAATGTAGTAGTCGGTATCGTTGGTGGGGAGCGACATCACCCAACGAACCATAGGGTCGTCGGTGCCGGCAAACTCGTTTACCACCAATCGCGACTTGCGGCTACCTTGCGACCACCTTTGTCCAAAGCGCAGCGCCGCATCGGGGTGAACCAAATGCTGGAACGACCAACGAGAAAAGCGGCTGCGGAACAGCGAATCCATAATGCGGGTTACCCCTCCGATGCTTTGGGCACAAATGGCATCGCCGTGGACAATCGATACGCGCTTGCCGGACAGGGTAAACACCTCGCGGTCGAAATGAACCTCAACGCCACACTCCCGGGTAAGGTAGTCGTGTTGCCACATATCGTGGTTGCCCGTAAAAAAATGCACCTCAACGCCTCGGTCGGTCAGCTCGGCCAACTTGCCGAGCGTCCGTACAAAGCCTTTGGGCACAACTCTGCGGTACTCCCACCAAAAATCGAACAGGTCACCCACAATGAATACGGCTTCGGCATCGCCGCTGACACGCTCCAACCAGTCGCAAAACAGGCGTTCGCGACGGCGGCTCTCTTCGGCGGTTCCGCTGCCAAGGTGTATGTCCGATACGAAATAGTACATTTTTCTCTGTAAACATTTAACGTACAGCGGCTTTGACTGCCTTTTTGAGGTCGTCGCCAAAGAGGTTGTTCGACATAATGTTGCCTTCGCGGTCAATCAGGTAGTTGGTCGGAACGTTTTTGACGTTATATGAGAGTACTGCCGGCGATGAACCGCCCTTAAAGTCATTGACCGAAATCCACGGCAGTTTCTGCTTCTGCACCGTTTCGATCCACCCGGGTTTGGAGCTGTCGACCGAAACCTGATAGATCTCAAAACCTTTGTCGTGATAGGCTGAATAGAGCTCTTTGAGGTCGGCATTATGGAATGCGGCATTGCTGTCGACAACCGACCAGAAGTCGAGCAGAATCACATTGCCGCGTTGTGCCAAAAGGCTTTGACGGCGGCCGTACATATCGGGCAACTCAATCTCGGGGAAAGGCAGAGGTTCCTGTTCCGCAGCCTTTTGGAGCTTGTCGTTCACAGCGGCATTTTGGTCATACTGCGTGATGGTGTTTCGCAAGCCGGCAAGATAGGGTGACGAAGGATAGGTCTTGGCGACAGAGTCGGCCACCAAACGGTAGTAAACGATGTCGTTACGTCCGTTGAAAAGGGTTTCGTCGCCTGCCAAACGCTGGTTGAGGGCATAGACGGCGGCTAATGAACCCGCATTGCGCACGATAAAAGAGATGTGTTCACGCTTGATGCGGTAGTATTCGTCCATATAGGTCTTTGCTATATCGCGGCGTACTTCGGGATTGTTCTGAATCACCGAGTAGGCGTTGCGTATCGAATCGAGCCTTACGGAGCCCAAAACCAAAATGTCGTTAACCTCCTTGATTAGCTCCGACTCGTTCGAACCTTGGACATTATAGCCGTCTAAGATACCTGGGACGAGGTTTAGTTTGACACGCTCACGCGGAGAGAGCAGAAGTGTCACTCGTTCGTTCTTGCAACGAACGTTATAGAGCGTGGGTTGGGCATCGGGCAACGACACGACAAAACGAAAGCGGCAACGACTGTCGGTAAGGGTCGAGTCGACAAGCGTATTTTGCTGCCAGCCAACCTGTTCGAGATAGACTGCCGTCTCGGGTGCAGCTGCAATCTCACCCCCAAGCCGGGCTTTATTGGTCGAGCAACTGCAAAGTGCGGCTGCCAAAAGAAGTGTAATAAGATATTTTTTCATTGTGCACTTTATAGAGAGAAAGAACAAGAGCAAAGATACAAAAAGCCTTCGAAAAATGGCCGCTTACTGTTTTGAATAATTGCGACGCATAGCTGTTTTCTGATTCTTGTTGTTTTTTTTCTGAAAATTGTTTTTCTTGCCGTGTCCCGGAAAGGGCGTTTTGTATTCCGATTTGATGCTGTTGATGGCATCTTCATTCACAACAATACCATTTTCGGACATCTTCTTTATATCTTTTATAATCACGGCATTGTCGGGGTGTTCCTGGTTGTATTCGTAGCTCTTTGTGCGCATATAGCGGGCCAGGTTGTTGACCACGGCATCGACAGTATCGCGGTCGTGTAACTTTTCGAGATAGCGAATCACATTGCGTACATTCTTGCCATAATGTTTCATTGCGATACGATCCGAGGGGTAGTCGGGTTTACGCGGCACAGGAGTGAGGGTAACCGCTGTGGGTATCGGAAACGGTGAATCGACGTCGAGTTTGAAATCCGACATAATAAAGAGGTGGTCCCAGAGCTTCTGCTGGCCGTCGGCCAACTCGCGCAACGAGGGTTGAATGTTGGCCATAATGCCGACCAAGGTACGTGCACGACGATTGCGTTCGTCGCGATCCTCAACAGTCAACAACTCGTCGACCATATCGTGAATGTGTCGTCCGTACTCAGGCAAATAGAGCCGTTTACGGTAGATGTTATAGTTCTTTTTCATAAAAATAATTATGTATTATTCGGACAGGAACACACTCGGCTCGGGTTACGAAATAGTCCGCAGAAACCAAATAATATTCCGTTTAAAGAGTAACGGTAGTGAAATTGGTTGCGAAATACTGTCCCTTGTGAGGCCGCGTCGAGTGATCTAAAAAAACCGAAAAATTCGTGTGCGTCCCAACTTTGGGACAAAATTAATAAAACTTTTGAAAAGAAATTGTTAAATTGGCTAATATTTTGCTACGACAAGCTGCTTGCACGCCTAAGACTTCGACACAACAACAGACCAAATTATATTATTCGAATGACAAAAGTACTTATTATTGACCCTGCGAGAGCCGTCCGCAACTCATTAAAGGACTTATTGGAACACGAAGGGTATGTAGTCGAAACCGCCGAATCGGTCGTTTCCTCTCCAATTCTTTCATCGCAGCCAGGATTTGACCTTATTCTTTGCGGCGATCCGCAAGGATTTGGCGCCAACGCGGTAGTAGACATACCGTGGATTGCCCTCTCCGACATTGCGTCGATCGAACTCGCCGTAAAGATGGTTCGTCTCGGGGCGGCCGACTTCATCACCAAGCCGATCGATATCGGCAAATTGCTCGAATCGGTGAGGAAAAACCTCCTTTCCGACGAGGGGAAAGAGGCGCCTCCGGCTACTATTGTTAACAGGAAAAAACCGTGCCAAACCGATGAACTGATCGGCCGCTCGCCGCAAATTGTTCATCTAAAAGAACTTGTCGACAAGATTGCGCCAAGCGATGCACGTGTTTTGATTATGGGATCAAATGGCACAGGCAAAGAACTGGTTGCACACGCAATCCACAACAAGAGCCGTCGCTGCAATGGTCCGTTTGTGGAGGTCAACTGCGCCGCCATACCGTCGGAGCTGATCGAGAGCGAGTTGTTCGGCCACGAAAAGGGGGCCTTCACCTCGGCCATAAAGCAGCGTAAGGGCAAATTTGAACAAGCGATAGGCGGCACCCTCTTTTTGGACGAAATCGGCGATATGAGCCTCTCGGCACAGGCCAAGGTGCTCCGGGCACTGCAAGAGCGCAAAATCTGCCGCGTGGGCAGCGACCGCGATATTGATGTCGACGTGAGGGTTGTTGCCGCCACCAACAAATGTCTGCGCGAAGAGATTGCCGAGGGCAAGTTCAGAGAAGACCTCTATCATCGCCTAAGCGTAATAATAGTCCACGTGCCCTCGATTGCCGAACGACGCGAGGACATTCCACCGCTGATAGAGTACTTTGTCGACAAGGTTTGCCGCGAGTACAATATTCCGATCAAAAGCATTGAGCCTTCGGCTGTTGAGCGTCTGAAAAATATGACTTGGACGGGCAATATTCGCGAAATCCGCAATGTTGTCGAGCGATTGATAATTCTGAGCGGCACGCAGATCTCCGAAGCCGATGTCGACACCTACGCGGAGACCTATTAATAAACCGCACAACACAAGGATTATTGACCGGGATTTTCGTCTCGGAACGAGAATTTTGACTCGGATTTGAACCTGTTTCGTACAAGCCCGATTAAAAGACTGTGCGGTTGAGTCCTTATGATGCTCAAAAAAATGACGAGGAAATTATTTTGAACTTTTAATTATTGCTACTTTATTGCTACCTTTGTAAGTTAAATACAGAAGCGAAATACTATGGCACTAAGCGAAAAAATTGACGACCTGCTCGGTAGGATCGAAGAGTTCAGTCCCCGCACAGCGGCCGAAATCGAAGAGTTCAGAATCAAAATAATGGGGCGCAAAGGCGAGATGAACGACCTTATGGAGGAGTTCAAGGCCGTGGCACCCGAGCATAAACGCGAGTTTGGCCAAAAGCTCAACGCGCTCAAAACTCGCGCTTTGGAGCGAATCGAAATACTCAAAGCGGCAACTCAGGAGGGTGAGGGTTCGGTCTCGCTCAGCGACGACCTTTCGCGTCCGGCTTTCGACTGCGAGATGGGTTCGCGCCACCCTATTTCGATTGTACGCAACGAGATTTGCGCAATATTTTCGCGACTGGGCTACACCATTGCCGACGGCCCCGAAATTGAAGACGATTGGCACGTCTTCTCGGCTCTAAACTTCCCACCGGAACACCCCGCTCGCGATATGCAGGACACCTTCTTCATTGAGAAAAACCCCGACATACTGTTGCGTACCCACACCTCTTCGATTCAGGTGCGCACAATGGAGCACCAAAAGCCACCGTTAAGGGTGATTTGCCCGGGACGAGTGTTCCGCAACGAGGCGGTTTCGGCTCGCGCTCACTGCATTTTTCACCAAATTGAGGGACTATACATCGACGAAAACGTCTCTTTTGCCGATATGAAACAGTCGCTGCTATACTTCGCAAAAGAGTATTTCGGCGAACAGACACAGATTCGTATGCGCCCGTCCTACTTCCCCTTCACCGAGCCCTCGGCCGAGGTCGATGTTTCGTGCAACCTCTGCGGCGGAAAGGGCTGCAATGTTTGCAAGGGAACCGGCTGGTTGGAGATTTTGGGCTGTGGTATGGTCGACCCCAATGTTTTGGAAGCCAACGGCATAGACAGCACCAAATACACCGGTTTTGCATTCGGTATGGGTATCGAACGTATAGCAATGCTTCGCTACGGAGTCCGGGATTTAAGGCTCTATTTCGAAAACGACATGCGATTCCTGCACCAATTCTCCTCGGCACTCTAAACAATGAAATTGCGCGGTATATGCGGCATTCTGACGGCAGTGGTCACCTTCTCCTGTGCGGTTCAACCGCGCAGCAATAGTATTGCTACGCCCAAGGTTCCGTCGTATTTCGACAGCGATTCGCTCCGCGCAATCTATTTCTACACCGAGGGGGTACGCCTTGCGGCACAAGAGAGCAACAAAGACGAGGCCTCAAAGATGTTTCTCCGCGCAGTCGAGATCGACTCGCTCTTCGGGCCGGCACTCTACGGTCTTGCCGACGCAAACCTCTACTCTTCGCCGGACAACGCACTGCAATACAGCCTGCGCGCCAATTCGACCGACTCGGCAAACCTCGACTACCGCAGCCAACTGGCCTACCTTAATATGCTTAACGGCAACTACCGCCCGGCTTTGGAATCATACAACCGCCTGCTGGTTGACGATCCGCGCAACCCGTTTAATTACAAAGCAGTGGCTGTGCTATATAATGCACAGGGTATGCCCTACACGGCTATTGGGATTCTCGATTCGGCCGAGTACAAACTTGGGCGCATAGAGGATTTGGTCGACTACAAGCGCGAGCTTTTGATCAAACTCAAACTCTACGACCGCGCCATTGCCGAGACTCGTTCGGCCATAGCCGAAAACCAGTTCGACAGCAGCAACTACCGCATTTTGGCCGAGTTGTACGACATTACCGGAAGCGACTCACTCAGTGCGGCAGCCTACTCCACGGCTATGAAAATTGACTCGACAAATGTCGAGACTCTTTTTTCTTTGGCCGACTTCTATCTGAAACACCGCCGCGAAAACGAATACCTTGCAACAGTAAGGAGCATATTTCTAAACCGCAGCGTAAAGTTCGAGACCAAAGAGCAGCTTTTCGACCGTATTACGTCGGACATCGAGTTCTATCGGCGCAACTTCTTTGCAATAGGCACGTTGACTTCGACCATAAAAACCTACTACCCCGACGAATACAAGGCAACCGACCTCTATGCGTCGCACCTGATCCGTATGGGCGAGCCGGAAAAAGCCTTGGAAGAGTTGAAGTCGTTTGCCGCCTCACACGACCAACTACCACCCTACTACGCAATTTTCGATATTGAGTCATACCTCGAACGCCCCGACTCGGTACAGAAATACTCCGAATTGGCAATCGAGCGTTTTCCGCGCAACAGTGACCTCTATTTGCGCAAGGGTTATGTGCTGGAAAAGATCAAGGCGCCACGGCGCGAGATCGAACGAGCCTACCGCAAAGCCATAGAATACTCAGCCGACAGTCTGTCGAAAAGTTCGGCTACCGGCGTGCTGGGCGATCATTACCACTCCAACGGACTGCACCGCGCAGCGTTCGACACATACCGTCGCGCACTGAGTCTGAACCCCGACAACAGTGTGGTGCTCAACAACTACGCCTACTATTTGAGCGAACTTGGGCAACAGCTGCCGTTGGCGCTGACAATGAGCGAGCGCGCCTGCACAATCACCCCTTCGAACCCCACATATATCGACACAAGGGCTTGGATTCTGCATCTGATGGGTCGCAATGAAGAGGCAAAACGGCTGATGCAACAGGCCATTTCGCTCGACTCGTCGGGCGATGCTACCCTATTGGTTCACTATGGCGACATACTTGCTGCACTGGGCGAAAACTTTATGGCCAAAACCTACTGGGAGCGAGCGCAGAAGTCGGGTTACAGCTCGGTTTTGATCGAAGAACGGATTAAAAAACTTGAAGAATAATGAGTCGGCTTACAAAAACAATAGTTCTGGTTGCAGCCTCATTGCTCTTTGTGGTCAATCTGGGGGCACAACAAACCATCGCCTCGCTGAACGCCGAAATAGAGCAGGCGCAACGCGATATTGCACGCAATACGGCGTTGTTGAACGATGTGCGCAAATCGGAAAAAAACAACAGTATTCAAATACGGTTGATTGGTGAACGCATCTCGAAACGTCAAAAAATAGTGCGCTCGCTCGACAGCCAGATAGCACTGATTACAAAAGAGATAGCCAAAAAAGACCGCTCGATCGACGAGTGCGGACAACAAATCAACGTCTTGCGCAAGCAGTATGCCGAAATGGTACGTGCCGCCTACAAGGATTACAAACTCAACAATGCCACACTATTCCTCTTCTCGGCCGACGATTTCAACTCAGCAACACGTCGTCTCTACTTTATGCAGCGCTACAACCAAATGCGGCGCTCAAAGGCGGAGGAGATAGCCTCGTTGAGCAACACCCTTGAAGCCGACTTGGCGGCACTAAACCTGCAACGCGAGGAACTCGAACGCACCAAAAACGACCATCGCAACGCCCTGTCGCAGCTCTCGACCGACAAGAAAGAACTCGATCAGACCGATAAACACCTGCGCACGCAGGCAAAAAAACTCGACAAAGAGATAAAGGCAAAAGAGGCGCAAAAACGCAAGGCACAACAGCAGTTAAAAAACATCATCGACGATGAGGCTCGCAAGAACAAACGCAAAACCTCCGATGCCGAACGACGAATGATAGCCGAACTTAACGGACGTTTCGACCAGAACCGCGGCAAGATGATTGTGCCGGTCAACGGAGGGGTTATAATCGACCATTTTGGCACACACCCCCACCCTACACAGAAAAATATGAAGATCGAAAATAAGGGTATAAACATTGCCGCGCCAAAGGGTTCAGCCGTCTACTCGGTGTTTGAAGGAACGGTAGCCAGAGTGATGTTTATCAATGGGTTGAACAAGTGTGTACTACTCAACCACGGCGACTATTTCACGATTTATTCCAACCTCACGCGCACCGAGGTAAATGTAGGCGACCGAGTGGCTTCAAACTCGGTTATCGGGTATATTTCGGACGGTAGCGATCCGGACGAATACCAGCTCCACTTCGAACTGTGGCGCTCAACAACCTGTCTTGATCCCGAAGAATGGATCTCAATAAATTGATAACACTATGGCCGTCAGATACTTTAACGAAGAGTGCACATACCTGCCAAAGGGAAGGGTCAAAATAACCGCCTGGGTGCGCGCAACGATTCACGCCGAAGGCTTCCGCGCCGGCGATGTGAGCTACATTTATTGCTCACCGGCCAAACATCTGGAAATCAATCAGCAATACCTCGGCCACGACTACTATACCGACGTTATTACCTTTGATTACAGCGACCTGAAAGGCACCAAAATCGTAAGCGGCGATATTTTCATCGACCCGCGCACGGTGGCCGACAACGCCGAAACACTCTCTACCGACCCGCGTCAGGAGGAGTTGAGGGTTATTATACACGGGGTACTGCACCTGTGCGGCTACAAAGACAAGAGCCCAAAAGATGCAAAACTGATGCGCCAAAAGGAGAATTTTTACCTCCAACGCTTCGAGTAGATAAGGGGTAGGGTAGAGCATATAACGATGATTTTCGATTATGATATAATAGTTGTTGGTGGCGGCCACGCAGGCTGCGAGGCGGCCGCTGCGGCAGCAAACCTCGGGTGTACGACACTACTTGTGACTATGGATATGACCAAGTTTGCGGCAATGTCGTGTAACCCTGCCGTGGGCGGCGTTGCCAAAGGGCAGATTGTTCGCGAAATCGATGCTTTGGGTGGTCAGATGGGCATCATAACCGATCGCTCGACAATCCAATTTCGTATGCTTAACCGTTCAAAGGGGGCGGCAATGTGGAGTCCGAGAGCACAATGCGACAAAGAGTTGTTCTCTGCCACGTGGCGTGAAACGCTCGAACACACCGACAACCTGTATTTGTGGCAAGATGCTGTTACAGAGCTAATTATCGACTACTCTAAATCGAAACCAACCGTTGGCGGAATCGTCACACGAATGGGAGTGCGGTTTACGGCGAAGGCTGTTGTCCTAACCAACGGAACATTTCTCGAAGGACTGATGCACATAGGTCGTAACCACGCCGAAGGGGGTAGGGCGGGCGACAGCGCCTCGCACGGACTCTCGGCGCAACTCTCGTCGCTCGGGTTTGAAGTAGGACGAATGAAGACAGGTACACCGGCACGTATTGATATTCGTTCGGTCGATTTAGGCCGTTTTGAGAGACAGGAGGGCGACGCCAATCCATCAAAATTCTCGTTTCTGAACAAAATCAAACCGGTTGAGGAGCAAAAACCCTGTTATTTGGTCTATACCTCTAAAACGGTTCACGACACACTGCGCGAAGGATTTTGCGATTCTCCGCTATTTCAGGGCATTATTAAGGGCATAGGGCCCCGTTATTGCCCGAGCATTGAGGACAAATTGCGCACATTTGCCGACAAAGATTTTCATCAGCTCTTTCTTGAACCCGAGGGCAGGACAACAAACGAATACTACCTGAACGGGTTCAGCTCGTCGTTGCCCTGGAATATTCAAATCGAGGCGCTACAAAAAATCGAAGGTTTCGAAAAAGTTCAAATCTTCCGCACGGGTTATGCAATCGAATACGACTATTTCCCGCCTACGCAACTAAACCATACACTCGAAACAAAACCGGTAGAAAAGCTCTATTTTGCCGGTCAAATCAACGGTACTACGGGCTACGAAGAGGCAGCAGCGCAAGGACTGATTGCCGGAATCAACGCAGCTCGTTCGGTCAAAGGCGAAGAGGAGATTGTTTTGGGGCGCGACGAAGCCTATATTGGTGTTTTGATAGACGACCTTGTGACCAAAGGGGTCGACGAACCATACCGAATGTTCACCAGTAGAGCCGAGCACCGAATACTGCTACGGCAAGACAACGCCGACCTAAGACTTACTCCAATAGGCAAGCGAATAGGATTGGCAACCGACGAGAGGGTGGGGGAATTTCAGAAAAAAAGAGACTCCATAAATCTCCTGCTCGACTACATTGGTTCACACAGTGTCGCTCCACGCGAAATTTCTGACTATCTCAAAATCGTAGAATCGGCTCAAATTACGCAGTCGCGAAGGCTGTTTGACCTGTTAATTCGCAACAATATTACGATTAGTGGATTAATTGATAATTGCGACCACTTTTGCGAGTTCGTCAAAGAACACAACTTCACGCAAGAAGAGTTCGAACAAGCCGAGATTGAGGTGAAATACAGCGGCTATATAGAACGCGAAAAATTGTCGGCCGAAAAGATGGCGCGGCTCGAAAACATAAAAATTCCGACCAATTTCGACTTTAACTCAATCCACTCTATAACCATTGAGGCACGCCAAAAACTATCGCGTATTCGCCCATCAACCATTGGCCAAGCCTCACGTATCCCGGGCGTCTCTCCGGCCGATATTAATGTGCTGCTGGTCTTTTTTGGACGATAACCAAGCCAAAGGCATACAATTAGATTAAACACAAAGACGGCCCGCAAAACTTGCGGGCCGTAATTATTTTGTTCCACGTGGAACAAAGATTGTATTTCAGGGAGAAGTGTAGAGAATTTATTTCTTCTGCAACTTTGCCCAAGTATCTTTAAGAGTGACTGTGCGGTTGAAAACAAGACTATCGGCCGTGGTGTCGGGGTCGACGCAGAAATATCCGACACGTTCAAATTGGAATTTGTCGCCAACCTTGGCGCACAACAGTGAGGGTTCACAATAAGCAGTCTTTACGACAAGTGAATCGGGATTGAGATAATCGAGGAAGGTCTTACCCTCCTCAACATCGTCGGGACTCTCTTTGGCAAACAGGTTGTCGTAGAGTCGGACCTCGGCCTTAACAGCATCGGCAGCCGAAACCCAATGAATAACACCTTTAACGCGGCGTCCATCGGACGACGAACCACCACCCGAAAGTGGATCGTGGGTGCAGTGTAACTCTACAATATTGCCCTCAGTGTCTTTCACAACCTCTTGACATTTAATTAGATAAGAGTAACGAAGACGAACTTCGGAGCCAACCGAAAGGCGATAATAGCCCTTTGGTGGAACCTCCATAAAGTCGGCACGCTCAATATAGATTTCGCGACCAAATGGAACGGAGCGCTTACCGACCGTTTCGTCCTCGGGGTTGTTGACTGCCTCGAAGCACTCGCTCTTTCCCTCAGGGTAATCGGTGATGACAACTTTAAGGGGGTCGATAACGGCCATACGGCGCTCGGCAGTACGGTTCAAATCTTCGCGCACGCAATACTCCAAAAGAGAGAGGTCTATGACGTTATCGCGCTTGGCAACACCAACTCGCTCGGCAAAAGCACGAACAGATGCCGGCGTATAACCCTTACGACGGAGCGCGCAAATGGTCGGCATACGCGGATCGTCCCAACCATTAACAAAGTGTTCCTTAACAAGTTGCAGAAGTTTGCGCTTGCTCATCACGGTATAGGTGATATTCAGGCGGGCAAATTCGTACTGGTGGCTCGGGAAAATGCCAAGTTGTGCAATAAACCAATCGTAAAGCGGACGGTGAACATCGAATTCGAGGGTACAAATCGAGTGAGTAATATGCTCGATTGAATCGCTCTCGCCGTGTGCATAGTCATACATAGGATAGATGCACCACTTGTTGCCGGTGCGGTGGTGTTCGGTATGAAGAATGCGGTACATAATGGGGTCGCGGAAGAGCATATTTGGGTGAGCCATATCGATTTTTGCTCGCAAAACCTTCTCGCCGTCGGCATAGCTACCATTTTTCATCTCCTCGAAAAGGCGCAGATTCTCTTCAACGGAGCGGTTGCGCCAAGGTGACTCACGACCGGGCTCACTGATAGTACCGCGTCCCAAACGAATTTCTTCCTGAGTTTGGTCGTCAACATAGGCCAACCCTTTTTCAATCAACTGTTTAGCCCAAACATAGAGTTGGTCAAAATAATCGGAGGCATAGCGTTCGAGAGCCCAGTCGAAACCAAGCCATTTGATATCCTCTTTAATAGAATCGACATATTCGGTATCCTCTTTAACCGGATTGGTGTCGTCGAAACGGAGGTTGCATTTGCCGCCGTAACGTTGGGCAAGACCAAAGTTAAGGCAGATGCTTTTGGCGTGACCAATATGAAGATAACCGTTCGGCTCGGGCGGAAAACGGGTTTGAATGTGCGCTCCCGGGTGCTCCGAAAGGTAGTTCTCGATAATCTCCTCAACAAAATTGAGCGATCTCTCTTTGGTGTTCTCTTCCATTATAGTGCGTTATTGTAGCCGCAAATTTAGTGAATTATCTCTATTTGTGAACAGGGGCTATCTCATTAATCAACCACTCGGCGCCGCCAAGCTTCTCAATAAGGAAGAGAACATAGCGTACATCGACATTGATGCAGCGTTGCAGCTCGGGTTCAAAAGCAATATCGCCGCTCATTGCCTCCCAGTTGCCGTCGAAAGCGAGGCCTATCAATTCACCGTCGGCATTTAACACCGGTGAACCACTGTTGCCACCCGTAATGTCGTTTGTCGAAAGGAAGCAGGTGTGAACCGTTCCGTCAGGTGCCGTATATTGGCCAAAGTTCGACTCGCCATAGAGTTGTTTGAGTTTTTCGGGCACGGTAAACTCAACCGGATTGTTTACATCTTCCTTGTCCATAACGCCTTTCAGTGTGGTGTAGTAGTTATACAGTACGCCATCGGCAGGCGAATAGGGAAGAATTGTACCATAGGTCAACCTCATTGTGAAGTTTGCGTCGGGATAGTGGGCTTTGTCCGACTCCATTTCGAGCAGTCCGGCCACAAATTTGCGATGCCCCTCTTCGAACTGATTGTCAAACGGAGCACGCTCGGCACGCAACTCATTGTAACGGGAACCAATCTTTGCAGCCAATACAACGGCCGGATCCTCCATAAAGGTTGAGCGGTCGGCTGCTGCAAATTTATCGTAGGACGAGAACGATGAAGCATCGTAAAGCGCGTCCACCAAAGAGTCGGTATCAACACCCCCGATCGTCATAAAATCGGGCATTTCGTCGGCCTTTTCAAGGGCCACATAGCGGAATATACGCTTGGCCACCTCGCGGTCGACCGTTTCGTCGTAATCCTTGTAGAAGGCCTCGGCAAAGGCATCAACCTCCTCGGCAGTATGATTGCGGGCATAGAGGGCTATACGACGCGAATTACGGATCATCTCGACGGCACGCAACAGGGCCTCACTAATGATCTGCATCTGGTTGTCGATTGGAGTGAGCGAGGCAACGGCACTTTCAATCAAAGGGAGCGCGTCGCCGTACTTTGCACTACGCTTGGACGAAGAGTTGACCCACGTGGTGAAGTCGGCCTGAATGGCCTCTTTCTGCGCTTTAACGCCAAGTTTCTCTACTCCGCGCGACATACCGATCGAATTTTTGCGATAGTTGCTCGACGAAGCGAACTTCGAAGCATACTGAATGCGTACCTTGTCGCTCTGCAACATATGGCGCGACAAAATATTCTCCCTTTCGGTGCGTATGAATATGCGATTCGGGTTGCTGACATTGAGCATCGCGTCAATCTCGAACGAGGTCATATAGCGATCGGTCGAGCCCGGAAAGCCGATAACCATAGCAAAGTCACCCTCATTATATCCGTCGAGAGATACTTTCAGATGAACAGGGGCTTGGTAGGGAACGTTGTCGGTCGAGAACTCGGCAGGCGAGATGCCGTCGGGGGCGGCATAGATACGGAAAACCGAGAAGTCGCCGGTGTGACGGGGCCACATCCAGTTGTCGGTCTCTCCGCCAAACTTACCTACCGACTGTGGGGGTGCTCCCACGAAACGAACATCGGGGTAGACCTCCATATCGAAAGCAAAATATTGATTTCCGCCAAACATATCACTGATTTCCAAATATTTGAACTTATCGTCACCATAACCGTACTTTTCGATATAGGCTTTGCTGTTGGACGTGATCTGTTCGCTGCGCTGCTCGGCTGTCATATCGTCCTTGACACCTTTGAGTATCTCCTTTGATACATCTTTAATATTACGGACAAACTTAACCGAAAGACCTTTGGCAGGCAACTCCTCGGCATTGTTCATTGCCCAATATCCGTTTTTCAGATAGTCGTGTTCGACGCTGCTAAGAGCCTGAATCGAACCGAAACCGCAGTGGTGATTGGTAAAGACCAACCCTTCGGGCGAAACAATTTCACCCGTGCAACCTCCTCCAAAGATAACAATGGCATCTTTGAGCGAATTGTTGTTGACCGAATAGATATCCTCGGCCGAAAGACGCAGTCCTTGCTTTTGCATCTGTTTGATGTTCTGTTTTTTGAGCAGCGGCAAGAGCCACATTCCCTCGTCGGCCGACAGAGTAAAGACCGAGAGAAGAGCAAAAATCGAAACTAATAATTTTTTCATCTTTTCTATTATTTATTATTTGATTGCCAACATTCGGCGGATAGATTTTTCGGCGCGGCTGCGGATCTGTTCATCGATAACTATCTCGGGACACTCGTCGCGTAAAGCATTATAAATCTTCTCCAAAGTAATCATCTTCATATACATACAATTATTGCAGGCACAAACCGCATCGGTGGGAGGAGCCGGCAAAAAGCTCTTTTCGGGATAACGGCGACGCATCTCATAGAGTATGCCGCTCTCGGTCGCTACTATATATTCGCTGCAATTATCCTTTCCACAATAGTCGAGTATGGCGGCCGTTGAGCCCACAAAGTCGGCAAGCATCAAAAGCGGGCGTTTGCACTCGGGGTGGGCAAGCACCTTGGACGACGGGTGTTGCTCTTTGAGTTTAACGATACCCTCAACCGAAAACTGCTCGTGCACGTGGCAGGCACCGTCCCAAACAATCATATTCTCCCTGCCGGTCATACGGCGAATGTAGTCGCCCAAATTGCGGTCGGGAGCAAAAATGATCTGTTCGTCTTTGGGCAACGACTCCACCACCCGAAGGGCATTGGACGAGGTACAGCAAATATCGGTAAGAGCCTTAACCTCGACCGACGTATTGACATAGGAGATAACCGTCGCCGAGGGGTTCTCGCTCTTCAAACGGGCCAAACCGGCAGCATCGCAGGAGTCGGCAAGCGAACAGCCGGCCAAAGGCTCGGGCAGAAGTACCTTTTTCGACGGCGAAAGCACCTTTGCAGTCTCGGCCATAAACTTTACTCCTGCAAAGAGAATTATTTCGGCATCGGTATCGGCTGCCCTCTCCGAGAGCGCCAGACTGTCGCCCACAAAGTCGGCAACGGCCTGCACTTCGCCATAAGTATAGTAATGCGCCAAAATAACGGCCCTCTTCTCTCTCTTCAATCGGGCGATTTCGGAAACATAGTCGACGGTATTCATTTTTTATATTAATATTATTCTATTTGTATTTCTATAATTATAAAATCAAATAACAATATAAATAAAGCCTGTTCACAAGGTCAATAACTTTCCCTACAAAATAGTTTTCAATAGTTATCACAAATTGGTCTTTCGGCACCGGGTTGATTTCTGCTCTTTTATCTTTTTTAGCGACGAGTTACAAACAACTGTCGATAAAGTTGTCAACAAATAAACACGGTTGAAAACAGTCGATTTTTGCGCTTTTTGATGTTGAAAAGTCGATCATCAAAAGAGGCAAATAAATTTGTTTTTGCGGCAACCGAAACGGTATATAAAAATTGGTCGAAACGGCAATACACAAATTCAAAAATCGGCATAAACTTATCGACCATATTATTGTCGGGTTGTCAACAGGTTTTCGAAAGGTTTTCAACAATTTGTTCGGCCACCAGACGATAGTATGCCGCAATTGTTTCGTCTTTTACGGCCGCCGGTTCGCCATTGTCGGAATGCTCCATAATCGACTGTACAATAGGTATTTCGCCCAAGAAAGGTATGCTCTCTTTTGTGGCCAAATCGCGGGCTCCGCCGTGTCCGAAGAGGTAATAACGGTTATTGGGCAGCTCGGCAGGAGTAAACCACGCCATATTCTCAATTATACCCAGCACCGGCACCTCTATTTGGGGGGTGCGAAACATCTCGACGCCGCGCACCACGTCGGCCACGGCAACCTGTTGCGGAGTCGACACTATGATTGCCCCCGAAAGCTTCATCTCCTGTACCACCGAGAGGTGTACATCGCCGGTTCCCGGAGGCATATCGACCAGTAGGAAATCCAACTCTTCCCACCACGTTTGGTTAATAAGTTGTTTAAGAGCGCTCACCGCCATTGGGCCACGCCAAAGCAGCGCATCGTCGGGGTTGATGAAGAACCCTATCGACATCACCTTCACTCCGCACGACTCTATGGGCAGAATGTAATCGAGCCCGTCGTGGTAGTCGGGCACGGGTTGATAGCCCTCCACGCCAAAGAGTTTTGGTACCGAAGGGCCATAGATATCGGCATCGAGAACCCCAACGCGGTAGCCCATCTTTTGGAGTACAACGGCAAGGTTGGCCGTAACGGTCGATTTTCCAACGCCGCCCTTGCCCGAGGCAATGGCAATGATGTTGACCACGCTGTTTGTGCCGTGATGTTCTTTGATTTCGGGTGCAGGGGCGGCTTCGCCGACCTCAACTTCGACTTGCAACTCGGGGAACCGCTCCACCAAGGCCTCTTTGACCTTGCGCCGAACCGAACCGATCATCGGGTCGCGACGGCGCTTTGGTTGCAATGTGATGCGGCACTCAGAGCCTAAAAGCTCGACCGATGCCACCATTCCCGAAGTGACTATGCTGTCGCCCGTTTCGGGGTGAACAACCCCTGATAGCGCCATAATTATCTCCTCTCTCTTCATAGGTTCAAAATTTCCACAAAGATAGTTTTTCTTTCCGAAGAAAAACATACCTTTGTATAAAGAATCGTCAATAACATTCACTCAAATCTCTCTCTTATGAATAGTTTTTTTAAGACTTTTTGGGCTGCGCTTCTCGCGTTTGTAGTGGCCAACATTCTAATAGGTCTCTTTACGCTCGCGGTTTGGTCGGGAGTGGTTGCGTCGTTTTCAAAACCAGTGGCCGCGGTTTCGCAAGGCTCCGTTTTGGTACTCGACTTTGCCGAAAACATCACCGATTCGCCACAACCAATGACCATTGCGGCTTCGTCGCTGACTTCGGGCACCTTTGAAATGACCTCCAATATCTCTATTTTGCAGGCCGTTACCGCAATCGATTCAGCCGCTGCCGACAGCCGCATCAGCGGTATCTACATCAACTATACGGGTGCGGGCAACATTGGCGGAACCGCCCATATCGAGGAGCTGCGTGCCGCAATCGCCCGCTTCCGCTCGTCAGGCAAGTTTGTGGTTGGCTACAATGCCGCCTACTCGCAAGGGCTCTACTGGCTCAGCTCGGTTGCCGACAAGGTCTTTGTCAATCCCGAGGGGGCAGTCGAGTGGAAAGGGTTGGCCTCGCAGGTGATGTTTTACAAAAACCTGATCGACCGTCTTGGATTAGACGTTCAGATTATCCGCCACGGAACCTACAAGTCGGCCGTTGAACCCTATATTACTACCGAGATGAGCCGCGCCAACCGTATTCAGACCGGTGCATTGGTTGGCTCAATTTGGGGTACTCTGGTCGAAGATGTTGCCGCTTCGCGCAACCTTTCGGTCGATGCCCTCAACGAGTGCGCCAACAATCTTGCAGCCGTAATGCCTGCCGATGCAAAGCGGTTGGGACTGGTCGACAGCCTGCTCTACGAAAACGAGGTTGTCGACTATCTCAAAGAGCTTTCGGGCTGCATCACCGACGAGTTGCCAACGGTAACCCTCGGCGACTACATCGCCTCTGCTACGCCCGCAGGCAAACGCATTTCTCACAACAAGATAGCCATCGTCTATGCCGACGGACAGATCATCGACGGCGAGAGTACTATGGACGGCTCGATTGGCGATCAGACCATTGCCGGGCTGTTGGCCGACGCACGTAAAGACAAAGGAATCAAAGCGGTTGTGTTCCGTGTCAACTCCCCGGGCGGCAGCGCTCTGGCCTCGGAGGTCATCTGGCACGAGGTCACGCTTCTGCGTCAAACCAAACCGGTTATTGTGTCGATGGCCAACTATGCGGCTTCGGGTGGTTACTACATCTCGGCACCCTCCGATGAAATCCTCGCCGACCGTACCACAATCACCGGCTCGATAGGCGTATTCGGAATGATGCTCAATGCTCAAAAGACCCTTAACAACAAACTCGGAATCAATGTCGATGTCGTTAAGACTTCGCCCTCGGCCGATATGGGCACAATTTTCCGCCCACTCACAAAGAGCGAAATTGCCACTTTGCAACAAAATGTTGAAAACACCTATTCTACCTTTGTCGACCACGTTGCCGAGGGGCGAAACCTCACTTTCGACGAGGTCGATGCCATTGGTCAAGGGCGCGTGTGGAGCGGTGTTGATGCTTCGACAATCGGACTTGTCGACGGTTTCGGTGGAATTATCGAGGCAATCTCCTGGGCTGTCGATCGCGCAGGGGTGGGCGACGATTTCCGCATTACGGAGTTGTTGCCGGAGGAGGACGAGTGGCTTGCGCTTTTCAACAAGCTCTTCTCGGCGCGCCTGCGTCAATCGTTGGTTAGCAGCGCTGTGCTCGGCAACGAACTCGGCGAAAGCCTGAAACTCTACAACGAGGTTATGCAAATGGCCTCCGGCAATAGCATTCAAGCCCGTATGCCTTACAACATCGTACTCTTCTAAATCACTTACCTATTCCGTATAGTGCCAAAGAGCGTCCCGATAAGCGCTTTTTGGCACTATTGTTGTTAATGCTTCTTGACTATGATAGTGCTGCTGTTGATAATAATCCTTTGTCAGACGGTCTGCCTGATTATACTCATTGGCCATTCCAAACGACGCCTTTCGTTGGTAAAGGCTGCGTCGCAACCTCTCCTCAAACCCGACATAAGCTCTTGCCGTAATCTGCTGTCGCTTCGCGAGAAAGAAATCTTGGCGATGATTTGCCACGGACTTTCCAACCGCGAGATAGCCGATCGGTTGTCGCTCTCGAAACGCACCGTCGATCATCACAGGGCCAACATTCTGACCAAAACAGCCAGTAACAATACCGCCGAGCTGGTTGTTTTTTCTATTCGTAGCGGGTTGATAGATATATAGAAAAAGGGTTGTCCGATTGAAGGACAACCCTTTTTCTATTTGGTGATAAGACTAATTGCGTATTGCTGCAACGCCCGGCAACTCTTTGCCTTCAATGGCTTCAAGCAGTGCACCGCCGCCGGTCGAAACGTAGCTGACCTTGTTGGCAAGTCCGAGTTTATTGATGCAGGCAACCGAGTCGCCGCCACCGATAAGCGAATAGGCACCTTTGGCGGTTGCGTCGGCAATAGCCTCGGCCACAGCCAGCGAACCCGTTGCAAACTTGTCGATCTCGAAGACTCCGACAGGGCCGTTCCAAAGAATCGTCTTGCTCTCCAAAATGGCTTTGCGGAAGACGGCTTTGTCCGACTCGCCTATATCGACACCCTCCCAGCCCTCGGGAATATCATTGGCAGGAGCCTCTTTTGTGTTGGCATCGGCCGAAAAAGCATCGGCTATCAGCGCTTTTTGTGCCATAACGAGTTTAACGCCCTTCTCTTTGGCTTTGGCCAAAATTGCAAGCGCCACGTCGAACTGGTCGGGCTCGCAGATTGAGTTTCCAACCTTGCCGCCTTGTGCAGCTGCGAAGGTGTAGGTCATTCCGCCGCCCAAGATCAGAGTATCGACCTTGTCAAGCAGGCTCTCAATTACGGTAATCTTGCTCGACACCTTCGAACCGCCCAAAATAGCGCAGAACGGGTGTGACGGATTTTGCATTACATTGTCGACAGCGGCAACTTCGCGCTCCATAAGGTATCCGAACATTTTGTCGTCGGGGAAATAGGCGGCAATCAGAGCCGTTGAAGCGTGGGCGCGGTGTGCGGTACCGAAGGCGTCGTTTATGTAGCAGTCGGCATAGGAGGCCAACTTTTTGACAAACTCTTTCTGGCTCTCTTTGACAGCTTTTTTGGCCACAGCCTTATCTTCGTCGGTGGCGTCGTCGGCCAAGCCGCGCGGTTTGCCCTCCTCCTCGGCATAGAAGCGGAGGTTTTCGAGCAGCAGAACTTCGCCTGCTTTGAGTGCTTTGGCCATTTCGGCTGCCTTCTCTCCCATACAGTCGCCTGCGAAGAGCACCTTGTGGCCAAGGTCTTTCTCTATGGTCGGGATAATGTGGGCGAGCGAAAATTTGTCGTCGTTGTTCTTTTTGGGACGGCCGAGGTGCGACATAAGAATCACTGAACCACCGCCTGCCAATACCTTTTTAATGGTAGGAATGGCTGCACGAATGCGGGTGTCGTCCGTAACCTCGAACTTGTCGTTCATCGGGACATTGAAGTCGACGCGGATAATGGCGCGCTTTCCGCCGAAATTGTAACTGTCAATAGATTTCATAACTCTAACTATTTTGATGTTTAACCTTGTTGCTTGGTTGTGATGCCGCAAATTTACTCCAAAACTGCGAAAGTGCAACTTTTGAAACAGCCTATATCGTTATTATTTTCACACAAGCCGCCACAGCTAAGGCCGATACAACAAAAAAGCGGCCCTCCAAGCTCGGAGAACCGCTTTTTGAAACAGGGTTGAGAGGGGTTTAGTAACCAAAAATCTTCTCCTGCGAAAGAACCGACATTTCGCCCAGCGAGGTGAGCTTGTTCATATCGAGGTCTTTCAGGTCGCCCAAAATACAATAGGTATAGGGGCGATCCTTGACCCATTTTTGTTGTGTGGCCTCAATGTCGGCAAGTGTCATATTTTGAACCTTGTCGAAGATTGCCTTGTTGCGGTCGAAGTCGATGCCAAGGTCTTCGGCAGCCAAATAGCTGTCCAAGACGGCCGATTTAATCACTCGTTTGGTTCTGATGTTGCTCAAAACACTCTCTTTGGCGATTGCAAAGGCGGCTTCACTCTCGGGCATACGGTTTATGATTTCGTCGAAAGCGTCGATTGCCTGCGCCATTTTGTCGTTTTGGGTGGCAATGAACGCCGTGAAAGTATAGGGATCTTCTCTCTCGTAGGGCTCCTCTATGTAGGCACTGGCCGAATAGGCCAAGCCGCGAGCCTCGCGCATCTCCTGAAAGACTATGCCGTTCATACCACCGCCAAAATAGGTGTTATAGAGCATCAGTTCGGCATCGTTGGCGGTGTCGAACTCTTCGCCGCGGTTGGAATATTGTGTGTAGTAGAGCTGTTTGGCATCGTATTGTGCCAGCAGTACCGAGTTTTTGGGAGTCGGCTGCATTGGGTAGACGACCTTTGCAGGTGCAGGGTTGACTGCCCCTTTTGTGTGGTTCTGTTCAATGGCCGCACAAACAGCCTTTTGCGAAGCAGGGCCGTAGTAGAGAATACGGTGTTCGGTGCCGATTAGTTCGGCCACAGCACCCAGAAGCTCATCGGAAGTGAGTGCCGCGAGTTTGTTGTTGTTCAGAACGGTGTTGGTCACATAGTCGGGACCGTAGGTGGCGTAGCGGCGCAAAACGGAGAAGTTGCTGCGTTGGCTATTTTTGGAGTTCTCGCGCTGACGCAAATTGTTGGCTTTGAGGTTGGCGAGAATCTGCTCGTCGGGTCGGCTGTCGGTCAGAATCTCTTCGACCAGAGCCACCGCTTTGGACATACTCTCATTCAGGCCCACAATGGAGATATAGGTACGGTTGCCCTCGGTGCGGTAGTTGACCGAGCAGGCAAGGGTGTAAAATTCGGCCGCAATCTCTTCGGCCGACTTTGTCGAAGTGCCCAGATATTCGAGATAGTCGAAAGCAATCGGCAGAGCCTTGTTTTGGTAGGAGCCGCGCTCAAAAACGTACTCCAATTTGAAAAGGTCGTTCGACGGGTTCTCTTTGTAGAGCACCTCAATGTTGTTGGCTTTCAGATGTGAAAGGTCGCGCTCGAAGTTCACATAGACCGGCTCGATCGGTTTGGCCTCGGCAGCCGCCTTCTGAATCTCGGCAAGGAACGGGCTGACCGTATCGCGGTTGGTGGCGATGGGTGTGATGGCCGGTTTTTCTATCTTCTTTTCGTTTTGGTCTTTGCCCTGGTGTTTGTAGACAACCACACACGCTGCGGTATTGAATTCCGAGGCCGCCCAAGCCACCAGTTCGTCTTTGGTAATCTCCGAGAGTTGATTGAGCATTGCCACCTGATCGGCCCAAGCTACGTCGTTCACAAAGGCGTCGACCAGCATTTCGGCCCGACCGTCATTGGTGTCGATAGTGTTCTGTATGTTGAGCTTGAAGTTGTTGACTGTTGCGGTCAGCAACGCTTCGTCCCACTCGCCACGGCAGAGTTTGTCGACCTCGGCCAGCATCAATGCCTTGACCTCGTCGAGCGACTGTCCGGTTTTGGGACGACCCTGAGCCATCAGACAGCCGTAGTCGGCCAACGACATTGTGCCGCCGTAGACCGAAAGAACCCTCTGTTTTTGAGAGAGATCGAGGTCAAACAAGCCTGCCTGCCCGTTATTCAGAATACCGCTGGCAAGTTGCCCATAAAGGTAGTCTTCGGTTTTGGGACCACCCAAAGGCCAAGCCACGGTTACGTTCTCCGACTCCAAGCCGTAGACGTTGCGAATGCGGTTTTCGGTCAATGGAGCAACAGGTGAAACCTCTATGCGGTTGAGATTCTCGTTGGGTTTGAGCCCTCCAAAATATTTCTCTATCACCTCAACCACGTGGTCGGGGTCGAAATCGCCCGAGATGCAGACTGCCATATTGTTGGGCACATACCAATTATTATAGTAGTTCTTGATGTTGGTAATCGAGGGGTTTTTGAGGTGTTCCTGCGTGCCCAAAACTGTTTGCAACCCATAGGGGTGCTCGGGAAAGAGTGCGGCAAGCATCTGTTCCGACACCTTGCGGCTGTCGCGCGTGAGCGACATATTTTTCTCTTCATAGACCGTTTCGAGTTCGGTATGAAAACCTCTGATTACGGCGTTGGCAAAGCGGTCACCCTGGATACGCGCCCAGTTGTCGACCTGATTGGCAGGAATATCCTCAACATAGCAGGTGACGTCGTAGGAGGTGTAGGCGTTTGTGCCTTGCGCACCTATGGCCGACATCAATTTGTCGTACTCGTTGGGAATCGAGAGCTTTGAGGCCTCGTAGCTCACCGAGTCGATTTGGTGGTAGATTGCCTTGCGCTCTTTTTGGTCGGCGGTAGAGCGATAACTCTCAAAGAGCGACTCGATTTGGTCGAGCAGCGGTTTCTCGGCCGCGTAGTCGGAGGTGCCGAAATTCTCTGTCCCCTTGAACATAAGGTGTTCGAAATAGTGTGCCAGACCGGTAGTCTCGGCAGGGTCGTTTTTGCCGCCTACGCGCACGGCAATGTTGGCCTGAATGCGAGGCGTTTCACGGTTGACCGCCATAAATATTTTCAGACCGTTGTCGAGAGTGTAGATTTTGGTCTTCATTGGGTCGCCTTCGACCGTAGTGTAGTCATACTTGTGGCCACACGATAAGAGCATTGCCGTCAACACGGTCAACACCGAACAGATTGCGTACCTTTTCATTTGCCTTATAATTTGAATTAGTTTTAATTGGTTCGGACGATGTTTATACCTCTGGTGCAAAGATAATTAAAAAATAATATGTTGGCTAATTGCCGAAAACCGAGCGAAAGACCGGAATGGCCATATAGACTGCTGCCACCAACTTGATTCCCGTGCCGCAAACAAATGCCGCAAACGAGCCGAATGCTACCTTGAACGCCTTGGCGCTCGACGAGCGGTCGTGAATCAACTCACCCACAAGCGCTCCGAAGAAGGGACCTAAAATAATTCCGACCGGCCCCAAAAACAGACCAACCACAATGCCGATAGTGGAGCCCCAGGTGGCAGCCTTCGAACCACCGAATTTTTTTGTCATCACCACCGGCAAAAAGTTGTCCAAGAGGGTTACTCCAATGGCAACCGCCGCCCAAACGATCAACATTTCGGTCGAAAAATCGGCGCCTGCCCAGCGTGCCAGAAGTATGCCCACGTAGCAGATTGGAGGGCCCGGCAGCAAAGGGATAATGCAGCCCGCTATGCCAACAACCACGCACAAAATGGCCAATATGTCGAGAAATATCTCCATTGGTTCGAGTTTTGATTCCCTATCGGACCACAAATATATGTTTTTTTGAATACTATGCAATACACAGGAGGCATTTTTTTGATTAAAAATTATAACTTTGTACTCTTAGAGAAGTAGATTTATGAAGAAAATATTGATATTTGCGCTGTTAGTCGCTTTTGCAGAGGGCGTTGAGGGGCAGGTCAACTACGCCCGTCAATACGAATTGCTGTCCGGAACGAAAAACAAGGAGATGTTATACTCGCTTTTGGACGAGTGGGAGCGCGCCGAGCCGCAAAATACGACTATGCTTGTGGCACAATTCAACCGTCACGCCAACGCAATAGTGTCGAAGACTATGGGCGTGTCGGAAGAACTCCCCGCCGGAGTATCCAACCCGATGGCGCTGACCGACTCCCTCGGCAACACCGCCGGCTACCTCTACGAGTATTACATAACGAGCGACTCGGTTTTGAGCGTGGCCATCGACTACATCGACCGCGCCATTGAGTTTTCGCCCGAGAGAGCCGACCTTCGAATGGGCCGCATTTCGGCCTACTGGATTGCAGGCAACAACTATTTGGACAAATATATCTCCGAAATCGAGTCGCTTTTGGGCGACCTTGCCGACAAGAAACGCCGGTGGCTCTACGGCCCGACCGACACCATTTCGCGCGAAGAGATAGTCGACGCCGTTCAGGACTATTGTGCCCAACTCTTCTCGCTCTGCTCCGACGAGGGCAACGCGGCAGTCGAGAGCATATCGAAACGGGTTTTGACCCTCTTCCCAAAAAATTCGGCCGCCCATTCCAATCTTGGCAGTGTGGCGAGCCGTCGCGGCGAACTGAAACTGGCCGAAAAAGAGTACCGCAAAGGGCTCCGGCTCTCGCCCGACGACACGGTTATTCTGCGCAACCTGGCAATAGTGTGCAAAAAAGAGTCGAAAACAGCCGATTCGGCCAAATATATAGCCCGCCTGAAAGAGGTTGGCAACGACGACGACCGCGCCTGGGCTGCAAAATTTGAACAACAAAAATAGACCAAACCAAAATGGAGCGACACGAGAGCGTTTTTGAGCTTGTCAGATTGATGAGCAAGGCCGAGAAGCGAAACTTCAAGCTCTATGCAACACGTATCGAAGGGAACGAGCAGGCCAAGTTTATTGCGCTGTTCGACTGCCTCGACCGTATGGAAGAGTATAGCGAGGAGCGTGTTTTGGAACGCTGCCCGTCGATTACCAAACAGCAGTTGCCAAACCTCAAAGCGCACCTCTATCGTCAGATTCTCGTCTCGTTGCGTACCCTTGGGGTTCAACACTCCACAACATTGCAAATCCGCGAACAGATAGATTTTGCACGAATACTCTTCGACAAGGGGCTCTACTCGCAGGCCGAAAAAATTGTCGAAAAAGTTGAGGGGCGTGCCGCCAAGACCGAACAGCTCTCTGCCACGCTCGATTTGGCCGACCTCCACCGCCAGATCAAGGTGGTCAACGTGTCGAGCGAGATGACCCACGCCGCCGAAGACGCAGCCCGATCGACCAACGAAACGGCTCGCCGACTCAACAATATCAACGCTCTGTCGGTGCTCTCGGTGCAGTGCTATTCGCTCCACCAACAACTTGGGTTTGCCCGTTCCCAAAAAGACCTCGATATGCTCACCGGCTATTTCCAGCCGCGTATTGCAGTCTACGAAAATATGAAACTCTCGTTTATCGAGAGGTACTACTTCTATCAGGCCAAGGCGTGGTATAACTACATCTGCCACAACACGGCAATGTCCTATCGCTATGCGCGCCGTTGGATTGAGCTTTTCGACTCCAACCCCGAGATGAAGGAGGTTATGTATGACAGCTACCTGCGTGGTTACGCACAGGTATTGGATGGTATGTTTCTGATGCACAAGTATTCAGCCTTTGTCAAGACGCTTGAAGCCTTCGAACAGGAGAGTCGCACCATTGGCCAAATCAACGACAACGCCGTGATGATATCGCAACAAATTCTCTTCACCGGTCGACTTAACAAGTGCATTATGGACGGCACCTACAAAGACGGACTGTGGATTGTGAAGAACGTCGATTCTTACCTTAAAAAATATGCCGACCGTCTGACCGTTCACGAAAAAATGGCGCTCGACTACAAGGTTGCCTGCCTCTATTTTGGCGACGGCAACTACCGCAAGTGCATCGAATCGCTCTCCTATATCATTCAGGTTAAAGACCACAACATCAGGCGCGATCTGCAATGCTATGCCCGTATGTTGAACCTCATTGCAATGTACGATGCAGGCATCGACTTCAATATCGACTACCAGATTCGTTCGGTTTACTCGTTTGTCGTAAAGATGCGCGATATGACCGAGATGAAACAAGAGGTGTTGACCTTCTTCAAGAGATTCGGAACAGTCGGTGCGCTCGATATGAAACAGGAACTGAAAAATCTTTACGAACACCTCAAACCCTTCGAGAATCACCCCTACGAGAGGCGCACCTTCTACTACATCGACCTGCTGTCGTGGCTCGAAAGCAAAATTTCGGGTAAGACAATGGGCGAGATTGTGCGCGCCAAGTTCGAACGTGAAATGCAGGACGAACAGAAAAAACCCATCAAGAAATGGTACAATCGAATATTAGGAACATAGAGTCGGACTCCGAGTTCGAGAATCGAATCCGCCCACAGGAACTCGAAACGTTCCACGGACAGGACAAGGTTGTCGACAACCTGCGGGTCTTTATCAAGGCGGCTCTGATGCGCGGCGAATCGCTCGACCACGTATTGCTCCACGGCCCTCCCGGACTGGGCAAAACCACCCTGGCCAACATTATCGCCAACGAAATGGGAACCACGCTCAAAGTGACGAGCGGCCCCGTACTCGACAAACCCGGCGATTTGGCCGGTCTGCTCACCAACCTTGCAGCGGGCGACGTGCTTTTCATTGACGAGATTCACCGCCTCAGCCCCATTGTGGAGGAGTACCTTTACTCGGCTATGGAGGATTACAAAATCGATATTGTGCTCGACAAGGGCCCGTCGGCGCGCTCGATTCAGATCGAACTTGCCCCATTCACTCTGATTGGTGCAACCACTCGCAGCGGCCTGCTCACCTCGCCGCTTCGTGCACGTTTCGGCATCACCTGCCACCTCGAATACTACGACACCCCCATTTTGAGCGGCATCTTAAAGCGCTCGGCCGCCATTTTGGGTATTCCAATCAATGAGGAGGCCGCCCACGAAATTGCTCTGCGCAGTCGCGGCACACCGCGTATTGCCAATGCACTGCTGCGCCGCGTGAGGGATTTTGCTATGGTTGAGGGCGATGGCGCAATCGACCTGCCCATTACCCGCCACGCACTTAGTGCTCTGAACATCGATTCGCGCGGTCTGGATCAGATGGACAATAAGATTCTGCACGCCATAATCGAAAAATTTGGCGGCGGCCCCGTTGGAATTGGCACAATCGCCACGGCAGTGAGCGAAGATGCAGGTACGATAGAGGAGGTCTATGAACCATTCCTTATAAAAGAGGGCTTCCTGAAACGTACTCCGCGCGGCAGAGAGGCCACTCCGCTGGCCTATTCACACCTTGGCATCACGCCACTTTCGGAGGGCGAAACGCTTTTTTAGGGTCGGGAGAGGGTATTTTCGAACAAAAACCGTATCTTAGCGTGTCGAAATCGAATTAACAAGGTTAGGTTGCGACACAAACACACACAAATAATTACTAATTTAATAGAACAAAGTAAATGTCTGAAACAAAAAAACAAAACTACGCACTGCCTATTGCGGTGATGTTTATGCTGTTTTTTATGATCGCCTTCGTGACCAACTTTGCAGGTTCGATGGGTGTTATCTTGAAAAACCAGTTCCAAGTAAGCAATGCTCTTTCGCAGCTCGGAACGTTGGCCAACTTTATTGCCTATGCCTGTATGGGCATTCCGGCCGGCTTTATCCTTAAACGCAAAGGTTACAAATTCACCTCGCTGCTGGCCGTCACAATCGGTTTCGTGGGTGTAGGTATTCAATTCCTTTCGGGTAGCGTAGCTCCGTCGGCAGCATTTGCCGTCTATGTGGCCGGTGCATTTGTGGCAGGTTTCTCGATGTGTCTGCTCAACATTGTCGTCAACCCAATGCTCAACACTTTGGGCGGCGGTGGCAACAAAGGCAACCAGCTCATTCAGTTGGGTGGTTCGATCAACTCTATCGGCGGCACAATAGCTCCCATTCTGTTGGGCTATCTGATTGGCGGATCGGTTGATAAAGCACAGGTTACCGATGCCGCTCCGGCAATGATTATCGCAATGGCAATCTTTGCACTGGCTTTTTTGGTGATTGTTTTGACCCGCATTCCCGAGCCTCATATGGAGACTCCCCAAGAGAAGGCTGACCGTATCGCCGCCAAGGCTGCCGGCAAAAAGGACAAATACGGCCCGATGTCGTTCCGCCACTTTGTGCTCGGCGCTATCGCAATCTTCTTCTATGTTGGTATTGAGGTTGGTATTCCCAACACGGCAAACCTCTATATGTCGAATCTTTCGTCGGTTGGCCCGGCCATTGCAGGTACCGTTGTGGGTGTCTACTGGTTTTTGATGCTTTGCGGACGACTCATCGGTGCTGCTATCGGCGCCAAGGTATCGAGCAAGAAGATGATGGTTGGCGTCTGCACGGCAGCGCTGCTGTTTGTGCTCTGCATTATGTATGTGCCGGCAACCACCACGTTCAATATTCCAATCATCAACAAAGTGGTGCCTCTGAATATGATCTTTATGGTGCTTTGCGGATTGTGCACCTCGGTTATGTGGGGTTCGATTTTCAACCTTGCAGCCGAAGGTTTGGGCAAATATACCCCAATGGCCTCGGGCATCTTTATGGCACTGGTTTGCGGTGGCGGTATCATTCCGTTCGTGCAGAACCTCATCTCCGACTCGGTCGGCTATCTGCCAAGCTACTGGCTTATCTTTGCCAGCCTTGCTTACCTGCTATTCTACGCATTGGTGGGCAGTAAGAATGTCAACAAGAATATACCGGTCGAATAGTTTTACAGATATAAATAAAGACGAGCCGGTTATGCTTCACACATAACCGGCTCGTCTTTATTTTGCTATTCTGCCGCCGAATTTATTGGTCTATTTTGACTGTCACTACGGTGTTGGCCTGCATCTTTTCGTCACCCACCATACAACTGAAATTAATCGTCAGTGTGCCGTTTGGTATTTCGAACGAGGGAGAAATCTGGTAATCGACAAAATAGATGTATATTTCGCCTGTTTGAGGGGTAAATTGAATGTCGTCGGCCGTGGAAATAATATTGCTGCCGGCCGCAAAGGCAGTTCCGTTAAAGATTAATTCCTTATCGAGTTTCAGTTCGGCAGTCGACAGGTCGGGCTCCTGATAGTATGCTGTTGGGTGGATCGAGTAGGCATAACACCTGTCGACGGGCGACAGTGATCTAAAGCACTCAACGTAACGCGGGTTGACCTCTTTGAGCGACGAGGCGACCACCAGCGAGAACTCCGTTCCGTCCCACGTGTCGGTCTTGTTGCTGAGGCCTTTGCGCAGCTCAATGGAGTCGAATCCCAAAATGCGGTATGCGTTTAGAGGAAAACATTGCACCATTAACAACGCGGTGCCAATCAGTGTCAGATAGAGTAGTTTTCGTTTTATTGTCGTCATTTATTGCCGGTTTTGCCGAGGTTGATTTCCAGCCCAAACGTATAGATGCCGTAGACGCTTGGGTAGTGAGAGTAAGCCGCCCCGACATCAATCGGACAAAAGGTTATGTTGGGCAGAATTGATATTTTGAGTGCCATTGTTTTCGATAGATTGAAGCCCATACAGTGGCCGAGATGTATGTAGGGTACTATTTTGTTGGGGTAGGCATCGTACTTCATAATGTGATAGCCCACTCCTCCGCCAAGGTCCAACTGCAAAAAAGCCCTATTGTGGAGCACCGGCAATCTGAATCCGTAGTTGCCAAGCACGACTACCATTTGTTGGTCGTTGTCGTCGCTATAATGTATCGAATCAGTCACCCATTCGTCCTTCCTGGACGTATATTGAGCCGTTATGCCCCAGAAAGCCCCGTCTTCCAACCAGCTTACAAAATCGAGCTGAATCGGAAAACATTGTTGTGATTGGCCGTTTACGATGCTCCAAATGGCGCCCGACAAAGCCAAGCTGGAATGAGGTTGAAGTGTCGACGTTGTAGGTTGCTGTTGTTGAGGAGCGAGTGGTTGCGTTTCGAGTACCACGCTGTCGGTCTGCTGCGCTGCGGCAGTCCACGAAAACAATAGCGGCACTAAGAGAAAGGCGATGTTTTTCATAAGCAGGTTTTCGTTCTGGTGTTTATGGTATGACGCTTTGGGTGGGAAATTTGTTGCACGAGAGCAAATTTTTTTTGTCATACATTGTTTTGCGGCAAAAAACGTAAAAAATGAATACATCAATCTGCATCGACCGCCTAACCAATGCATCTAACCAAAAATAAGGTACGTTTTAGACCTTATTTTAGCTGTAAAATGTACCTTATTTTTCGTGAACCGACTCCAATAACCGCCCCAACTCGCCAATGTCTTGAACCGTGATGTGGGGTTGAGGAATCGCGGCGGCAGCCTGTTCCGGCGAGGTTTCGCCCGAGAGAACCAGCACCCCAACTGCTCCTGCATTATGGGCAGTTTGAACATCGGTCGTCAGCCGGTCGCCCACCATAGCGATTTCATTGACCGCTACCCCTTGTCGACGAGCCACCGAACGGAGTATTTCGGCGTTGGGTTTGCCAATTACGGTATCTGGTCGGCGCGAGGTGGCAATCTCAATGGCGCCGTAGATGGCTGCGCAGTCGATAAGAACCGTTCGGCTGTCGGTGGGGCAGTATTGATCAGGGTTGGTGGCCAAGTAGGGCAGTCCCTCTTTTACCCACCACGCGGCGCGGCAAAAACGTTCGTAGCGGAGTGAGGTGTCGAAGCTGACCACGAGTGCATCGGGGCGGTCGTCGGGCGAGTCGGAGGTAGGCTCGAATCCGGCTGCCACAAATTCGGCCGTCATACTCGCGGTGCCCAAAATGAAGAGCCGCCGCCACTCGGGGTGGTTGGTTTTGATAAACTCAATGGTCGCCACCGAGGTCGAATATACTTGGTCGGCTGTGGCTTCAACCCCCATAGCGCGCAACTTTGCAACGTAGTCGGCAATGCTCCTCGTAGGGTTGTTGGTCATAAACGAGTAACCGATGCCGAGTCGGCGCAAGGTGGCCAAAAACGGCAGTGTGCAGTCGAAAAGGGTTGAACCGCAGTAGATTGTACCGTCCATATCGAGTGCAATGTGCCTTACACTGCGCAACTTTTCCTCTGTTGATTTGTTTTTTTGCTCCATAATACGCAAAAGTAGCACAATTTTCCAAAAAGATGCTTACTTTTGCACTGTTTTCGAGGGCGAAATATCCCTCATAAGTCGAACCAACATCACGCACGTATGGACGATGGTTATTCCGGTAAAGATTGCGGCAGTATTGCAGAAGAGTACTGTACCGATGTTGTTCGGCATTCGCCACAACGATAGCCTGCGGCTCGGTATCCAGATCTATTCTTCGCAAACAGAATGTGTTGCGGCCTTCAATGAGGGTCGCGCCGATATTGCTTTGGTGTCGTTGCACGACGCGGCAGATGCCGCCGAGTACCAACTCCTGAGCGACTTTTGTATTGCACCTGCGCCCAAGTCTCCGACCATTCTCGTCGACGAGTGGGGCGACTCTCCGGTTGCGGCTGTTTGGATTGCCCGCCAAGGACTTTTGCCCGAGACGGTCGACACCTTCGAACAGGCACTCACCTTTGGTGTAGAGCGTGTTTGGGAGGCTATTTTGGAGCAGGGGCTCGAAAACGAACCCGATATTTACGACTTTTATACCGAGAAAATCGACTATATGTTCGATGCTAAAAAACATAAGGCGGCGGAGGCTTATTGGAAAAACCTGAAAAAGGCTGTCTCCCACGCCAACCCGGGCTGAAGAGGTTAAAAACGACTGTCGTGTGTCAGACGCACGAGGGTCTGTCCCCATTTCGGAACAATTAACGGAAAACACGGTCACCCTTAATCCCGAACAGCCCAATGATTACAATTTATCTCAAACAATACAACAAAATCGTCCGCAACGCCGATCTGAAACTCTTCGACGAACTCGGCTACGACGATGTTTTGTGGATCGACCTCTTCTCCCCAACAATTCAGGAGCAGAAGGCCGTCGAGAATTTTATGGAGATCAACCTTCTTACTCGCCAGCAGGCAGAGGAGATTGAATCGACCTCCAAATATTACGAAACGGAGAACGCCATTTTTTCGAATGCCAACTTCTTTGTTCCGACCTCCGACGGTGTGACGGTCGAACCGGTTTCGTTCATTGTGTCGGAAGGAGTGCTGATAACCAATCGCAGCACCGAGTTCCGCACTTTTAACGAGGCGGCCAAACGTCTGCAAATGAACAACAGAGCTTACCCAACAGGCTATCACCTTCTGATTTCGATACTTGAAGTCAGAATCGATGCCGATGCCGATTTGGTTGAGAGCGTTTCAAAGCAGATTGCCTCGTTGAGCCGCGAAATCACGGTCGACGGCAATGTCGACAAAGGCGATATTACCCGTATCAACACCTTGCAGGAGCAGACGATGTTAATTCGTGAAAACATCTTCGACCGCCAGCGCGTGCTCTCGGGCATACAGCGAAGCGAACGTTTCCCGAACGATATCTATCCGCGCCTGCAACTAATGGTGCGCGACGTCAATTCGCTTATCTCGCACGCCGATTTCAGTTTCGAGCGTCTGGACTACCTCCAAGATACCGCATTGGGTCTGATAAACATCGAACAAAACAATACCACAAAGATCTTTACCGTGGCATCGGTCTTCTTTCTGCCGGCCACGCTGATAGCAAGCATCTATGGTATGAACTTCAAGGTTATGCCCGAGTTGAATATGCGCTACGGCTACCTATTTGCGTTGCTGCTGATGGTTATAGTTTCGGGTTCGGTTTACCTCTTCTTCAAGCATAAGAAATGGTTGTAGCGAGGGCGACCAATAAGCGACAATCTGCTTCCTTCGTTGGTTTTTAGAACAATACTCACATGCGTATGGTATGCTCCGTTTGTTCTAAAAACCAGAGCGTTGCATCTTGCCACTTCTTAATCGCCCGAAGCGGGGGAGGGGGAGGGAAAATAAAAAACTCGTTAGACACTCTCAGTTATTTTTCGCGGGAGTCGATCCAAATCGTCACGGGGCCGTCGTTGAGCAGTTCAATCTGCATATCGGCACCGAACGTGCCGCTCGGAACACTCTTGCCCAAGGCATCACCCATAGTGGCCAAAAACTCTTCGTAGAGCGGTTTCGAAATCTCTTCTCGTGCAGCACGAATATAGCTCGGGCGGTTGCCTTTGCGTGTTGCGGCCTGCAAGGTGAACTGACTGACAACCAATACGTCGCCACTTGTTTGCTGCACGTCGAGGTTCATTACGCCGTTAGGGTCGTCGAAGATCCTCAACCGCGCAATCTTGCCAACCAAATAGTCGACATCGTCGCGCGTGTCGGCCTCTTCAATTCCAATAAAGACGAGCAATCCGTGCCCAATGTGCGAGTGGAGTTGGCCGTCAATATTGACCTCGGCGTGTTTTACTCTTTGAATTAGTGTTCTCATAGTTAATGCGCTTCAAGCCAGTTCTCGCCTGTGCCTATATCGACCGTGAGCGGAACTTGGAGTTGTGCCGCGCCCTCCATCGACTCTTTCAGAATTGTCTTCACGCGGTCGACCTCCGAGCGGAGCGTATCGACCACAAGTTCGTCGTGCACCTGCAAAATGACCTTCGACAAAATCCCCTCGTCGGCAAAACGTCGACGAACAGAGTTCATTGCTATTTTGATAATGTCGGCCGCTGAGCCTTGTAGCGGTGCATTAATGGCGTTGCGCTCGGCCAGCGAACGAACATTGTTGTTGTTTGAACGAATGTCGGGCAGATAGCGGCGGCGACCAAAAATGGTCTCAACATAACCGTCGACGCGCGCCTGTTCGATGGTGCGGTCGATATAGTTTTTCACGCCCGGGTAGGAGCGGAAATAACCGTCGATAATCTCTTTGGCCTCACCCATCGACATTGCCGAGCCCATTCGCTGACGCAGCCCAAAGGCCGAAATGCCATAAATAATTCCAAAGTTGGCGGTCTTGGCTTTGCGCCGCTGCTCGGGGGAGACCTTTTGGAGTTCGACGTGGAACAAACGCGAGGCGGTGTCGCGGTGAATATCCTCCTCGGCGCGGAATGCGGCAATCATATTCCGGTCGCCGCTAAGGTGGGCCATAAGTCTTAATTCGACCTGCGAGTAGTCGGCCGAGAGCAGTACGTGGTCGCTGTCGGAGGGAATGAAAGCCTTGCGTATCTGTCGCCCCAACTCTTCGCGTACAGGAATGTTTTGCAGATTGGGATTGGTCGAGCTCAATCGACCAGTTGCCGTAACAGCTTGATTGAACGACGTGTGAATACGACCCGTGCGGGGGTTTATCAGTTGTGGAAGCGCCTCAACATAGGTTGACAGCAGTTTTTTGATGCCGCGGTATTCGAGAATCTGGCCAACGATCGGATTGCGGTCGGAGAGCGATTGCAAATACTCCTCCTCGGTGCTGTATTGCTTGGTTTTAGTCCTTTTTGGTTTTGGGTCGATGCGCAGCTTCTCGAAGAGAGCGATGCCCAACTGACGCGACGAATTGATGTTCAGGTCGGGCATATCGGCCGCCGAGCGAATAGCCTCCTCAATTTTGGCCATATCGATTGTGAGCAGACGTCCGTATTCGGCCAACCTGACGGGGTCGATTCGCACCCCGGTGCGCTCCATTTCGGCAAGAGTGGGAATAAGCGGTTCCTCGATACGTCCGTAGAGCTCCTCTTCGCCAACGTGCCTGACTTCGGGCAGAAGTTTGTGCCACAGTTGCAGTGTCAGATCGGCATCTTCGGCACAATATGGGGCAATCTGTTCCAACGGCACACGCTCCATTGAGAGTTGTTTGGCGCCGCGCCCGATGAGCGATTCAATGGCTACGGGCGTGTAGTTGAGGTAGCGTTTGGCCAGACAGTCGAGGTTGTGGCGCGACTCGGGGTCGACCAGATAGTGCAGAATCATAGTGTCCCACAAACGCCCTTGCAGTTCGATTCCGGCCGAGAGCAACATCTGCATATCGAACTTGATGTTTTGGCCAATCTTGTCGATGTCGGGATTGGAGAAGAGTGGCGCCAGTGCCGCCATAACAGCCTGCTGATTGGTTGTGTCAACAGGTATGTAGTAGGCTTTATGAGGCTCGGCAGCAAGCGCTATGCCCACTATGCGATCGCCGAAATAGTCGAACCCCGTGGTCTCGGTGTCGAATGCAAAGTGGCGTGCGGCGGCAATGTCGGCAACTGCCTCGGCAATCTTTTCGGGCGTGTCGGCAATGCGGTAGTCGTGCGGTACGGTGTCGATGTTGTCGCTTGTCGACGGTTGCGAAAAAAGGTCGTTTTCGACCGTGTCCGAGGTACCTTTTTTTTGCGCCGCAGCCTCAACGGCGTTGCCAAAGAGGTCTTTTTGAACTTCGGATTGTGGGACCGACGGTGCCGCAGTGGGGTGTGCGGCATTGACCGAGGCTTCGGGGCAGATCTGATGCGAAAACGGCGAGGCAGGTGCTTCCATTTCGCGAATGAACATATCGAACCCCAATTCGTTGTATATCTCCCGCAGTGCCTGACAATCGGGCTGTTCCATAGCCAGTGCACTTGGCACAAAGGCAATGGGCGCATCGAGTGCAATGGTGGCAAGTCTTTTCGACAGACGCAACTGATCGGCTCCGGCAATGATGTTGTCGCGCTGTTTGCCCGTCAGGCTGTCGGTCGAAGAGAGTATCTCCTCAACGGTGCCATATTGGCCGACCAACTTTATGGCACCCTTTTCGCCAACCCCCTGAATGCCGGGTATGTTGTCTGCGGCATCGCCCCAAAGGGCAAGAATGTCGATAACCTTGCGCGGGTCGTCAAAACCGTAGTGGTCGCGTATCTGCTCCATTCCCACAATTTCGACCCCCTCGCCGCCCTTGCGCTGTTTGTAGATGCGAATGTGGGGTTCGACAAGCTGTCCGAAATCCTTGTCGGGAGTGACCATATAGACGTCGAAGCCTGCCGAGGCGGCTTTCTTGGCGAGCGTGCCTATAACGTCGTCGGCCTCGTAGTCGGCCACCTCCAAAATCGGGATACGCATTGCCTCGACAATTCTTTTGATGTATGGAACGCTGGCAACAATGTCTTCCGGCGTGGCGGTGCGATTGGCTTTGTAGGCAGGGTAGAGGCGATTGCGGAAGTTGCCGCCGTGGGGGTCGAAGGCAACACCAAGATAGTGAGGACGTTCGGCAATGATTATATCTCGCAGAAATTTGGTAAACCCAAATATTGCCGACGTGTTGAGCCCTTCGGCGTTACGCATCGGGCGCGACATAAACGCATAGTAGGCTCTGAAAATCTGCGCATAGGCGTCGACCAAAAACAATTTTTCCATTCTGTTGTCTGTCTAAAACAAGAAGTTAATTCCAACCCTTATATCGTAACGCTGAATCCTTTGACTGCCTTGTAAATAGATATCGCCAAGCAGACTGTAACCCACCGTAAGCATAGTATATTGTGTAAAGAGGTAGCCGCACTCGATTCCGAGCAAATAGGCAACTCCGTTGAGCTCAAACTGTTGGTTCTCGGTTAAGCGTTGACGGCACAACGAATAGCCAATGCCGCCGTCGGCAGCCCACGCAAATCGTTTGCCACTTCGGTAGCGTAACGACAGGTGCGGGACCAGATTGAACAGATCAATACCGCAGGGCACTTCGTTGTAGGTGAAGTAGGTTCGGTGCATCGAGCACTGCACGCCGCCATAGAACGAGTTGCCTGTTATCAGACGATCGTAACCTGCCACAAAGTCGATTCCCGAGGGCGAAATGCTTTTGCCGTCGGGCATAGTGAGTTTGTGACCCCACAAATCTTGTCCGACCGAGAAATAGAAGAGGTTGGGCGGAAGCAGTTTTGCGGCCTGCCGTTCGTCGAGGTAGGCGACAAATTGCCGACCGAAACTCTCCTTGGGCGGCGTAACGAGCGAGTCGGGCAGCAGAAACATCACTCCATTGCCGGTGTGAAGCGTGGTTGTGCGCAGCGACGGCTCATTGAAGACCACAAAGACACCGTTGCCGCCATTGGCGGCGGTCTCGTTGCAGATTAGTTGCTCAACGTAGCTTTGGCGGTTGTGGGCCGGTGAGCGAGCCTCCACCTCGCCAATAAGTATCGCTTCGGAGGGCACTTCGCTCATCTTTTCGTAGACACACACCTCTTCCGGGGTGACGGTCGGCGCAAAAGTGCGCACCACGTCGGAACGAACATAGCGCTGGGTGGCGCACGACGAGCATAGCGCCGCCGCCAAAGGAAGAATTATATGGAAGAATTTCCCCACGTGTGTTGTGCCGAAGAGTCTATATTGTCTCCACAAAGATAGTTTTTTTTTCGGACTTTTTCTCTATTGTTCCAACGAAAAGAGGTGCCCCCAAAAAAGCGAGGGTGCCCGACAAAAACTGCCGTACACCCTTACCCTGAGTAGTCCCGAACGGAATCGAACCGTTATCGTATGAACCGGAATCACATATTCTATCCATTAAACTACGGGACCTCGGTGCGCAAAGCACTACGCGAGTGCAAATATCGTTATTTTTTTGGAATCGAACTATTTTTTGTAGATTTGTGAATCTAAAAACTCCCAAAACCAGATGTCGAACGATCCTACTTCTTGGCAACGAATCGAACAAGCCGTCTGCTGGGCAGGCCAAAACACTGCTTCGTTTGCCGCCCTTGTTGGGCTTTCGTCGCCTCAGGTGTTCTACCAAATCAAGGCGGGCAAGAATGGTGTTTCGCGCGAATTGGCCGAGCGGATTGTCGACCGTTTCCCCGAGTTGAGCGCAACGTGGCTGCTCACAGGCGAGGGAACGATGTTGCGTCCGCTCCAAAAACCGATACCGTTTTACGCGTCGGATTGTACATCTCTCGTCAGGTTGGCGCGGTTGCCCGAGGCCGACTCCCAACTGCTGCTTCCCGACACCAACGACTGCACCTTTGCTGCTCGTACTTTTTCGTCGGCTCTTGCACCCCGGATTCCCTGCGGTGCGATAGTGGTGCTCTGCCACGAGGAGGTTTGCAATATTGTTGCAGGAGGTTTCTACCTTGTTTCGGACGGAAGGGTGGCGCTGCTGCGCCGCGTTGAGAGCATTGAACAGAACCTTTTGCGACTGTCGCCTGCCGGCGACGACGTTGCACCGATCGAAATAGATGCGACTCTGTTGAAAGCGATTTTTCGTGTCAAATACACAATAAACTACCTCTCCTTATGAAAATCAAAACCATAGACGGTGCGTCGGCCATTATTGCCGCAACCGAATTCATCTGTGTTGTTGCCGGGCTCAATTTGGGCTGGTGGGTCGGGCCAAAAGCGTGGTGGCTCGGTGCGCTCTTTGCCGCAGCGTCGGGCGTGGCTATGTTTTTTCTGACACGGCCGATAATAAAACGTTTTTTCTTCTTCCGCATCAGACCGGTCTATCAGGTGGTTCTCGGACACGACGTGACCACCCGCAAACTTGAAGACGAATTTACGGGCGACAAACACCCCGAAAAGACCGTCAGCGATGAGCTGAACCACTGGGCCGAACAGAATCAGCGCGAAATAGACCGCCTCAAAGAGAACGAGAAGTATCGCAAAGAGTTTGTGGGAAACGTGTCGCACGAGATTAAAACCCCTATCTTCAATATTCAGGGCTACATTTCGACACTGCTCGACGGCGGTATGAGTGATCCGGCCGTCAATCGCCGCTACCTTGAACGTGCCGAAAAAAGCATCGACCGACTGATCAACATTACCCGCGATTTGGAAGAGATTTCGAAGCTCGAATCAAACGTTCTGACCCTCAAATACGAACGTTTCGACATTGTGGAACTTACGCGCGAGATAGTCGACACAATCGAGTTTGAAGCAACCAAGAAGAACATTCGGATTCTGGTAGGGGCGCCGAGCGGCACACAATCGCCTGTTTGGGTCAGGGCCGACAAATATTATATAGAACAGGTGCTGGTCAACCTGATCATCAACTCGATTCGTTACGGCAACGAAGGCGGCACAACCACAATCACCTATATCGACCTCTTCGATAAGGTTATGGTTGAGGTTGCCGACAACGGTATGGGTATTTCGAAGGACGATGTTCCGCGCGTGTTTGAGCGATTCTACCGCACCGACAAGAGCCGTTCGCGCGAACAGGGCGGCACGGGATTGGGTCTGGCCATCGTAAAACACATTCTCGAAGCCCACGGCGAGAAGATCACTCTGCGCAGCGAACTGGGCAAAGGGAGCACTTTTTCGTTCACATTGAGCAAAAATTGAGTTTTTTGACTACCTTTGAGGTTTATTAATGGTGAATATGAATAGATTATTAGCAATAAACTGGGACATAAACCCAACATTTTTTACGATATTCGGCATCGACATTCGCTTCTACGGCGTGCTCTGGGCCGTTGCCTTTATCTTTGGCATTTGGTATTTTACCCGTTTTGTCAAAAAAGAGGGGCTGCCCGACCGTCTGGTTGATTCGATGTTTTGGTTCGGCACGATAGCTACCATTGTCGGCGCGCGCCTGGGTCACTGCTTGTTCTACGAACCGGAAGTCTATCTCGCCAACCCGCTCCGAATACTCAATATCAGAGAGGGTGGTATGGCCAGCCACGGAGCAGCAATCGGTTTGTTGATAGGACTTTGGCTCTTTGCCCGTAAGAATAAAATGCCATTCCTGTGGGGTCTCGACCGCATTATGGTGCCCGTTACCATTGGCGGCGCAGGGGTCAGAATAGGCAACCTGCTCAACTCCGAAATCTATGGCGGCCCGACCGACCTGCCGTGGGGCTTCATCTTCCGTCGCGCAGGCGAAACACAACCTATGCACCCAACCCAAATCTACGAGGCCCTCTGCTACCTTATTGTGTTTGGCTTGCTCGTTTGGCTCTACTTCCGCCGCGACGCTGGCCGTCGTCACCCCGGATTGATGTCGGGCATAGGCTTGATTGGCATCTTCCTGCCACGCTTTCTGATCGAATTTATCAAAAACGATCAGGTCGGCTTCGAGGAGACGATGAAGCAGGCAATCGGAATGAATATGGGACAACTTTTGAGTGTTCCTTTCGTCATTTTCGGCATTGTGATGATCTTCGTTGGACTAAATAACAAACCGCAACACATATCCTGGCTCGACGCCGGCAAGGTCGAAAAGCCTACCGCAAAAAAAGTTGAACTTCCAAAAGCTAAAAAGTAATGAATGCTATTGACAATCTGGTATTTAATACCTTGGTAAAACAAGAGGCCGTGTATCTGCCCGGTATAGGCTGCCTGAAAGTAGTATGTCAGAAGTCGGAACACGGCAGCGGCAAAGTCGCTCCGCCTAGAGTCTCGGTCGCCTTTACCAAATCGGCCGTCAAAAACAGCGTTTCGATTGTCGACCTGATTGCACAGGGCGACGGTGTCGACACGCAGGGCGCACAAACCCTCTATGGCGAATGGCTCTCTACTGCACGCCGCTCCGACGGCAAAATCGCAATCGAGGGGGTTGGCGTTATCGGCCCCAAGAACTTTATTCCCGACAACGAACTGCTTACCGCAATCGGCGGCGAGGAGTTACCCGTAGTGACGGTCAAAAAACGTTGCCGCTGCGGTTGGATTTGGTGGATAGTGGCCGCGCTGATTGTGGCTGCCGCCGTGGTCTACTACCTATTCTGTCCGGTCAGCTGCCGCAATAAGGCCGTCGAACCGGCTGTCGTGGTCGAAATTGTTGAGCCTGCCGTCGAACCGGAAATTGTTGAACCGGCTACTGCGCCGACGGTTGCTCCCGATGCCAATGCACGCTACAATGTAGCTGTCGGCGTGTTTGAATATCCCGAGAACGCCCGCCGATTGGTTGCCGCCGACCCAGTCGGTATAGGTTCCGAAAACTATCTTATCGCCCCGTTCCGCTATGGCTGGGAGATAGTAATTGCTTGTGCCACAAACGACAAGAAAGAGGCTGTCGCCGCTCTGCGCAAATTCCGCAGCGCAATCCCCGACACGTGGATTTACTACCGCTAATTCTTTTTAAGTAGACGAGTTAACATAAGGAAGCCCGACTAACTTTTGATTGTTAGTCGGGCTTCTTTGAGGTGCGAAGCAGAATCGAACTGCTGTACAAGGTTTTGCAGACCTTTGCCTAACCACTCGGCCATCGCACCATTTTGTACCACTATCGTGGTTTGGGAGAGCAAAAGTAGGCATTTTATTCCAATCTCCAAATTTTTTCGTAATTTTACGTTTGCGAAACCTCTTTTCGCACTATGATTTTATGACAATCGACGACATTGCCCTATGTTTTGTGCAGGGACTGGGCACCAAAGGTATCAGACACCTGATTGAGATCTACGGTACGGCGCACTCGGTTTTCGAGGCATCGGAGGCAGATCTGATTGCCCGTGGCGAGCTGCGTCCAAAGATTGCCGCCGAGGTGTCGTCGCACGCCTCGTTTACGGCCGCCCAGCGCGAAATGCGCCATATGGAGCGTCACGGTATAAAAGCCCTTGCCTCGACAGATGCAGTGTTTCCACCACTTTTGGCCGAGTGTGCCGACCCGCCCCACGTGATATATTTTCAGGGCGACGAGTCGCTGCTTTCACGACGAGGGTTGGCCGTTGTTGGTACGCGTACGATGTCGCCCTATGGTCAGCGCGTGGGCGACCGACTCATTGAACAACTCTCGCACTGTGCACCCGACACGGTCATTGTGAGCGGTTTGGCCGCCGGTAACGACGCCAACGCCCACCGCGCCGCCCTTCACTACGGCCTGCCTACGGTTGCCGTAATTGCCAACTCTCTGCCCGAGGTTACCCCTGCCGAGAACCGCACTTTGGCCGATAAGATTTTGCTTTCGGGCGGTACCATACTGACCGAGGTCAGTTCGCAAACACCCAACAAAGGCGCACTCTATTTAGCACGCAATCGGATAATTGCAGCCTTGACCGAGGCTACGCTTGTGGTGGAGTCGCCCTACGAGGGCGGTTCGCTCGACACGGCCGAGCACGCCGAGAGTTATGGCCGCACCGTTATGGTTCCGCCGGCTCGTATCGACGACAAAACTTCGTACGGCACCAACCGGCTTCTGAAACTTCGCAAGGCGGTGGCCGTCTGTTCGGGTGCCGACATTGCCCACGAGCTGGGTTGGGATATAGTGAGCGTCGGAAACGTACCTGAAAAAGCTCCCGAAATAATCACACTCACCGACGACGAACGCCGATTGTTGAGTGCGCTGGGTGAAAATGAGGCGGTCGATTACGACACCCTTTCGGAGCGTTCCGAAATCGAGATGGGGCGAATGTGCGCTTTGATGATGGGGTTGGAGTTGAGCGGTTTGGTGCGCATTCTGCCCGGCAAACGTTGCGAAAAGGTATGATGCTCATAGATACACACACTCACCTCTACGACGAGGCTTTCGACAACGACCGTAACGAGGTTTTCGGACGCGCCCGTGAGGCAGGAGTCGGACGGTTTATCTTTCCGGCTATTGATTCGCAGAGCGACGAGGCGCTGTTTTCGACGTGCCGCCAACACCCCGAGTGCCTGCCGCTTATGGGACTGCACCCGACTTCGGTGAACGACAATCCGCAGTGGAGGGAGGAGTTGAAGAGGGTCGAAACGTACCTTAAAAAACCGCCCGTCGACCGTTTTTACGGCATTGGCGAGGTGGGGTTGGATCTCTATTGGAGCGAAGAGTGGCGGCGCGAGCAGACGGAGGTTTTTGACTGTCAGGTGGAGCTTTCGTTGCGCTACGATTTGCCGCTTGTCATTCACACGCGCTCGGCGTGGGCAGAGATGATTGAGATTTTGGAGCGCTATCGAGGGAGTGGTTTGCGTGGAGTGATGCACGCCTTCGCCGACACAGCGGAGAGCTACCAAAGAGTGAAAAGTTGCGGTGATTTTCTCTTCGGTATAGGCGGCGTGGTGACCTACAAAAAGAGCACCCTGCCAGAGGTGGTGCGCTCGATTCCGCTTTCGGATATTGTGTTGGAGACCGATTCCCCATATCTTCCCCCCGTTCCTTTTCGCGGTCGACGCAACGAGAGCGCCTTTTTGAGTTATATTTGCAATGCGGTAGCAGCGATAAAAGAGGTGCAACCCGACGAGGTTGCCGCCCAAACAACCATCAATGCCTGCCGAATGTTTGGAATTGAACCATAAAACACTATAAAAACAGAGAAGAAACAATGAAGAGCAGTGTATTGTTGATCTATACCGGCGGCACGATTGGTATGCGTACCGACCCCGTAAGCGGTGTGCTCGTTCCGTTCGATTTTGGCCACCTCTACGAAGAGTTTCCGGCCCTGAAAGAGTTGGGCGTCGATGTGACAATTTTGCCGTTCGACCCCATTGATTCGTCGAACGCATCGCCCGAATTGTGGATACACCTTGCCGAGATAATACGCGATAATTACAATGGTTTCGACGGCTTTGTAGTGTTGCACGGCACCGACACGATGTCCTACTCATCGTCGGCGCTCTCGTTTTTGCTCGACGGACTGGCCAAACCGGTGGTCTTCACAGGCAGCCAGATACCAATAGGGGTATTGCGCACCGACGGCCGCGAAAACCTCATCACCGCCATAGAGATTGCTGCGGCCAAAGACCGTCAGGGGCGTGCCGAGGTTCCGGAGGTGGCACTCTACTTCCAGAACCGTCTGTTCCGCGCCAACCGCACGACAAAAAATTCGGCCGAGGAGCTGAGCGCCTTCGTCTCGAACAACTACCCACCTCTGGCAGAGGTTGGGGTGAGCATACAATATAACCACACTGCGATTATGCACCCCAGGACAGACCGAAACTTTACTATCGACACCCTTATCGACCGTCGGGTGGCGATAATCAAAATTTTCCCCGGGTTGACCGAGCCGGTCTTCCGTGCTATGCTCTCGTCGGGGGTGCGCGGCGTGGTACTCGAAACCTATGGTTCGGGCAATGCGCCAACCTACGGCTGGTTCATCGGGGCTTTGCGCGAGGCTATCGCGAGTGGTCTGACGGTGGTCAATGTTACCCAGTGCTCCGACGGCGAGGTTAATATGGATATTTATGAAACAGGTGTGGCGCTGCAACAAATTGGCGTCATCAGCGGTAAGGATATGACTACCGAGGCAGCAATCACAAAAATGATGTGCGTTTTGGCGCGCTGTAACGATCGGAAACACATTGCAGATGCGATCAAACGGCCGTGGAGAGGAGAAATCAGCCGATAAGCGAAAAGAAAAAAATCGATTAAAAGTGGTCGTATCCAAATTTTTTTACGTACATTTGAAAGTTTTTAGCAGACTATTGTAATCACGATTTTGTGAACCACTCTGCCGGCAAGTCGCCCGATGAACGGCATTCGGTTGAGTGAGTTGTACTTATGACGGTTGCACAGCCTTGACGACAAACAAAGGAGAAATGTCCGAGTGGTTTAAGGAGCGCGCCTGGAAAGTGCGTATACCTCAAAAGGGTATCGTGGGTTCGAATCCCGCTTTCTCCGCAGAATAACGAACTTAAATAATAACACAAAACAAACAACAAGTCTAATTAATCTTTTAGGAAAAGTTATGAAAAAATTCTTTATGCTTTTGTCGGCAGTCGGTCTTATGACTTTCGCTACCGTCAATGTTTATGCACAAGATGAGCCAGCCGCAGCCGATGCAACCGAGCAGGTTACGGAGGAGGTCGCAGTCGAGGCAGAGGTTCCCGCAATCAACGAGGAGACCGCTGTTGAGGGTGAGCCGTTCCACCAGGCAGTCAAACAAAAATTTATGGAGGGTGGTGTCCTTTGGATGACCCCTGTGTTGCTCTGCCTTGTTATTGGTTTGGCTATTGCTATTGAGCGTATCCTCTATTTGAGTTTCTCAAAGATCAATACCAAAAAATTCATATCGAAAGTTGAAACTGCCCTCAATGAAGGCGGTGTTGAGGCAGCCAAAGAGATTTGCCGTAACACCAAAGGCCCCGTTGCCAGCATCTTCTATCAAGGTTTGGAGCGTTTCAACGAAGGTCTCGACGTTGTTGAGAAGGCCGTTGCCTCCTATGGTTCGGTACAGATGGGTTTGATGGAGTCGGGTTTGAGCTGGATCAGCCTCTTCATCGCACTGTCGCCTATGTTGGGATTTATGGGAACCGTTGTCGGTATGGTCGGTGCATTTGACGCTATTCAGGCAGCCGGCGATGTTAGCCCGACGTTGGTTGCAGGTGGTATCAAAGTCGCACTGTTGACCACCCTCGCAGGTCTTATCGCAGCCGTTATTCTGCAAATCTTCTACAACTACATTCTTAACAAAATCGACGCTTTGGTTATCGAACTCGAAGACAGCTCGATCGTTCTCGTCGACATTCTGACCGCTTACAGCAAGAAATAATCCGTAAACACAGGAGATTATATTATGAAGTGGATCAAATATGTAGAATACATTCTGTTGGCGTTCTGTATCCTCTCGGTCGCAGCTATGTTTGTGATGCCCAGGGTTATGTTCCAGGGCGCACCGACTGTCGATATTGAGGTGATGCTGATATGGATGTATGTCATTATCATTATGGGCGTAATAACTATGCTTATTTCGCCTGTGCTGAACATTATCAAATACCCCAAGGCACTCTTCAAGGCCCTTATTGGTTTGGTGGCTGCCGTGATTCTGGTTGGCGGTTGCTACCTGCTTTCCAGCAATGCTCCGGTTGTCAACTCGGCAGGTGGTTTCTTTGATGATTCGTTCCAGCTGAAACTGACCGACACGATGCTCTATCTGATGTATATCGGATTGGGTGCCGGAGTTCTCACCATTCTCTATACCGAGATTCGTAACGCATTTAAGTAGACGTCCATATAAATCAAAAACAATATGGCAGGACAGAAAAGAAAAACACCGGAAATCAATGCCGGCTCAATGGCTGATATTGCGTTCTTGCTGCTGATCTTCTTTCTTGTGGCTACCACGATGAACGTCGATTCGGGTATCAACCGCGTGTTGCCGCCCTGGGTCGAAAAACAGACCGAAGCTCCCGATATTAAGGAGCGAAACCTGATGAACGTTCACGTCAACAAGTACGACCAGATAGCCATTCAAGGCGAACTGGTGGTAATTACACAGGTAAAAGATCGCGCAAAACAATTTATCTTGAACATTGGCGACGACGAGAATATGCCGGAAAAAAAGGAGAAGGAGATACCTCTGATCGGTAACTATCCGGTCAGTGCAGGTGTGATTTCGCTTCAAAACGACCGTGGAACCAGCTACAATATGTACATTATGGTACAGAACGAGCTGACTCGCGCTTTGAACGAGATTCGCGACGAGGTCGCCACACAATACTTCTCCGCCAAATATTCCGAACTCGACAAAGAGAAACAAGATGCAATCAATGCAGCAGTGCCCCTCTCGATATCGGAGGCTGAACCCGTAAATATAGGAGAAAAGAAGTAATGGCAGTAATTCGCAATAAAGTCAAAAAAGAGGTCGGCGCTATCTCGACAAGTTCGTTGCCCGACGTCATCTTTATGATTCTCTTCTTCTTTATGGTATCAACCACGATGAGGGAACAGGATTTGGTCGTTAAGTTTACTCCGCCACAGGCTACCGAGATCCAGAAATTGGAGAAAAAGTCGCTTGTGAGCTATATCTACATCGGCCCGCCTACCGAGCCGCTGCAAGGCAAATTCGGTACTGCTCCGCGCATACAGCTCAACGACAGCTATCGCACGGCACAGGAGATTGGCGAATTCGTTGCTTCGGAGCGCGACAAACTCGATGAGCGTGATCGCAACTCTATGACAGCTTGTATTAAAGCTGACAAGAATGTGCGTATGGGTATCATCACCGACGTTAAACAAGAGCTTCGCAAGGCACAGCAATATAAAGTGAGCTATGCGGCATCGAAGTCGTTAGGATACTAAAAACGCATTATAACGGGCACGTATGCTGCCCTAAACGAATCCGAGCGGAACAGTCACATACGTAAGTATGCTCCTGTCCCGCTCGATTTGTATTCGTGTTGTATCTAACCCATTCTAATGCGTTTATGGGTTGTGATTTTTTGTGGCCCAAAATTGTGATAGGCGGCCATCTGCTTCCTTCACAAAACGAAAAGCGAGACAGTCACATAGGAAACTATGCTCCTGCTCCGCTTTTCATTTGAATACTAAGGTGGATAAGGTTATTAAGGTTATTAAGGTCGTTAAGGTCTTTAATGGAGCCCTGCGGCTCAAAATAGTTTATTGTTTAGAGTTTAATGTGTAATGAAAATTGCATTTCAGTTGGCCGTCGGCGAAGCCAATCCGCTCGAAATCTCTTTCAGGCCTTATTAGACTCCCTTCGTCCTGGCTCTTATTTTGCTCACCATTATTCCTCCTTGAACAAGTTTTTACTATCTTTGCCCCCCTATGAAGAGCTGGAAACAAACATTTGCTATAATTTGGTCGGGTCAACTGATCTCGATAATGACAAGCTTTATTGTCAGTTATGCCGTTATTTTTTGGCTCGGAATGACCACGCAGTCGCCAAAAGTGCTGACGTGGATAACGCTGGCGGCTTTTATGCCACAGGCATTAATCGGTATTTTTGCAGGAGTATATGTCGATCGTTGGAGTCGTAAACGTGTGATGATTCTTGCCGACAGTTTCATTGCTCTCTGTACGCTTGCGCTGTTTGTATTGATGAAGTTTGGGCAAACCGACTACATCTATCTCTACATTTTGGCAGCTTGTCGTTCAGTAGGCTCGGCTTTTCACCAGCCCGCACTTTAAGCCTGCGCCCCAATGATTGTTCCTTCCAAGGAGCTGACGCGCGCAGCAGGCATCAACCAGACCATACAGTCGCTCTGCGGTATTGTTGCGCCCGTGATTGGTGCGGCGCTCATCACGGTTATGAGCATTGAAAACATTTTGTTAATTGACGTCGCAGGTGCTGCCGTAGCGATCTCTTCGCTTTTTTTCGTTCACATTCCCGACCCGGAAAAACAGGACAAGGTGCCCGATTTGTGGGGCGAAATCAAAGAGTGTTTCGATGTCATTCGCTCGCGCAGAGGTTTGCCATACATCTTCTTTTGCAGTATGATTATCAACTTGGCCATAGCTCCCGTGGCGGTGCTTTTCCCGTTGGTTACGGTTTCGCATTTCGGCGGCGACGCCTACCAGATGTCGATTGTCGAGATGTTGTGGGGTGTTGGGGCTTTTGCGGGCGGACTCGTTATGGGGGCGCGCCGCATAAAATCGAACTATATGGTGCTGATCAACATCGTAAACACCATATTAGGGCTATATCTTATCGTTTCGGGAGTGCTCTCGCCGCAACATTTTGTCGTTTTTGCGGTTATTACTGCCTTTGGCGGTCTCTGTTGTGCGGTGTTCAATGCGCTCTTTACGGCAATATTGCAGAAATCTATCGACCACGCAGTATTGGGACGAGTATTCTCGCTCTTCTTCAGCATCACAATGTTGCCTTCGGTGTTGGGTATTGTTGGTTCGGGCTTTTTGGCCGATACGATCGGCATCTCGCAGACCTTTTTCTATTCGGGCATAATGATTGCCCTGATGGGGTTGGTCAGCTTTCTTGTGCCGAGTGCTATGCGTCTGGGCAACGACTGCCGCAAACTATAATTTCGAGAGATAGTCGGCCATTGCGCGAATGGCGCGACCGCGGTGCGATATGGAGTTTTTGACCTCGGGCGGAAGTTGGGCAAAAGTCTCTGAGAATCCGTCGGGTACAAAGAGCGAATCGTAGCCAAAGCCCCCCTCACCTCTTTCCGAATTTAGAATCACACCTTCGACGCGGCCCTCAAAGAGGTGCTCCTCGCCACCAATAATCAGCGCCACAACGGTGCGGAAATGGGCGCGGCGGTCGCTCTTGTCGGCCATTTCGTCGAGTAGTTTGGCGCGGTTGGCTGCCATATCGTGGCCGTTGGTGGCATAGCGTGCCGAGTGTACCCCGGGAGCGCCTCCCAACGCTTCAACCTCCAAACCCGTATCGTCGGCAAAACAATCGGCACCCAGCCGCTGCCACACGTAGCGCGCCTTGGCCAGCGCGTTGCCCTCAACGGTCGGCTCCTCTTCGGGTATATCCTCCACAATTCCGGCCTCGGTGAGGGTGTGCAGTGGAAACTTCGAGCCGAGAATCTCGCGCACCTCGGCGAGTTTGTGGGCATTGTTGGTTGCAAATATCAGCTCTTTCATACTTCGGCCGAGAGTTCGTCGATACGGTTGTCGGTGTAGATTTTGTCTATTATGGTCTTTACGAGGGTCTCCATACGTCCTCCCTCGGAGTAGTCGGCCGGCGCTATCATTGAGCAGCGGCCCTGTCCCAAGAGCATACGGGTCTTCTGGTAGCCCTGCTCCGACTCGGGGTCGTAGACACCTATCGAGTGGCCGCGACGGTCTTGCACCAGACGCATACAGGGTATGTCGGTTGTGCCGTCGCCAAAGTAGATCATTCGCTCAAAAGGCACCGGACGCTCGGCGTCGGGCAGGTAGGCGTTGACCATATGCGAGTCGCTGACGCTCTCGACACCCTTGTTTATCTTGTAGAGGAACTGGGTCTTGTTGGTGTAGTTGATTGCCACGGCGGGCCAATAGGCATCGCCGTGCTGATTGTAGAGAAACGAGCAGGCAAAAATCTTGCGGAACTCCTTTGCTATGGGTGTCCCCTCAATAATCTCTTTTATGCCCGACGAGTTGATGTAGTGCAGAATTTCGACTCCGCGCGAAGCCCCGTAGCGATTGATGCGGCCAAACCACGTGTCGACGCCTTTGTAGAGTTTTATGTTCTGACCCGTGCGGCGAAAGTCGCTCTCCTTGATTGGGAGTTTCGAGTCGTTTGCCTCTTGCAGCATCTTGAACATATAGCTCAAAATGGGGTCGGCATCGTTCTGCTTCGAGAGTTCGTTGCTCTCGTGCCAAAACTCCTCGTTGCTCTTGCCGACAGCGGGAATGAATCCGTACTCCTGCATATTGCCTGGTGAGAGTGTGCCGTCGAAATCGTAGATGAGTGCTGCTTTGAGAGTGTGGTTTGTCATCGCTTTGGTTTTATTTTTCAGACTCCAAAGTTACGACAATAGTCGTAAATACCAACTTATTGCGGAGCGTTTTTGCTCTTTGCGCCGAAATCTATCTCAACCGAAAGCGCGTAGTTTCGACCGGGCATAGGACGTGCAAGAATCGACTGATACTCCTCGCCGAAGAGGTTGTTGACCTCGCCGCGAAGAGTTGCGCCGATGCCCCAAATGACCACTTTTTTTGAAAGCGACAGGTCGTTCATAAAGTAGTCGGGCAGGGTGAAGGCACTGAGCGAACCATCTGCAAGCGAGGTGTAGCGTTCGCTGTGATATTGAAATTTGTAGCCCGCCGTCCAGCCGTGCCACCCGGCCGAGGCGGTCAGCGAGGCCGAATGTAACGGAATATAGGGGAGCTGGCTGCCGTAACCGGAGTTGCCCTCGGTAGTGTTTGTCGAGCGCGTAAAACTGTAAAGTGCATTGACCCTCAAACGACAACCGCCGCCCAAGCTACACTCAAAACCGCCACCCAACTCAATGCCGCCGCCTTTGGCGCGTTGCAGGTTGGTTGGAGTCCAAAAGCCCTTGGCTGTCGGGCACCAGATGATGCGGTTGCGTGTTTCGGAGCCGAAGAGCGTCAGTTTGCCCTCCCATTTGGCCGCGCGACGGACGATTCTCATATCCACGCCGCAGTCGAACGCAACGCCCTCTTCGGGTCGCAAGTCGGGGTTGCCGCCCGGGGAGTAGTAGAGGTCGTTAAGTGTGGGGTAGTGGTAGTTGCGCGCCACCGAGCCGCTCGCTCGAAGCCAATCGCTCAGCCGAAAGTCGACCAAAACGGTTGGAATGGGCTTGATGAAATTCTGGTCGTAGCACTCCTCGCGCAGGTTGAGTGCCAACCCAAGTCGGTCGGTTGGCTTCCAGCGTACCGACCCAAAGAACGAACCCTCGTTGCGAGCGGCGTTGTAGCCGTTTTGGAGCATTGAGGCTTCGTCGTGGCTCACCACCTCGTGACGGCGAATGTCGGCCGAGAGTTGCAACAACAGCTCCTCGCCGATGTTCCATTGCAGGTCGGCGTGACCGAAGAGCGAGAGGGTTTGATTGTGCGAGTCGACGGCTGTAATCATTGTGGTGCCGCCATTGGAAAAGCGGTAGGTGTAGCGCATATCGCTTTGGGCATAACCGGCATTGGCCGCAGCCCTAACGCCGCCCCACGCACGAGCCCAACCCAATACTCCGCGCAAGCTCTTCTCGTCTTGCCACGAACGGGTTTGGTTGTCGGAGCGGTAGTCGACCGTCAGGTGCGGAATACCGCGCGAGGACTCAACGCCCCACACTGCTGCCGAGAACCGCGAGCCTTGACGAGTAGTATAGTACAGCTCCTGCAAGACGTGCTTGTCGCGCCAACCGCAGTTCTTGTTGCGCTCGACAGGGTGGCCAATTTTGTCGCGGTTGACATATTCGAAATCGTTGTCCGACGAGGTTACGTAGAGCCTTGTGGAGGATTGAAGCCGTCCGCTACCCAGACGCAACTGCACAAACTCGTCATAGGTGTCCGACGAAGCGACGTTCTGAATCAATCGCAGCCCGAAGCCGCCATTATCGGCCGCCGCCGACGAGAGTTCGACCGCACCGCCCAAACCGCCGCCCGTGACCCCCACCGACGAAGCACCGTAGTAGACCGTGCTTCGGTCAATCAGGCAGGAGGGTATCATCGAGAAGTCGGTCATTCCCAGCATAGGGTTCGAGAGCGCGATTCCGTTCCACGACACCTGCGTGTGCGACGGTGCATTGCCTCGCATTGATGCGGTGGAGAGTGACGAACGCCCCGAACTCTTTATAAATATGGTAGAGTTGAGCGAGAGCACTTCGGCCAGCGAGCTGGTTACCGATTCGTGGAGCACGGCAGCTTCGAGCGTGCTCTTTTGGGTGCCTATTTCGCGCAACGAAGGGGTGGCGGTGACCACTATCGAGTCCACACAAACGGTCTTTTCAACCTCTTGTGCCGAGACAGTGGCCGCCGCCAACAGTGCAAACGAAAATATTGCCGCTCTTTTTGTCAACTCTTTATGCTCTATTTGAAAGCGAACGAAGAGGGTGAAATTCCCACATTAAACGTATCGGTCAGCACTCCTTCTGCCGAGTAGCGCAGCACACGGCCGTCGCCGGCGTAGTCGACAGCGTCGGCAACATAGAAGTCGCCGCTGACGGGGTCGATTGCAAAGCCGTAGTTGACGGCTTTGTCGTCAACCTCGACCGTCACCGTTGTGGCGCCGGTCGAGGTGTCGATGAGGCAAACGTCGCCATTCAACATAAAGAGTTTCGCGTGGTCGCCGGTTGAGGCCAAGAAGAGTGTAGCCTTACCGCCGGCCTTGGCAACATCGCAACACTTTGTGGCCTTGCCTGTTGCAGTGTCGATATTCCATAGCGTGCCATTTGGTGCGGGAGTCCAGTTGGCATCGAAGCCCTCGTCGCAAACGACCCACACCTTGCCGTCGGCAACAGCCATCGAGCAGGGTTGGTATCCCACTTCAACAGTCGAAACAGTGTCGTCGGTGGTGTCGACTATGGCCAATTTTTTGCCGTAAGTCCAGCAGGCAACATAGAGTTTATCGCCCACCACAACCATCTGTTCGGTATTCGTCACGCCGGCAATTTTGATTGTTTTGATAGTGGTCATAGTTGTGGGATTGAATACCACAATATCGTTGCTCACGCTCGAATAGTCGGGGTTGAGGGTCGAAATATAACCCTTCGTCGGGCTTGCAATGGCCACATAACGCGGCGAGGTGAGATTGTCGAGATAGTGTCCAACTTTGTTGGTTTCGGGGTCGATGGCATAGACCACGCCCGAGTTGTTTATGACGGCATAGAGTGTTCCTTCGTGCATTGTGAGCGATTGTGCGGTGTCGCCGAAACGTGCCGAGTTGGCGCGGTAGAAGACACCGTTCTCAACGCTCTTTGCCTCGGGGTCGTAGCAGCTGAGCGTGGCGTTGGCGCTGCCCCAGTTGCCCTGACAAGCGACAAACACGGCGTCGGCAGCTGTCGGAACCTCCTCATTGCCGCCCGAAGGTTTGATACAGCCTACGGCAGCAAAGAGAGTAAACAGAATGATTGAAAACTTTTTCATAATTGCGTTTTTATTAAAATTAAACATACAAAAAGCTCCGTCCCGCGTGTTACCGTTACGACGAGTGAAAGAAAAAGTTTTCGTACCGTGGCTCGAAAATGTGCAGATGCCGCCATACGGAAGCCCCCATTCGCCGCAGGAGTAATCCATAAATATTAAATAAGCAAATGCGGCAGGTCTTCTGACTTGTCTCTCCGTGGTGGCGGCCTTCCCAATTCCTGCGGAATCAGTGACCAATAGGAGTTGCCTCACGTGTTGGCCTGAAAATATTTCAGGCAGAGACTTACAGCAGCGGGAACTGTTGCCGAATCACACGGCATTCCCTTTTGATCGCCATTAGTTGGCGAACCGTTTTGCTGCGACAAAGATAATACAAAGCGTGCGCAAAACAAAATTTTGTTCTGCGCACGCTGAAAAAGTCCAAAAGATAAGAGACCAAAGAGACCAAAGAGACCAAAGGGGCCAAAGGGAAGAATAAAAGAAAATCGTCTTCAAACATAGCTTTCTATCCCTTTTGGCCTCTTTGGGGCCTTGTAAAACGACCGAGGGTGTCTGAAAAATATGTCAGACACCCTCGGCTAATTATGAATTTTGAATTGAGCCTCCTCTATCCGAGTTTCTCGCCGTAGGCCAAGTCGCCTGCATCGCCCAGACCGGGAATGATATAACTCTGTGCCGTCATCTCGGCATCGACCGAGCCGCACCATATCTCCGTTTCGCGCGGCAGGTGTTTTTTGGCATACTCGACACCCTCCTCGCTCGCAATGACGCAGGCAACGTGGAGTTGGTCGGGTTTGCCTCCGCGCTCGACAAGTGCTTCATAGGAGTAGACCAGCGAGGTCCCTGTGGCCAACATCGGGTCGACCAAAATGAGCGTCTTGCCCGTCAGGTCGCCGCACGAAATATACTCGACCTTCACCTCAAACGAGCCATCTTTGTGGTGCTTGCGGTAGGCCGAAACAAAGGCGTTTTGGGCATCGTCGAAATAGTTGAGAAAACCTTGGTGGAAAGGAAGCCCGGCACGCAAAATAGTTGCCAACACGATGTCGTTGTCATAGGTGGCCACCTCTGCAACCCCAAGCGGCGTTTCGACCTGTTTGACCGAGTAGTCGAGCTTGCGGCTGATCTCGTAAGCCGTGACTTCGGCAATACGCTCGATGTTGCGGCGGAAACGCATACTGTCCTTCTGAATGTTCACATCGCGCAGCTGAGCGATGAATTTGTTGAGAACCGTGTTCTGTTGATCAAGAATGTGCACCATTGTCGCTTTGTATTTAGTATAAAAAATTGTTGAACGGATAGCGCCCTGCGTGAATCTCGCGCACCATACCGTAGAGGTCGGTGCGGAACTTGTCGAGCCCCACCTTTTGGGTCGCCGAGATGAAGATGCAGGGGGTGTTGGCTTTGGCAATCCAGCCCTGACGCAGGTCGTCGAGAGAGATGTTTTCGCGCGTCGAGGGTGTCAGGTCGTCGGACTCCTTGGGCGTGAAGGTATAGGCATCTATCTTGTTGAAGACCAGAAAGACCGGTTTGTCGCCGGCACCTATGTCGGCCAAAGTCTGTTTCACTACGTCGATCTGCTCCTCAAACGAGGGGTGCGACACGTCGACCACGTGAATCAGCAGGTCGGCTTCTCGCACTTCGTCGAGTGTCGACTTGAATGCCTCGACCAACTGCGTTGGCAGTTTGCGAATGAACCCTACGGTGTCGGAGAGCAGAAACGGCAGATTGTCGAATACCACCTTGCGAACCGTGGTGTCGAGCGTCGCAAAGAGTTTGTTCTCGGCAAAAACGTCGCTCTTGCTGATGAGATTCATAAGCGTCGACTTGCCTACGTTGGTGTAGCCCACCAGTGCCACGCGCACCATATTGCCGCGGTTGCTGCGCTGCACCGCCATTTGACGGTCGATCTTTTTGAGCTGCTCTTTGAGTTTCGAAATGTTGGCACGAATCACCCTTCGGTCGGTCTCTATTTCGCGTTCACCTGCACCGCCGCGAGTCCCGGTGCCGCCGCGCTGACGCTCCAAGTGGGTCCACATACCTGTCAGTCGGGGCAACATATATTGGTATTGCGCCAACAGAACCTGTGTTTTGGCATAGGCAGTGGTAGCGCGTTGCAGGAAGATATCCAAAATCAGACGTGTGCGGTCTGAGATGCTTCGACCCAGCGCCTTCTCGATGTTGCGCGTTTGTGAGGGCGAGAGTTCATCGTCGAAGATAACCAAGTCTACTTCGTTGTCGTCGCACCAAGCCTTGATCTCCTCAATTTTGCCCGGCCCTACAAAGAAACGCGAGTCGGGTACGGCCAGCTTTTGGACAAAACGCCTGCAAGTGGCAATGTGGGCCGTCTCGGCGAGAAATTCCAACTCGTCGAGATACTCGTCGACCTGCGACATCGGTTGACGGTCGCGGCAGACTGCCACCAAAACAGCTTTGTCCAATAACTCTTCCACCTCTTTATGTGTCGTAAAAAAAGGGTTTCCTGTTACGAAAACCCCCATAGTTTATTTTGTAAATACTATTGCAGTTTACAGTCGATCGGCAAGATGTACTTTACACGAACTGCTGCATCGCGCTGACGACCGGCCGTCCATTTCGGCGACTTCATCAGTACGCGGCGGGCCTCTTCCTCAAATACGCGGTCGGGTGATGTCAGAAACTCAATATTGGTCAGACGACCGTCCTTCTCGATGACGAACTGTACGATCACCTTGCCCTGAATGCCGTTCTCGGCAGCAATGGCAGGAAACTTAAATTCGCTCAACACCCAGGTGCGGAAGGTTTGAAGGTCGCCACCCATAAACGAGGGCATCACCTCTACCTTAATAAAAGGAGTCTCCTCTTCGATCACCTCTTCCTGAACCTCAATAGGCTCAACGTTGATCTCGCCCTCATCGAAATCGACGAAATCGAACGAAGTGTCTATCTTGGTATCGTTTTTCACCACATTGAGCATATCGGTAATGACCTGCACGGCCTGTTTAACCGGCTCTTGCTGCTTGGGCGGTTCCACTTTTGTGATTTCAACCATTTCAATTTGGTCGTCGAAGCCTGCGCTCTCGACAACCTCGATGGTTTTAACCCTCTGGCCGGCGCTGAATGCCAATATGCAGACACCGAGCGAAACGATGAGGCCTATTTCGAGGAAAAGACCTTTCTTGTTGTTAAGGTCGACTTTGGGGTTCTTCTTGATCTCCATAACTATATCCTTAATGTTTATTGATGCAGTGTGAATGTTGTTCGCTTATGCCGAGTCTCACTCACTCATAAGTAAGCACAAATATACAAACTAAATTTGAAAACAAGTGCTTTGCCGAGGGTTTTTCTTTATTTTGCCCAATATTTTTCAATCTAACGTTTTGTATGAAGCAAAAATTATACTACATTTGTCCCCACAAACAATGGGGGATTAGCTCAGTTGGCTAGAGCGCTTGCATGGCATGCAAGAGGTCACGAGTTCGACTCTCGTATTCTCCACAAACAATGGCGACCATTTTGGTCGCCGTTTTTGTTTGTGGAGAACGTGCAGACATTCCCCCTAAATCCCCCTTTGGCAAAGGGGGACTTGTCTGCCGAACAAATAGAACTCGTGAGCTCAGAAGCCTCCCTTATCAAAGGGAGGTTTGGAGGGATTGTAGAAGCAAAAGCGTGGGCTTGCCCACGAGTTCGACTCTCGTATTCTCCACAAACAATGGCGACCATTTTGGTCGCCGTTTTTGTTTGTGGAGAATACCATTGGCCAAAGAGTCCAAAGAGACCAAAGGGGCCAAAGGGAGAGAAAAATAATGGGTCAACTAACGGGGCAATCTACCTCTTTGGCCATTTTGGGCACTGTTGCCCTTTTGGGCCCAGAGAAGATTGCCGAGAAAGAGCTCAGTCGATTTCGGTTGGGTCGGTGACTAATGAATGGACGCAAGATCAATAGTAATGTAAAACTCTTTTTTCTCTCGTCTTTTATCCCTATCTTTGCTCTATGGATACTCTCTACGGACAGTCGCTCGAACAGTTGCGCTCGACAGTTGGGCGCTTGGAGTTGCCGCGTTTTGCGGCAGCACAGCTATCTGCGTGGCTCTACAAGAAGCACGTTGTCGACATTGATGCTATGACCGATATCTCGCTCTCGGGGCGCGAACGGTTGAAGTCCGAGTGCTCGGTAGGCCTTTCGGCCGCAGAGCACGTGTCGGAGTCGGTCGACGGCACCAAAAAATATCTGTTCCGCACGGCCTCGGGGCGTTTCGTAGAGAGCGCCTTCATTCCCGACGGCCAACGCGCAACGCTCTGCATCTCGTCGCAGGCAGGTTGCCGTATGGGGTGTGCATTTTGTGCTACCGGTCGAGGCGGTTGGCACGGCAACCTCACGGCTGCCGAGATTCTGAACCAAATTGAGAGCCTGCCCGAACGCGACAGGTTGACAAATGTTGTGCTTATGGGTATGGGCGAACCGCTCGACAATGCCGACGAGATGTTGCGTGCGTTGGAGGTGATGACCTCTTCGTGGGGTTACGCTTGGAGTCCTACGCGCGTTACGCTCTCGACCGTTGGGGTGGTTCCCGAGTTGAAACGATTCATTGAGTCGACCGATGTCAATCTGGCCGTCTCGCTCCATAATCCCGTTTCGGCCGAGCGTGCCGCCATTATGCCGGTCGAGCGCGCCTACCCGATTGCCGAGGTTGTCGACCTCATCAAAAAGTACGACTTCACACATCAGCGCCGAGTGAGCTTCGAGTACATAGTTCTGAAAGGTATGAACGACACCCCCGACCACGTGAAGGCCATTGCACGCCTCTTGGACGGACTCAAATGCCGCATCAACCTGATACGTTTCCACACCATACCCGACTCGCCTTTTGTCAGCCCCGACTCGCCTTTTGTCAGCCCCGACGCACTGACTATGACCCGTTTCCGCGATGCGCTCTCGCGCAAGGGAATCATCACAACCATACGCGCCTCGCGTGGAGAGGATATTGAGGCTGCCTGCGGACTGCTCTCGGCCGAACACCGCAACGAATCGCTCTGACCCTTTTCGCCCCGACGCCCCCAAACCGCCTTACGATTGATTGGGTAAAATTTTGTGTTCTCGAAATTTTACTCTACTTTTGCGTCAATTGGAAAAGTAGCGAATTTTAATGTCCGAAACAGATGACAAGTTAACACGACAAAGCAAACCCAATTGGCTCAAAATCAAACTCCACAACGGAGAGGGCTATGCCGAGGTTGCCAATATTGTAGCAAGCCACAACTTGCACACGATTTGCAGCAGCGGACGATGCCCCAACAAGTCGGAGTGTTGGAGCAGGCGCACTGCCACCTTTATGATTTTGGGCGACGTTTGTACACGTTCGTGCAAGTTCTGCGCAACGGCCACCGGTCACCCGTTGGCACCGGAGCAGAGTGAGCCGCAAAGGGTTGCCGACTCCATTTCACTTATGGGGTTGCGTCACGCTGTGATTACATCTGTCGACCGCGACGATTTGCCCGACGGAGGCGCCAACCATTGGCGTCGCACCATTGAGGCGGTCAGAGCTACCAATCCAAATACGACAATAGAGGTTCTTGTTCCCGATTTCGAGGGGCGCGAGGAGTCAATAGAGATTGTACTTGCCGCATCGCCCGATATTGTGGGACACAACATTGAGACCGTCGAACGGCTCACCCCATTGGTGCGCTCAAAGGCGCAATACCGTCGCTCGCTGACGGTGTTGCGTGCTATGGCCGACCGCGGAGCGCTCACAAAGAGCGGTCTGATGCTCGGTTTGGGCGAAAGCGAAGAGGAGGTTTTGCAAACACTCTCCGATTTGCGTGAAGCGGGGGTCGAGATAGTCACCCTGGGTCAGTATTTGCGCCCCACGGCCAAACACTATCCCGTAAAGGAGTATGTGACGCCCGAGAAGTTTGAGTGGTACCGCAAGCGTGCCGAGCAGATGGGTTTCCGTTATGTGGCAAGTGCCCCGTTGGTGCGCTCCTCATATCTGGCCGATCGTGCTTTGGAGTGCTGTCGCGACTCTAAAACGGCCGAATAGCAGACAGCTAAGGTTTATCGGGCTATGGGCAGCGAGGTTCTTTTCAGAGATTTGGGCACAATGGACTACCGTCCGTGCCGAGAGTTGCAACTGCAACTTTTCGAACGAGCCTTGGAGGCGAAACGTTTGGGGCGTGAGGTTGAGCCGACCGTATTGTTGGTTGAGCATCGACCCGTCTACACGCTCGGGCATAACGGTAAGGCCGAGAATCTGCTTGTCGGCAAGGAGTTTTTGGCCTCTCGCGGAGCCGAACTCGTGCCCATTGAGCGTGGCGGCGACATCACGTTTCACGGGCCCGGACAGCTGGTTTGCTATCCGATTGTCGACTTGGAGCAGTTCCGCTTGGGGTTGAGGCAGTATATCGAGGTTCTCGAACGTACCGTTATAGAGGTGGTGGCAGCCTGGGGTATCAAGGGCGAGATATTGACCGATGCTCCCGGGGTTTGGGTGACCGACCAGTCGCCCGTCCGCAAGGTCTGCGCCATAGGTGTAAAGTGCTCGCGCTTTGTGACGATGCACGGCTTTGCGCTCAACGTAACCACCGACTTGGAGTGGTTCGACCTGATAAACCCGTGCGGATTTACCGATCGCGGCGCGACTTCCATCGAAAGGGAGTTGGCACGACGCGGAGAGAGGCTCGACGACAAAGCGGCTTTGATGACACAGGTCAAGGCGCTGGTCGCAGAGCGATTGAAAGAGAATATAAACGTAAACAAATAAATAAATAGCTGAACGATTATGCCAATTGACAAACGTTGGGTAATCAAGCAGCAGGGTGATTCTCAGGCGATTAAATCGCTTTCTGAATCGTTGAATATCCCCCCTGTGCTTGCCAACTTACTTGTACAACGAGGCATAACGACTTACAACGAGGCGACTCGGTTCTTCAACCCGAAACTGTCGGACCTCCACGACCCCTTCCTAATGAAAGATATGGACAGGGCGGTGGAGCGCATCGATAGGGCGATACGTAATGGCGAACGGATTATGGTCTATGGCGATTACGACGTCGACGGTTGTACGGCGGTAGCGTTGGTTTATATCTTCCTTCGCTCCCGAGGACACGAAAACCTCACCTTTTACATTCCCGACCGTTATACGGAAGGGTATGGTATATCGGTGGCAAGCATCGATTATGCCGCACGTAAAGGGGTTGGACTTGTGATTGCGCTCGATTGCGGAATCAAGGCCGTTGAAAAAGTCGCTTATGCCGCATCAAAAGGGATTGATTTCATCATCTGCGACCACCATCTTCCCGACGAGGAGATACCCCACGCTGTGGCGGTACTCGACCCGAAACGAGAGGATTGCCACTACCCGTTCGACGAGCTTTCGGGTTGCGGCGTAGGGTTCAAACTCGTGCAGGGCTATGCCCAGTTCAAGAAGATTCCATTCTCGGAGGTCGAAAAACTGCTCGATCTGGTTGTGGTTTCGACTGCGGCCGACATTGTCCCTCTGACGGGCGAAAACCGCATTCTGTCGTACTACGGACTCAGACGACTCAACGAAAATCCGCGCCGCGGATTGCTCTCCATTATCCGTATCTGCGGATTGGAGAAGCACCAAATCACCATCGACGACATCGTTTTCAAGATAGGGCCGCGCATCAATGCCGCAGGCCGTATGGCTGTCGACCACGACGACCCCGATGCGGCTCCTTCGGGCGGCCACTCGGCGGTCAACCTTTTGATTGAGCGCGACGAGAATGCTGCCATTGAGTTTGGGGCACAAATCGACGGCTTCAATCAGGACCGCAAGAGCATCGACCGCAACGTGACGCAGGAGGCTCACGACATCATTGAGGCCAACCCCGAGATGAAGTCGCACAAGAGCACCGTAATCTACAATCCTAAATGGATGAAGGGTATCGTTGGAATTGTGGCTTCGCGACTGATTGAGACCTACTACAAGCCCACCGTGGTGCTGACTATGAGCAACAATATGGCCACCGGTTCGGCCCGAAGCGTGCCCGGGTTCGACCTCTACCAAGCCGTCGAGTCGTGTGCCGACCTTTTGGAGAACTTCGGCGGTCATATGTATGCGGCAGGGTTGACAATGAAGCCCGAGAACATCGAAGAGTTTACACACCGTTTCCACGCCTACGTCGAGGAGCACATCGACCCTGCGCTGCTTGTACCACAGGTCGACATCGACGCCGAACTGTTGTTCAGCGACATAACTCCTTCGTTCCGTGCCGTTCTGTCGCGCTTTCAGCCATTTGGGCCGGGCAATACGGCTCCGGTTTTTGCAACACGCGGCGTGAGCAATCGTGGCGACGCACGACTCGTTGGCCCCGAGTGCGAACATCTGCGTATGGATCTGACACAACGCCAAAAGCCGAACACTACCATTGCGGCCATTGCTTTTGGGCAGCCTGCTCTATATGAGTGGGTTCGCAACGGACGTCCGATTGATGTGTGCTACCAGATAGTTGAGAACCATTACCGCGGCGTGACCACCCCGCAACTCCGTATAAAGGACATTAAAACCCTGAAATAGTGTTCATTTAGAGAACAAACAAGTCCTAAATCGGAACAAATACTTAACGGCGGCGCAAAATAGGAAAAAATACCTATCTTTGCGCCGCTTTTACTTTAATACTAAGGATCACACATAATATATAATATACCAATCATTATTACTACTTTTTTCAATGAAGAAATTTATTTTGGCCGCTATGATGCTGGCCGTTACTTTCGGTGCTTCGGCACAAATCACTTTCGGCGTTAAGGCCGGTGCAAACTTTTCGTCGGTCAGCAACTAAGCTGCCGGAACAATCGTTGACTGGGGAACACTCGTTAAATCGGAAACCAACCCTTCGATGAAGGTGGGTTTCAATGCAGGTGTATTTGCAGAGTATAAACTCTCCTCGCTTCTGGGCGTTCAGGTTGAGGCTCTCTACTCTCTCCAAGGTGTCAACACCAAAAACACAACCACATCTATTCTGGGCAATGGCGAGGCTATCGAAAACCTCTCGACCGCCTATGTTAACGTTCCTGTTTTGGCAAAGGCTCACTTCGGTAAACTGGCAGTCTATGCAGGTCCTCAGTTTGGTTTTGTGGCAAGTATGGCTACCAAATACATCACCGGTAGCGACGACAGCAAAAAAGAACAGACCGACAAAATTAAAGCCGAAAACTACAACGCTTTCGACCTCTCGGTTGCAGTTGGTGCAAGCTATATGCTGACTCGCAACATCGGTATCGACGCTCGTTACAACCTCGGCGTTACCAACGTTTTCGCTGCCAAAAAAGACAGCGACGGCAATGTTACCAAAGAGGCTTACGGCAAGAACGGTTCGATTCAGGCCGGCGTTTTCTACGCATTCTAATCCTCGGAGAAACAGTCTGTAAAATGAAAACCCTGCAAAGGCTGCGGCTTTTGCAGGGTTTTTCCATATCTTTGTCCTCGATGAAGCGATTTTTAACCTTTGTTGCCGCAACGTTGGCAACCCTATCGATTGTTTCGGCGCAAGACGTCACTTTTGGGGTGAGGTTTGGGGCTAACTGTGCGACCCTCGCAGGTGTTGAGGGCGATACTCCTCGTGTAGGCATTGTTGGCGGAGGCATTGCAGAGTGCCTGTTTTCGCACCACTTTGCACTTCAAACCGAGTTGCTCTTCTCGATGCAGGGGGCTCGTTACAACGACGGCGCAGGAACAAAGGCTACCTACTGCTACGACTATTTCAATCTCCCTGTTCTGGCCAAGATATACCTCTTTGACCACACGGTTGCTCTGTTGGCAGGTGTGCAGTTTGGGTATCTGCCACGTCCGTCAATACTTTTTGAGGTTGACTCTCGGAGCGGTGCAACTCGGTGGCGCAAACGGCTCGAAGAGGGCTCCTACAACCCACTTGAATACTCCGCCGCAATAGGTGCCGAGTATCATATTTGGCGTGGTTTGGGCGTCGACCTGCGTTATACTCTTGGACTGTGGCAGATCCATTACGGTCGCAGTTCGTCGTCCATCTCGAAAGACTATGTAACAATTCCCGACAACCGTAACAGCGTCTTCCAGTTGGCACTTTTTTATCGTTTCTGACCGCAAAAGAGGCTGCCCCTCCCTTTTGCCCCTTTGGGCGCTATTGCCCCTTTGGCCCCTTATTAGACAGCTTCTTAAATCTTGTTTCCCAAATTTAGAAAGGCAGGTCGTCGACCGGATCGATTTGTGGTGTGGGTGTGGCGGGTTGCTGCGGTTGTGCAGGCTGCTGCCCTGCCGACTGCGGTGCAGATTGGGGCGCATAGCCCTGTTGTCCCTGTGCAGAACCTTCACGCCGACCGAGCAGTTTCATCTCGGCGGCGGTAATCTCGGTCGAGTAACGTTTTTGACCGCTTTGGTCGGTCCATTCGCGAGTGTGGATTGAGCCCTCGACGTAGAGTTGCGACCCCTTGCGTACAAAACGGTCGACCACGTCGGCCAGCTGTCGCCAGAAATTTATGGTGTGCCATTCGGTCTGTTCCTTGATCTCCTGTGTGTTGCGGTCGCGATAGCGTTCGGTTGTAGCCAGACGGACGCGAGCCGTCTTGACACCGTTTTCGAGGGTTCTAACCTCTGGGTCGGCTCCCACATTGCCGACCAAAATAACTTTATTTACCATTTTATTATAGTGTTTTCAGTAGTTCCGTAAACAGTTTGGTCATACTCTTCTCGGCTTTGCGGCCGTTGGCCTGCACCTCTTCGTGCGATACGGAGGTGTTCTCCATAGTGTCGGTGATAATTGATACGCCGAAGACCGGTAGCTCCATATGGCGTGCGGCAATCACCTCGGGAGCAGTCGACATACCAACCGCATCGCCACCTATCAACGCAACCCAGCGGTACTCCTTGGGGGTTTCGAACGTCGGGCCGGTAAGCGCCACATAGCAGCCGTATTGCAGCTTGATGTTCTCCTTTTCGGCAATGGCTGTAGCCCGGGCAATCAACTCGGGCGAATAGGCATCGTTCATAGCCGGAAAGCGCGTGCCCAGTTCGTCAATGTTGCGACCAATCAGAGGGTTTGGTATCAGGTTGATATGGTCGTTGATGACCATTACGTCGCCCACGCGGAAGGTAGGGTTCATACTGCCTGCCGCATTCGACACAAATAAATATTTGATGCCGAGCAACTTCATAACCCTCACAGGAAAGACCACTTGTTGAGCCGTGTAGCCCTCGTAGTAGTGGAAACGTCCCTGCATAGCAACAATCTGTTTGCCGCCCAAGCGCCCGAAAATCAGACGACCGCTGTGCCCCTCGACCGTCGAAACGGGGAAGTGCGGAATCTCGCCGTAGGGTAGCGAGTGCTCAATTTCGATGTGCTCGACCAGACCGCCCAGTCCGGTTCCCAATATGATGCCGACCTCGGGGCGGAAGCCGGCTGTGCGTGCCTCAATGAAAGAGGCCGCCTCATTCATCTCTTCTATCATAGTGCGGTATTGATTTTTTGGAGCATTCCGATTATCAGGGCCGACATACGTTTTTCGGCCTTTGCGCCCTCGCGCTGAACCTCTTCGTGGGTCGATTTTTGGCCGCTGAATGCAGCGTTGGTTATGATTGAGATGCCAAACACCGGCAGACCCATATGGCGTGCGGCTATCACTTCGGGCGTGGTAGACATTCCGACCGCGTCGCCGCCTATCGCCTTAAAGTAGCCGTACTCTTTGGGCGTTTCGAAGGTCGGCCCCGTGGTGCCAACATAGCAGCCGTATTGCAGCTTGATGCCCTCCGACTCGGCAACCGAGGTGGCCAGAGCGGTGAGAGAGTGGCTGTAAGGCTCGTTCATATCGGGGAAACGGGTGCCCAATTCGTTATAGTTGTGTCCAATCAACACATTAGGTATCAGGTTGATGTGGTCGGTAATAATCATCAGGTCGCCCACTCTGAACGACGAGTTGATGCCGCCGCTGGCGTTCGACACAAAGAGGCACTTGATGCCCAACATCTTCATCACCCTCACCGGAAAGACCACCTGCTGCGGGGCGTAGCCCTCGTAGTAGTGGAAACGTCCCTGCATTGCAACTACCTTGCGGCCGCCAAGAGTGCCGAAAATCAGTCGTCCTGCGTGGCCCTCGACGGTCGACACGGGGAAATGGGGTATGTCGGCATACGAAATCGAGTGCTCGATGGCAATGTGGCCGACAAGTCCGCCCAATCCTGTTCCCAAAATTATTCCGACTTCGGGTTCGAAACCCCCCGTCGAACTGTCGATGTAATGGGCGGCATCGTTTATCTCTTGCAAAAGATTGTTTTCCATACGAAAAATCACTTTTTATAGTCTGTTTTCTATCTCTTTTTTGAGCGTGTCGAGAAACTGTTGTTCGTCGCCGTCGCGGAAACGGACAGCAATGGGCAGCGTGAAGAGGCGGCTTTGCAACTCTTTGGGGATATGTTTGCGCGAGGTGAGTTTTACGCCGTCCTTATCGGTGGTGACCAACATCACATCGTCGCCCAATCGGTTCAATTCGTGTGCCAGATGACGCACCTCGCCCACACGATAGGTGTGGTGGTCGGGGTAGCGCACCGTGTCGAGCACCTCGTAACGCTCCGAGAGCGAACGGTAGAAGGGTTCGGGATTGGCTATGCCTGCAAGCGCCACAATTCGGGTGCCTTTGACCACGCGCGCCGTGCACTTGTCGGGAAAGAGCGGCTTGGGGTTCTCTGACTGAACGTCGGTAAAAAATACCGACTGGAATGGTTTTGGGCGCAGCTCCTTTTGAGCAATATTGCGCTCGATGGGCGACATATCGGCCGGCGTCTTGGTGATAATCAAGATGTTGGCGCGGAATAGTTGCGACGGGCGGTCGCGCAATGTACCGGCAGGCAACATTCGGTTGTCCGACGGTGGCAAGGAGTAGTCCGATAGCACAATGTTGACCTTGGGGGATATGCTGCGGTGCTGAAAACCGTCGTCCATAATGATGAGCGTCACCTCGGGGTGCTCTTTCACGATGCGTTCGACCCCCTCGATGCGGTCGGCGCAGACGATGACGGGAATCTCGGGGAAACGGCGTTTGAGCTGCTTGGGCTCGTCGCCCGAGAGCAGGTAGGAGTCGCCCGACTCAACCTCGCGGTAGCCTTTCGACCGTCGTCCGTAGCCGCGCGAAAGCACTGCAATCTTATATTGGTCGCCGAGTCGGTCGACCAAAAACTCCACCATAGGGGTTTTGCCCGTACCGCCGGCTGCGATGTTGCCCACGCAGACGATTGGAATCTCGAACGAGCGACTGCGCAGCACACCTATATCGTAGAGCCAATTTCTCACCCCTACACCTGCTCGGTAAATGCCTGCTGCAATGCTCCTGAATAGCCCCATATCTTATCGGTTTGAGCCAAAAGTACGACAAATTATCCGATAAAAGAAATTTTTAGCCGCTTTTAGACCCCTAATGCGCCATAAACGACTCAATCTCCTCGACCGTCACCGGAATATGTTTGTCGCGGCCAATCTGACGGCAACCGTTTTCGGTTATCAGAATGTCGTCCTCGATGCGGATTCCGCCGAAGTCGTAGAACTCTTTGAGCCGCTCGAAGTCGATGAACTCCTTGCATTTGCCTGCGGCTTTCCACTGCTCCACAAGGGTGGGAATAAAGTAGATGCCCGGCTCGTCGCTCATTACCGTTCCCGGGCGCACTCTCCACGAGGAACGCAAGATGCAGGTGTCGATTTCGGCCGCACGTGCGCGCATTGCCTCGAAGTCGGCCATACCGCGCTCGCCCATCGACTCGCAGTCGTGAACGTCCATTCCCAATCCGTGACCAAGTCCGTGAGGCATAAACAGAGCGACTGCACCTGCCTCGACAGCATCGGCCGGATTGCCCTTCATCAGACCCATAGCGGTCAGACCCTCGGCCAGAATACGATAGGAGGTGAGGTGAATATCGGTGTAGGGGCCCGGTTTGGCGGTGCGCAGAACCTCGTCGTGCGAGGCCAGAACTATGTTGTAGACCTCTTTTTGAACCGGCGAGAAACGGCCGCTCACGGGATATGTTCGGGTGTGGTCGCTGCAATAGTTGTCGGTGGTCTCGCCGCCCGCATCACAGAGCAACAGACGGCCGTTGGTGCAAATTCCGTCGTGCGAGTGGTTGTGGAGCGTTTCGCCGTGTTGCGACACAATCGAGTGGAACGATACGCCCGCGCCCAACTGGTGGGTGACCCCCTCCATTGCGCCGGCAATCATACGTTCGCCCACACCCTCGCGCGTCATCTTCATTGCCGTGGTGTGCATCGCGTAGCCAATCTCAAAGGCGCGTTCGAGTGCCTCGATCTCTTCGGCCGACTTCACTTCACGCATAGCAGCTATTTTGATTGCCAAGTCGGTGGAGTAGTGATTGTAGTGCTCGGTGGTTTTTATTCCGGTCAGACGGCTGACCAATAGGGTGTTGTCGCCGCGATAGGGAACCAGATAGTGAACTTTGCGACCCTTGCGAACAGCCTCGGTCACCACCTTTCTTGCATCGGCCAAAGGGGCGGTGTTGGTCACTCCCACGCTTGCTGCCAACTCCGAAACGGAGGGTTGTGGGCCTGTCCAAACAATGTCGTTGACAGTCAGGTCGTCGCCGAAGAGAGTGGCTTCGCCGCTGTCGAGGTCAATAACGCCAACAAAATCGGGCATATCGAGACCGAAATAGTAGAGGAAATTGCTGTCTTGTCGGAAGTCGTAGGCATTGTCGAAATAGTTGCGCGGAGCTTCGCTGTTGCCCGGCAGCAGAACGATTCCGCCCTTGGGCATTCTCTGTCGCAGAGTGTTGCGACGCTCGAAATAGGTCTTTGAACTGAACATAGCGATATGTTTTTTATTGGTTATTGATCGTCTTGAACCGTAAAATTAATAAAAAATTGTATATTTGTCACTCTTTTGCTTGCGGAGATGGCGTAATTGGTAGCCGCGTCAGACTTAGGATCTGGTGTCGCAAGACGTGGGGGTTCGAGTCCCCCTCCCCGCACAGAGATTGGGAGTGTCTAACAAGTTGGTTAAACACTCCCATTTTCTTGGAAGTTGTATGATAAGCCGTGCTTTTCGGTTGTCATATAAAGGCCCAAAGAGGCAATAGAGCCCAAAAGGGCGAAAGTGAAAGACGGCCCTTATGTTGGACATTTTTCCTTTTTTTTCTTTTTCTCACTTTGGTCCTTTTCAGACAACTTTATTTATTAACAGGAAAAAGACTACTGTCTGTGGCGACTGTTTGTGGTCTTTATCAGGTCTGTTTCTGCTTGGTCGAACGGGGTGCCGTCGGGACGTATAATGTCGTGAAACCAAACTTCCGGTTCGTCTTTGTCGGGCATTGGGGTGCCCCAGGCGAAAATGGTGTTGGTTTTGCCCTTCACAAACCCCCAGTTGATTGCCCCGACGTTGTTGGATTCGAGTAGCGGCAAGATCTCTTTGAAAGTGCTCTCGCGCGTTCGTGCCATATATTCGGTGCAGATGAGCGGACGGCCGTAGAGCTGCAACATCTTGATCCACACGTTGTGAACATCTTTGCGCGAATAGCAGTGGTAGCTGATGATGTCGGAGTTTTCGAGTTGAAAAAGATTGAGTTCGGGACACTCGAAATACCACACGCCGGCCGTGAGCGGCTGCGAGGGGTTGACTTCGCGCGCCCATTCAAAGGTGCGTCGCAACAGCGGAAGCGACCGAGCACCGTAACCGCTGTTGCCCGGTTCGTTGTATAAGTCCCAGAGCAGTATGCGTTCGTCGTTGGCAAACGAGGTGAGAATATCCTTTACGTAAGGCTCCAAGGCGGCGAACATAGCGGTCGTGTCTTGCCTTACCGAGTCGGAGGGGTCGCGCACCCAGCCCGAATTGTGAATGCCTTTTCGAGGCGCCGGCTGTTGACCGTAGGCGCTCTCGGGATTCCAGCAGTCGTCAAAAAGTACAAACAGCGGAGTAATGCCGTGCGAGCAGGCAATCTCCAAAAAGCGGTTCATATTGGTTTTTAGCCCTTCGGGTTCGATGCTCCAAACCACCGAACTGAGGTAGACGCGCATTGTGTTGAAGCCAAGAAGCTCGGCAACGGCAAGTTCTCGGTCGATGGTTTGAGGGTCGAAAGTGGCGGTCTGCCACATCTCGATTTGGTTGATTGCCGTCGAGGGAATGTAGTCGCAGCCGCTCGGCCACTCACGCTCGGCGTACCACTTGTTGGCACGCTCAGCGCTCCACCGAGAGCTCTTTTGGGGCGTGCAGGAGAGGGTTGCTACGACGGCGATTGTCGCCAAAATTAGTCCTGTTTTCATTTTGTGGGTCTTTGTTTGGAGTTTTGGGTGTTTACATTTTGCAACAACAAATGTAAGCATTTTCTCTACAAGAGCGATTCCCTCCGCAACGTTTTTGTGGCGGTTTGGGCAGTCGCTTTGCCATTTTGAGAAAAATGTTGCATCGATCATTAAAAATATTTCTACTTGCAAAGGGCTGATAATCAGCAGGCGTTTACTATTTTTGCAAAAATACTTAAAAAATATTGGTACTTTGCATAACACAGTATTGAAAAATGTTTGTATATTTGCAATGCAATTCAATCAATAAAAGAGTAAACAACCAAAAATAACAAGTAAAGTGAAACAGACTATTAATGTAAACATCGGGCAACGGGCGTTCGTCATCGACCAAGACGCCTATGGTTTGCTTAAAAACTACCTCGACGATATTCGTAATCGTTGCGACGCTTCGACCGTAGACGAGGTTATGAACGATATCGAGATGCGCATCTCCGACCTCTTCAACGAGGCACTTGCGACACCCTCAAATGTCGTTACGGCCGATATGGTACGTCACGCTCAGGCGGTAATCGGTTCGCCCGACACCTTTGGCGAGAGCCACCGCGTCTACGATGCCGAGCCGGTTCGCCGTCGCCTGACACGTTCGCGTTCTGAGCGGGTAATCGGTGGCGTGTGCGGCGGATTGGCCGACTATTTCAGTATAGATGTGACGCTGTTGAGGATTATCACCTTCATTCTGATCTTCTTTGGCGGCATCAGCATCTGGGTCTACATCATTCTCTGGATTGTAATACCCGAAGAGGATATTCAAAATGTAAATTTCAATACCAATAGTAATACTAAAAAATAGGGATTATGGAGATTATTAATGAACAAAAACAACGCCGCAAACTCTTCCGTCAGCCCTCCAAAGGCCGCCTGGGTGGTGTTTGCGCCGGATTGGCCGACTATTTCGACATTGATGCAAATGTAATACGCATTCTCTTCATCTTTCTATTCTTCTGCCCGATTCCCACGCTGTTGCCATACCTTATAATGTGGCTCGTGATACCCAAAGAGGAGTAGACGGTAAATATTAAACAATCAAACAATCAACAATATGTCCATAAATGTAGATAACGTCAAAGCGCAGATGCGCAAAGGGATATTGGAGTACTGCATACTCTCGATACTCTCGCGTGAGGATTCTTATGCACCACGAATTATCGCCTGCCTGAAAGATGCCGAGATGATAGTTGTCGAAGGCACTCTCTATCCGATACTCACGCGCCAAAAAAATCAAGGATTGCTCACCTACCGTTGGGAGGAGTCGCCGCAAGGCCCCCCTCGCAAGTATTACTCAATTACCCCCAAGGGCATCGAGGCTCTCGAACAGCTCGACGCATCGTGGGAGGAGCTGATTGGCCAAATCAAACAGATAAGAGGCAAATAACCTAAAACAAAACACCATATCAACTATGAAAGAGGTAGTTAAAGTAAGTCTGTCGGGCATCGCTTTCACATTCGATCAAGATGCCTACCAGGTAATGGATACCTACATTAAAAGGCTCAATGCGGGTTATGCCAAAAATCCCGACCGCGCCGAGATTGTGGGCGACATAGAGAGCCGCATTGTGGAACTGATTCTCGAACACCAGGAGAGCACGGTAGTGGTCGGCAAGGAGTTGGTCGACAGTATTGTCGGTCAGCTTGGATATCCCGACGATCTGGACGAGAGCGACGGCGCCTCGCCATCGACCGAGAGGCTTGCACGCCGGCTCTACCGCAATATGGACGGAGCCAAATTGGGCGGCGTTTGTAACGGATTGGGCACCTATTTCAACACCGATCCGGTCTGGGTGCGTGTTGGTTTCTTTGCCCCGCTGCTGCTCTGCATACTCTTTGAGGTGATTCCGTTTTTGAACGGTTTGAGCGAATTATTTGCATCGCTGTGGGGTATCTTCTTCCTGCTCTATTTTATACTATGGATCTGTATTCCGCAGGCCAGAACCCCTCGCCAAAAGCTCGAAATGAGGGGTGAAAAGGTCACGGCAAGCTCCATTCACAACACCTTTGCCGAAGAGGCCGCCTCGGTAAATTCGAGCCCCAAAAGTCAAAAAACCGCATCGGTTTGGGCCGACCTCGCCTATGGTTTGGGTCGATTCATTCAATTCTTCTTCAAGGCCTTGCTGGTTCTGATTGGCATCATTTGCGGAGTGACAATGCTGGGCATCTGTGTTGGCATTATCGGTCTGATATTTGGCGCTTCGTGGGTCGCACTGCCCTTTGTGGGAGCACTCGAAGGTGTGTTGGTTGGCATATCGCCGATTGGCTACATCATCTTGGCAATGGTAACCGTGCTGATGTTTCTGGTTCTTGTCTGCTATCTTGCCTTCACGCTTGTATTCAACCGTAAGACCAACCGCAAGGGGCTGTCGGTTTTGGGAATCATCTTCCTGCTGCTCTTCGTATGGCTCTGCGTCATTACCGCACGCAACACTCCGAACTGGCACACTATCGAGAACCGCATCGAGGACTCGTTTGCCGACTGGGACGACTATGACGATTTAGATGATTTCGACTGGCAGATTCAACTCAACAGCGTCAACGATTGGACCAAAATAGGCGCTTCACAGTTGAAGAAACTCGATTTCGACGACGATACCGCCCAGCGAATCGAAGAGGCGCTGTCTGACGGGGGCAAGGTGTCGATTTCGGTCGACGGCAGCCGCGAAAGGGTCGTAATCAAGACCGATGAAGAGTCGATCGAAATCATTCAGGACGGCAAAGACAACCGTCGTGTCAGCATCAGGCTCAACTCCGACAAGAGTGAGGCCGACAAATCGGATAACACAAATGACGCTCAAAACAACGACGATGCCGAGAGTGCCGCCAAAACCGAACAATCATCAGAAAAATAGTAAATTATGGAGATAATAAACAAAAATAAAGTTGGTAGCGATGCCTCGAAGGGCGTCGCCAAATCGAAGACCTACGTTATACTTGGAGCCATTCTGATTGCGCTCGGCATCGTGTGGCTGTTGTTTAACTACGATGTTCTGTCGGAGGCGTTTTTCGACTACCTCTTCTCGTGGCAGTCGCTTGTGACCATCATCGGCATAGTGCTGCTTTCGACCCGCAACTGGGTTTCGGGCGTGGTGACCACGGTGACGGGTGTCTTCTTTTTGGTAATGGACATTTTTGGTGTCTGTGTTTCGTTCACCAAAATAGTCTTGCCCGTACTGGTCATTGCTCTGGGCGTGGTCTGCCTGTTTGTTAAGCGCGACGAAAAGGAGAAGTAATTTCGCCCCATTATTAGATTTTGGCGGCAGAGGCACAAAAAGTGCTCTGCCGCCTTTTTTTGCTATCCTAAAAACTGCATTTTGGAGGTGCAAAATTGTTGTATTCGTACAAAAATGCCTTTTCTACACCTCGGTAAGCAGTTGTAAATAAGGTATTTGTCAAAACGGGTGTACTAAAAACATTTTCGGTACGATAACAACAATAATATGCTCGATTTTCATAATCAAGTACCGCGATTGTAAATAGTTTTGTACCTGGAAACCTGCCCCCAAAAACTAATCCGACACAAATAAATGCGTCTGAAAAGAGAGCGGTTCCGCCAAATCGTTATGTTGAAAAGTATCGTCATAAAAGCAACGCGGGTACCTCTGATTATTATCGGAGTTTGTTCGTTATTTGCAACAGGGTGTGGCACTGTGACCGAACACCCTATTGACGACTCGCGTGTCGATGTGCGTATTGTAAGAAGCGGTTACTCGGCGTCGCGTTCACTCTCTACGGTTCGGCAAATCTCTTACGATACGGCCGACAACACCGGCATTTGGATCAGGCCAATGGGCAGCATCGGAGAGTGGCAGACCGAAAACGATTTCACTGAACTTGACGGCGAGGTATTGCACTCTTTTGAATGGTCGCAATCGCTCTGCGTAACCTGTGCCGAAATCTATGCCGTATCGCCATATAATTCGTCCAATCAGCTTATTCCCGAAGCGTTTGTCGGCTCCCGGTCGACAGCCAACAGTGCCGGTTTCCACTACCGTGTCGGAGCCGGTTCGGGCGATTTGGCCGTTGGTTCGGCGGTGGCCGAGAATGGTAGTGCTTTTCTGGCTCTGCGTCCGGTATTGTCGCGCGTGGGATTCTCTGTTTCGGTTTGTGTCGATGGCAAAGAACGTCGTTTCGATGTTGTTGAAAAGGGGGCGAAAGCAACGTTCGACCTGCGCGACGGCAATACCCTGCGCATCGACCGAGTGGCCCTGCGCGGCAATTTTTATGCAGAGGGCATTGTCGACCTCTCGACAGGCGAGTGGGCAGTTCCCGATCGCGCGTGCCGTCGTTTCGATTCGGCCAATTATATAGGTACGACTACCCCCCAAGCCGTCAGCGTCGGATCATTCGAACTATCGTCCGAGGAGTTTGCTTCATTCGAGCAGATGGGTGGCGGACAGAGCAGGAGCAGCGTTCAGCTCAATGACGAGAATAACTATATCTATCTGATTCCGCAAAAGCCTGCCGAGGTGGTGTTGGAGGTCGAATACACCGTTGTGAACCCGTCGGGTTGTGCAATAGGCTTTGCAGAGCAGTTCTCGGCCGACAATTTGGAGTTTGTGGCAGGCGAAAGCAGGCTGTTCAATATAGGGTTCGACTTCTCGACAATCTCATTCAGCCCCAATACCGTTACGTGGCATTGATCACTTGTTGCCGCCAAAAAGATCGATTTCGCCGCGTTCGACGCGGCCATATATCTCCGACAATTTGCCCACAACGGGCGAAATCATAGCCACAACGTCGTCGGTGACCTCCGACTTAGTGTTGTCGCCTTTGATGCGGTAGAGCATCACTGCGTAGAGTGCACGGAAACAGAGCTCCATATCCGAAATGCCGTCGCGCGCAAGGACTATTCGCAGCCGTGGAAGTTCCTCTTTTAGCGGCTGCCAAAGCTGGCGGTACTCTTCACCGGCCGGCAGTTCCAACAACTGTCGGTGCAGGTTTTCCATATCGTCAATCAGATGCAGCGTGTGGTTGAGGTGTCCGCTCTCGGTCTTGCCCTCCTCTTTGAGCAGGTTGACCAAACTCATATACCATAAGAAGGCCTGCTGCTTTTGTTCGGCCGGTCGGTCGAGAGGCTCGACAAGTTGGGCATAGATGGCCTCTGGGCTGAGTTTCAAGGCTCTAAGAAGGTCTTCCAACTGCCAGAGATAAAGTATGTATTCCGCCATATTTTCACGGCGTTTTTGCTGAGCAATGAACATATTTCGGCTACAAAAAGTTGCTATAATATCAGTTCGGCCGACGAGGTGGCCGTTTCGTAAAGCCTCAACGAGTGCAGTTTGATACCCTCCGGCAGTGCAGGCGCAATCAGTTTGGCAAAGTGGCGAACGAGGTTTTCGCAGGTGGGTTGCCACTCGTTGGCCTCGATTTTTGTGAAGTGGCGTGAGAGCACCTCTATAATCTCTTCGGTTTCGGGCGAACGACGCAGCACAAAAGCGTGGTCGTAACGCGACACAACCTCGGTGTTGACGATTCGTTTCAGGTCGCCAAAGTCGACAGCCATACCCAGCTTCGGGTTCGAACTGTCGTCGCACGGCGTGCCCTCCACCGTCACCGACAAGCGGTAAGAGTGGCCGTGAATCTCACGGCAAGCCCCGTCGTAGCCCGTCAGCGTGTGGGCCATTTCGAACGAGAACTCTTTGGTCAACAGCAGACTATTCATCAAGCAGGCGGTGAACGTCGATTTGGCGTTCGAAGGGTTGTGAGAGCGAGATATAGGTTTCGGTAGCAACTATGCCGCCGATTGTCAGCACGCGGTCGAACATTGTGTGCATCAGGTGATCGTTATCGATGCAGTACATCTTCAACAGCAGGTTGTAGGCACCCGTAATATAGTGGCATTCCACAATTTCGGGAATCCCATTCAGAGCGTTGACAATCTGTTCGCCCTTGGCGGGGTCTTGAACCCTGACCCCCACAAAGGCACAGACGTCGAATCCGAGGCTCTTGGGGTCGACTACCAGACGCGAACCGAGAATGATGCCCTGTTCGTCGAGTTTTTTGACTCGTTGGTGGATTGCGGCACCCGAAATTCCACACTCGCGCGCAATCTCCAAGAATGGCATACGTGCATTTTTGACAAGGAATTGCAGAATCTGCTTGTCGATTTTGTCGATGTTGGCTTTTGGCATTTGTCGCTGTTTTTGGTTATTTTATTACGTTCAACTCTTTGCCTATCTTGGTGAAAGCGGCTATGCAACGGTCGAGGTGCTCGGTTTGGTGACCTGCCGAAACCTGTACACGAATACGTGCCTGACCCTTTGGAACAACGGGGTAGTAGAAACCGGTCACATAGATGCCCTCGTCGAGCAGACGTGCGGCAAACTCCTGCGAGAGGCGTGCGTCGTAGAGCATCACGGCGCAGATTGCCGACTGCGTGGGTTTGATGTCGAATCCGGCGGCAAGCATACGCGAGCGGAAATACTCGACGTTGGCTACCAGCTTGTCGTGCAATGCGTTGCTCTCTTTGAGCATTTTGAAGACCTCTATGCTTGCACCTACTACTGTGGGTGGAACCGAGTTGGAGAAGAGGTAGGGACGCGAACGCTGACGCAGCATCTCGATAATCTCTTTGCGTCCGGTGGTGAATCCGCCTACGGCACCGCCAAAGGCCTTGCCGAGTGTGCCGGTGATGATGTCGACCTCGCCACGCAGGTTGTAGAGTTCGGTTACGCCGCGACCCGTGGGGCCAACAACGCCTGCCGAGTGGCATTCGTCGACCATTACCAATGCGTCGTATTTTGCTGCCAGACGGCATATTTCGTCCATCTTGGCGACGTTGCCGTCCATTGAGAATACACCGTCGGTAACTATGATGCGGAAACGCTGTGCCTGAGCCTCTTTCAAGCGCTCTTCCAATTCGCCCATATCGGCGTTGGCGTAGCGATAACGGACTGCCTTGCAAAGCCTTACGCCGTCGATTATGGAGGCGTGGTTCAGCGCGTCGGAGATGATTGCGTCCTGCTCGCCCAACAGCGGTTCGAAGACTCCGCCGTTGGCATCGAAGCAGGCGGCGTAGAGTATGGTATCCTCTGTTCCGAAGTAGTCGGCAATGGCCTTTTCAAGCTCTTTGTGAATGTCCTGACAGCCGCAGATGAACCTCACGGACGACATACCGTAGCCGCGCGAATCCATTGTGCGTTTTGCGGCATCAATCAAACGCGGATTGTCCGACAGCCCGAGGTAATTGTTTGCGCAGAAGTTGATTACCTCTTTGCCGCCAACCTCGATTGCCGCTCTCTGGGGTGAACAGATGATGCGTTCGTTTTTGTAGAGGCCGGCCTCGCGTATGTCGGCGATCTCTTTTTGCAGGTACTCTTTGAATTTACCGTACATAGTCTTATGATTTTTAGTGTGTTTTTATTGACTGCTTACGAATTGTCACAAAAATAGAGTTTTTTCGGATAACAATCAAATATTTTTATTCAAATTATTAGGTATCGTCGCTTTTGGGTGGTTACAATCCGTAATCTCCACGTTGCGTGCCGCACCCTCGGGCGACCTGCACCGCCACCGCCCAAAATCTGTCACGTGGAGCACATAGGCAAAAAATGAGTATATTTGCAATGTTATCTCTCCACCAAAATGAGTTCAAACCTTTCGCGTTTGGCCGGACAGACGGCCGTTTACGGTATCAGCAGCGTTGTTGCGCGACTGCTCAACTACCTGCTTGTACCCTACTATACGCGCATTATGTCGCAGGCCGAGTATGGCGTAATCACCGACATCTACGCACTTATTCCCTTTGCACTGGTGGTGCTCACTATGGGTATGGAGTCGGGCTATTTCCGTTTCGCGGCCAAGGCCGATAACGAGTCGGCCAAACGTCGGGTCTTTGCCACCACGTGGGGTGCGGTGCTTACGGCGGCTGCGCTCTTTATGGTGGTTGTGCTGCTCTTCCAAAGGCCGTTGGCCGAGGTTATGGGCTACTCCGCAAGCAGCAGCTACATCTGGATAACGGGTGCAATCATAATGTTTGATGTGGCGGGCGCGATACCCTTTGCTCGGCTTCGGCAGGAGGGGCGCGCGGGTCGTTACGTCATTGTCCGCCTGATTTCGGTGGTCATCAATTTGGGGCTTTGCTTACTGTTTTACAACGGTCGGATAGGGGCCTTACAGATGTTTTCAACGCCCACCGACCCGGGTTATGCCTTTGTTGCAAACCTCGTTTCAAGCGCCATTACTTTCATTTTGTTACTTCCCTCGTGTGACCGCGTCTTTCCGCGCATCGACCCAAAGATATTTCGCACCATCTTTCTCTACTCCCTGCCACTGCTTGTGAGCGGTATTGCGGGGACGGCCAACGAGTTTATCGACCGCCAAATGATTAAATACCTGATGCCTGCTGGCGAGGCTATGGCCGCCTTGGGTGTCTATGGTGCGGTGGTCAAAATCGGGGTTGTGATGCTGCTTTTCACACAGATGTACCGACTTGCCGCCGAGCCATTCTTCTTGGCCGATTTCAAGCGCGACGAGTTCAAAAATTCCAATGCCGAGGCGCTCAAATACTTCATTATTGTTTCGGTCTTTATCTTTCTGTTCATTACGCTATTTGCCGACCTGTTTGCGCTGATTGTCGGGCGCAGTTTCCGCGAGGGTATCTACATTCTGCCGATTGTGCTTTTGAGCAATATGTGTTCGGGTATCGTGCTCAACCTCTCGTTCTGGTACAAACAGACGGGCGCGACAAAATATGCCATTGTGGTGACCGGAATCGGGTTGGTTTTTACCGTTGTGTTCAACATTATGTTGGTGCCCTCGCTCGGTTATCCGGGTGCGGCGCTGGCAAGGCTTGTTTGCGAAGTGTCTATGGTTGTGGTGAGCTACCTGCTCAACCGCAAGTATTACCCCATACCTTACGATTTGAAACGTATGGGCGAATACCTGCTTTTGGGCGCTCTGTGCTATGGCGCAAGCCTGCTTGCCGCGGCTCTTCCGGTGTGGCTCAAATATCTGATTGATATTGCTCTGCTCTGCCTGTACCTCATCTATTTTATTCGCCGCGAGAAGATCAATTTCCGCCGCCTGTTACACCGTCAGTCAACCCGATAAACAGCAATAAACAGTTACAAAATGAAAGTTAAGGTCATTAATCGTTCGAATAACGAACTCCCTCACTACGAAACGGCTCTCTCGGCCGGAATGGACGTGCGTGCTTTCCTCACGGAGAGCGTCACACTAAAACCCCTGCAAAGAGCGTTGATACCTACGGGGCTCTACGTAGAGATTCCCGATGGTTACGAAATTCAGGTACGTCCGCGAAGCGGACTGGCTGCAAAACACGGAGTTACGGTGCTCAACGCCCCCGGGACAATTGACGCCGACTATCGCGGCGAGGTTAAGGTGATATTGGTCAACCTCTCCGACACCGCCTTTGAGGTGGCCAACGGCGAACGCGTTGCGCAGCTTGTTGTGGCTCGTTGCGAGCAGGCAGAGTGGGAGAGTGCCGACACGCTTTCCGACACTTTGCGTGGCGAGGGCGGTTTCGGAAGCACAGGACGGTAAGGGAATTCAAAATTCAGAATTCAAAATTCAACCGACGCTCGAAGCGGGAGCAGAGACTGCTTGCAGGCTATGCCTCGCAAGGAGGAGGAAAAGCCGCCGCAGGCGGGTTAAAATTTGGTCTGAAAAACAGAGGCCAAAAAGGCCAAAAAGGCCAAAGTGGTAAAAGGCGCTCCGAAGGCCGATAAAATAGGAAGGAAAGAAAAAGTTTTGTATATTAGAAAAATTTTTTATTCCTTTGCGCGTACAAATATAGGTATAGACAGAGCCGACGGCGGAGAGAGAGGTTTGTAAATCGTTGTCGGACAAGCAATAAAAGAACCAACTTGATATGAATTACAACCAATCGACCGCAATGAAATTTTATCGTACCACGATAAAATTATTTGTTGTGGCGTTAATTACGATGACCTCACTCGGGTCGTGCAACATCTTCTCCGACGAGAAGGTGATGCCCTATGACCCTGCCGACGGCATCAGTTTTGCCTCGGGTTTCGTCCCCGCTACCCGCAATCTCATCAATTCGCTCGACGATATTACCTACAACGGCAGCAAGATTTCGCTCTTTGGCCGCGTGACCCTTTCGGGCGGCGGCGTGGCCTCAATCTTCGACAATACCGAACTCACCTGCGACGCCGCAGGCGATTGGAGTTATTCGCCCACCCAATACTGGCTGTCGAGCGCAGTCTACGACTTTGGCGGTTTCTATCCCTATAAGTCGTCGGGGTTCACCCACAATGCCGCCACAAAGACCATAACCTACGCAGGCCCCTATGTGTCGCAACTTTCGACCACCGCGCAGGAGGATATTTTGGTTGGTGCCGCCACGCGCGACGTTGCAGCCGACGGCAAGGGCATCGTCACCCTGCCTATGAAGCACGCATTGGCCGCCGTCCGCTTTTCGGTGCGCAACGCCACCGACAACAACTTTGTGGTTTTGGGTCAATATTTGCAAGGTATCAAAAATCAAGGCTCCAATATGACCTACGACGGTTCGGCAGTCACTTGGGGTACGGTCGGCTATGCCTCGGGCACAACGGCAACAACCCCACAATTTGTCTGTGCAAGTGCTTTGACCACTCAGACATACAGCAATTCAGTTAATAAAGGTTCAGACCCACTTACAACGAGATACTATACAGATCAAAGCGCCTGGTATAGATACAATTACGGCAATTTGTTTACAACCAATCTTGTTGCAACCGGCAACGGTATTTCGGTTCCAATAAGTGCAACCGACCAATCTGCTCTGTACTCTACTGCCAATTTTCAGCCCAATGCGAGCGGCTATGTTTTGGATTCCGACGGCTATTTGTTGGTTGTCCCCCAAAGCATTACAAGTTCGATACAGCTACTGTTTTCAACGGCATCACGAAGCGATTTGAATTTGTATTGTCGACTTGGAAGTAGAACTTGCTCTTCCGCATCTCTTGAAAACTGGGCATCAACAGCTCGAACGGTCAGTTTGGCCAATTTGTCGAGTGTGACCGCGTGGGAGGCGGGCAAGAAGTACGACTATGTGATTACCGTTTCGACATCGAACATACTGATAAGCGTAACGATTGTGCCCTGGGTCGACAAGGAGATTGTACTCGAATAATGGAGATGAAAGCGATGAAAAACCGAATATACATATTCACTTTTGCAGCTCTGATGCTGACCGCCTGTGCCGACCACAACTCCACCGAACCGGAGGTGCTCAGCGAGCAGATCTGTTTCAGCATTCCCGTTGCGCAGTCGACCACCAAAACGCCCATTACCGACCTTGCGCAGATTCAGAACAGCGCCACCACAAGCGTCTTTGTCTACGGCAAGCGAGGGGCAAACCAAATCAACGGCACATACTACGAGGGCGGCCAGATATTCTACGCGGCAACGGGAATATGGAGCCTTGCCTCGGGCACGACAACCTGGATCGCGGGCGCTACCTACAACTTTTGGGGCTGGGCCTATTCGCCCACCACGGCCGAAGGCAACGGTCTGACGATAGCCAACAACGGCGAGACAATAACGGTTGAACAACCTGCCCTCTACTCGGCAAACGGAACAATCGACTACCTGCTTGCCCGTCAGTTCCCCGCCACGGCGACCTCGTCGACCCCTATCCGCGGCCCCATTGTGACGCTCGAACTGGAACACGCAATGGCTATGGTCGAGATATATGTGACCAAAAACCCCGAACTTTTCAGCGTCACGGTTTCGAATATCACTGTGAGCAATATCTACAAAGAGGGAGTGCTCACCTGTTCGAACCACGCCATATACGGCGACGGCGCAACCAACCAGTGGGGGACTGCCGCCTCCGATACGCAGGACGGCAGCTATTCGCTCACCGGCTCGTTGGCAGCAACCGACGACCGCACCACAACTCCGGCCGTAATGAAGTTTATTGCTATCCCACAACAACTTATAAACACTACAACACTCACCATAGAGTGCTCGGTTGTGGAGCAGGACGGCGCTACGCCCAAAACAATATCGCGTACATTCCAACTCTATAAATACGGTAATTTTACCGTTGCACAACGCAATATCTACTCTTTGGTGGTCGATACGAGCATCGAACTGCAAGCCACAATCAAGGAGTGGCCGGCGGTAAGTTATGTCAACGGCACGATTTTGCCCGAAATCAAGTAAAAAGATTATGAAAAGAGAAGCAAACATAAAGAGTCTTAAATTACTGCTGCTTGTGGGGGCGACGGCCGCTTTTACAGGCTGCCAAATGGTGATTGACGACCTGTTTCCGAACCAAAACCACGACGGGGGCATTGAGCTTAAAGCCGGCTACCTCCACGCCGACAAAGGCTCGGTGAAGCAGACCCGCGGAACCACGGCCGACAACAGCGGCGTACTCGAACCCTCAACCGTGACAGCTGCCAATCTGCCTATCGCATTGGTGCGCGTCGACCAAACCAAGACCAACCACGACAACGCGGTGGCACTCCCGTTCGTCGGCCTTTCGAAGATAGATTGTACGCTCGGCAATGTGCCCGATGCCAATTTCTTGCGCGATGTTGACTTTCCGTCGTCGCAATTCTACGTCAACGATGCCGATTACGTCAACTACTTGGGCTGGTATCCGCGCGGAACATTCTCGTCGAACGCGACGGCAACGACCGTTGTGAACAATATCGACGGAAAGACCGACATTCTTTACAGTTCGGTCGCCTCGGGTACGCAGGCCACCGGTATGGAGACTATGGTTTTCAACCACGCACTCAGCCGTTTCAATATCTATATCTACAAGATGCACCAAGTCGACACCTCTACCGGCGAAGAGCTTGAAGAGGGTATCACCAACTGGGGCTATCTGACCAATATCACGCTCACCGATTCACCCAAGCGCTGCACGCTCACGCTGCCCTCCACGCTCTCTTACAGTTTCGACGACACTCAGCCGATCTCGTTGGGCGACTGGGTTCTCGACGATGCCGCAACGGGTGCGGGCCACGCCACAGACAACCTTAACGGCATCTATTTCGACGGCGGTGACATTCCCGTCGGTTTTGCCTCAAAGCGTCTGGCGACACACTTCATCGCAGCACCGCCGCAGGACGGTCTGCTCAACCTCGATGTTACCACAACGCTCGCTTCGGCATCGAAAGCAATCTCCATTGCCAGCGATTTCAAGGCAGGTTTCTCCTACTACGTGGTTTTGTGCTTCTCGGAGCACGGAATACTCAATGTCGAGATTTCGGTTTCGGATTGGGTCAACTACGGCGAGGTCGATGCCACGATTGGTTCAAACATCTTCTTCGATTTGAGCCGCTACGGTACGTCGAACTGCTACATTGTCTCGACTGCCAACTTCGGATACTGTTTTCGCGGCGACGTGAAGGGTTGCGGCAACGCTAATGGCGGTGGCTCGCTTGTAGGCGTGTCGGACTGCTCGCTCAACCCGGGCTATATCGACATTCTCTACACTTCGACCCCCGACCTTATTCAGCTGACCACCAACTACCTTAACGACGGTTCGGTCTTCTTCAAGGTGCCCGGGTACACCGACTCGGACGGCAAACCCATTGAGGGTAACTACCGGCTCAAAAACAAGGGAAACGTGATAATTGCCGCCTACGACGAGAAGGACGGCAACATCATCTGGACGTGGCACATCTGGATTACCGACCACCCCAAAATTCACGGCTACATCAACGGTTACTCGATGCTTGACCGCAACCTTGGCGCAACCTACGCGCCCAGAACCGAAGCAAAGATTCTGGCACTCACCGCCGCCGAGAAAGCCAATACCTATGGTTTCTACTATCAGTGGGGGCGCAAAGACCCAATGATTCCCTCGGCCGCCAATTACACCTCCTCCAACGAGCAGGTGCTGCCCATTATAGCCTCGGCCAACCCTATGAAATTCTATGGCGAAACTGCCGCCGTGACCAACTGGACTTCGGCACCGAACCAACACTACTGGGGCTACGTAAGTCCCAGTTCGGAATACAAAAAGACAATCTACGACCCCTGTCCGGTGGGCTACCGTGTCCCCGAAAAACGTGCCTGGGATTTGTTGTCGTCCTACGAGCAGAGCACTTTCGGCTACTTCCAGATTGTCTCAATCGACCACTGGTACCCCTCGGCCGGCTACATTGCATCGAGCGACCCCTCCACCGTCACCGACCGCGAAACTTCGGGCGGCGGTATCTACGCTGCCTGCTGTCAACCCTACGATGCCACCGATGTCTACCACTTCGAGTACAACGCCACCAATAAAGCGGCAGTCCCGGGCTCGACCGCTACCTATACCCATACCCGTGCCGATGCCTATCCTGTGAGGTGCATCTCGACCACGGTTCAGAATGTGGTTACCAATTTGAGCCGTGTTCAGACGGCCAACTCCTATGTCGTCAGCTCGGGCGGCTACTACAAGTTCAATGCTACCGTGCGCGGCAACGGCGTTGTGGCGTTCAAGTTCTCCGAAACAAACAACACAGCCGCTATTGGCGATGACCTTACCGCCTCCATAACGGGTATCAGCAAAATTGACGTGCTCTGGTGGCAGGGCGACCTCAACGGCACCAACAACACCGCAGGCACCGACTGCCCGATTATACTCTCCGAAAGCGTACCCGATGCCGAAGGCTACATTCAGTTCGGCATTGCAACCGACAAATATGCCAAGGGCAACGCGATTTTGGCAGCGTTCGACTCGTCGAACAATATCCTTTGGACGTGGCATATTTGGCTCACCGACAAGCCTGCCGATGTGACGACGGGCGATTACTCGGTAATGGACCGCAACCTCGGTGCAACCTACGCACCTACGGCTGCGAGCGAGACGTGGACTGCCAACAAACGCCTCTCCACCTACGGATTCTACTACCAGTGGGGACGCAAAGACCCGTTCCCCGGCCCTGCCGCCTATGCGGCAGGTACCGCCTCGTCGGCCGCTTCGTCGACCTGGTATTACAAAGACCCCGCTACGGGAACGTGGTCGACCAAAACAGGACTCTATGCCACCGCAGCAGGTACCTCGGCAACGGCACTCTCGATAGTGGCCGAACACCCGACCACATTCTATACCTCGTCGTCCTACATCTGGAACGCCTCGTCGATAAGTTCCAGCAACGTCAACGACGCAAGCTGGGGCTATGGTAATGCCGATAATACAGGTGAGGGTTCGGGTATCACCAAGACCGTTCACGACCCCTGCCCGCCCGGATACCAGCTCTGTCATCACCACACGTGGTCGTCGGCAGGTATGGAGGAGTCAGCTGGTGAGGGACAAAATGGCGGTGTCTATTACAGCCGAATCCCCTCAGGCCAGTCGACTGCCACAACGGCCGGCCAGTTCTTCCCCACGACCAACAACATTTCGTATATTCACGGTGGATCGGCATCTGCCCAAACGTTCTCTTCTACGGCCACCCAGACCACAATGAACGTCGGTTTCTGCTGGTATCCGTTCCAAGGCTACCGCGCTCCGCAAACCGGCTATGTTACAAATGTTGGAACGATGGCCTCGTCGTATAACGCACTGCCCTGGGGCGGCGACCGTCGCGTGAGAGGTTTCTTTATGTCGAGCGCTGCGGGTTCGTATTTCTATAACCAAACCAGTTCTTATGCTGCTGCCACCAATTATACCTTTGGCGCACAAATGCGTGACGGTATGGTTCCAGGACGTGCCATAAGATGCGCCAAACAGTAAACGAGATTATGAAAAAGACCATAAAATACTTAATGATGCTCACGGTTGCCGCCGCCACTGCAATGATGGGCGGTTGCAACTATTGGGACGATATTTTCGGCGATGTCTACCCCCCGGAGGTTCACACCCCCTTCGATGCAGGCGCAATGTCGCCCTCGGCATCGTTGTTCGTCTGGGGCGGCAACGGCTCCGACAGCCCGACGCGAACCATCATAGACCAGACAACAACCCGCACGCTCGATTCCAACTTCCTGCGTATAGACGAGAACATTGACGCTGTGACCAACCTCGGGCTCTACACCTATAACGATTGGAACAACTCGACGGTGTTGGAGGCAACGGTTATCTCGTCGCCCGACAATACCGAGAATATCCACTACCGTTCGGTTACATTTGCCCCCACGCAGGTTTACAGCATCTATGTTGCACCCTACATTGCGCCCGCACAGCCCGATACAACTTTCTACCACACTCGTTTGGTGGGGTGGTATCCGCGCAACTGTACGCTCCAACGCAACGCTTCCAACAAACCCGTCTCGGCCCTGTTCAACAATTCGCGATTCAGCAGCGTGCTCGTTCAGGACGCCGGACGCTACTCGGTCAGATTCAAAAACCTGTTGGACGGCAAGACCGACCTGATGATGAGCAACCTCAAAGAGGGACAGCAGTGGCACAACGACTCGGGTTCGGAGACAGCCTACCGCCAGCCTTTTGGTCACAACGAGGCCAACCCCTCTTACAGCAACTACCTCACCTATAAGCACTATCTCTCGGCTGTACGTATCTGGGTTTATGCCAATACGCAGACCGAACAGAACTTGCAAACGTGGGGCACAATTCAAGGCGTGACCGTTATGGGACAGCCCACAAGCTGCACCATTGCACTGCCCACAGCGCTTGGCGAATTTGGTGAGGTGACCAGCTGGTACGACCGCAAGAACCTGCCAATCATCACCACGAAGATGTATGGCGCCGAAGACGTGAACCACAACAACGACGACTATGAGGCCACTTATCCAATCAATATGGATAATATGAACGGCTCTGACAGCGCTCACACTCCATATTTGGGCTATTTTTTGGTACAACCCGGCAATAGCGGCGTAGAGATTTCAATCCGAACCAAAGCGGGTACTTTCAATGCAACCCTCCCGGGTTCGGTTACCGACGAAGTTACGGGCATTACAACCCAACTCTTCGAAGCGAGCAAAATCTACGACTTCAAGCTCAATCTGAAAACCGACCAGTCGGTCGATGTCTATGTGCAGAACGAGGATACCGACAACTTTAAAAACCTCTCGAAATCGACCGGCGTGCCGGGGGTATTCGAGATGGCCAACTGCTATATTGTCGATGCCACCACACTCGACTTTACGGGCGAAGATTACCCCGGATTTAACTTCATTGCCAACTTTGTGGGCAATGGCGACGACGGTATCGTCTCGGGTCAAGGCTCAACACAGTTCCACGTTACCGAAGCGGAGATCACCAACGAATATTCGGTAGACCTTATTTGGGAGAGCGAGCGCGGATTGCTCACCAACGTCCAACTGCAACACGGCTATATCCGTTTTCAGGTACCGGGCAAGATGATTTCGGGAACACGACAGGCCGTTGAGGGCAATGCAGTGTTGGCAATCAAGGACTCTTCGGGCAATGTGATTTGGAGTTGGCACATCTGGATTACCGACCCGCCACAGGATATTACGTTCTCTACGGGTGCAACCATTATGGACCGTAATCTGGGAGCCACGTCGGCCTCATTTACGGCAGGCGGTACGGGAGCCAGTCTGCTCGAAACCTACGGCCTCTACTACCAATGGGGGCGCAAAGATCCCTCCCCGGGCCCCCCGACCTACAACTATGACACCGAGGATATGTCGATTAAACCCGTCTACGATTACAGCACCAATGCAATCACTTCGGTGTTGCCCGTGGTTGGGGCCAATACGCTGCTTACGGGCGTAAGGTACCCCGGCGAGCTGTTGTATGCAATCAACTCACTCTACTACGGTTACGACTGGTTGTACGAGAACATCAACTTCCTCTGGGGCTATGTTAAGGATAGCGAAGGAAATGTTGTGCTGACCAAGACAATCTACGACCCCTGCCCCTACGGTTACCGCGTGGCAGCCGAGGAGCTTCAAGCAATCTTTGCGCTCAACCCGACCTATACCCCCGTCTCCACGAGCGACGGTTACGGCGGACTGAACGTCACGTTGGGCGGCAAAACCTCGTTCTTCCCCTGTGCAGGCTACAAGGGCCCCGACCGCGGACTGCCTGCAACTTCGGGAGGCTGGTGGTATGTCGGACAGAAGGGCGACTATCAAGGTTCATATACCTCCGATGTGGCGGGCGTTTCCAAAGACCATCGTCGCCGTTCGTACCTCTCGCTTGACAATAGCGGTTGGACCGAGTTGAGTGTTCCGGGTGGTACATATACGGGTTATGTGACAAATGACTTTACAAACCGCAAAACAGCGGCATCGGTTCGTTGCGTCAAAATTAATTAGGGGGCGACGGATGTTATTTTCGAACCGAGAATCGCCGCAGAATTTTTCTGCGGCGATTTTTGTAACCCCATAATTGCCAAATACGACAAATTATAACTATCTTTGCTATTTAACACTATTGCAATTTTTTGGAACGATGAAATTTGCCGATGTCATAGGTCACGACGACTTGAAAGCGATGCTGCGCAACTCGGTCGATAACGGGCGCGTAAGCCACGCACAGCTCTTTACGGGCAGTGCGGGCTATGGCGTGCTGCCTTTGGCGTTGGCATACGTACAGTATCTCAACTGCACCAACCGTCGTGGTGGCGACTCGTGCGGCGAGTGTCCCTCCTGCCGACAAATAGAGCAGTTGGCACACCCCGACCTCCACTTTGTATTCCCGACTGCCGCGCCCAAAGGGTGGAGCGGCCAGCAGAAGCCCACAAGCAGCTACTTTATGGCCGAGTGGAGGCAACTGGCGCTCGCCACCGACCTCTGTTTCGACGAGCAGGCGCTCTATGCCGCCATCGGCATCGACAATGCGCAAGGGTTGATTGCCAAAAAGGAGGCCGACGAGATTATCCGCACGCTTTCATTCAAGGCATTCGAGAGCGAGTATAAAACCGTTGTCGTATGGTTGCCCGAAAAGATGAACGAAGAGGCTGCCAACAAGTTGCTCAAAACACTCGAAGAGCCGTGGGAGAAGACCCTCTTTCTGCTGCTCTCGGAGCACCCCGAACAGTTGTTGCCGACAATAGTGTCGCGCACGCAGGAGGTCTGTGTGCCACGCATAGAGCCGGAGAGTCTGACGCGTTACGGCACAGAGCGTATGGGGGCGCAACCCGACGAGGCGCGTGCGGCAGCACAGCTTGCCGACGGCTCGATTTTGGAGCTGCGGCGCATACTCTCGCCGGAGAATCGTTCGGCCGAGGAGGATAATTTCGGACTCTTCACCTCGCTTATGCGACTCTGCTACTCGCAACGCCACCTCGATATTTTCGATTGGGTCGAACGTGTGGCGGCTATGGGGCGTGAGGGTCAGAAGAGTTTTTTGGAATACTCTTTGGGTATGTTTCGCGAGTCCTATATGTTGTCGGCCGGAATGAACGAGGTCAGCTACCTGTGGGGCCAAGAGCGCGATTTTTGCACAAAGTTTTCGCCCTTTGTGGGCAATCACAATATCGAGGAGCTCGTTTTTGAGACGGAGAGTGCACTGCGCGACATTGCCCAGAACGGCAACGTCAAGATAGTTCTCACTCATTACGCGCTGTCGGTCAGTAAATTAATCATTAGAAAGGCAAATTGAAAATATGGCAAAAGTGGTTTTAATCACGGGCGGCAATCTGGGCGACGTCAAGGACACGCTTCGCCACGCCCAACAGGAGATCAACCGTCAAATCGGCATTATTCTGCGTTGTTCCCACAATTACGAGAGCAAGGCCTGGGGCTTTACGTCGGCCGAGAACTTCTTCAATCAGGCCATACTGGTCGATACCGACCTTCTGCCCGAAGAGGTGTTGGAGAAGGTGCAGTCTATCGAGCACCAGCTTGGACGTGATCGCGCCACCGAGGCCGCCATAAAAGCTCAAACGGGCGAGTTGTATTCGTCGCGTAAGATCGACATCGACATCATCTTCTACGACGACCGCGTAATCAACACCCCCGACCTGAAAATTCCCCACCCGCTGTTGCAGAATCGCGATTTCGTGCTCAAACCACTCAACGAGATAGTTCCCGACAAGATCCACCCTCTGCTGAAAAAGAGTGTGCACGAACTCTATGAAGAGATTGAGACCGAGCATAACGTCCGATAGATGAAACCCGGGACAGTCAACATACTTTTGAAGACAACCGTAGTGCTGCTCTTCGGCTGTGCATTCTTTTGGCGATGTGCCAACATTGTTTCGCCGCAGGGAGGCCCCAAGGACTCTTTGCCGCCTGTTGTGGTGGCCGCTTCGCCGATGTTCTACTCGACCAATATGAACGAGAAGAAGATTCTGTTGACCTTCAACGAGTATATCCAAATCAAAGACCAGCAGAAGGAGTTTTTCACCTCGCCCGATATGAAACACGCCCCCAAGCTTTTGGTCAAGGGCAAGGCGTTGCAGATAACCATAACCGACACGCTTGACGACAACCGCACCTATGCGCTCGACTTCGGAACCGCCATACGCGACAACAACGAAGGCAATCCGCTCAAAGGTTTGCGATACGTCTTCTCAACCGGCAAAGAGATTGATTCGCTCTTTATGTCGGGCTATACGGTCAGCGCCTCGAAGGGCGACAGCGTAGGGCGCACAATAATCTACTTCTATCCGGCATCGGTCGACTCGATTCCGCAATACGACTCGACGCTACTCAACTCGAAACCTGCCGCTATTGCACGTGCCGAGACCAACGGCATCTTTATAGCTCAGAATCTGCAACCGGTCGACTACCGAATATACGCTTTTGAGGATAAGAACAACAACTGGAAGTATGACCCCGAAACCGATCAGGTGGGTTTTCTCGACTCAATCTACAATCCGCTTTTGATGCCCGACTTCACGGTGCGTTACGACACCACGCGCAAATATCTGGTGGCCGATCCGCAACTCTATTTCAAGATGTTTGGCGACCGTCGATTTCGTCGTCAGGTGCTCACCTCGCAGGAGCGTCCGCTCCAACGTAAGGTGACGCTTATGTTCGGCGCAGCGCAACCCGAAATCAGACGGTTGTGGTTCGAAGGGATAGACTCGACTCAGGTTATCACGCAGTATCTCACGCGGGGGCGCGATACCATAAACTATTGGCTCAATGTGGCCGACTCGCTGCTACCCGATACCATTCGGGGTGAAGTGGTCTACCTCAAACACGACTCCATCAACAACCTCGTGCCCGACACCGCAAAACTACAACTCGTTTGGCGCTACATCGAGTCGAAAGAGGAGAAGAAGTCGCGCGAAGAGGAGGAGAAGAAACGAGCCAAGGCCGAGCGCGACAGCACCGAATATGTTGCCCCTGTCAAACCCAACCCCTTTAAGGTCGATATTACTCGCGGCGAGGTCAACCCCAACCGAGGTATGGAGTTGAAGTTTGCCTACCCGATTATTGAGGCCGACACGTCGCTCTTCGAACTCTCGCGCATCAACGTCAATGACAAAGGCGAACCGACCGACACCTTGAAGGTGGGGTTCGATTTCAGGCGCGATACGGTCGATATGATGACGTGGCATCTGAATACAAAATGGTCGCCCGGCAGCAAATATACGGTTATGATTCCCTCGGGTGCCATAGAAAATGTGGCGCGTGAGCGGAACGACACCTTAAAGAGCGACATTACGGTCTTCTCGCCCGACAAGTTCGGGCTGCTGAAAGTCAAGGTCGTGGGTAAAACGCCCGAGAGCCGTTACGTGCTCTACCTGCGCGACGAGAGCGGCAAGACAATCGAGGAGTTGCGCAATGTTCAAACGGGCAACTACACCTTCGAATACATCAAACCGGGCAAGATTCGTCTGGCTGTGTTGGAAGACCTCAATGGTAACGGCATTTGGGATACGGGCAACCTTATCGAGCGCCGTCAACCCGAGCGCACCGAGGTCTACGTGGCCGATTCGGGCGACGAGATTATGGAGGCGAAGGCGGGTTGGGAGGTCGAGATTACGGCCGATATGAACAGGATATTTGCCCCGATAACCTTCGAAAGCGTCAAGGCGCAACTTGCAAAGATGGAGAGCGCACGACTCAAAAAACTGGCCGAAGAACGAGCCAAACGTGAACGCGAGAAGAACCAAAAAGGCGACAAGGGCGGCGGTATGGGCGGCATCGGCGCAGGCTTGGGCGGTTTGAAGAGCGGTGTTGGCAGTCTAACCAAATAGCGACAATGAAAAGATTTTTTGCTTTTGTCTTACTTTTGACGGCGGCTTTTGCCTGCCCCGAACCAGTCAACGCCCAGCAATGGTATCTGACCACCAAGGGTGGCTGGGGCGTGGGCGACGTGAGGCTCTATCCGCACTGGACTTCGCCCCCCGTTTGGGGAAAGTTGAACGCCGGAGTGGGCATCTTCTACTATGTGGGCGACAGTCCCAACTACTATTTGGCCGACCAATATACGGGCGGCATAGGTATCGAAATCGAGTATCTTCAACGCGGTTTCCAGTATGCCGCACTCGACCGCGACTCCGAACGCTACACCTATGGCCGCAGCGTGCAAAGCATCATAATACCGCTGATTTGGCAGCCGCACTTCTTTCTGTTCGACAACCAAATGCGCATCTTCATAGACGTGGGCATCAATGCACAATACAACCTCTCTTCGAAAGAGTATTATATCGATAAAACCACCGGACAGGTGGAGGAGAAGCCCTACGAGATGACCTCGACACGCGACAACATCTTTGGCTACGGTCTGTGCGGCGGCTTGGGCGTGGGGTGGAACTGGAAACATTGGGAGATTGCAGTGTCGGGGCGTTACTACTTCGGCTACTCCGATATAGTCAAGCCGGCGACGGTCAATCCCACGACACAATTTCAACGTTCGCCCTTGGATAACATATACGCCGCCCTGAACTTCTCCTATCACTGGGGACACGACCTTGACAAGGTCGGGGCCAAAAAGCGCAATGCCAAGTCGCAACAACAATTCGATTCGTTAATGGAAACAAAAAGATAACATAATATGGAAAATCAAGGAGAGTCGACGCGCCAGCTCAAAGTGGCCAAACAGATACAGAAAGATATTAGCGAACTCTTTTTGAAAGAGTGTGCCGATTTGGTGCGTGGAGTCATCGTTTCGGTGACCTCGGTCCGCGTAAGTCCCGATTTGGAGTATGCACGAGTCTATTTGAGCATCTTCCCATTCGAGCGCAACACCGAGATTATGGCTGTTATCGAGCAGAATGCGTGGCGGTTGCGTAAACTTCTTGGGGGCCGTATGCGCAATCAGGTGAGGGTGGTGCCCGAACTAACCTTCTTCCTCGACGACTCGCTCGAATATATCGACAACATCGACAACCTGCTGAAAAAGTAGTCCAACCACCTCCGCCCGATGTCGCTCCCCTCGATATTCGCCTTGCGCTATATGCGCTCCAAAAAGTCGCTCTCGGTGATTAATCTGATTTCGCGTGTGAGCAGCGTTGCGATAGGCGTGGCTGTGGCGGCAATGGTGATTCTGCTCTCGGTCTACAATGGTTTCGACACCAAGTTGCGCACCATTTATGGTCGAACCGACCCCGATTTAAGAGTTAGCCCCGTGGTGGGCAAAATGTTCGACCTCTCGAAGGTCGATACCGCTGCTTTGGCTGCTATCGACGGTGTGGCAGCGGTGGCAACTCTGCTGGAAGACAATGTGATGATTCAGTACGGCGACCGACGTATGGTGGTGGCTATGAGTGGAGTAGACGACAACTATACCGCCGTGGTGCACCCCGACAGTATGTTGTGGTACGGTGAGTGGCGACTTCGTAACAGCAGCCGCCGCGAGGTGGTCATCGGCCGCTCTGTCGACGAACTCTTTGCCGACAACTATTCGGTGCGCAATGCCGCCTCGCACCAGCCGTTGACTCTCTACGCCCCACGTCGCGAGAACATCTCGCCGCTGTTGCCCTTTTCGGCGCTGCGCACCGAGACCATCTTCCACGGCGGCACCTTGCTGGCCGATGCGACCAATCTGACAAACCACATATTTGTGGCCGACGACGTTGCCGAACGTTTGTTGGGCGCTTCGGGCAAACGTACCTCGTTGGCGCTGTCGCTTACGCCGCAGGCTCGCGTGGAGCGAGTCAGGCGCGAGGTACAGACGGTGATTGGCAGCGATTTCGTGGTCGCCACGCGCATCGAACAGAATGCCTTGGCCTATAAGGTTATGCGCTACGAAAAATGGATAATATTTTTTATACTGCTGTTAGTTACCATAATAGCTGCCTTTTCGATTGTCGGCTCGATAGTGATGTTGGTGGTCGATAAACGACCCGATATGGGCATTCTCTCGGCAATGGGTGCCGACAACCGCCTTGTGAGGCGCATCTTTCTCGACGAAGGATTGCTCGTGGGCGGTGTTGGCGTAGCAGGCGGATTGCTCTTGGGGCTGTTGGTCTGCTGGGTGCAGTGGCGCTTTGGGGTTATTACCATTCCGGGCAGCACCTTCCTCTTTTCGGTCTATCCGGTTGAGGTTCGGTGGCTCGATTTGGCAGGAATCACCGCCGCAGTTATGGCTGTTAATTATTTAATCGCTAACTTTACGGTCGCAAAAATGATACCGCGAGGTGGAAATCTCTATGAAACGCGCAGTTAAATATCTGATAATCATTGTGGCCGCGATGACTGTGGCCTGTGGCGGCCCGCGCCGTGTGATTCCCGACAACAAGTTGGAACAGATCGTGCGCGAGATGTTTATCACCAACGCCTATGTTTCGACGCAGGGTCTTCGCGCCGACAGCCTCGACCTCTATGACCCGATTTTCGCACGCTACGGTTACACCAAAGAGGACTTTTTCTACACCTTGGGCGAGTTCCAGAAGCGCAAAAGTGCGCGATTCTCCTATATTATCAACAATACTATTGAGGCTCTCGAAGCAGAGACCGACGATTATGAACACAAGGTGCGCAACCTTAACTACATCGACAGCCTTGCAGTGGCAGCCCTAACGCGCGAAGTCTACTTTGACCCGGAGGTTGTGGTGCGACGTTTTCGCGACACCGCCTCGCTATGGATTCGCATTCCGGTGCGCGAGGGCAGCTACGAGGTGAATTATTCCTACGAAATAGACTCGCTCGACCGCAACAGCCGTCTGCAATCGACCTTCATATTGCAACGCCAAAAGGGAGGCCGATCCTACTATCATCGTTCGTCGTTGCAGCCAAAAGGCCGTCAGCAGAGCACCAACACCATCAATGCAGCTTCGATAAACGACACTCTCGCCATTCAACTGGCCGACTACACTCGTCGCGAAGACCGTCCCGCAATACGTTTCGACTCCATTCGCATACTCTATCGTCCTCCACTACGGGAGGCCTTGGCGCATATGGACTCGTTACTGATGTTCTATCCCGAGATGGTTTACAGCGACACAATACGTCAATATGTGCTCACGGGCGTGAAACCCCCTTTGAGCGAATAAACCGCAATCAAAAATGTACTCCAAAGAAGAGATGTTCGATCCGCAGACTACCGCGGAACTGATGAAACACTACCGCGCAATACTCGAATTGCTTGGCGAAGACCCCGAGCGCGAGGGGTTGCTCAAAACGCCCGAGCGTGTGGCCAAATCGATGCAGTTCCTCACCAAGGGCTACGACGAAAACCCCGAGGAGATAATCCGTTCGGCAATCTTCCGCGAGGAGTACAAACAAATGGTATTGGTCAAGGATATTGAACTTTACTCAATGTGCGAACACCATATGCTGCCATTCTACGGAAAGGTTCACGTTGCCTACATTCCCAACGGCTATATCACCGGACTGTCGAAGATTCCGCGTGTGGTCGAGAGCTTTGCACGCCGTTTGCAGGTTCAGGAGCGGCTGACGGTTCAGATACGCGACTGCATTCAGAACGCACTAAACCCTATGGGCGTGGCTGTGGTGATTGAGGCTGCCCATATGTGTATGCAGATTCGCGGCGTTCAGAAACAGAACTCCATTACCACCACCTCGGCTTTTACGGGCAGCTTTCTGACACACACCGAAACTCGTCAGGAGTTCTTGGAGCTGGTCGGAACCAAACTACATTAAAGAAGCTGTCTAATAAGGTCTTTTCTGCGTTACGCTCGCCCTTACAATGCTCATTTACGCCGAGTAAACTCCGCTTCTTCGGGCATCGCAAGCCTTGAAAAGCCTCTTATTATACAACTTCTAACAAAACGGGGAGTGCTTAACCAACTTTTTAGACACTGCCTTTAAGATTTGTATCTTACCCATTTGGCCAACTCCTTGAAAGTCGGCTTTTTGCCATACATAAATATACCCACGCGGTAGACTTTGCCGGCCAACCACACGGTGCCGATAAAGGTGCCGTAGAGCAGTGCCACCGAGAGCCAAAACTCCCAGGCAGGCACACCGTAGGGCAGGCGAACCATCATCAATATGGGCGAGGTGAAAGGAATCATACTGAACCAAAAAGCCAGCTGCCCGTTGGGATCCTGCATAGCGTTGATCATTACAAAGATTGCCAACACCAGAGGAATGGTTATGGGCATTTGCAGATTCTGCGTGTCCTTCTCGTTGTCGACTGCGCTGCCAACGGCTGCAAACATAGCGGCGTAGAGCAGATATCCGCCAATGAAGAAGAGCAGAAAACCGCCAAAGATGCGTAGCAGATAGCCCGGGCTTGTGATTGTTGCAATAATGCCTGCCGTGTCGGCATCGAGATTGATGCCCATTCCCTGCGGCGTTGCCGAAAAACCGGTTGCCTGCATTGCCTGTGCCGCGCCAACCAGGTCGGGAGAGATCAGTTTGACGGCCAGCCCACCGACAACAACAATGAAGACCACCCAGATTACCAACTGCGTGAGGGCAACCGAGGCGATGCCCAGTATCTTGCCCATCATCAGCTGGAACGGTTTGACACTCGAAACCATCACCTCCAACACCTTGTTGCTCTTCTCCTCGATGACGCCCTGCATTACCATTCCGCCATAGAGGAAGATGAACATATAAATAAGGAAGCCCAAAATGTATGCCAACACGATGTTGAGCGTGGCCGACGAGTTTTTGACCTCGCCGCTCTCCTTAATTTGTGACACTGAGAGCGAAACGGGCGTCTTGATTTCGTCGAGAATCTCCGAGAGGTTGTCGATGTTGTACTTTTTGAGCTTGTCGGCCTCAATTATCGAGCGTATTTGTTCGGTGATGTCGCTCTCAATCATTACGGTTGAGGCCTCATAAGTAACGAGTTGAATATTCTTGGGGTTTTCGGCAACGTCGCTGCCCACCACCAGTATGCCGAAGATGTTGTCGCGCTGTTCGGCACGCAACTCGTCGAAGGTGCGGTCGCTACTCTCGAAGACCAGCGTTCCCTTGTCTTCCAACCGGTCGGCAATGATGCCGCTTTGGTCGACTACCAAAATGGTTTTGGTCTTGTCGCTGCGTACGTTCATCATCACTACCATAATCACAATCATTGCCACAAAGAACAGCGGCATCAGAATGGTGGTTATGATAAAACTCTTTTTGCGCACTCGTTCGTTAAATTCACGTGCTGCTATGATTTTAATTTTTCCCATAATGTGTCTCGGTTAAAGTTTGCCGGCAACGGCTTTGATGAAGATGTCGTTCATACTTGGTATGATCTCGCGGAACGAACGGATTTCGACCGTGTTGTTTATCAGCGCAATGATGTTCTTCACCTCGGCGTCGTCGTCGATGTGAAGCCTGAGAGAGTTGTACGAGGCGACCATATCGTCGTCGCCGGTGGCGTTTTGTTCGAGCAGCGTGCAGTGGCCTTCCAACGTTTCAACAAGCATTTCGCGGTCGCCGCGGAACTCGATTTCGAAAAGGTTGTTGCCGTGGGCGCGACGTATGTCTTCCAGTCGGCCGCTCAAAATGTTTTTCGACTGATTGATGAGCGTTATGTGGTCGCACACCTCCTCGACCGAAGCCATATTGTGGGTCGAAAATATCACTGTTGCACCCTTGTCGCGCAGAGCGAGTATCTCGTTTTTCAGCAGGTTGGCATTAATGGGGTCGAAACCGCTGAACGGTTCGTCGAAGATCAGAAGCTCGGGTTCGTGCAACACCGTGATGATGAATTGAACCTTCTGAGCCATACCCTTGCTCAATTCGGTCACCTTTTTGTTCCACCAATCCTCAATTCCGAACTTGATGAACCAGCGTTTCAGCCGCTCGGTGGCATCTGTTTTCGACAATCCTTTGAGTTGCGCGAAGTAGAGCGCCTGCTCGCCGACCTTCATATTCTTATAGAGTCCGCGCTCCTCGGGCAGGTAGCCTATGCGGCGTATGTCATCGGGTGCGAGTGGCCGTCCGCCCAAAAAGACCGTGCCGCTGTCGGGGGCAGTGATGCGGTTGATTATTCGTATCAGTGTCGTTTTGCCGGCACCGTTTGGGCCAAGCAGACCGTAGACACTGCCTTGTGGAATTGTGAGTGACACGTCGTCCAGTGCGGTGTGACCCGCAAAACATTTGGTAACGTGTTCAACTTTCAATAGTTCTGTCATAGAATATGTATCGTTTATCAACGCAAAAATACTCTTTTTTTGCCACGGCCCTGCATCTTCAACTAAAAATGGCTATTTTTGAGGATTGTTTTAGTATAATGATAGAAGAATTATGTTATATCCTTTGAAATTCAAACCCTATATGCGCGAGATGATTTGGGGTGGAAACCGTTTGGCGTTGGCCGGTAAGTCTGTTCCCAAAGGTTCCGACCCTTCGTCGATTGGCGAGAGCTGGGAACTGTCGGGGGTCGACGGTCACCTGTCGGTTGCTTCGAACGGCTTTTTGCGCAACAACAATATCGAAGAGTTGATAGAGGTTTATATGGGCGAATTGGTTGGCGACGGCGTTTACGAAGAGTACGGTCTGGAATTTCCGCTCCTGCTCAAATTTATCGATTCGCGCGACAACCTTTCGGTTCAGGTACACCCCTCCGACGAGTTTGCTGCCGAGAATGGCGGCGGACGAGGCAAGACCGAGATGTGGTATATTGTCGAAACAGACCAAGGCGGTGCCATATACCTCGATTTCAACCGAAAGGTCGGCCGCGAAGAGTACCTCGCAGCTGTGGCCGACGGCAGCGTTGAGCACCTGTTGCACAAGATTGAGGTGCACAAAGGCGATGCTTTCTTTGTCCCCTCGGGCACGGTTCACGCAATATGCAAAGGGGTGCTGATTGCCGAGATTCAGGAGACCTCCGATGCCACCTACCGCATATACGATTGGGGCAGGGTGGGTAAGGACGGCCGTCCGCGCGAACTGCACACCGATTTGGCCGTGCAGGTGATTGAGTTCACTCCGCGCACCGACCTCAATGTTACACGCAATCCGCAGCCAAACACATTGGCCGAACTGGTCAGTTGCAAATACTTTACCGTCAACCTTGTAAATCTCCGAGGCACAATCGTTCGCGACTTCGCACCTTTGGATAGTTTCGTTGCCTATATGTGCGTCGAGGGCGAGGTGCAGTTCAAGATGAACGGCGAGCAGAGCCGCATCGGTGCACTCGAAACGGTGCTGATTCCTGCCGAGGCCTGCGATGTTGAGTTGAGTGGTACGGGGCGGTTGTTGGAAATATTTGTCCCCGATACTTACATTGCACGCTAAAAAACAATATCTTTGTCCGAATAGGGAAATAAAAGAACGAAATGACCACAGAACACTCCATTAAAGGGCACATAATACAGATAGTTGGCCCTGTCATAGATATTGGTTTCGAAACCTCCCAAGTTGAGGCCGAGGCTGTGCAGGTCGACCTGCCGGCCATTCACGACGCGGTGGTGATTGACCGTGGCGACGGCCGAACGTTGATTGCCGAGGTGCAGCAGCACATTGGCGAGAATTGTGTACGCAGCGTGGCAATGGATTCGACCGACGGTTTGCGCCGCGGTATGGAGGCTGTGTCGTACTACCGTCCCATAACTGTCCCCACGGGCGACCAAATCAAAGGCCGTCTGCTCAATGTTACGGGTCTGCCTATCGATGGAGTGGGCGGGTTGGATACCAAAGGCGAACTGCCGATCCACCGCGATGCCCCAAAGTTTGAGGAGTTGACCACTGTCCACGAGGTGCTCTACACGGGCATAAAAGTTATCGACCTGCTCGAACCCTATGCAAAGGGGGGTAAGATTGGTCTGTTTGGTGGTGCAGGCGTTGGCAAGACGGTGCTCATTATGGAGTTGATTCGCAACGTGGCCAAGAAGTTGGGCGGCTTTTCGGTCTTTGCCGGTGTGGGCGAACGTACTCGCGAGGGCAACGACCTTTTGAGAGATATGATTTCGTCGGGCGTAATCCGCTACGGCAAGGAGTTCGAAGAGGGAATGGAGCGCGGCGACTGGGACTTGTCGACAATCGACCGCGACGAATTGGCCAAATCGCAGGCCACGCTGGTCTTCGGTCAGATGAACGAACCCCCGGGTGCACGTGCTTCGGTAGCGCTTTCGGGGCTGACGGTGGCCGAGTCGTTCCGCGACAGCGGCAACGGCTCTCACGACATACTCTTCTTTATCGACAACATTTTCCGCTTTACGCAGGCCGGTAGCGAGGTATCGGCACTGTTGGGGCGTATGCCTTCGGCCGTGGGCTACCAGCCCACTTTGGCAACCGAAATGGGAGCTATGCAGGAGCGCATCACCTCGACCAAAACAGGCTCGATTACCTCCGTTCAGGCGGTCTACGTGCCGGCCGACGACTTGACCGACCCTGCGCCCGCCACAACCTTTACCCACCTCGATGCCACCACCGTGTTGAGCCGTAAGATTACCGAAATGGGCATCTATCCGGCCGTCGACCCGTTGGAGTCGACTTCGAGGATTCTCGACCCCAACATTGTGGGCGAGGAGCACTACAATATTGCTCAGCGGGTCAAACAGATACTGCAACGCAACAAAGACCTCCAAGATATCATCTCGATTTTGGGTATGGACGAACTATCCGACGAGGACCGCCTTACGGTCAACCGCGCACGGCGCATACAACGTTTCCTGTCGCAGCCGTTCTCGGTTGCCGAGCAGTATACGGGTGTGCCGGGGGTGACGGTCTCGATAGAGGAGTGCATACGCGGTTTTCGAATGATTCTCGACGGCGAGGTCGACTACCTGCCCGAGCAGGCATTCCTCAATGTGGGGACCATCGACGACGCTATAGCCAAAGGCGAGGCGCTGTTGAACAAGACTAAATCATAACCGCCGACACGATATGCGCACGCTGCAACTCCATATAATTTCGCCCGAAAAGAGCCTCTACCAAGGTGAGGTGCTCAAAGTGCTGCTACCCGGTACCAAGGCGCCGTTTATGGTTCTGCCGCTTCACGCACCAATCATCTCGTCGCTCGAACGCGGACGAATACGGTTCACTCCTGCCGACGGCACACCCGAACGCACAATGAAAGTTTCAGGCGGATTCGTCGAGGTCAAAAACGATATAGTTACGGTTTGCGTCGAATAAAAACCATTAAAAGTAGCAATTATGAAAAAGTTATCTTCAAAAACCGCCCGTTATGCCGCCGAAGCCGCCACGTTGCTCTTCGGCCTACTGCTTGTTGTGGTGAGGTTCGCTTTTCCCGAAAATTACCACTGGCAGTTTTGGATTGCGCCTGCTTTCTTCTACCTCTACGAAACGGTTTTTGTGGTACTGCTCGATCGCTTCGAGAGTATGAAACCGCAAACCAGAGTGGCGGTACTTTTGGCGACGCGTGGAGTTAAATTTATAGGTGTTGCGGCACTTATGGTCACATACATATTGGCAGTCAAGACCGGAAAGAACTTTTTTCTCATCTACACCCTGTTCTACTATCTGGTGACCTCGGTATTTGAAACTATGGCTGTTGCGGCTCAAAACCGACCGGCCGACAAGGGGGTTGAACCCAAACAGGAGGAGTGAAACACACGGGTTACATATTGCTTTTGGCGGCTCTGTTTTTGGCCGTTCCGACCCTCGCAGGAGAGTCGGAGGGCGATGCTGTAACCCGGTCGGCCGCCGAAAAGAGTGGCGCAGAGCAGGAGGAGCTGAACGTTTCGAACCTCATATTCGACCACCTGCGCGACAGTTATTCGTGGCACATTACCTCATACAAGGGGCGGGCGGTGTCGATTCCGCTGCTCTGCATAGTCCGCTCGCGACAGGGCGGCGGCTGGCACATCTTCTCCTCGAACCGCATCGAGGAGGGGCGTAGTTATGCAGGCTTCCACGTCACCGAGGACAAACGGTGGCCCGGGAAGTTGGTCGAGTTGGACGCTGAGGGCAAAGAGTGCCGTCCGTTGGATATATCGTTTACGAAGAACGCCGCCGCGTTGGTTATCAATTCGCTCCTGATGATTCTTGTCTTTCTTGGGGTGGCAGGGTGGTACCGCCGCCACGACGACCTCAGAGCCATTCCCAAAGGATTTGTCGGAACAATCGAGATGCTAACTATGGCTGTCGAGGACGAGGTGATTAAAAAATCGGTGGGTGCCGACTACAAGCGCTATTCACCCTACCTGTTAACCGCCTTCTACTTCATACTTATTAATAATGTAATGGGGTTGTTGCCGACCTTCCCGGGTGGTGCCAACACCACGGGCAATATTGCCGTGACGCTTGTTTTGGCACTATGCACAATGGTGGCAATCAACATTTTCGGCAACAAGGAGTATTGGAAGGAGATACTTTGGCCAAACGTGCCGATTTGGTTGAAGATTCCGCCCATTATGCCCGTAATCGAGTTGTTCGGCATTATCTCGAAACCCTTTGCGCTGACGGTGCGTCTGTTTGCCAACATCTTTGCCGGCCACACCATAATCCTTGCCCTGACCTGTATGGTCTTCATAACGGTTAAGATGGGTATGGCCATTAACGCAGGAATGAGTGCCTTTGCGGTGCTGCTGTCGGTCTTTATGCTCTTCTTGGAGTTGTTGGTGGCCTTCATTCAGGCCTACATCTTCACTATGTTGTCGGCTGTGTTTATCGGTCAGTCGCGCAAACACCACGAAAAGAAATCAATCGTAAACCAATTAAATAATTAAAATCCAAAAAGTATGTTAATGTTAATCTCTTTGATGCAAGCCGTCATTCATTGGGGCTCAATCACAGCTCCGCTTGGAGCCGCTTTGGTAGTCTTTGGAGCAGCATTTGGTATCGGCAAAATCGGTTCAACCGCGCTCGATGCAATCGCCCGCCAACCCGAAGCAGCAGGTAGTGCACAGACCACTATGATTGTGGCTGCCGCGCTGATTGAGGGTGCGTCGCTCTTCGCAATCGTCGTCTGCCTTATGGCACTTAGCGCATAGACCATATGTCGCTGATTACTCCCGATTTCGGTCTGCTATTCTGGATGCTGATTTCGTTCGGCCTGACCTTTTTTGTGTTGGCCCGATTCGGCTTTCCGGTCATTACGCGTATGGTCGACCGACGGCGCGATTTCATTCAGAAGTCGCTCGATGCCGCCGAAGAGGCCAACCGTAAGCTCGCAGGCATTGAGGCGGAGTCGAAAGAGCTGCTCGACCAGGCGCAAAAGCGTCAGGCCGAACTGCTCGCCGCCGCCGTTGCCGACAGCCGACGGATTGTGCAGCAGGCTCGCGAAAAGGCCGAAAAGGAGAGTGCCGAAAGGATTGAAGCGGCATCGCGTCAGATCGAAATTCAGAAACAGAAGGCACTCTCGGAGATGCGTTCGACGGTGGCAATGCTCTCGGTCGATGTGGCCGAGAAGGTGTTGCGCCGCCAAATTGAAGAGGACGGCGAACATCACTCCTTCCTCGACCGTATGATCGATGAGGCCGAACGACAGGCCGACAAAAAAGCAAATTGACCGCAATGAACTTTGGACTGCTTTCACGACGCTACGCTCGAGCGCTTTTGAGCTATGCCACCTCGCTTGGTCAGGCCGACGAGCTTTACCCCTTGATGAAGGAGTTTGCCCACTCGGTGATGGCTACGCCCGAACTGCGTGAAGCCATAGGCAGTCCTGTTGTTGGTCGCGAGGCCAAACGGCAACTGATTGTCGAGGCCTTTGGCGGGGACAATGTTTTGAGCCTTAATAGGTTCGTTGACATTGTTTTGGAGAATGGACGAGCCGATTGGTTGCCCGAAATGGCAATCGGCTATGTAACTCTCTATCGGGCAAGCCGCGGAATCAAGGTGGTGCGACTAACCTCGGCCACACCGCTGCCACCCGACCGCGTGGAGCGCATTCGCGACGACGTGGCTGCGCGAGGCCACTGTCGGGTCGAGATTTCGGCACTCACCGACCCCTCGTTGGGTGGCGGATTTGTCTTTCAGGTCGACGATTTGCGACTTGACGCTTCGCTCAAAACGCAGATAGAACGTATCCGTCGCGGATTTGAGTCGTTCGATAAGTCAACAGTATAATAAACAAAAAGTTAGCAGGTTTCTATGTCAGATATTAAACCGAGCGAGGTCGCCGACGTACTTCGCTTGCAACTCGAAAAAATCGACTCTTCACTCCACTTTGAAGAGGTGGGTACGGTGCTGTCGCTTGGTGACGGCGTTGCGAGGGTCTACGGACTCGGCAATGTCGAGAGCAACGAACTTGTTGAGTTCGACGGCGGTATGATGGGGGTTGCAATGAACCTCGAAGAGGACAATGTGGGCGTAGTGCTTATGGGGCCAACCGACCGCATCAAGGAGGGCTTTTCGGTGCGTCGCACCGGACGTATAGCCTCAATAGGGGTGAGTGAGGGTATGCTTGGACGTGTTATAGACCCGTTGGGCAACCCTATCGACGGCCTTGGCGAGATCGAGGGCGAACGCTTTGAGATGCCTCTCGAACGCAAGGCACCCGGGGTGGTCTTCCGCCAACCCGTTAACGAGCCGTTGCAGACGGGTTTGAAAGCTGTCGACGCAATGATACCTATCGGCCGCGGTCAACGCGAACTGATCATCGGCGACCGTCAGACAGGCAAGACCGCCATAGCAATCGACACCATAATCAACCAAAAGAGCAATGTGGGTACCGACAAGGCTGTTTTCTGCATCTATGTGGCCATAGGTCAGAAGGGTTCGACGGTTGCATCAATAGTCAACACACTGCGCGAAAAAGGGGCCTTGGAGTACACGGTTGTGGTGGTTGCCACCGCCTCGGATCCTGCTGCTATGCAATATTTTGCACCATTTGCAGGTGCGGCCATCGGCGAGTTCTTCCGCGATACGGGCCGCCACGCGCTGGTGGTCTACGACGACCTCTCGAAACAGGCGGTTGCCTATCGCGAGGTGTCGCTCATTCTGCGCCGCCCCTCGGGACGCGAGGCCTACCCGGGCGATATTTTCTATCTTCACTCGCGATTGTTGGAACGTGCGGCCAAAATCATCTCGCGCAAAGAGGTTGCCGAGCGAATGAACGACCTGCCCGAGAGTCTGAAAGGCCGTGTCAAAGGCGGCGGCTCACTCACCGCGCTGCCAATCATCGAAACACAGGCCGGTGACGTGTCGGCCTACATTCCGACAAACGTCATCTCTATTACCGACGGGCAGATTTTCCTCATCACAGACCTCTTCAATCAGGGTCTGCGTCCGGCAATCGACGTTGGTATATCGGTATCGCGTGTCGGCGGCAACGCACAGATTGCAGCAATGAAAAAGGTTGCCGGAACACTGAAAATAGATCAGGCACAATACCGCGAGTTGGAGGCTTTTACCAAATTTGGCGGTGACCTCGACACTGTGACGGCCTTCACAATCGACCGAGGAGTGAAAAATACGCATTTGCTCGTGCAACCACAATATTCGCCGATGCCGGTCGAGGAGCAGGTGGCTGTGCTCTATTGCGGTGTCAACGGACTGCTTAAAGATATATCGGTCGATGAGGTGCCACTTTTTGAGCGTCAATTTTTGGACGTGCTACAAGCACAGCACCAAGACGACGTGCTGGAACCATTGCGGCGCGGCGTTCTGGACGAGAGTGTGAAGGCCGCCATAGAGAAGACCGCCGCACAGGTGACGGCCGCAATTTGAACAATATAGAATGGGCTCGTTAAGGGAGATAAAAGCACGGATCGGGTCGATCCGCAGCACGCGCAAGATCACTTCGGCTATGAAGATGGTCTCGGCCGCCAAACTGCATAAGTCGCAGGCGGCCATTGCCTCGATTGCTCCATACTCCCAAACGTTGGGGACGATTGCCGACAATCTGGTTGCAGGCGTGGGACTTGAAGGATTGCCGCTGGCTGCGCAACGCGAGGTCGGAACCCTGGTAATAATAGCCATTTCGTCGAACGGAACGCTCTGCGGCTCTTTCAACGAGAAGGTCTTTGAACGCGTCCGTCGGATTGCGGCCGACTATCCGCAACTGCCGCCCGAAAAGATAAGGGTTTGCGCTATTGGCAGCCACGTGGCCGAGGAGGCCGTGCACGCAGGAATGAATGTGACGCAAAACCTCCACGAAATAGCCGAGAAACCAATCTACGAGGCGGTGGCCAGCGTTGCACAAAAGTATATCGACGACTTCCTTTCGGGGACGGTCGACCGTGTCGAGTTGGTCTACCACCGATTCCGTTCGGCAGGAAGCAGTACCCTTGTGACCGAAACATTGCTTCCGGTTGAAATAGAACCCTCGAAAACCGACCATACGGAGTATATTCTCGAACCCTCGCGTGAAGAGTTGATAGAGCAACTGCTGCCGTTTAGGGTGAAGTTGCAACTCTTCACCGCGTCGCTCTCGTCGGCCGCTTCGGAACACGCCGCACGTATGGCGGCTATGCAGGCCGCCACCGAGAATGCCGACGAGATGATTTCGGATCTTACGGTTGAGTACAACAAGTCGCGTCAGGAGGCCATAACCAATGAGCTGCTCGATATTATGGGCGGTCAGAACAAGTAACCCTTTTTTGGCTCACTAACGATGAAAGGTAAAATTTACGAGAAGGAGGATCTTGCAAGACTTTTTGGCATCGAGTCGGATTCGACATTCGATGTGGTTGACTACGATCGCGACAGCAAGCTCTATACGACCCTCATCAACAGCGTTACCACCTCAGGCAATGTTGCAGTGCTTGGCATCTGTCTGAAAGGCCGCATCGATATGTTGCTCGACGGTTTCCTCTACGAGGGTAGTCCGGGCAAAATGATGTTGACTATGCCGGGCAGTGTTATGAGAATTGTCAGTGCTTCGGACGATTTCAGTGTCAGGCTTCTTTTGGCCAAAACAGAACCGCAGATGCAGCTGATCAACACCCTCTCGTCGTATCAGGATATGCTTCACCATCCCATTGTGTCGCTTTCGTCGAGTGAGAAGTCGCTGTTGCTAAGCCTGTTCGAATATGTTGGACAATGTGACCGCGGTTCGGCCAACTTCTACCACAACGACATAGTCAACAAGGTCTTTGCCCTGCTGTGCTACGAGTTGGGCAACATATACAGACGACGCTTTGCATTAAAAGTCAAAGTGACCCAAAACGAGATGATTTTCAATACATTTATAGATCTTGTGTCGCGCCACTTCACAGAGCACCGCGACTTGGAGTTCTTTGCTGCCCAAATGCGTCTTTCGAAAAAGAGCCTCACCGACCGTATAGTGCGTGCAACCTCAAAAACCCCGTCGGCGTGGATCGACAAAATGGTGGTTGACCAAGCACAATCGCTACTTGCCACGAGCAATCTGTCGGTTGGAGAACTCTCCGAACGTTTGGGTTTCGCTTCCCCGTCGATATTCTGCCGCTTCTATAAGCGCCAGACCGGAACCACCCCTTTGGAGTACCGCAAGCAGGTCTACCACAATATTCATAAATGATCGCCTTCACCTGCTTCGATAAACACTTGTGTGGCTTCATTATTGTATGACGCACTAATACCGGCATTAATGTCAGGAATTTTTGCGCTCCGTTTTTATTGTCAACCACTAACAGTACTCATATTTTACTGCCAAAATGTGCTGTTTATACTCTGTTTTGGGACAATATTAATAAATTTCGGATAAAATTAATAAAAATATGCCCCAAAGACGACCGACAAAAAATAACTTAAAAAAATGTATTATACTTGCAGCCCGTTTGGGAGGTTTACCGACAAACGATAAAAATTAATTCGAACCGATTGGGCGGTTCGAAACCTCTGGAAAGATTGATTGGGCAATTGACCCGGGGGACAACAACAGGTGGCAGAGAGAGTGTCGAAAGGCACGCCACAAGGTTGAAATGAAAATGAGAGAAAAAAGAATCACTGCGTGCGCGGTGAGCGAAGTTGAGTCATCGAAAGATGAATTTGTTACGAGCTTTTCGAAGCCAATTTCCTTTATTGGAATGGTTTCGGAAGCTTCTTTTTTGTCCACCCACCAAGCCAACCGTTTAGCAGCGTCAAATCAATGAAGCGATATTTGTCGATATTCTTGGCGCTTGCTTTTTCGTTTTGTTCGCTCTCTGCGCAGTCAACCACGATGCGCAATATGGTCGAACACTCCGATGTGGTGCTCTATTTCCGCTTCGACAAATCGGTCATCGACCCTTCGTATAAAGATAACGCCAACTCACTCCGCAAACTTGACGCTCTTTTGAACAAATACGGCGACGAGATTGACAGTATTCAAATGACAGCCTACGCCTCACCCGAGGGCCCGTCAAACTACAACAACAAACTTTCGGCTCGTCGTGCCGACTATATGTCGCGATACATTACCAATCATTACCGCCCGTTGAGAGATAGGATTTCGGTGGTTGCCGGTGGTGAGGATTTCGACGGCTTCTTACAGATGCTTGCCGAGGACGACAATATCCCCGACAAGGCTGCCGTGATGAAACTCATCAACAATTCCGCCGGCAGCAACGACCAACTGTTCTATCAGATTTCCAAAATAGCCTCGGGCCGCCCCTACCGCTACATACGTCAAAACATATTGCCTAACCTCAGAACCGTTATTACGGTCGTTTGCTATTTCGGCGAGCAACCCATTGCTGTTCTGGCCGATGAGGTGAAAACCAAACCGTCGATTGAAGCGCCTCTTTTCAACATTATAGATCGTCATCAAGGCGAGGTTGGCACGGAAGAGATACCGATTTATACATATATTATAAACAAGAGCCGTTTTGCCCGCCCCGATGCAGCCGCGTCGGAGCTTTCGACCGGAATGGCTCGTTACGATCTGCAAATATTCAAGGAGAACGTGTTGGAGGGCGAGTATTCTCTCGTCGCCCCCAATGGCATAACCAACTTAAACGGTTGGTACTCGCTCGTTACGGCTCTCTCTGATGTCGGCCACGCGCTTGCCGGCGGCTTTGATGCCGAAGGCAAGCCTGTGGCCACTTATATCTCCCTCGACAGCTGCAAAGCCGTATTGACCGAGGGACGAATCCACATTACTCAACACGAAGAGGACAATCGCATCGATGTAGAGGGCGAAAACGTCACCCTCACCAACCCCGACGGCACCACCGTACCGTTTGAGTTGAAGCAGTTGGATTGTGCCGGCGACGGTATCTCTTCGGCGTTGTACTATGTTGTAACCGCATCGCCCGTCGAAGGCCTCGAAGGCGTTTCGCGCTATACGGTGACGGTTACCGACGATTTTTCGGGCGTCGTAGGCGAGTATTCTCTCGTCGCCCCCAATGGCATTACCAACTTAAACGGTTGGTACTCGCTTACGACAACGCCCGAAACCCAAAGTCAGGCAATAGCCGGCTCTTTCGATGCCGACTCTCGTCCGACTGAAACTTACATTGCCGACCAAGGCCGCGCAGTTGCACTCCGCCAAGGCTCGGTAACGGTGACCCAGCGCGACGATAACTCGATGGACATTGTCTGCGAGGGCGTGGTGGGAGTCGATGCCGAGGGCAACGAGGTGCGCCGGCAGATTACTCTGCGCAACATTCAGGGCAACGGTGTTCCGTTTGTCGAGAATGGTGCCGACAAGTATGCCACCGAGGGCGTTTCACCCACAGTACGCCGCGGCTTTGCGTTGAAAACCAACTTGCTCTACGACGCTGTGACGGCAGTGAACATCGCAGCCGAAATTCCGTTGGGCAAACGTTTTTCGGTCGAAGCCTCGTGGACTTTCCCGTGGTGGCTGCCCAAAAACTGGTCGTGGTGCAACGAGCTTCTTTGGGGCGAGGTTGAGGGTCGTTACTGGCTCGGCGACCGCTCGAAACGCGGTATGCTCCAAGGCCACTTTGTGGGTGCATACTTTGGCACCGGCCTCTACGACTTCCAGTTCAACGACGACCGTGGCAATCAGGGCGAATTTATCGAAGCAGGTATTGGCTACGGCTATTCGATGCCGCTTAAATGTGGGTTGAATCTTGAATTTGAACTCGGTCTGGGCTTTATGCAGACCGACTACCGCAGCTATATCCACACAACGAAGGCCGACGGCAGCGAGGTTTTGTTCCTCTACCGTACCAGCGACCCCAACCGTCCTTTGCAATATTTCGGCCCGACCAAGGCCAAGGTTTCACTGGTATGGCCTATCACGTGGAACAGTAAAACCAGGAGGAGTGCCAAATGAGAAGAGTTCGTCAAATAGCACTTCTTGT
>JAXEIN010000001.1:0-133750 GCA_034102025.1 Tidjanibacter sp. | reverse complement strand
ATGCAATGATACCCACACGAATACCAGACTCGGGTTCACTCCATAATACTCGCCCAACTCGCGAGCAGTCTTCTCGGTGGTCAGATACTCCTCTACCACCAACTCGCGTAACTCTTTCGAGTGACGCTTCTGTACCTCTTTCTTTTTCATTTTCTTGTCCTGTTTGTGTCAACCTATTTCAGGACAAGACATGTCCTGCTGCTTACAATTTGTAGTACACAGACAACAACGTGGCGAACAATCGCGGCGGCAGAATATGTTTGAGCCCTACCGACAGTTTTTGCAGCGGCGAGGCAATCAGATAGCGGTAGCGAGGGCGGCGGCTTTTTAAGATTCGAGCCACTCGCCGAGCCAGGTATTCGGGTTTCAGGCCACTCTGTTCGTCGTGCTCGATACTCTTCATCGATGCGGCATAGGCAGGGTAGTCCGTGGCTGCATCGGCACTCTCGGTCTTGCGGCGGCGAGCGGTGAACGACGTGGCAAAGTCGCCCGGGTTGATGACTACTACATTGATTCCGAACTTCTTAACCTCCAAGCGGAGCGCCTCGCAGTAGCCCTCAATGGCGAATTTGCTTGCCGAGTAAAGGCCTTGAAAGGGCAGTCCCATCAGTCCGCCAATCGAACCGGTGCAGATTATCGTGCCCTTGCGTTGACTGCGCATAATGGGCAGGCAGGCCTGCGTTGCGCGTACCGTGCCCATAAAATTAACATCAATCTGTGCCTTTGTGTCCTCTTCGGTCGAGAACTCTATGGGGCCGCCGATGCCCATACCGGCATTGTTGATCAGTACGTCGATATGCCCTTCGGCTGCCACAACGCTCGCGACGGCTGCTTGAAGTGTTGCCGATTCGGTAACGTCGGCGTGCAGATAGGTCACTCCCTTGATTGGTTCGACCTCGCGGCGCACCGTGCCGTAGACTTTGTGACCCTGTTGGCTTAACTCTTCGGCTGTGGCGCGGCCAAAGCCCGACGACACGCCCGTAATCAAAACTATCATTCTATGAGTTCTTTGACTGCAAAGTTACCGATAATCCGTTAAGATTGTTAATGTGGACCAACTTGTTTCGCATCGTTATGCTGCTAAAATACGGCTGTTTAGGAGGTTAAAATGCCAGTCTGACAGCAAAATTAAAGGTGCGCCCGAATCCCCAATAGCCGCGAAAAGTGGCAAGCGAATGGTCGGCCCCGTCCAATCCGCGCTCTATGTATTTGAGGTCGAAAAGGTTGTCGACCCCAACGGAAAACCACCGCCAACCACCTCTGGCATTGACTACCACGCGGTCGGGTAGGCGGTATGGCAGCGCGCGGTCGTCGGGATTGGAGCGCGAAGAGGGTTCGAAATCGGCATACAATCGACGCGAGTAGTTGGCCTCGATGGCCGCATAACAATCCTCAGTGGGTCGGTAGTCTAACTTCAAAATTGCCTGTGTCTGAGGAGCATCGCCAACAGGCAGGTTGCGGCAGTAGACGTTGACGGTTGCCGCGGGTTGCTCGGTGTATGGGTCGTAGACGGTGGCATCGACATCGTTAAGCCAGCGCCAATCGGCCAGCGAGGCCGACAGTGCGACTTCAAGCTGTTTGGTGATGTGCCAGCGGCCGTCGACTTCGACTCCTGCGTGACGCGCATCGAGCCCCGTAATCATAAATTTATAGGTGTCGCCGTCGGTGGGAATATAGCGGTTCGAGAGGATCGACTTGTTGTGCCACAGTGCGTAATAGCCTGTAATTTCGATACTTCCTCGCTCGAACCACAAACGATAACCTGCCTCGGCAATGCGGTTCTGTTCGTTCTCGACACCACGGTTTATGGCATTGCTGCCCGACGAAAACCATACCCCCGTGTAGGGCACTCGGCTGTATGCGGCGGCGTTGGCGTAAAACGTACTGTGGGGTGTGGCACGCCACAGAATGCCGGCTTTGGCTGTGTAGCCCGTGCCACGCGCCCACCGACTCCAAATGTCGTCTGCGTAGTTGTATCGGTCCCAGCGTCGTGCCTCGGCGTGGAGCAGCGACACGCCTGCCGTCAGACTTAATCCGCCCCGACGATAGTTTAATGAACCATAGATGGTTGCGTGGTGAACCTCTTTGCCGTTGAGGGTGCGAATGCCCTCGCCCAACTGCTTATGGTGGTTGGCTCCCCACGCTTCGTACCAGTAGTCGCCGCCCAAAAGGTCGGTCAACTCCTCGCGTTCGTGGGTCGAGTAGTATTGGTAATGGGCGCCTGTTTCGAGTCTCAGACGCGGCGAGAGCCTGAACTCCTGTTTCGAGAGCAGACCCGTTTGCAGGTGGCCGGCAATGTAGTCGCTCAAAACCACCACAGAGCCTTCCGACGCGGCGTTGAGGCTCTCGACCGATGCGAAGTCAATCTGTCCGTCGTCACCCCTGAAAGTGGTCAGTGCCGCACCTTTCGACTCGTTCCAACGGCCACCGCCCGAGGCTATGGCAAGGTAGGCCGAAGTGGAGATTTTGGTCGCTCCGTTGTCGAAGATGTGCTGCGCGGTGAAATAGGGCTTGAAATAGTTGTTCAGACTGAGGTTGAACCGTCGGCCGCCGCGCAGACCCCAGTCCTTGTTGTAGCGCACTCCGTAGCGCTCAACCTCGTCGGCCGAGAGCCGCTGCGAACGCTGTCCGTGGCGCTCGGGCGAGCCGAGTGCGGTGAAGAGCAGCGTGTTGCGGCTGTCGAAACGCTTGCTTGCACTCACCATATAGGCCATAACGCTCACCGGTGTGGCCTCCACATAGTTGTTGCCCCACGTGTAGGAGAGGTTAGCCGCCAACGACCAGCCCGAAGCAAGCGTACCACTCGCCGCCGAGCCGTAGAACTTCATCAGCCCGTAGTTGGTCATAGTTATGCCTGCCGTGCCGCCGCCGAGCCGGTCGGGTTGCAGAGTGACGATGTTGACGGTGCCGCCTACCGAGTTGTCGGCCAGCCACGAGCCGCCCACGCCCTTCTGCAACTGTACGGCATAGGTAGCGTCGGTCAGCCCCAGCCAGTTGTTCCAATACATACTCGACGAGGTGAGCCCCGAAATGGGTATGCCGTTGAGCATCACCGCAATGTTCTCCTGCTTGAAACCGCGAATGTTGAGCCGCGCATCACCGTAGCTGCCCGTTTCGGCCGTGGCGTAGACTCCTGCCGTGCCGCCAAGCAGCTCCGGAAAAGTGGCTCCCAACGAGCGTCGGTCGATTTCGTCGCGATCGATACGTTCGATTCGAAGCGGCGAGTAGCGTTCGTCGGGGAAGTTCTCGCGCACGGTGATCTGTTGAAGTGTGAATTGCAGGGTGTCGGACTGCTGCGCCGACATAGTGGTTGCCAAGCAACCGGCCACCACGTAGGCGGCCACCAATTTAGAGATGTTTTTCATAACAAAAACCTCTTCCATCCGGACTTTAACCGTCGGTGCCGTAATTTCAACGGCTCAGCCTGTAATCAAATAACCGGCTCGCGGACTCTTGACCGCCGGTCGGAGAGTTTCACTCCGCCCTGAAGAATTGTCGGGCGCAAAGGTAGGAATAAAAATCGGAACGAAAGTTGCCGTTTCGTGAAAAAGCTATATCTTTGCAACCGAAAAAGCAGGCGAGTATGGGGCCCACGGAACTGTATGCCGAGGGCTGAGTGTCGCCGGTGAGTGTTAAACTATTAAAAATAAACTAATTATGCAGACAATCGAAATTGAGGGCGTAAAACGCGACTCATTCGGCAAAAAAGCAGCGAAAGATATTCGCCGCGCAAAACGTATCCCCTGCGTGCTCTACGGAGGTCAGAACGAAGTTATCAACTTTTCGATCGACGAGCGTGCTTTGAAACCGATCTACACCTCACCGAAATCGTTTTTGGTGTCGCTCTCTATCGACGGAGTAAAATATCTGTCGGTGGCTCGCGAGATTCAGTATCACCCCGTTAAGGACTATGCACTTCACGCCGATTTCTTCCGTATCGACGAGGCTAAAAATATCGCCATCGACGTACCCGTACGCCTGAGTGGTAGTGCTGCCGGTGTTAAGGCCGGTGGTAAACTCGTGCTCTACAAGCGCAAACTCCGCGTGAGCGCTATGGAGGCCAATCTGCCCGACGAACTCGTGGTAGACGTTACCAACCTCGCTTTGGGTAAGTGCATCTTCGTAAGCGAACTCCACTACGACAATCTTTCGATTCTCTCGCCTGCAACTGCACAAGTTTGCGGTGTGCTGACCACTCGTCAGGCTACAATGCCCGAGGAGGGTGGTGAGGCCGGTGCCGAAGCTGCCGCACCTGCTGCACCTGCTGCCGAGTAATTCGATACTTATTTAACGCAACGAGGGTGTCCGACAAGTTCTGTCGGACACCCTCTGTTTTTATAAAACCGCGTTGGGCTCGATAAGTCGGAAGATCGAGATGAGAATACAACTAAGTCTACTAAGTCTGATAGGTCTACTAAGTCTAATACAATTAAGGTTGATAAGGTAAGTAAGGTGATTAATGTAGCACTGCGGGCTTAAAAGAGTTTATAGTTAACGGGTTAATGAAAATTATATCTGTATTTACAATTTTGAATTTTTAATTTTGAATTTTGAATTTGGCCATCAGCCTCTCTCAGATCTTGAAATGCTCTTCGAGGGTGGTGCGCAGGTGCTGACTATCGAGGTGGGTATAGATTTCGGTCGTCAATATGGACTCGTGGCCGAGCATCTCCTGAATCTGACGTATGCCAGCACCGCCCTGCATCAGGTGGGTGGCAAAGCTGTGGCGCAACGTGTGAGGAGAAACATCTTTGTCGATGCCCGCCATTTTGACTGCCGCGCGCACGATGTTGAAGATTTGCGCACGGGTGAGAACCCCGCCGCGACGGTTCAGAAAGACGTGTTCGCTGCTTAGAGCATCTTTGGGAGTGGGCCTTACCTTGCGGTAGTTGTTCAGACGCACTATCGCCTCGTCGCTCATCGGGACAATGCGTTGTTTGTTGCCCTTGCCCACAACACGCACCATTTTTTCGGTGGTGTAAACGTCTTTCCAGCAGAGTTCCACGGCCTCCGAAACCCTCAACCCGCAACTGTAAAGCAGCTCTACTATGGCGCGGTTGCGGCAACCAAGCGGGGTGGAACAGTCGAAAGTTGCAAGCGTGCGGTCGATCTCGTCGAGCGAGAGCACGTCGGGCAGGTGGCGTGAACTTTTGGGCGAGTCGATAAACTCGGTCGGCAAAGTTTCGATGCGCCCATCAACAAAGAGAAACTTGTAAAATCCCTTTATGGCACTCAGTGCGCGTGCCTGCGTTGAGCGCTCTATGTGGCTGCCCTCGATGCGAGGCGCGAGGCCGTCTTTGCGCGCGGCACAACGGCAGTCGTAGAGGTCGCAGAGAAAACGCTCAATATCCTCGCCCGTGGCCTCTTCCGGCCGAGTGATGCCATTAGAGGAGAGGCAGTCGGCCAACTGGTTGAGGTTGTGAACGTAGCTCTCGACCGTGCGCGGCGAAAAACGACGCACCAGAGTGAGGTTTGTTTGCCACTCCGAGATTGATTTTTGCCACTCTTTTGTCCGCTCGTCCATAAAAAATGTTTTTGAGGCTTAAAAATAGCGAAAACTTCGTACTTTTGCACCCGTCAGGGGTAAAATCTTTGCCGTTATGAATAGAAAGACCGATTTTTTGGTTATTGGAAGCGGAATCGCAGGACTTGGTTTTGCGCTCAAAGCCGCCGATAAAGGCCACGTTACCATCGTCACCAAGGGTGAGATGAACGAGTGCAACACCAACTATGCGCAGGGAGGAATCTGCTGCGTCACCTATCCGCCCGACAGCTTCGAAAAACACATTCACGACACACTGGTATGTGGTGCCGGAAAGTGTAACCCCGAGGTTGTCCGTATGATTGTCGAGAGTGCTCCCGAGGCTATTCAAAACCTCATAGAGTGGGGTACACGCTTCGACAAAACCCCCGACGGACGCTACGAACTGCACCGCGAAGGCGGCCACACCGAGAACCGCATTCTGCACCACAAAGACCTGACCGGTGCCGAAATAGAGCGTGCGCTGATCTCGGCCGTCAAACGCCACAAGAATATCGACGTGCTCGAACATCACTTTGCTGTCGACCTGCTCACACAGCACCATTTGGGACGCGAGGTCAACCGCCATATGACCGATATAGAGTGCTTCGGTGCTTATGTATTTGACGAGAAACGCGACCAAATCTATACCATTCTCTCGAAAGTGACAGTTGTGGCATCAGGCGGCGTGGGCAATCTCTACTATGCCACCACCAACCCCAATGTTGCAACCGGCGACGGCATCGCTATGGTGCACCGCGCCAAGGGCATAATCGAGAATATGGAGTTCATTCAGTTCCACCCGACCACGCTCTACAACCCCAAGGAGCGCCCGTCGTTCCTCATTACGGAGGCGATGCGTGGCTATGGCGCCATTCTGAAACTTCCGGGTGGCGAGGAGTTTATGCACAAATATCACCCAATGGGCTCGCTTGCGCCGCGCGATGTGGTTGCCCGCTCGATGGACCACGAGATGAAACTCAGCGGTGCCGAGTACCTCTATCTCGACGTGCGCCACAAACCTGCCGCCGAAACCATTGCCCACTTCCCCAATATTTACGAAAAATGCCTCTCGGTAGGCATCGACATAACCAAAGAGTTGATTCCCGTGACGCCTGCCGCCCACTACTGTTGTGGCGGCGTGAAGGTCGATATGAACGGCGAATCGACCATTCACCGCCTCTATGCTCTGGGCGAAAGCTCCTGCACGGGTCTGCACGGAGCCAACCGTTTGGCCTCGAACTCGCTTATGGAGGCTGCCGTCTATGCCTCAAAAGCTGCCGCACACGCCATTTCGCGCCTGCCCGAACTGACTATTCAGGAGGGTATTCCCGATTGGAACGACGACGGCACGGTCGATACCGAGGAGATGGTGCTCATTACGCAGGATTACAAGGAGATGCAGCAGATTATGAGCTACTACGTGGGCATAGTCCGCTCAAACCTGCGTCTGGAACGCGCTTCAAGCCGTATGCAACAAATCTACAAGGAGACCGAAGAGCTCTACCAAAAGAGCCGTCTGAACGTCGACCTCTGCGAGTTGCGAAACCTGATAGAGGTTGGATACCTCATAATCAAGCAGGCTAAAGAGTTACACGAAAGCGTCGGGGCACACTACACAATCGATTACCCCACGCCAAACCACCAACAAGAATTTTAATAGTCGGCCATTAATAAGGGGGCGATTATCGAAACCATTTTTGATAGATATTTGACACAATATTTATCGGTTGAAAGAGACGAACATTTGAATATGACGACATAAAACATTGCGAATTTTAACGCAATTTTTTGTGATAAACAATTACAATAAAAACAATTAAACACCTTATAAGGGACGACTAATAAATGGAACTCCGACAAGAGATAGCGCGGCGTCGCACATTCGCCATAATCAGCCACCCCGATGCTGGTAAAACCACACTGACCGAAAAGCTTTTGCTCTTCGGCGGTGCCATACACGTTGCCGGTGCGGTGAAGAGCAACAAGATCAAGAAGACGGCCACCTCGGACTTTATGGAGATCGAGCGTCAGCGCGGCATCTCGGTCGCTACCTCTGTTATGGAGTTCGAGTACGAGGGTACCAAAATCAATATCCTCGACACCCCGGGTCACGAAGATTTTGCCGAAGATACGTTCCGCACGCTCACGGCTGTCGATGCCGTAATCATTGTCATCGACGGCGCAAAGGGTGTCGAGACGCAGACACGCCGACTTATGAATGTCTGCCGTATGCGCTCTACGCCGGTAATGGTCTTTGTCAACAAACTCGACCGACCCTGCCGCGACCCATTCGACCTGCTCGACGAAATCGAGAAAGAGTTGCAGATTGCCGTGCGTCCGCTCTCGTTCCCCATTTCGAGTGGCAGCGATTTCAAAGGTGTCTACAATATTTACGACCACTCGCTCTCGCTCTTCACCTCCATTGACCGCCAGCAGATTGCCGACAGCATCGAGCTGAGCCTCGACGACCCACGTCTGGACAACTACATTGCACCCCATACCGCCGAACTGAAAGAGAACCTCGAAATGGTCGAGGAGATGTTCGAACCATTCGACCGCGACCTATACCTGCAAGGACTGTTGGCACCGGTCTTTTTCGGCAGTGCAATCAACAATTTTGGCGTGCGCGAACTCTTGGAGAGTTTTATACGCATCGCTCCCTCGCCGCAACCTTCGACCACCTCGACACGTATGGTTAGGCCGGAAGAGCAGGCAATGACCGGTTTCATATTCAAGATACACGCCAATATGGACCCCAACCACCGCGACCGCATAGCTTTTCTGAAAATATGCAGCGGCACCTTCGAACGCGGCAAAAACTACCTGCACGTGCGCAGCGGCAAACAGCTGAAATTCTCGTCGCCGAGCGTCTTTATGGCCGAGAAAAAATCGATTGTCGACACCGCCTATGCAGGCGACATAGTGGGCCTGCACGATACGGGCAACTTCAAGATAGGCGACACCTTCACCGAGGGTGAACAACTCAAATTTACGGGTATCCCTTCGTTCTCGCCCGAACTGTTCCGTTATATCGAGAACGCCGACCCTCTGAAATTCAAACAGTTGGCAAAAGGCATAGACCAACTTATGGACGAGGGCGTGGCCCAACTCTTCACCTCGTCGCTCAACGGCCGCAAGATTATCGGCACGGTCGGCGCCTTGCAGTTTGAAGTGATTGAGTACCGACTCGAACACGAATACGGCGCAAAATGCCGCTGGGAGCCTATCTCGATTCACAAAGCCTGCTGGATAACCTCCAACAACGCCGAACAACTTGCCGACTTCAAGCGCCGCAAATTCACAAATATGGCCATCGATAAACACGGCGACGACGTCTACCTCGCCGATACCTCCTACGCACTGCAAATGGCAATCGAGAAGTTCCCCGACATTCGATTCAGCTTTACTTCTGAGGTCTGAAAGAGCCAATTGTTGATAGGGCCCAAAGGGGCAATAGAGCCCAAAGGGGCGAAAGGGAGAGATGAAACTGTTTGTGGATAAGCTTTATCCCTTCTTTCTCTTTGGTCCCTTTGGTCTCTTTGGCCAACAGCCAACAGCCGTTGGCAACCGAAAAATCGGCCGATAATTTTGTCGAACGGAGAAAAAGTTTTATCTTTATGCGGTGTATGTTCGCCAAAACTGTTGAATCATAAACCTTAAAATAGTGCACTATGAAGAAAAGTTACTTTTTGGGTATTGCTGCTTCGGCTATCGCAACGGTCTTGTTGTCAGTTGGTTGTAACCCGGTTTACAACTTCGACAACCTCTCGACCGAAGTGACCGTTGGAGCCGATGGCCTTACTTTACCGCTCGGCGGAACAGGCAAAATCACTCTCGATTCACTGCTCAGAGAGTCGGGCGATGTGCTCACTCTCGATGCCGACGGAAACTATTCGTTCGGCTACTCCGATGAATTTGAATACTCTGCCGAGGTTGGAACCGTGGCAGCAGTTACCGACATTATTCCGACAATCGCTCCTCAGACTATTTCGCTTTTCGATGCCCTGAATGCCGATATGCCGACCTTCAACAACAGTCAGAATATCTCGATGCCTGCTGCGTTGGCCGCTTTTGCCGACGGATTCACCCTTACGGCTACTCAGGCTGCCTTGATCGGTTCGGTCACAATCAGCCCCGAGACACGCACGGTAACCGAGAACATCGTTTTGGATTTGCCCGAAGAGATTGCATCGGTCGGAAAGATCACTTTTGGTGCCGACGGCGGCGGATCGCCTGTAACGGTTTCTATCAACTTGGGTAAGTTGGCACCAATCTCCAATTCGCGCAAGATAGATTTTGCACTCGAATTGCCGTCGGGCGTGACAATCGTCTCGGACGACGAGAGCCACCCGACGATTTCGAAGGGCGTGGGTTCGACGACCAACAACCGTATGGAGCTTAACGACTACACTTTGACGGGCAGCTCTATGGCGTTGGATTTCAAAATAGTAAGCATCGACGTTTCGACCATCACTCCTGCCGCGGGCGTACTGACCATACCATTTGAGATGAACTACGAATTTGGAATGTCGGCCTCGATACAGGCAGGTACAATCACCGGATCCGACCCGACGATCTCCATTGCGACCGCCTTTGTCTTCCACAGTGCTACACTCAAAACGGGTACCATTGCTCAGGATTTTTCGTTCTCTTCGTCGATATCGCAAAATGTCGATGTCCCCGAACAGATAGTCGCCATCGACCGTCTGAACATTGAAGATGCCACCTCGGGCGCTGTGCCGCAGGCAGTTGTCGAAATCGGCATCACGGGTTCGCCTGTCGAGACTATCAAAATCGCCGACCTGAAAATAGCCGTTCCCTCGTTCATCGATATCGATGCCCCGTCGGGGTGGACGCTCAGCGCCGACAACGTGCTCTCGATCGCCTCGATAGATATTAACACCACCAATTCAACAACCCGCCTGTTGGCTTTGCCTATCAAGGGGTTGAAGAATCTGTCGGTCACAAACAACCGCATTTCGCTCTCCGACGACTTTGCCATTTCGGGCAAGGCGACTGTTGACAGCGGCTCCAATGTGAACATCAATTCGGGCGCCGGCAGCCAGATAGCCATTACCCCCACCATTACTTTGGGCGACCTCAAAATTACGAGTGTCGTCGGACGTATCAACTTCGATATGTCGGAATATATCGAACCTCAGGAGATCGACCTCAGCTCGGTTACGAGTGCTTTGGGCGACGACACGCAGTTGAGCCTCAATCTGGCCTCGCCCGAGATATGCTTGACGATTTCCAACCCTGTGGGTATTCCTATTAACGGTACGCTCACACTGACTCCTTACGAAGGGACTACCGCCAAAACCCCCGTTAAGGCCGACATCGCGATTCAACCCGCCGCAAATGACGGTACGGCCGTGGTGACAAAATTGCTCGTTTCGGGCGACGCCACTGCCTCGAAAGAGGGCTTTACGCTCGTGTTTGTCGACGGTTTGGCCTCAATAATCAACGAGTTGCCGACCAAACTCGTAGCCACAATCGACCTGAATGTCGACCAAACGACTTCGCATACGCTGGTGCTCAAAGAGAGCTACAAGTTTAATGTTGCATTCGACGTCAACGCGTCGCTCAAATTCGGCACAGGTACAGGCTCGATTACCTACAACAAGCTGATTGAGAACGTCGACATCTCCTCGCTGCCCGATTTGGGCAAGGTCGAGAGCGCCTCGATTGGCGTGAAGAGCCGTTCGACGCTCCCGATGGATCTTTCGCTCGACCTTCAGATGCAGGACGCCGACGGCGCAGCTCTGAGCGGCATAACAACCTCTTCGACGGGCAAGATTGAGGGCTCGAACGACTCGACCGAGAAGAGTTCGACCACAACCGTTTCGCTCACTTTTGCCGACGGCAACATCTCGGCACTCAAATCGGTCAAAAAGATAAAATGCGTATTTTCGGCCGCCACACTCAGCGGCGGTGCACTCAACCCCGAACAGTATCTCGATGCAACGCTTGTGCTCATTTTGGACAACGGCGTGACTGTCGACCTCGACGAGCTGTTGGACGGCTCCGACAATAAATAGTGTTGAACCGATTAAATGATTGCAGAAATGAAAACTTCGATTAAAATAACGATTTCGGCAGTACTCTTATCGCTCTCTGCCGTGGCCAATTCGTCGGCTCAACTCCATTCGGCCTACTTTATGCCGGGCTCGACTCAGCGCTACGAATTGAACCCTGCGCTCACCCCTACGCGCGGCTATTTCAATATTCCGGCCCTGAACTTCTCGGTCGATGCAGGTACCAACTACCTCCAAGCCGACAACATCTTCTTCCCCAACGCCGAGAACAACGGATTGGTGACCTTTATGCACAATTCGGTTTCGGCCGACGACTTTCTGAAAAATATGCCCGATATGAACGTCATTGATATGAATGTCAACGAGCGTCTGTTTGGACTGGGCAACTACACCTCAAAAGGTTTTTGGTCGTTCAACATCAATTTGCGCTCCGAGACCACGCTCAATGTGCCCAAGGATTTCTTCAAGGTGCTGAAAACTATGTCGTCGGGTTCCTACGACATATCGGGACTGAGCGTCGACCACAACGACTTTATCGAGGTGGGCGGCGGATACACATTCCCCATAAGAGATGCCTTTACGGTCGGTTTCCGCGTCAAGGCACTGTTGGGTTTGGCTCACGCCTCGGTTAATATCGACAAGTTGAACCTGACGATGAACGAGGACGAGTATCGCGCCGAGATGTCGGGGACACTCAGCGCCAATGTGCAGGGCTACGATTTCGGGCGCTTGCAGGGCGAGGTGACGCTCGACGATATGACCGCTTACGTTACCGATTTCGGTTCCAATTTTGGCAGCGGCAACCTTGGCAGTGTGGGCGTAGCAGTCGATGCCGGTATTGATTGGCAACTGCTCGACCGCCAAATCAACATTTCGGCCAGCGTGACCGATTTGGGCTATACTGTCTGGACGGCAGCCAACTCGTTCTGTGCCACGGTCGACAACCTCGCTTATGCCTACAAGGGCTACGATTTTGCCGCGGGTAAGATCGATTTCGAGAAACCCGAAAACATCACGATTAACGCCACCGCTCCGAAGTCGTCAAAGAACGCTCTGAATGCCAACTTCAATCTCGGCTTCGAATACAATATGTTGAACGACAAATTGGGTCTCGGGCTGCTCTATTACGGCAAAAAATACGATTCCTATTTGTCGAACAAGATTATGGCTGCCGTCAGCTACCGTCCTGCGCGTTGGTTCTCAATGTCGGTGACCGAGTCGTTCATCAACTCGTCGTTAGGTGTGGTTGGTGCTGCCTTTAATGTTCACAGTTCGGCGGTCAACCTTTTTGTGGGTCTCGACTATATCGCATTCAAATATGGTTCGATGAAGAGCGGTGCAATACCCATTCCGTTGAACCAGAATCGGTTTAGCCTGACATTCGGGCTCTCGGTTCCCCTACGTACAAGGAGTTTTTAGTTGACGACAACTTCTCGAAATGAAGCTGTCTAATAAGGTCTTTTCTGCGTTACGCTCGCCCTTGCAATGCTCATTTACGCCGAGTAAACTCCGCTTGCGCTGTCTTCGCAAGCCTTGAAAAGCCTCTTATTATACAACTTCGAAAAAAATATTAAAGGGAGTGTTTAACCAGCTTGTTGGACACTCCCTTTTGTTGTTGCCACTTTCGTGTGGTGGTGTGGGGTTACTCCTCGGTCACGCGGTCCATTCTGAAACGATGGGTCTTGCCGCCGCGGTAGGCCATCCAGGTCATAGTGTTGCCGTTGATGTTGACATACCAACACTCACAGGCATTGCCGCGAATCCCCGATGCGATATCGTTGTAGTAATTTGTTGCCAAGAAGTCGCCACACAGGTAGTAGTGGCCGTTATTGTCCTCTTTGAGCAGCCACTTGTCGCCTTGTTTTTCGCGATAATAGTTGAAGCGTCCGTCGTCGAAATACTCCCAGCGGCGGTTTTCGCCGATTTTGCGGCCGTTCTCGTTATCGATTTCGTAACCCTCCCAAAGTCCCACAATCTCTTCGCGTGAGAGAGGCTCGAGACGGAGCAGTGTGATGATTTTATTGCCACCCGATTTGGTGCTTACCCCGTCGCCCTCCTTGAAGGTCAGTCGCATAATTTTTTCGGACACGTAGTCGATGCGTAGCAGAGCCGAACACTCTTTGTAGTAGCACTCTCCTTTGGAATATAGCAGGTGGGTCTGTTCGTCGAAGGTGAAGTTGCGGTTGTAGACGCACCATTGTCGTTCGGGATTACAGATGGCAAGTTGACCGTTGCCGTCGCCCAAGAAGCTGATGCAGTAGCTCGAATCGGTCTCGACCAATTCGTCGTTAATCTGGTAGAGCGACCATTCACCGATTATTTTGTCGCGGCTGATGGGTTCATTGGCGGCATTCCATTGGCACCCTGTCAAGTTGCAGGTAAACAACAGAATCGCGGCAAAATACCGAACCGAAGTTGTCTTCATTGTTAATCGAATGAGTTACCTATAAAAACCAAAGGTATTTATAAAAGCCCAAAATACCAAACCCACCGGCCGTTTTTTTCGGTTTTCGGCTTTTTTTGATTTACTTTGCGCTCCGCACCAAAAGCCCGCTGCAAGCGGTTGAGTGGTACGCTATTTGGACAAACAGATTAGGAAAACAAAAGAAACTATATATGAACAAGAAAACCAAAGCCGCCGAACGGCCTGAAAAAGAGATTGTTGTGGACAACGCCGATCTGCACGAAACCGACGCTTACCCAAATTGTGAAGGTTCGCCCTGTGACAACCTGGCAGGCGAAAATGAGGAAAAATCGGACAACTCCGACAAAGTGGCAGAACCTGCTTCGGCCGAAATCGAACGTCTGACTGCCGAAGCCGCCGACTGGAAAGATCGATACCTGCGTTTGAGTGCCGAGTTCGACAACTACCGCAAACGCACTCTCAAAGAGAAGATGGATCTCATTGAGTCGGGTGGCGAAGACGTTATCAAAGCTATGCTCACGGTGGTCGACGATCTCGACCGCGCACTGGCTGCTATGGACGCTACCCACGATATGACCTCTATCAAAGACGGCGTGAAGCTCATTGCCCAAAAGATGTGCGACCAGCTCCGCGCAAAGGGCGTAAGCGAGATTGAGGCCGTCGGACACGAGATGAATACCGACCTCTACGAGGCTGTGGCAAAGTTTCCGGTCGAGCCCGAACGCAAAGGCAAAATCATCGACGTGGTGCAGAAAGGCTACAAACTTAAAGACAAAGTTATCCGCTACGCGAAGGTCGTAGTGGGAGAGTAAACTATGGCAAAAAGAGACTATTATGAAGTACTTGGCGTCGAGAAGAACGCCAATGCCGACGAGATAAAGAAGGCCTACCGTCAGGCGGCAATCAAATACCACCCCGACAAGAACCCCGGCGACAAATCGGCCGAGGAGAAATTCAAGGAGGCTGCCGAGGCCTACGACGTATTGAGCAACCCCGACAAGCGCGCCCGTTACGACCAGTTTGGCCACGCAGGTGTCGACGGTTCGGCCGGCGGCGCAGGTGGTGCCGGCGGTTTCGAGGGCGGTTTTTCGATGGACGACATATTCCGCAACTTCGGCGACATATTCGGCGGACGGTTTGGCGGTTTTGGCGGCGGTTTCGGTGGCGGTCAGCGTTCGGGGCGCAGCGTTTCGCGTGGCTCCGATTTGAGAGTCAAGGTGAAACTTTCGCTCAAAGAGATTGCCGAAGGGACCGTCAAAAAGTTGAAGATAACCAAACAGATAGCTTGCGACCAGTGCGGCGGCACGGGAGCTGCCGATGCTCACGGCTACTCGACCTGCCCCACCTGCAACGGCTCGGGTTATGTGGTCGAGATGACCAACAGCTTTTTCGGCCGTATGCAGACCCAACGTACCTGTCCGACCTGCGGCGGCGACGGTAAGGTGGTTACACACCCGTGCAGCAAGTGCCACGGTGAGGGGGTTGTACGCGGCGAAGAGGTGGTCGAAATACGCATTCCCGCCGGTGTGGCCGAGGGTATGCAGCTCTCTGTTGGCGGCAAAGGTAACGCTGCGCGTCGCGGAGGTATTGCAGGCGACCTACTGGTGGTTATCGAAGAGGAGCACAATCCCGAATTGGTGCGCGACGGCAACGACTTGCTTCACAACCTTAAAATACCTGTAACAACGGCAATTTTGGGTGGCGAAGTGGAGGTTCCGACAATCGACGCCAAAGCCAAAATAAAGATTGCCGCAGGCACTCAACCCGGCAAGGTGCTGCGCCTGAAAGGCAAAGGCCTGCCCGAGGTGAACGGCTACGGCCGAGGCGATATTTTGGCCATTGTCGATATTGTTGTGCCGACCAAACTGACTTCCGAGGAGCGCCGTATGGTTGAGCAGCTCGCCCAACAGCCCGATTTCAAGAAAACCGATACCCCGCGCGGCGAACAGAATATTTTCGACCGTATGCGCAATTTCTTCGGATAATATTCCGTACATTTGTAAAATAAGTCTTCTGCCGCAATGGTGCGGTCAGAAAAAGATTGCAATCGTAAGGAGGAGCTAAAATGTTTGGATTTGGAGAGGTTTTCAACCGCAAACCACGTCAGTTTAATTACCGGCCACGTTATTACGACCCCGAAAAGGAGGCTCGCGAGCGTCGACGCGCAGAGCTTGGGTTGGAACCAACCGTGCAGGCGGAGAGCAAACCCGGCGACCGTTTGCGCGGACGCAAAATTATGCACGAAGAGGAGTTTGCCATCGACTCGCGCCGCCGCCGTAAGCGCACCGCAGTATTGGCAACAGTCATTCTGGTGCTTTTGGCATTGACATTTTGGCTTATTATGTCGATAGAATTTTAATACCTTTCACCATAGCCGTTCAATGAAAATTCACCTGTTACCCGATGTTGTGGCAAATCAGATTGCTGCCGGCGAGGTCGTCGGACGTCCCGCTTCGGTGGTGAAGGAGATGACCGAGAATGCAGTCGATGCCGGTGCCACAGTGGTAAGCGTCAATTTTCGGGGCAACGGCAACGAACTTATTCAAGTGGTCGACAATGGCGACGGTATGACTGCGGCCGATGCGCGTATGGCTTTCGAAAAGCACGCCACCAGCAAGATCAATTCGCTCGACGACATCTATGCTCTTCATACCTTCGGGTTCCGTGGCGAGGCGCTGGCCTCGATAGCTGCCGTGGCAGAGGTCGAATTGTTGACCCGCACCACCGACGACGAGTTGGGGACACGTGTGGTGATTCGCGGCGGAGAGTTTGGCTCGCAGGAGCCTGCCGTGGCGCCCAAGGGGAGCAACTTTATGGTGCGCAATCTGTTCTACAATGTTCCGGCGCGTCGCAAGTTTCTCGAAAATTCGACCGCCGAGACCAACAACATTATCTCGGAGTTCCGTCGCGTGGCACTCTGTCACCCCGAGGTGGCACTGCTGCTCTACAAGGACGATGCTCCGCTGTTCAACCTGCCTGCCGCCAACCTGCGCAGCCGCATAGTTGCTATGCAGGGCAAAGGCTCGGCAGCCAATCTGCTCGAAGTCGATACCCACACGACAATAGTCACAATCGAGGGCTATGTGGGCCGTCCCGACTCGGCCAAAAAACGCGGCGGCGACCAGTTCCTCTTTGTCAATGGCCGATTCTTCAAGAATGCCTATCTGCACAAGGCGATAGTCTCGGCTTACGAGAAACTGATTCCTGCCGGAACGCTGCCTGCCTACTACATCTACCTCACTGTCGACCCCGATAAGATCGACGTCAACGTTCACCCGCAGAAGACCGAGGTGAAATTTACCGACCAGCAGGCAGTTTGGCAGATTCTGAATGCCGCCGTGCGTGAGTCGCTGGCCAAGACGGGAGTTGTGCCAATGATGGATTTCGACCCCGAAATAGAGATACCCGTATTCGACGCGCAAAAGGTGGCCGAGCGTGGTTTCGACGAACCCTCATCGACCATTAACCCCTATTATAACCCATTTACGGCCTCCTCTCGCGGTCGCCGTTCGGAGGTATCGTTGAACGATTTTACGGAGGTGTACAATCCGCTGCCGGAGAGTAATTTGGAACGTTTCGACGATTCGGAGTTGGAGTTTATCGAGGGCGGCGAGCGTATGGTCGAGATGGATTTGGAGTTCGAGTGCGACCGTTTTAGCGGTGCAATACCGCTTGCCGAGGGTTATGCGGCTACCTCGATTGGCGGCCGTTTGGCAGTGGTCGATTTGGCTCGTGCACGTGAGGTGATACTCTACAAACGCTTTCTTACAATGTTGCGCAGCGGCAATTCGGCAAGTCAGCAACTGCTGTTTCCGGAGCGTGCCGTATTTTCGCACGACGATGTGGTGCTGCTCGACGAGTGCCGCGACCGCTTCACCTCAATCGGGTTCGACTACGAGATTTTGGACGACAATACTGTCGAGGTGAGTGCCGTTCCGTCGGACGTTGCCTTGGGCGCGCTGGGCGAAACGTTGTGCGACCTGATAGACACCCTGCGCGACGGCGGCGAACTGACCGAAGAGGCTCGTCGGGAGCGTATGGCGGCCGTTTTGTCGCACACTACAACCACCAAAAAACTCACCGAGGGAGAGTTGGAAGCCGTCATCGATGCACTCGAAGGGTGCCACGATTGCTCGCTGACCCCCGACGGACGTGCCGTGGTACACATTCTGCAACCATCTGAAATAAATAGTTTTTTCAAATAAAAAACGAATCGAAATGGCCTATTATCAAAGGGGACAATTCACAACGCCACCGGTAGTCAAGAATCTGCTGATAGTCAACGTGCTGGTCTTTCTGACCCAAATGCTCTTGCCGCCAACGGCCAAACATTGGGTTATGGAGACGCTGTCGCTCAACTTTTGGGTGGGCGGAACATTTCAGGGCTACCAGCTGATTACATATATGTTTCTTCACGCCAATCTGTCGCATCTGTTTTTCAATATGTTCGCACTCTGGATGTTTGGGCGCATACTCGAATACGATCTGGGCAGCCGCCGCTTTTTCATCTTCTATATGATTTGCGGCATTGGTGCCGGTTTGGTGCAACTTGGCGTCAACTGGATTGAGTACGCCTCTTTCATCGGATCGGGTTATGCTGCCGTGCAATTCCCCGGAATGAGCACCATAGGCGCTTCGGGAGCAATCTTCGGCGTGCTGTTGGGCTACGGAATGATGCACCCCAACAGCCCAATCTATTTCCTGTTCATACCGGTTCCAATCAAGGCCAAATGGTTCGTCATCGGCTATGGAGTGGTGGAACTCTTCGCAGGCATTGGCGGCTCGGCTTCGGGAGTTGCTCACTATGCCCACGTGGCCGGTATGCTGTTCGGTTTCCTGCTGCTCTACCTCTGGAAACGTCAAGGAAAGATCTACTATTAACGCTCGGTCGTGGCAGAAAATTTCGGATACTATAAGGACGAGAGCGATTCGGGACGCCATAAAGGCTCGGGACACAAAAACGGCTCGCTGCTGTTGAAAGTCTTGGACGTTTTGGTCGTGGTCGTCACCTTTGTGGGTGGCGTTGCACTGCTTTTGGCTCTGCTCTCGAAGTGGATCTCGCCGCAACACGCCTCAGTGTTGGCCTTTTTGGGACTCTTCTACCCGATAATCTATATCGTCAACTGCATTTGTGGTTTGTGGTGGGCCATTCGCTGGCGCAAATTGTTTTTTGTTTCGCTGGCGGTGTTGCTGATGGGATTCGGCAATCTAAAACTCTTTTACCACAACGATCTGCGCAAAGAGTATTCGGCGCCGCCACGCGGACGCGACGAGATTACTTTGGTATCGTTTAACGTGATGAATTTTAGCGCACCCGACGACAGTAACGGGGTCAAGTGCTACGATGCAATCATCAACTTTCTGAACGAACGCCGAGTGGCCATTGTCTGTATGCAGGAGGCCTACTTCTCGCAGTCGTTCGATGTGCAACAGCTCAAAGAGCGCTTGTCGGGCATCTCCTACTCCCACCACGTCAACTCGTCGGGCAGCGGTGAGCACGGTTCGGGACTGGTTATACTGAGCACCTATCCGATTGTGCGCAACGGTATTGTTCAAATCGACTCCACCTCGGTGAGGTCGATTTGGAGCGACCTGAAAATCGGACGCGACACCGTGCGCGTGGTCTGCAACCACCTGCAATCGACGGCCATAGATCAGGAAGATATGCACACAACGCTGACTCCGCAGATTATGGAGGATACGCTGGCTCGCGAAAAACTTATGGTTGTGGGGCGCAAAATGGCACGTAACTACCGCGCCCGAGCCGAGCAAGCCGAATTGCTCCACCGCTTCGTAGAGGAGTCGCCCTACCGCACAATCGTCTGCGGCGACTTCAACGATACACCTGTGTCGTATGCGGTCAACAAGGTTTCGAGCGGTATGCAAGATGCCTTTGTGGAGTGCGGACGCGGCACCTGCCCGACCTTCAAGGGCTTCTGGAACCTCTTTCGTATCGACTATGTGCTGCTCTCCGACGGACTGGCGGTCAAACACTACTCTTCGTTCGACCTCGAAATGTCGGACCACCGCCCCGTTGAGGTGGGGTTCGAGATAGAGAACACCCCCGACGATTAGATTTTCCCCCTAACATAACAGAGAAAGGCTGTCTGAAAGTCAAAATACAACCAAGTCGTATTTGTCTTCAACCCGGCGTCGGGCGGTTGTTGCCTCCTTGGCTGTTTCCACCCTGTTCTTAACGACGAAGGGGCGACAGATTCCAATCTGCCGTCCCTTCATTCTTACGCAAAATATCATTAAGGTCAGAAGGCGTAGCCTACGATTGAGGAAGCATAACTGCTCCAATTCGTTGCCGCTTTGTAGGCATCGACACTTGCCGTTTGTACATAGATTTTGCGCCCCGAAGCATTATTTTCAAATACATTATTATACAAAGCAGGAGGTGTGGTCGGTTTGCAATAGACCGAAGCCAAAGAGGTGCAACCGTAGAATGCGTAATATCCAATCGAAGTAACGCCGTCACCAATGGTGATTGAGGCCAAAGAGGTGCAACCCCAGAATGCCTGTTCGCCAATCGAGGTAACGCTGTCGGGAATGGTATACTCCGTCAATCCCGCCCGAGCAAAGGCAACCAAAGAGTTGTCGACAATAAGGCAACGACCGTCGGCAGAAGCAAATTTGCCGCTGAACGAAGCCAAAGAGGTGCAACCCCTGAATGCCGAATAACCAATCGAAGTAACACCGTCGCCTATGGTAATTGAGGTCAAAGAGGTGCAACCGAAGAATGCAGAACTACCAATCGAAGTAACGCCGTCGGGAATGGTGATTGAGGTCAAAGAGGTGCAACCACTGAATGCCCCACCGCCAATCGAAGTAACGCTGTCGGGAATGGTGATTGAGGTCAAAGAGGTGCAACCCCAGAATGCCTGTTCGCCAATCGAGGTAACGCTGTCGGGAATGGTGATAGAGGTCAAAGAGGTGCAACCCCTGAATGCCGAACTGCCAATAACCGTAAGAGGGGAAGTGAATACTATGCGACCAATGCCATTCAAATATGAATTCGAAACTATACTTTGATTGTCACCGAAACTAACAGCATTGATGCTGGATATTGGTATGCCGGTATTTGTTGTGTAGTATATTATGTTGTTGCCGGATTGTTCTACCGAGATTGTGGTAATTATGCTCTCTCCGTCTGTGAACAATACATCTGTTTTACGGTACCCACCTTCGTTTTTTGCTATGCAGAATGTTTTGGTTTCGTTGCGTAGTACACGGGTCTCGAGCATAGTTAGCCAATCGGCATCGTCAGGGATTACAATCTGATAGTCAAGATTGGTCGAAACAGTAACCTCTATTGACTGTGCCTTGGCCGACAGAATGAAACTGTCTGCGGTAGTTATGGTAATTATTCCGTTTTCGCCATCGAACGAAATAGTATAGAAAATTGTCCTCTCGTCATTGGAAACCCATACCGTGATAGATGTATTGGTAATGATGTATGGTGCTTGAACCATTAATGTACCCGAAAGATTGTCGGCACTTTTAGCAATCGAAGCTTTCCAACCTTCGGTGGCAATAACACCCAAACGTGTTTGAGCAGTACCTCCAACAATCGTAAAATCAATGGTTTTATCGGTTCCACCAATTATGGCGATATTGTCCGTTGCATCAAATACCAAACCCAACTGTTGCATTTTGGGAATAGTGATAACAGTACCGTCGGAAAGTGTGAATACAACTGCGCTGTCGTTGTCGACTACGCTCTTGAAGAACGAATCGCCATTCTGCCCATTGGTACCGTCTTTGCCGTCTTGTCCGTTCGCGCCGCCAGCGCCGTCATTGCCTGTTGCTTGCCCGAGGTCGCTCCAAGTTGCTCCACCGTCGGCCGAGAGCCACCAATGTCCGTTCTCGATTTTTAGTTTCGGAGCAACGGCATCTGCTCCGTTTTGTCCGTCCTGTCCGTTTTGTCCGTCCTCACCGTTAGTGCCTACTGCCTTGATTTTGTTGTTCGCGGCATCAGTCAGCCACTCGCCGCCGAGCGTCCAGTAATAGAGGCCGTCGCTGTCCTGACGAACTCCGATAACGGGCGTGTGTCCGTCGGCTCCGTCTTCGCCGTCTTCTCCGTGATAAATGGTAATAGGGTCGCTCTTGGTGAACGAAATGGTATAACCTACCTCTTTGCCGTCTTTGGTGATCGGCACTACCGAAGTAACATAATCGTTCTCCTGCAATGCGGCTACAATGGTTTGCAATGCCGTAATATTGGTGTTCATTTGGGCACACAACTCTTCGAGTGCCGCAACGCGCTCTTCGAGTCCGTCGATTCGCGTGTTGATGCTGTCAATGTCTGATTGATTGCAGCCGGTCAGCAATAGGGCAGTAGTGGTCAGAAAGGCGTAGAGAAATTTCTTCATATTAGTAATGTTTTAAGCTAATCGTTGTGTAACTTGGTGAAACATTACCATTTAACTCCGGAATGGCGGTTGTGAAGCGCTGAAAAAGAAAGTGTGGAGTCAATTAGTTTATAGCGCCGGAGGCTCTGGCAAAGCCCAAAACGAAATAAACAATACCCCACACCTGGCGATATGTTCTTGAACAAATCGACAAGGTGATGAGTGTTTGTATTGCCGTCCCTCGTTTTGGTTGAAAATTGTCAGATTTCCAATTTGGGATAAAAGCTAAAACACTTTCATCAAATATGTTTGCTGTCCGAAGACAGCGCTACAAAATTATACAATTATTTTGAAAAACAAATGATTTGGACGAAATATTATTTGCCAGAACTCCAATTGTTTTGCAACCCCGTGCCAAGAGAGAGGTGGGGGCTACCGAAATCAGAATTTTACCTCAAAAAACGTCTCGCCTTTAAGGGTGGGTTTATAGTTGGGCTCGCGGTCGAACAGGCCGAAGAGCGCCGAACCCGAACCCGACAGCGAGGCGTAGACTGCACCTTGTTTCAACAGTCCGTTTTTGATGTTGCGCAGAGGCAGGTGGCTGCGCAGTAGCGGTTCCTCGAAGTCGTTTGTCACAACTCCCTGCCACTGTTCGACGGGCAACGACAGCCGGCGGCGCAACGGTGTTGCGGGTATGTGGGGCGTCACTTGGGCATAGGCCTCGGGGGTCGAAATCTCGAACTGAGGTTTGGTGACAACCGCCCAAAGACCTTTCAGGTCGATGTCGAAAGGGGTGAGTATCTCGCCGCGCCCCTGACAGAAAGCGGGGCGGTTGGAGACGAAAAACGAGGTGTCGCTGCCCAGTTCGGCCGCCACCGACTCCAATTCGGTCGTTGTCAATCCCAACTCGAAAAGCTCGTTCAATCCCGTTATGGTGAAGGCTGCATCGGCGCTGCCGCCGCCCAACCCTGCACCGTAGGGAATCTCTTTGTGGAGTGCGATTCTAACGCCGCCAATGCCGTAACGCTCCCGCATCAATATCCACGCCCTGACCACCAAATTGCGCTCCTTGCCGCAGTCGACCTTGATGCCCGTGGCATCGAAACGAATGCTCTCGGCCGTGAGGTCGCGTTCAATGGTCAGGCGGTCGCAGATACCGTAGATTGGCAGCATAAGGGTCTCAATCTCGTGAAAACCGTCGTCGCGGCGTGAGAGTATGTCCAATCCGGCGTTTATCTTGCAATTCGGATATAGTGTTATTTGGTCGTTCATTTGCATAATGGATAATGATTCTACAAAGATAATATTTTTTATCTTTGCCGTGAAATGGAATTTAGAACCGAACTCGACATAACCCCCTTGAAGGAGGGTATAGACTATGGCTCGCGGATTTTTGCCGTGGGTTCGTGTTTTGCGGCCAACATCGCCTCGAAATTGTCTGCGGCCAAGTTCCTTGTTGCGGTCAACCCGTTTGGCGAGATGTTTAACCCGCTCTCGGTGGCGGAGTGCGTCAGGCGCCTTGCCTCGCGCCGAGTGTTTACCGCTGCCGACACCGTCCACATTGGCGACAGGTGGCTGGCGTGGCCGCTTTACGGTGGATTTGACAGCGCTTCACAGAAAGAACTGCTCCAAAAGGCCAACGCCGCTGTGGAGCTTGGCGCCGATGCTTTGTTGAAGTCCGACACGGTGATTGTTACACTCGGCACGGCGTGGGTCTATCGGCTCGCATTGTCGGGCGAGGTGGTGGCCAACTGCCACAAAGCTCCGCAGAGCACATTCCAAAGAGTCAAACTCTCGGTCGAGGAGTGTGCCGCGGCTCTTACCAAAATGGTCGAGGGAGAGTTTGCAGGCAAAAGGGTCATACTGACCGTCAGCCCAGTGCGCCATTTGGGCGACGGACTGACAGATAATTCGCTCTCCAAAGCCACTCTGCGTGTGGCGGTCGACCAAGTTGCGGCTGCCTGCCCCAATGTATGGTATTTCCCCTCCTACGAATTGCTCAACGACGATCTGCGCGACTACCGTTTCTACGCCGACGATATGGTGCACCCCTCCAACTCGGCCATAGAGTATATATGGCAAAAGTTCTGCGCCGCCACGATGAGTGCTTCGACTTTGGCGGCCTTACGACGTTTCGAACGGCTCTCGGCCGCTGCGGCTCATCGTCCGCTCCACCCTGATTCGCCCGAAACGGCGCGATTTCGCGAGTCGATGTTGCGCGAGGCAGGGTTGCTTGCGCGCGAATTTCCGACGGTCGACCTCTCGGCCGAAACGGCTCACTTTTCGGAATAAAAGGGCTTGTAGACCTTTACGGTTAGACAAATTATTCATATCTTTGCCCGAATATTAGTAGAGTTGAAAACAAACCGCTTCATAATATTACTTTTGTTGCTCGCGTCAACCGCTCAGGTCGATGCCGCAGAGTCGCCACGGCTGGTGGTGAACATCGTGGTCGACCGTATGACCGGCGACGAGCTTTCGCGCTACTGCGACAACTTCTCCTCGAACGGACTGCGTCTGTTTATGGAGCAGGGCTACCGTTGCGATGAGGCCTGCTACCCCTTTATGGTAAATCGTCTTTCGGGGTGCGCTACGCTCTCGACCGGCACAGTGCCGGCGGTTCACGGCATTGTCGGGGCGCGCTGGTGGGACTACAATTCGGGTCAGGAGTTCACCGTCGAGGGCGACAGCTCGTCGAGCAGTTTCAACTGCGACTACGACCAGTACCGCGTGTCGAACAAAAACCTTACTGTTGCGACCTTGGGCGACCGTCTTTTGGAGTATTCGCCCGAAAGCCGTGTGGTGAGCATCGGCAGCGATGCGGCGGCCACAATCGTTTTGGGCGGCCAAAACTCCAACGACGTGTGGTGGCTCGACAACGCCCGTGCTCGTTGGACAACCTCGACCAAATATCGTGTCGAACTGCCCGTTTGGGTCAAAAAATACAATTCGGGCGACTATGCCCGCAATCAACTCTCCGAGCCGTGGCGACTGCTCTACGAAACGGAGCGTTACCACAACGGCACCCAGACCGAGGTGCTGCCCCCCACCTCAAATGTCAAGGCTGTGGGGGTTAAGGGCGACGACATTGCCCGACGACTCGTTTCGCCCGCCTCGAACTCGATTGTGGCAGATTTTGTTAAGGAGGCGGTGATCTACAACCGTTTGGGCTCCGACGACAAGGTCGATTTACTGAACGTCTACTTTGGTGCTCCGCGCGAGATTGAGGAGCGTTACGGCCGTCTCTCGCGAGAGAAGGAGGATATGTACTATCGGCTCGATACCGCTCTTGCAGAGTTGATGCGGTTCGTTTCGGCCCAATGCGGCGGACGGGTGCTCTTTGTGCTCACCTCCGACGGCGGTTCGGAGAACGTCAGCAGGGCGCGTCAGTTCAATGTGCAGCAGTCGATATTTTTGGTTAGCAGCTTTTTGAGCGCCACCTATGGCGGCGACAACTGGGTTCTGGGCTATTCCGACGGCAACCTCTTTCTGAACCGTATGCAGATATTTTCCAAAGGGTTGGATTTGGCTGCCGTACAGCGTCAGATAGCCTCGTTTATGCTCCAATTCCGCGGCGTGGCTGCCACCTGCACCGCCTCGGAGCTCACGGTGTCGGGCGGAAAGGGACAACTTGCCGAACGGGTGGCCAACTCGTTCAATCCAAAACGCTCGGGCGACATTGTGGTAGTGTTGCAATCGGGCTGGACGGAGCGCCTTGCCGATAACGACGAACGTCAGGCGGCAGGCGGCTCGCTCTACGACAGCAATACCGTTGTGCCGATTATCTTCTACGGCTCGGGCATTAATAGCGGCTCACTTGGACAGCGAGTCGAAACGGCTTCGCTTGCAGCGACTTTGGCACGTATAATGAGAATCCCGACACCGTCGGCAGCAACTGCGCCGGCAATAGGTGCGGTAGTCGAACAGTTTAAGTAATAATCCAAGAAACAAATATGGATAAGATTCAAGATGAAATAATCGAAGATTTCGCGATGTTTACCGACCCCGACGATAAGCTGCAATATCTTATCGACCTGGCCGACGAACTGCCCGAAATTGATCAGAAACACAAGACCGACAACTATCTGATTGATGGTTGCCAGTCGCGCGTGTGGATCGATGCTTCGCTTGCGCCCGACGGCAGGGTGCTCTTCACTGCCGATGCCGACGCACTTATAGTTAAGGGTATCATATCGCTGTTGGTCAAGGCTTTGGGCAAGCGTACGCCACAGGAGATTCTCTCGACCGACCTCTACTTTATCGACCAAATCGGCATTCGCAACTACCTGTCGCCCACACGTGCCAACGGTCTTTACGAGATGTTGAAACAGATGAAACGATACGCTTTGGCTTTCTCAACCACAAAAGCTGACTAAACGAGATGACAAAAGAGGAGATTGCGGCCGCCGAGAGTGAGGTTGCGGCCGTGTTGAAAAATATCTACGATCCCGAGATTCCAATCAACATCTACGATTTGGGCTTGATATACGATGTCGATTTCGATGCCGACGGGGTGGTGGCCATAAAGATGACACTCACGGCTCCCAACTGCCCTGTTGCCGACACTCTGGTCGACGAGGTGCAAAAGCAGGTGTCGAAGGTTAAGGGTGTCAAAGAGGTGGTGGTTGAAATAGTATTCGACCCGCCTTGGGACAAAAGTATGATGAGCGAAGAGGCTCTTATGGAGCTTGGAATGCTCTGATAAACCGCTTACGGTGGTGATTCCTACCCAAAAATATCTTCCCGATTGGCACCTCTGCGCGGCTCGTTTGGCCGATGCGGAGAGCGTGCGTCGGGTTAAACTGCTTGAAGAGTTACTGACCCTCAGACTGGAACGCAAGTGCGCCGAGGTTGTGGCCATTTTCCACGCCGAGCAGAACGATTGGAATCAGACCCTCCACATTATGCTTTTGCGTTCTATGGGCGGCGGACGCAATACGATGCAGCTCGAACGGCTGGCGCGATTGGCCACTGCGCGTATCTGTATGCGCGAGGCTTCGTCGGTCGAGAAGATTGAGGCGCTGCTTTTGGGCGCTTCGGGGCTGTTGGAACGGGAGTTCTTCGACGACTACATTTTGCGTTTGAAAGAGGAGTTCGACTTTTTGGCCCGCAAATACTCGTTGCGCCCTATGATGGCAGGCGAGTGGGACCGTTGCCGCACCTTTCCGATGGGTAATCCGGTGATGCGTTTGGCTCAGGCGGCGGCGCTGGTCGCCTCGCCCGCAGTACGTTTCGACAACATTATCCGCTGCTCGACGGTTGGCGATTTGCGACGCACTTTCGACGTTTCGGCCTCGACCTATTGGACCGAACACCTCTTGCCCGATTCGGCTTCACGCAGTGGCAGCGGCCGAATGGGTAACGACCGCATAGACTCGATAGGCATCAATCTGGTTGTGCCGCTGATGTTTGCAGCCTCTGTGATTGATGGCGGCGAGGCGCTGAAAATCAGGGCATTGAACCTGCTCGAAACCATTGGCGCCGAACGCAACTCGAAGATTGCTCGCTGGCAGTCGGCAGGTGTCGTGCCGCAAAACGCTTTCGACTCGCAGGCGCTGCTGGAACAGTCGCGTTACTGCTCTGACGGAGTTTGTGGCGAGTGTCTGCTTGCAAAACAATTAAAAATAACTACCTTTACCGATTAAATAGTCAACAAAACATAGAACGATATGAATGTAGTAGCATCGATTCTGAAATTCTTTTTCGGAACAAAAAGCGATAAGGATCGCAAACAGATTCAACCCTATGTGGATAAGATTCTGGCTGCCTATCCTGCCATAGACTCACTCTCGAACGATCAGCTTCGTGCTCACAGCGAGGCTTTGCGTGCGACAATCAAGGCCTTTATTGAGCCTGAGGAGCAGCAAATTGTGGCCCTGAAAGCCGAACTCGAACAAGACAAGAGCATCGAGGAGAAGAGCCGCATCTCAAAGCAGATTGACGACCTTACAAAACGTATCGACGAGAAGATTGAAGAGAAACTCGACGAACTGTTGCCCGAGGCCTTTGCCATTATGAAGTCGACGGCAAGGCGTTTTGCCCAGAGCGACACGGTTGAGGTCACTGCCACGCAGTTCGACCGCGACCTTTCGGCCACGAAAGATTTTGTCACCATTGAGGGCGACAAGGCCATCTATCAAACCCACTGGACAGCAGGCGGCAACGACCTTAAATGGGATATGGTTCACTACGACTGCCAGCTCTTTGGCGGCGTGGTACTCCACAAAGGCAAGATTGCCGAGATGGCTACCGGTGAGGGTAAAACTTTGGTCGCCACGCTTCCCGTATTTCTGAACGCACTGGCAGGCAAGGGCGTACACGTGGTTACGGTCAACGACTACTTGGCCAAGCGTGACTCGGAGTGGATGGGCCCGATGTATGAGTTCCACGGACTCTCGGTCGAGTGTATCGACACCTACCGCCCCAACAGTGCCGAACGCCGCAAGGCCTATATGGCCGATATCACCTTCGGAACCAACAACGAGTTCGGTTTCGACTACCTGCGCGACAATATGTCGATTCAGGCGGCCGAGTTGGTACAACGCAAACACCACTTCGCCATTGTCGATGAGGTCGACTCGGTTTTGATCGACGACGCACGTACGCCGCTCATCATCTCCGGCCCCGTGCCCAAAGGCGACGACCAACTCTTTGAGCAATACCGCGGATTTGTGGAGCAGCTCTACAATATGCAGCGCAACTACGTGAACGAGTGCCTCGTAAAGGCTCGCAAATTCATATCGGAAGGCAACGAGAAAGAGGGCGGCATCTGGTTGTTGCGCTCCCACGAAGGTCTGCCCAAAAACAAACCTCTGATAAAATACCTCTCCGAGCAGGGCATCAAGGTGCTGTTGCAGAAGACCGAGGGCGAGTATATGCAGAACAACAACGAGCGTATGCCCGAGATTACCGACCCGCTCTTCTTCATCATAGACGAGAAACTCAACTCGGTTGAGCTGACCGATAAAGGTCACGAATTTCTCTCCAACGCTGTGGGCGAAGACCGTTTCTTTGTGCTGCCCGACATAGGCGCCGAGGTTGCCGCACTGGAAAAGAGCACCCTCACGGCCGAAGAGAAAGCTGCCAAAAAGGACGAACTGCTGGCCGAATATGCCACCAAGACCGACCGCGTGCATACCGTCAATCAGCTCTTGAAGGCTTACAGTATGTTCGAGAAGGACGTAGAGTATGTCGTCATAGAGAACAAGGTGAAGATTGTCGACGAGCAGACCGGCCGTATTATGGAGGGCCGCCGCTACTCCGACGGACTGCATCAGGCCATTGAGGCCAAAGAGCGCGTGAAGGTCGAAGATGCAACACAGACCTTTGCAACAATCACTTTGCAGAACTACTTCCGTATGTATCACAAGCTCGCAGGTATGACCGGTACGGCCGAGACCGAGGCGAGTGAGTTTTGGAGCATCTACAAGTTGGACGTGGTGGTAATTCCAACCAATCGACCGGTTGTCCGCGACGATCGCGACGACCTTATTTACAAAACAAAACGCGAGAAATACAACGCCGTAATCGAGGAGATTGTACGACTGGTTGGCGAAGGCCGCCCCGTGTTGGTCGGTACAACCTCGGTCGAGATTTCGGAACTTTTGAGCCGTATTCTGAAAATCCGCGGCATCAAACACAACGTCTTGAATGCCAAGCAGCACGCTTTGGAGGCACAGGTTGTTGCCGAGGCAGGCCGCTCAGGTCAGGTGACCATAGCCACCAATATGGCGGGCCGTGGTACCGATATTAAACTTTCGCCCGAGGTGAAGGCGGCAGGCGGTTTGGCCATTATCGGCACGGAGCGCCACGAGAGCCGCCGCGTCGACCGTCAGTTGCGCGGCCGTTCGGGTCGTCAGGGTGACCCGGGCTCGTCGCAGTTCTTCGTATCGTTGGAGGACGATTTGATGCGTCTGTTCGGTTCGGAGCGCATTGCCAGTATGATGGACCGTATGGGTTTGGAAGAGGGCGAGGTGATTCAGGCCAAGATGATGTCGTCGGCCATTGAGCGCGCACAGAAGAAGGTCGAGGAGAACAACTTCGGTATCCGTAAGCGTCTGTTGGAGTACGACGACGTGATGAACTCGCAACGAACCGTAATCTACACCCAGCGCCGCCACGCACTCTATGGCGAGCGGGTCGAAATAGACCTCAATAACACGATGCTCGACTTTGCCGATGCCTTTGTGGAGTCGATGCAGGGGGCCGATTTCGAAGAGTTCTCGTTCGAACTAATTCGTCAGGTGGCTATGCAGCCCTCGTTCGACGAGGCTACCTACAAGAGTTCCTCACGCGAAGAGTTGGCCGCACTGGTGGTGGCCGACTTGGAGGAGAACTACCGCCGCCGCAGCCAGATTGTGGCTCAAACGGCTATGCCTGTGGTGAACAACATCTACCAAAAACAGGGCGATCAGGTCGAGACTCTCTACATACCGGTCACTAACGGACATCTTGTCTACAACGTGCCGGTCAATCTGAAAAAATGTGTCGAGAGCGAGGGTGCCGAGATATATAAAGTCTTCACCAAACTGGTGATGCTCACCACTATCGACGACAACTGGCGCGAGCACCTGCGTGCTATGGACGATTTGCGTCAGAGTGTGCAGAATGCCTCCTACGAGCAGAAAGACCCACTGCTCATCTATAAACTCGAATCCTACAACCTGTTCAGCTCTATGTTGGAGAAGATCAACCGCGAGGTTCTCTCGGTGCTCCATAAGGGCTATATCCCCACTCGCGACAATGCCGAGGAGAGGGTAAAACAGCGTCAGGAGCAGCAGCGCAAGGTCGATGTCAACAAGTTGCAGGCCTCGCGTATGCAGGCTGCGGCTCAGGCAGGTCAGGGCGAAAAGAGCAAGCCGGCACCCGTCCATATCGAAAAGAAGGTGCGCCCCAACGACCCGTGTCCCTGCGGCAGCGGCAAGAAGTATAAACAGTGTCACGGACGTAACGCCTGACCCGAGGCACCTATGAGGCGGCTGGCGGTCATATTGGCTCTGCTGATTGGGGTTGCACCCTGCGGTGCGGCTCGTAACCGTGGGGTCGAAGACCTCAAAGCAGAGGTGTCACGTTTGTGTCAGCGTATAGACGCAACCGACGATCCGGTCGAGCGAATCGCCATCGCCGACTCGCTGAAATATGTGGCAGACCAACTGCCATTATGCCTCGAAAAGGCCGATGCGGTTAAGAACTATGCCGCAACGCAACAATCCAACGGCAGCGAGGTTGTGGCTCACGACTGCTACTGGCAGGCCATCGATATGTTTGAGCACTCGTCGGGAGACAACGAGCGGAGCATATCGGATTGCTACTACCGATTGGCAATCGACTACCTTAATGCCGAAGATACGGTCAATATGCGACTTGTGGTTGAGAAGCTCGACCAGCTCAGGCAACGTTCGGCCGACCACCTGATTGGCCACGACTACTATGCCGTCAAGTCTGCCTACTACTCCGTACTGTTCGATTCCAATCCCGACAGTTTGTCCCTTCGCGACACCTTCATAGAGGCGGGCAAGCTGGCCATTAAAGAGGCCGAACTGTTGTCTGCAAAAGAGGCCAAAGTGCTCAATCCGGTTTGGGACTACTTCAATGTTGCACTATACTACAATCAATACTTTACGCCCCCGCTGACCGACAGCGTGCAACTCTATCTCGATCGTGCCGAAAGGGTTGCCTCGAATGCATCAATGGGTGTTTTGGTCGACGAGAACCTTATTTCGATTTATCAGATGAGGGCCGAACTGGAACTCGAAAGAGGTAACTACCAAAAGGCCGAACGGCATATCCGATACGTTGTCGAGCTGCTCGACAGAACCGAGCTGAACCGCCCCAATACATTAATTAACGAACGCAACGAGGTCTATAAATTCTATGTGAAGCTCTACTCCGGGCGGCACGACTGGCGACGTGCGTTCGAATACCAAAAACTCCTGACCGATAGCGACAAAAAACGCTACGACTTGGAGAAGGCCGAGGCTATCGACAACGTGCGCACCGAGTATGCCATTGAGAAGCACAAACGCCGTATCACTGACCTCGAAGAGGCCAACCGTCGTGCGTGGGTGCTTTTGGGCACAACATTAATCATTGCTTTGCTGCTTGTGGGCGCTGTTGTGGCGGTTGTGCTCTATTCGCGCCAGCGCAAAATCAACTTTTCGCAAAAGCTCTACGAGGCTGCTCTTACGGCCGAGTTGAGTACGCGTGCGCTCTCGCAACTGAAAGAGAACCTCTCGACCTCGCCGACCGTTCAGACGCGCGAAGTGCTCCGTCAACAACTCCGAACCTCGCACCTTTCGCCCGAGCGTGTGGCTCACTACGATAAGGCCTTGGAGTCGCTTTCGGTCGACAATACCGACCGATTGCTGCTCTCCACCAAAGAGAACCTGACGGCTATGGACAAAAAGTATTTGCTCTGTTATATGATAGGTATGACCACCGACGATATCTGCACAATGTTCAGTGTCGAACCGGCCAGCGTCTATGTCGTAAAGTACCGTATTAAGAAAAAGTTTGCCGATTTGAGCTCTTTACCAGTCTAATACCTCTTCCATTGGTGCGTTAATTAAGATTTGTATAGGTCTTCTTTGGTGTGTGGGTTGTACATTTGCATAAGTAAAACAACACAGCTCGAAGAATGAAAACGCAACCTGTAACATTTGTAGTCACAATTAACACCGAATTGTCGCTTGGCGAATTGCAAACGATCGAAAATCGTCTGCGCTCTGCCCGCCACTCTATCGACTCGTCGACTGTCGACAAATTGCGGCTGCTGTTGTCGGATTCACAACTCGGAGTTGCGGCCAAAGAGGCCTACTGCGAGGAGCTGAACCGCATAGACATTGCCGAAACGGAGCGACTTTTTGCCTGTGCACACTCGCCGCTGACGGCAACCGACCGATTATATGTGGTCTGTTTCCTGTTGAAGATGTCGACCGACGACCTCTGCACATTATTTAATATAGAACCGTCGAGTACCTACGTTGTTCGTTACAGAATCAGACATAAATTCCGTAATTTTACAGAATTGCCATTTTAATTCAAAAATATCATTTATCTTTGATTGTCCCAAAGAAGACTATTATGTTTAACCAAAACATTAATTATATGAAAAGATTATTGACAATTGTTACTCTGGCCGCCACGTTGTTCTCGTGCGACAATCTCGTGCCCGATGCTCCAATCACCGAGGGCGACAAGGCGATTGCTATTACGGCCACCCTGTCGAACTACTCCGAAACAAAGGCCACCGATACCGCTTTCGAGCAGGGTGACCAAATCGGACTCTTTGTGCTCACTCCCGAGGTCTACCTCAATAACGGTAAGTTTACTATGACCGATGGCGAGATGAAGCCCGAAACGGAGTATAAATGGTATGACGACGCCGAGAAAAGTGCTGCCTTGGTCGGTTACTATCCCTACGATGCCGAATTCAAAATAGCCGAGAGCGCCGGTTTTACGGTCAATGCCGACCAGTCGACTCACGCACTCTACACCGCTTCCGACCTGATGTTGGCTGCAACCACGGCCACACCGACCGACGCAAAGGTCACTCTGCCGTTCAAGCACGTGCTCTCGAAGATGGTGATTACTATCGACAATAAAACCACCGATGAGTTGACAGGCGTCTTTGTTGGCGGACTTTGCGGCAAAGTGTCGTTCAATCCCACCACGGGTGAAAATATTGTTGTTGAAGGAGAGGCAGGTACTATTAAAGCCGCCTCCGTTACCGACAAATCCGGTGCTGCAAAGTGGGTGCTGATAACCGTTCCACAGACCGCTTCGCCGACGCTTATCGTCACCACCGAGAAACAGCAATACAGCTACACGCTCGATGAAGAGATTACAATGAAATCGGGTTGTCAGTACAGTGCCGCAATCACAATCAATGCCGAAAGCATCTCGACCGACTTTACTGCCGAGATTACCGATTGGACAAGCGATAAAGAGCTCAATTTCAACCAACAAAAAGCGTGGACAATCATTGGCGAGATTGGTGCCGAAAATGCAAAATATTGGCAGGTAGATTACGCTATGGTGCCAACCGAAGAGGGCGTTTGGCGTGGTACGGTTCCTATGTATGAAAATGCCAAGTTCAAAATTCGTTGCTCGCCCAAGTGGGACGATACCCATAATCGTGGCGGTGTACAGACAACCGTTGGTGAACCCTTTGCCGTTAAGGCCGGAGGAAACGACATCGTCAACATAGGCCGTTCGGCGCAGTACGAAATTATCTATGACCCCAAGGCCGAGACTATCACTACACTTGTGGACGGACCCGAAAGGTGGGCAGTTGTCGGCTCATTTGGCGAACCGAAATGGGAGAGCGATATAGCTATGACCTACGCCGACTCGGCTTGGAGCGCCACAGTGACATTCGATGCCGACCAGACCGAATTCAAACTTCGCGGCGAAGGTGGTTGGGACTATAACCGCGGTTTGGATAGTTTTAACGGTGTACCGCAGACTATTGCGCTGGGAAGAGCTCTACCGTTGGGTTCGGGCGGCGACAATATGCGTGTCGAAAAGGCCGGAACCTATACAATTACCTACAACCCTGTGGCCGAAACAATTGTTGTCAACGCTTCTAATGTTGCTGAGAACTGGAAAGCCATCGGAACGGCGACATATCTCGATGATGTAACGACTACGTTTGGCCTATCGCCTACCGAGTATGAGGTCGAGATAGAGGAGTCGACCACCACTGCCGGTCGTTACCGCCTGGTTAACCCCTACGGTAAGATTTGGCCCCATTACGGCAAGGATTTCACCCACACCGACGGCGAAATAATCATCAATGCCACCAACCCCGACAAAGTCTACATTGAACCCTCGTCGATTGGTGTCAAACACGCCGATTATGGCGATTTGACCATTATGTCGTTGGTGGAAGAGAATGGTATGACAACCGTTGCCTACGGCAGATTGTTGGACGGTGTAATCAGCTTTTACGCAGGTGCTCTGGGTATGGAGGCATCAAGTAAATTATACCAATCAAATGTTCACGGACTCTGCACAATCGCCTTGCCGGGCCACACCCGTACCAAGTCGTGGTTCGGATTTGATACACTCGATTATTTGCAGGCTGAAACCTTGGGCGACGGAACCAAAATTGCACGATTGAGCCTGGATTCCAGATTCGACAATCCTTACATCAAATACGTTGTCTTGGAGGGTGTGTTATATTCCAACGAGATTGGGGCTAAGGTAAGTGAAATGATTGCCGGAACTTTGGGCTCGACCACTCTCGATCAGAGCGGTTTCGGCACTTTCGAAATAGAGTGTCCGCTCTCAAAGTCGGGTGTCTACACTGCCATTGTCTACACTATCGACCCGGCCGGAAATCCATATTGGTGGTATCGTCAGTTTGGTTATACGGTTGATGGCGAAACTGTACCTGAGAATGATACGGCTGTTTCGAAGTTTGTAACGTTGGACATTGCACCGGATATGGCCGTTAAGTTCAATATGAAGTGTAGCGACGCTCTGACAATAATGGTTTCGGTTACCAAGACCGCCGACCTTGCAAACTATACCAAAGAACAATACGCCGACTATGTTTTAGCGAATGGTTGCCGCTACAATAACCCCCGCTCTTTGGTTTCGGGCGCCGACGGCTACGACTTTGTGACCTACGGACTCGAACCCTCAACCCAGTACACACTCATAGCCTACACCAAGACCCTCTACGAAAAGGAGGCACTGTTTACGGGCACCGTTACCACCGAAGCAGCGCCCAGCTGGAAACTGTTGGAGGGCAAGGGTACGTATAACGACAGAACACGATTCTTCTCGTCGGATACATTGAAATATTCTGCCGCGGTCGACATCTATCAGGTAGCAGGCAAGGAGCGCTACCGTGTTGTGAAGCCATATGAATCATTCTGGAACGTAATGCAGAAGTATATAGCCGATAGTTATATCGGTGCTTCCGCCGAGTCGCTCGAATTTTATGTCGAAAACGACAAAGTGCATTTCCTGCCTTGCCACACCGGTTATTTGGAATTGAACGTTGGCAATAATTGCGAATTGATTGTGACCGAGAATCCGGCTGCGGGTCACGCCAATGTGCCTTGGAACAACACTCGAAACTGTCGCAAGAGCGAGGGCGTCTACCAGCTGGCTCCTGCCTATATTATCTCCAATTCGAATTGTTTGTATGGCTATTACAACTCTGATAACGTTGTGATAATCACGTTGCCGGGTTACAGCTACGATTTCCCCGCAGCAGCTGCGGCACCTGCACGTGTGGGCCGAACAGACAATGCGCCGGGCCTCACTCGACAGTAGTATAGCGGCCTATGGCCGAAAAAGAAGAGCCGCCAATGTTTGTTTGGCGGCTCTTACTTTGTTGGGCTACACGGACTCGAACCATGAATGACAGGACCAGAATCTGTTGTGTTACCATTACACCATAGCCCAAAAGCGTGGCAAATTTAGATATTTTTTTGATTGTGGCAAAATTTTTTTTATTCTTGTGACGTCCGATTGCATTTTTTTGCCACTATTGTAACCGCCAAATGAAAATTGTCTGCACCAAGTGCCATTTTGTCACGTTTTTTGCATTGGCACAGATTATGCTCTTTGATTGGTCAAATGTCAAAAAGATAGACACAAAACTATAAAAACAAAAACTATGAATGTAAAACCATTATCAGACAGAGTTCTCGTGCTGCCCAACCCCGCAGAAGAGAAGACGGCCGCAGGATTGATTATCCCCGACACCGCAAAAGAGAAACCCCTTGCAGGCAAGGTGATTGCCGTTGGCCCCGGTACGTCGGAGGTCAAGATGGAGGTTAAGGCAGGCGACGAAGTCCTCTACGGCAAGTATGCCGGCACCGAGATTCACGTCGAGGGTACCGATTACCTCATTATGAAACAGAGTGACATTTTGGCAATCATTTAATCATTAAACACTTACAACTATGGCAAAAGAGATAAAATATAACGTTGAAGCACGCGAATTGCTCAAACAGGGCGTCGACGCATTGGCCGATGCCGTGAAGGTAACACTCGGCCCCAAAGGTCGTAACGTCATTATTGACAAGAAATTTGGTGCACCACAAATCACCAAGGACGGCGTGACGGTGGCCAAAGAGATCGAATTGGACGATAATTTCTCCAATATGGGTGCGCAGATCGTCAAAGAGGTCGCTTCGAAGACCAACGACGATGCAGGCGACGGCACCACTACGGCAACCGTCTTGGCACAGGCAATTATCGGCGTGGGGCTGAAAAACGTCACCGCAGGTGCCAACCCGATGGATCTCAAACGCGGTATCGACAAGGCTGTCGAGGCTGTTGTCAAGAACATCAAGGAGCAGAGCCAGAACGTTGGCGAAGATATCGACAAAATCAAACAGGTTGCCACCATTTCGGCCAACAACGATGCCACTATCGGTACTTTGATTGCCGAGGCTATGGGTAAGGTCAAGAAAGAGGGCGTGATTACCGTCGAAGAGGCTAAGGGCACCGAGACCCACGTCGAGGTCGTTGAGGGTATGCAGTTCGACCGCGGCTACATCTCGGCCTACTTCATTACCGACACCGAAAAAATGGAGGCTTCGTTCGACAAACCCTACATCTTGATCACCGACAAGAAGATCTCGACTATGAAGGAGCTTATGGGCGTTTTGGAACCCGTGGCACAGAATGGTCGTTCGCTGGTCATCATTGCCGAAGATGTCGACGGTGAGGCTTTGAGCGCACTGGTTGTCAATAAATTGCGTGGCACAATCAAAGTGGCTGCCGTCAAAGCTCCAGGTTTCGGCGACCGTCGCAAAGAGATGCTCGAAGATATTGCCGTTCTGACGGGCGGTACGGTTATTACCGAGGACAAAGGTCTGAAACTCGACGCCGCAACTCTCAATATGCTCGGTACGGCCGAGAAGATTACCATCACCAAGGACAATACCACTGTTGTCGACGGCGGCGGCAAGAGGGAGGCTATCAAAGAGCGTGTCGCTCAGATTCGCAAACAGATGGAGAACACCACCTCGGACTACGACCGCGAGAAATTGCAGGAGCGTCTGGCCAAGTTGGCAGGCGGCGTGGCAGTGCTCTACGTGGGAGCTGCTACCGAAGTCGAGATGAAAGAGAAGAAAGACCGTGTCGAAGATGCACTCAATGCAACCCGTGCGGCTGTTGAAGAGGGTATTATCCCGGGCGGCGGCGTTGCCTACATTCGTGCAGCTGCTTCGTTGGAGGGAATGAAGGGCGACAACGAGGACGAAACCACCGGTATAGCCATTGTTAAACGTGCTATCGAGGAGCCTCTTCGTCAGATTGTTGCCAATGCCGGCGGCGAGGGTTCGGTGGTTGTCAACAAGGTCAAAGAGGGCAAGGGCGCCTATGGTTATAATGCACGCACCGATGTCTACGAAGATCTCCACAAGGCAGGTATCATCGACCCGACCAAGGTTGCACGTGTGGCTTTGGAGAACGCCTCGTCGATTGCTTCGATGTTCCTCACGACCGAATGCGTTTTGGCCGAGAAGAAAGAGGAACACCCCGAACCCCAGATGCCGCAGGGCGGAATGGGCGGAATGATGTAGCGAGAGCCGTCATTTATAGACAGTAAGGGCGGACCAATCGGTCTGCCCTTACTGTTTGGACTCAGTAGTATTCTATTGGAATACCTATATCTCTTTTGCAGGCGGCTAACGTCCTTCGGCAGCCTTGCGAACCACTCTCAGCACGCGGCGCGAACGCTGGGTCAGGTAGACACCTTCGGCATCGGCGTAGAGTGTGTGCTGTTTGGGAGTGTAGCCGCGAATGGTCAGCAACTCCATATCGGTGTTGTAGTTCACCGTGAATCCGGCGCTATGGAATGCCTCGACAATCTGTTCCATATAGCGTGTGCTGTCGATCGAAATGTCGAGGCTGATGGCCGAGTTCTGAACCAGATTGGCCTTCACGCCGAACTGCTCCAAAATGGCAAATATCTGCGCCATACGCTCCTCCAACACGAACGAAAAATCTTCGGGTTTGATGGTCAGCAGCGTCTGGTTGTGCTTGACAATCAGGATTGGCACCGAAATGGGCGCGTCGGTATGGGCGCAGATTACGCTGCCGGGTTTTGTGCTGTCCAGAAAACACTTGACATAGAGTGGAATGCCCTTGTTTTGCAACGGCTTGATGGTCTTGGGGTGAATGATTTGCGCACCGCTGTAAGCCAACTCAATGGCATCGAGGTAGGTCAGCTGCGGAATATACTGCGCGTCGTGAAATAGTTTGGGGTCGCCGCTGAGAATACCCTCCACGTCTTTCCAAATGGAGACGCTCTCGGCCGAGAGAATTGCCCCGGCCACGGCTGCCGAGTAGTCGGAGCCTTCGCGTCCGATGGTAGTGGGGGCTCCTTCGGGCGTGGCACCGATGAATCCCTGTCCAATGACTATCTGTTCGGGCCCAATGCCCACGGCTGAGAGCAGCAGCGGGGTGGAGCGTTCGATATCGATATTGGCATCGCGGTGACGTGCCGAGGTGACAAACAGACGGCGCATATCGACCCAGCGGTTCGAGATGCCGCGATTGTTGAGGTATTCGCTTACGATGGCGGTCGAGATCAATTCGCCGAAGCTGACGATGCGGTCGTACCACTCCTCGTAGGAGCGGCTGTGGGGATTTTCGGTCGTGATGACGGCCTCCAACTCCTCGTAAAAATCGCGCACCCGGTCGGGCAGGTGGGGTTCGCCCCAAAGCCCTTGGGTAATCTCGGCGTGGTAGTCGACAATCTTTTGCATTCCGACCACCGCCTCGCCCGTGTGGCCGGCGTAGAAACTCTCCAACACGCGCTCCAAGGCGTTGGTGGTCTTGCCCATTGCCGAGACAACCATAAACAGTCCACCGCGGCAGTCGCCCACTATTTTGGCCAGATTTCTGACTCCCGACGCATCTTTGACCGATGCTCCTCCGAATTTGTAAACCTTCATTTTTCAGTTCGAGTTTTGTGTAATCGACTTTTTTACTCCGTTTTGTCGGCTGAGGGTTGCTCTTTTTGTTCGGCAATGATTTTGTCAACCTCTTCGACGTAGCGGTCGTAGACGCCACTCTCTTTATTATAGAGCTCCTCGGTTGCGAGCGACATCTTGGTTACCGAGAAATCGTCGCCGTAGGGGAAGATGAAGAAGGTGTCGGTCAGGGTGCTCAAATCGATGCAGTCGCGTTTCCATTTGAGGTAGCTGAACTCGATGTGAACCGAGTAGAGCTGTTTGACTGGCAGCGTGAGCGAGTATTCGAAACCTTTGTGTAGCCCTTTGAGGTGGAATCCCTCCATATTGTGGGTGAGTTGCGCATCGCCAATGTCGATGAAACGGCGCGGGTTGGGCAGCGAACGCACGGCGGCGGTTACGGTGTTGCCATAGGTGCCTGCAAGTACCTCCTGACGGACGTTTTCGCGCTCCCAGTTGAACCACGTCGGCACGTGCGAGAAGTAGGTTTCGCCCTCGACGGCGTGCAGCTCGCTATACTCGTCCATCGTCCAGCGGTGGCCGCAATGGTTGCACCAAAGCTCCGTGCCCGACGATTCCATACGGTATTCGGTTTTGCAGTGGGGACATTGGTAGAGCACTTTGTGAAGTCCTTGTGCGCGTTTTTTATAGGTAGTGCGAATCTTGTTCTCTTTCTGCCAGGCGAAGTCGTCGTAGAAGAACTCTTTGTCGATCAGAGCAATGATATCCTCATAACTCATTCGTTCGATTTGGTCGACCGTGAGAATCTGTTTCATCACGGCACGAGTCGGTAGTTTACGGTCGTGGGTGTTCCAGAATGGTGCGTTGACGTGGTGCCCCTGCGTCATCAGTGTCACAACAGGCACTTTGAGCAGTTTGACCAGTTTGCCGAGCGAGGGAGGCAACACGGCGTTGGTGCCTACCAACGAGTAGCGAGCCTCGGGGTAGAAAGCCACTATCTTGCCGCGGTCGGTAATCTGTTTGAGTTGGCGTACCAGACGAACGTCGTTGGTGAACTTGCGTTTGGGAATGCAACCGACGCGGTACATCAGCCATTTGAGCAATCCGCCACCGCCTACAAATGCGTCTATTGCCACAATGTAGTAGGCCTGATGCGGAAAAGTTGCTTTGGTGGCTATCATAAAGTCGTAAAAAGCATTGTGGTTGCAGAGCATCAGATAGGGCTTTTTGACCCCTTCCATATTGATTTTGGTGATGTGGGAGTGGTGTCGCCAAATGGAGGGAAAGGCAATCAGCCAAGTGACGGGGCGCAGATACCACGCAACGCGGCGTGGTTTTTGGGCCATATCCAAGCGCTCTATATCTTCGAGCGGCATCTGTTTGTTGTCCATAAAATAAATGTTGTTATTCGGTGTTTGCTGTAATTACACCACAAATGTAGAACAAAAATAGATATGTAGGCAACTACTTTTACTCTTTGTGCTCTGTTTTTTCAGCGAAAATTCGCATATTTGCAAAAAATATGATACTATGGAAGCTCAACTCAAAGGGATAATTGAGGCTGTGTGGGAAGATGCCTCGCGTCTGCGCAACCCCGAAACGCTGCCTGCAATCGAGCAGGTGGTCGAAATGCTTGATCGTGGCGAGCTGCGCGTGGCCGAGCCTGCTGCCGACGGCTCTTGGCGTGTTAACGAGTGGATAAAGAAGGCGGTAATCCTCTATTTTCCTACCCACGAGATGCACCCGATGAGTGCCGGCGAAATGGAATATTACGATAAACTCGAACTGAAACACGGCTATAAGGATTTGGGCGTCAGGGTGGTGCCCGGGGCAATAGCACGTTACGGCGCCTACATTGCCAAGGGGGTTATTATGATGCCCTCGTTTGTCAATATAGGTGCACATATCGAAACGGGCACAATGGTCGATACGTGGGCAACGGTCGGGTCGTGTGCGCAAATCGGACGTTTTGTCCACCTCTCGGGCGGCGTTGGCATAGGCGGTGTGCTTGAACCGGTTCAGGCCTCGCCCGTGATTGTCGAGGACAACTGTTTCATCGGGTCGCGCTCAATCATTGTTGAGGGAGCACACATAGGCCACGAAGCGGTTCTCGGCTCCAATACCGTAATCACCGCTTCGACCAAAATCATTGACGTCACCGGCCCCGAGCCGATAGAGTATAAAGGCTATGTGCCGCCGCGTAAAGTGGTGATACCGGGAACTTACACACGCGATTATCCGGCAGGAAAATATGGCGTGCAGTGTGCCCTGATAATCGGCGAGCGCAAAGAGTCGACCGACAAGAAGACATCGCTCAACGAGGCACTGCGTGAATTTGGCATTTCGATTTAAGTTTCAGGTAACACCTCAGCAATGAATATTATACATTTCGATACATTGCCCTCGACCAATACCGAGGCCAAAGATGCGCGTTATGTTGGCGGCGACGTGATTGTGGCCGACTCGCAGACTCTCGGCCGAGGTCAGCGCGGCCATACGTGGAGCAGTCGCGCCGGTGAGAATCTGACTGCAAGTTTTGTGGTCATACCGTCGCAGCTCTCTGTTGACTGTCAGTTTCTGCTCTCCCAGACGGCAGCGTTGGCGGTTGTCGACACCCTGCGCGGCTACGGCATCGAGAGCCGCGTGAAGTGGACGAACGACATCTATTGCGGCGACAAAAAAATCTGCGGCATACTGATTGAAAACACTCTCAGCGGCAACAAGGTCAGCCGTTCAATCATTGGTATTGGAGTGAACATCAACCAGTGCGATTTCGACCCCGACCTGCCCAACCCCACCTCGATGAGGTTGCAGGACGGTTGCCAACGCAACGTGGGCGAGGTGCTGACGGCTCTCTGCGATGCCGTTGAACAGCGCCTTGCGATGGCCGCCGCAGAGCCTGAACGACTCTCGGCCGACTACAACAGTCTGCTTTACAGGCGCGGCGAGAACTACCGTTACCGTCTGCCTGAGGGAGGTTATCTCGACGGAGAGATCTGCTCGGTGGGCAGCGACGGACGCTTGGTGCTCGATACCGAAGCAGGCCGTCGCAGCTTTGCATTCAAAGAGATAGAATTTATTATCGGTTAGCCGTCAAGGGCCAACCGACTGATTACCCGAAACATAATAATAAAGAGCAAAAAAACACTAAAAATTTCAATCATTGATGCAACTTTTCGGGTGGTCTGTGCATCTAATAATTGAAAGCATCGTTTACGCAACGTGACTGTCGAACAAATTATAGACGGGTGCCGCAAGGGGGATTCCGATTGCAGACGCGAACTTTATGAACGCTATGCAAAACAGATGTTCGGCCTTGTCAGACGTTATGTGAACGATCCGGAAGCAGCCGAAGATGTGCTGCACGACGGTTTTGTTACGCTCTTTACCAAGATTGGCGACTTTCGTTCCGACGGCTCGTTCGACGGCTGGTGCAGGCGTATTTTTGTCAATGCCTCACTTTCGGCCATTCGTCGTGCGACAATCCATTCGACCGACTCGCTCTCCGATCCGATAAAATCATCTTCGGCGGCGACCGATTACGGCGTTATGGAGCAGCTCTCGGCCGACGACATTATGCATTGTATGCAACTCTTGCCCGATGGGTGTCGGACGATTATGAACCTGCGAGCCATTGAGGGCTACTCCTATGCCGAGATAGCCGAAATGCTCTCGTTGAACGAATCATCGGTCAGGTCGCAATTTATCCGTGCACGTAACAAACTGTCAGAAATGATGAACAAACTATATGGAACAGAATAACAGATTTGACGAAGTTTTAAGACGCAAGATGGAGGGCTTTGAAGCAGAACCCCCCGTCGATATGTTTGCGCGTATCTCTTCGTCGGTCAAAAATATTGAAGCCAAAGCCGAACCCTCCGTTGAGAGTGTTCCGGCGCGGCGTTCGTTCAATCTTCGTCCCCTGTTGCGCTATGCAGTCGCTGCGGTTGTTGCCGTGGCTGCCGTTACGACCATAATGGTGTTGAACCGTCCGTCGGAGCAAATACTAACGGCCGAAGCAGTGGCTGAGCCGCAGAACACCCAACCTGCCAAAGAAGAACAAATAGACTTATCAAATAATACCATAGCCGCTCTGTCGGCAACTGATTCCGAAAGCTCGACTGTCGCCAAAATCCCAACTAAAAAAATTGTTGCGGCAGTCGTCGTTTCGTCGGACAATGTGGCCCCTGACGCTGTTCAGACCACAACCACCAAGGTCGTAAAGGTCGACAAGATAACCCCTGCCGAACAACCCTCCTCCAACAACGCCAAAAAGTCCGCCGAGCGCAAGAAGAACACCAAAAAAATCTACACCGACGAAGAACTCGAAGCCTATTGGCGCGAGGTGCTTAACGAAGAACAACGCGGCGATACCGATCTTAGCCGCCTTTCGACAACCCTCTATGCCGGCAATCTCGGTGTGGGACGTGGCGATATGACAATGTCGAACGTTGCCGACGACCCGATGCTTGTCACCGAGGGTACGCTCCACTCGGCACCGCAGTTCGGCTCACTGCCCTCTGCCGCTCCGAGCGAGGGCGTAACCAAGCTGCAACACCGTATGCCGTTGTCGGTGGGTCTGTCGGTCAGCTACAAGTTGAGCGAGACATTCGCCATTGAGAGCGGTCTGACCTACACCAATATGTTTTCGGCGAGCGAGAAATACAGCTCCCTGAGCGGCTATCAGCGTCGCAGGGATATGCACTACATTGGCATTCCGCTGGCTGCCACCTGTCGTCTGTTCGACATCAGCCGCGTGGGATTCTATATGCGCGTGGGTGGTACAATCGAAAAGTGTGTCTACGCCGCCGACCGTTACTACCTCGACGGCGTGCTCAACAATACCGACAAATTTACAGTCGACAAACCCCAACTCTCGATCGATGCTTCAATCGGCGTACAGTACCCTCTGTGGCTTGGATTTAGTGTCTATGGCGAGGGTGGTATCTCCTATTATTTCCCTTCCGAGGCGCAGCCAGAGAGCTATCGAACGGTCAATCCGCTCAACGCCTCCATACGATTCGGATTACGTTACTCGTTTTTATAGCAAAATTCCGGAATGAAGCATTGTTTGAAATATAAGGTAATAATTGCAGCTGCGGCTTTGGCTCTGTCGGGTTGTTCTATGGATATATTGGATAACTACCCAAACGGCAACGGCGAATTTATCACGGCTTTCGGAACAATCTCTTCAAATGATTCGCAATATACCATAACGCTCGACGACAAGTCGTTGCTCTACATCGACTATTTGGGTAGCCAAACTTCGTGGGAAGAGGTCCGGAACAGTGTCGATACGCAGAATGGCCGAGTATTTTTCAACTACTCAGTTATTGACAGCAATCAGACCACCGTTCCTGTCACCTCTACGGTGCGTCTCAACAAGTTCTACTCGCTGTTGGTCAAGCCGGTGGTGCGTATGTCGACGCTCTCCGACGCGGAACGCGCCGAATTGGGCAACGAACCAATTAAGGCTGTTTCGGCCAATATAGGCGGCGGCTACGTGAACCTCTGCCTCTCGTATCTCTACAATCTGACCGATATAGAGACTTTGGTTCATCGTGTCAATTTGGTAATGGACGACGTGAACTACGACGACGGCGACATTCATCTGGTGCTATACCACCACAGCCAATCGCCGGCCGACTACAATACCGCTTCGACTACCACTATGTGGGCTTCGTTCGGTACGGGCGACCTGATTCCGAGCGACCGCAACAACGCCATAAAACTCTATTGGAGTTGGTATGACAACAATGGTAAACTGACGCAGTACAGCGATTTGGCGATTTTTAAGCCCTATGCAACCCTGGGTCAGTCGGTGACTTTCACCGGCGACCAACCGTGGCAGATTTTTGTCGAATAGAGTGAATTGTGTGAATAGTGTGAATTGCAGTCCCTCCCACCGGTGGGACACATTAAGATAAATGACAACTGCTTTGGGAAATATTTAAGGAGTAAGTTTCATGTGTGGGCGTTGGGGCTGTTCGTTTCGAACAGCCCTTGCGTTTTATACGGCTTAACAGCCAATGGCTCTCTTACCCTAAAATGGCAGGTCGTCGACAGGCTCGTGATCGGTGTCGGCAGGCTCGCTGAATGGGGTGGGGGCAGGCGGCGTAGCTGCCGTCTCGGAGCGGCGGGTGAACTTCCAGGCACGCGCCTCGGTGAACCAGCGGCCGTTGTATTCGCGCGATTCGAGATTGAACATCACCTCGACCTGTTCGCCCGGCAACAGTCGTGCGGCATCGTCGGCACGGTCGCCCCAAAAGCCTACGCATACCTTGCGACTGAACTCGCCCGTCAGTTCAAATACCACCTCCTGTTTCTTCCATTCGCCCTTTGCTCCGGTGCCCTTGACAACAGGCAGCACCTTGAATACGGTTCCTTCAAATTCCATAATTATCTTATTTCTAATAGTTTGCTATTTTTCGCTCTCCAAGAGCATTAGTTTCTTATCGACCCCTGCATTAAATTCGCCCACATCGCCGTCGGCACGTATGACGCGGTGGCAGGGAATGATTATCGCAACCGGGTTGGCCCCAACGGCGTTTCCCACCGCGCGAAAAGCCTGACCAAGACCTGCACGAGCGGCTATCTCGGAGTAGGAGACGGTCAATCCGCGCGGAATGTGCAGCAACTCGCGCCACACTTTCAGTTCGAACAGCGTACCCAGCAGGGCGAGCGTCAGCCGGTCGCAGCGTTTACCCGACAGCACACGCTTCGTGTCGGCAATATGACGGTCCGACGACTCCGCAAAGTCGTTTGCACGCCTGAATTCGCTTTTCAGACGGTCGAGAGCTTGGTCGCGGTTGTCGGCAAAAGCGAGCCAGCAAAGTCCGCCTGCTGCCGATGCAGCCAGCAGCGTTCCGTAGCGGCTTTCGATGAACGAGTAGTGTAATATTTTGTTCTTCAGCTGTTTGGTGTTGATTCGGCGCACCACTATTTCGGGCGACTGTTTTGGCAGCGAGTTGCCATAAGCCCACAGATAGAATGATGCGAGGGTGCAATATGGCCCAAAGAGCGAGCGGAAGTATGCCCAGCGGCGTGGCGTAAGACGTTTTATGCCGTAGAGCGTTTTGAGTGCGCGACCCAAAACGAGGTCTTTTTCACTCAACACGTTCTCGCGGCCGAGCGAGAAGATCAACATCATCTCGGCCGTCCATACTCCAACCCCGTCCAGCTCCGTAAGGTGGGCGATAACCTCGTCGTCGCCCATTGTTGCAAGCCGTTGGCTGTCGAATTCGCCCGTGGCAAACCGTTGTGCCGAGGCGAGAATCCACCCCGCCTTACGCTCCGAGATGCCGCACTCGCGCAGCGAGCCAGCCGACATTGACGACAGGTGTTCGGGGGTGATGCCTCCCGAGGCCGATCGCAGCTTCGACATTATGGTGGCGCAGGCCGAAACCGAGACCTGTTGGCTCACAATGCTCTCTGTCAGCGCTTCAAAAAGCGGTTGATTGGTGGGGCGTTCTATGTAGCCGAAGCGGTCAATGAGTTGTCCGATGCGGTTGTCGCACGAGCGGAGCTTTTCGACCTTGTCGATAAGTGGAAAGAGCGAGTTGTCCATCTTTGTATCGGGGTTAGTTGCACACTTTCACAAAGATAGCAAGAATAACCGAACCCTTTTGTCTTTTAACGCAATATTTTTTCGTAGCCGATGCGCAGGCTTTCGATCCAAACCTCGCAACACTCCACGAAGCCGAGCCGTGGCAGCATCTGACGCATATAGAGATTTTCGGGGTGGGTGTCGATGCGGAACGAGCCGAAACCCTTGGCGCGCGCCTCCTCTTCGGCCCGAGTGAGCAGTTCGGCTGCCAACCCGCGCCGGGTGAACTCGTTGGCAGTGCAGAGGCGGTGAACAACCGCGTAGGGCAAGCCCGAGAGCCACTCGCCGCGACGTGGAGTGCGGTAGGCCGGCTCGCCGTCGAAGATCAGGGCCCCGTAGGTGGCTATCTTGCCGTCGACCACGATTACACGTCCAACGCCGCGCGCGCTGTCCGATGCTATCGATTCGCTATTGGGATAGCCGCGTTGCCACTGGTCGATGCCGCGTATGGCGAGCGACTGTTTTGCATCGGCCACAATCTCCATTATGCGCTCTGTGTCCGACGGTGTTGAGACTTTGTATGCGTGCATAGTTCCAAATGGTTAAAACAGAATTGCCGCGACCACAACAGCCGCGGCAACCCGATAATTGTCTCTCTACCAACGACCTATTTGGTCTTTGGGGCGTCGGTTTTGGTGGCAGCGTATTGTTGATTCAGACCGTCGATGACCTGCTGGGTAATATCGAGTGCCGGATTGAGGCTGATGACCGGGCCGGTGACCGACTGAGTGGCCAGAATGAGGTCGTAGGTGCAATCGACATTCATTTTGTTGACATACTCGTAGATGCTGAAATAGATCTGATTGGTCATAACCTGCTCCTTCTCGGCCAACTCTTGCGAAGCCTTGTTGCTGCGCTCTTCCAAACGAGCCTGACGCTCTTGAAGTTTGCCGGCTTGCTGCTCGGCATCGGCGCGGGTAATGAGCACTTTGTTGACCTTATCTTGGAGTGTGTTGAACTCTTTCTGAATGGCTGCTGCGCTCGATTTGAGCTCTTTGTCTTTGGCTTCGTACTCTTTCTGGAACGATGCCTGATGCTCGGTAGCCATATCGTAGGCGGCCAGTACGCGGTCAATGTAGTAGACTGCTACTTTGCCTGTTGTGGGGTGTTCTTCGAGTTCGATGGTTTGGTCTTGGGCGGCTGCCTCTTCGGTGGTTGCTTTGGGTTGCTGGTTGCAGGAGGTGAGGGCTACCATTGCGGCGGCTGCCAAAAAAAGATACTTTTTCATATGGTTTTTAATGTGAAATTATTGTTTTCAACTCTTTGTGACTGCAAACTTACATATTTTTCTCGAATCTTTGCTCAATTTACCTGCGATATTTTACCCCGACTGCCTCAAATTGACAAGTTACAATCTAAAAATGCAGAATATGGTAATGAATTAATCACTACCTTTGGCACGTGAAAACCGATTAAACAGGCATACTCAAAAATTAACCACATTATTCCAATCATTATGAATAAACCAACACTGCTCGTACTCGCCGCCGGAATGGCTTCGCGCTACGGATCACTCAAACAGATGGACGGCGTAGGCCCCTCGGGTGAGGCCATTATCGACTACTCTATCTACGACGCCATTCGCGCGGGATTCGGCAAGGTCGTTTTCGTAATCCGCCACCAGTTTGAAGAGGCTTTCAAGGCCGCCTTCCCTCACTCGCGTTTCGGCGGACAAATCGAGGTAGAGTTTGTCTATCAGGAGTTAGAGTATCTGCCCGAGGGCTTCTCGGTTCCCGAGGGACGTGTAAAACCCTGGGGTACCAACCACGCCGTGATGATGGGCGCAAAGGCAATCGACGGCCCGTTTGCAGTCATCAATGCCGACGACTTCTACGGACGTGATGCCTACCGTACCATTGCCGACTATCTGGTCTCACTCGAAGGTCGGCAGGGCAAATACTGTATGGTGGGTTACTGCCTTAAAAACACCCTCAGCGACTTCGGTACTGTCTCGCGTGGCGAATGTACGGTCGACGCGGAGGGCAACCTGACTGGCGTTGTCGAGCGTTTGGGCATCAAGCGCGCCGATAATGGCAAGGTTGTCTACGAAGAGAACAACCTCCACCACGAAATAGACGAGAATACCCCCGTTTCGATGAATATGTTTGGTTTCACGCCCGACTACTTCGCACAGAGCGAACGACTCTTCAAAGAGTTTCTCGTAAAACCCGAAACAATGTCAAACCCCAAGAGCGAGTTCTTTATTCCGCTCGCCGTCAATACTTTGATTGCAGAGGGCAAAGCCTCTATGAAGGTGCTCAAAAGCACGGCTCAATGGTTCGGCGTCACCTATAAGGAAGATAAACCCGACGTTGAGTCGAAAATCCGCGAACTTATCCGCAAGGGCGACTATCCCGCAAAACTCTGGCGGTAAATACGACTGTTGGCTGTTTGCCATTGGCCGTTGGCTTGTGATAATCGTAAGCAAAGGTGGTGACCAAGAAAAACTCTTTTTGGTCACCACCTGTTTTTCGCCATTTAGGCAGATTACCCAATTTTTGATTCACTCTTAATTTTTTGTAGCAGGTATTCTCTGATCTCTTCTTTGTTGACCGAGTATTTCGGTTCGAGTTGTTCGAAGTTGTCGTCAGTAACATATCTGCCGCCGAGCAACATAGTGACAATATTTTTTGAACTTAGTTTATGATTAGAGTATTTCAATGCGCCTGCAATCCCGTTTGATATTGAATAACCCTCTTTCAGAATGGAATATATGTCGTAGTAGTCGCGATACCTCATTCTGCGCAGCATTAACTCCATTTTCATCGCCATAATTGAGTCGATGTCGGCAAGTTTAATGTTGCCTTGGTAAAGAACCGTGTCGTTAATTGGAGAGTGGTTGTCGCTCACGTAGAAAGAGATCTTAACACCCTCCACAACAAACTCCACCTGATCAAATCCGAGCAGATTGAAGCTCTCTATGGGCCCGATTTTCTCTTTAAGCTCTTTTTCAATCAACGGCCAATTTACCTCCGGCTTTTCCGATGCCGACTTACGCCACATAATAAAATCAAGGTCCTCGCTTTTGCGGTGGCCTATCTGCATCGCCAAAGCAGTACCACCACAAAGAACATATGGTTTAACAGACTCAAGCTCTGCCACTTTGTCTATTATATTCTCAATATTGGTTGTTAACCCTTTACGCATTTGCAGTAATCATTTTAATGTGTTCCCTCTCTTTTTGAGCGAGATATTTTTCGGGATTTCTAATTCCAAAGTAATACATTGCAATCATTACGTTGAGGCTAAAAAGATAGTCACCCTGTATGACCATACGCTCTATCCATACCTGCTTGATATATGATTTGGAATAAAGTTCAAAAAGTCTCGAAATCTCATTAAGGTCAAGTATTACAAAGGTCTTTTCTATCAACTCTTCATCGGAAACATTGTCGGCCGAGATATTCGAATATGACCAAAAAGCATTATGTTTAAGCAGGCACTCAACCAACTCATTTTTCAGTTTCTGCTTATAACTTTTGACATTCTGCTCTGCTTGCAATTTTAGCAACTTACCTTCGGGCAACGAGAAAAACGATTCGATTTTCACGGCCAAAGAGATTGAAAGGTCACGTTTACCCAAAATCACATAACTGAGTATTTGGCGCTGCACGCCAATTTCGCGCGCCAGATCAGATTGACTGTAACCGTTATCTGCAAGCAAATCATCAATATATTTTCCTGCCCCGTAGTTCATAATTTAATTATCTGTCAACAAATATGTTCACAAATATAACGCCATTTTTTTGAAATAGGTATATTTATGGGAAAAATAATTTTATGGATTGAAACGATGGTTTCATTCTGTTGGGTATTGTTTGGTGACACAACGCGGCATTCTCCAAGAGGGCTACTAATAAGTGGCAATCTGCTTCCTTCGTAGGTTTTTATAACAATACTCGCATACGTATAGTATGCTCCGTTGGTTCTGAAAAACAGAGCGTTGCATCTCGCCATTTTTTAATTGCCCAAAGTGGCCGACCAACGAAAGATGACTTGTTGTTCAGCCCCATATTATAGTGGCGAAAGTGGCGAAAGTGGCGAAAGGGGCGAAAGGGCCCAAAGGGACGAAAGTGATAGATGGAACTGTTTGTAGATAATCCTCCTTTCTTCTTTCCTTTTGGTCTCTTTGGTCTCTTTGGTCTCTTTGGGCCCTATTGAATTTTCGGCTTAGTCGGTCACGGGTTCGGAATAGGCAGACCCTTAGACAAAAAATAAGACAATGACAAAAGTCATCGTCTTATTTCTGCGGTATGGACGGGACTCGAACTCGCGGACTGCGTCCGCGCATTCATTTGTTTACAATCCCTCCAAACCTCCCTTTGTAAAGGGAGGCTTAGTCGGTCACGGGTTCGCCCGGAACTAATAACAAAAAAAGAGTTGGATTTTCCAACTCTTTTCTGCGGTATGGACGGGACTCGAACCCGTGACCTCCTGCGTGACAGGCAGGCATTCTAACCAGCTGAACTACCACACCGTGTGCTCAAAAGCGGTACAAAAGTAATACTAATTTTGGAATATGCAATAGATTTTGCTATTTTTTCAGCAAAGAAAATTGAACGCTGCCGTAACTTCTTGACTGCCAAAAATTAGGGTGACCGCTAAAATCCTTCTCTTTGGAGTGTTCGAAAATCAAGATTCCTCCGTCGCGCAGCAAGTCGCGCTCGAAAACCAGATCGACAACCTCTTCACTGCCCGGCAGGTCGTAGGGCGCGTCCGAAAAGATTACGTCGAACTGCTTGGCGCAGCTTTTTAGATACAAAAAAACGTTGGCGTGAGTAGCGTAGAGGTTGTCGAACCCCAGCTCGCGAGCCGTTTTTCGAATGAAGGCGTGGTGGACGTCATTTACCTCGACACTCACCACGCTGCGTGCCCCGCGTGAGCAGAACTCGTAGCTTATGGAACCCGTACCCGAGAAGAGGTCGAGCACGTCGCACTCCTCAAAGTCGAGGTAGTTGGTGAGCACGTTGAAGAGATTTTCCTTTGCAAAATCGGTCGTGGGTCGTGCTCTGAGGTTCTTGGGCGGCGTGATTGTTCGGCCGCGATATTGTCCGCTTATGATTCGCATTTGACGTGACGATAATAACGTTTGAGTTTGTGGGCCACGGCTTTGCCCTGCTCGCCAAAAACCGTAAACTCGGCTCTTTTGAGCTCGAAATCCTTTCCAATGGTGGCCACAATATAGAGCGCCTCATCGGGCGAGATGGAGCGGAACGAGTCGGCAAAAAGCAGTCGGCCCTCTTGCGCTATGCCAATGTAGAGGTTCTCTTCGGTGGCGGTCAATGCCACCCTGACCGAGCGGCGGCTACTCTCCATTGCTCGAATGATTGCTCCGCCAAGCAGCGGTTCAAACTCCGTTGTTGCACCGTAGCGTTCGGCAAGTTTTGAGGTGGCGTCGAGAGCCTGTTGCGAGACTACTGCGGCGACGCTGACAGATAGTTGCGGCAGGTGGCCGACAACCACTTGCCATCCCTCGGGAACCTCGATTCCTTCGGCGGCCAAGACCTCCGCGGCCGATAGCGCCGTGTCGTCGGGGTAGGCGGCCGAGAGCGAAGTGTCTATCTCAACAGCCACCGCCGTAGGCGAAGTCGGCGCCGAGAGCGTATCCAATGAAAAAGATTGTCCACCCTGCCTGAGCCGAATGGACAACTTTTTGTCGTTTAGCGAACTGCGGTTATTCCCAGTTGCCTGCATCGTTGGTTGCCTGATTCAGATCGCCGACCTTGATGCCCGGGTATTTGTGCAGGACATTTTCGCGTTCGTCGATAAGATTAATCAGCTCCTGACGGTTAAGGTCGAAGAGGTAAGCTTTGTAAGGTGCGCGTGCTTCGAATACGGGCACGTCGACATTGCCGACTTTAACCTTGCCTGCGCCAAGAATAAACTCCTTTTTGGTACCGTTATCGTCGGCCGAGAACGGAATGTAGCGCAGTTGCTCGACCTGTTTTGGGGTGAGCTTTTTAGCTCCAAAAACCGTATCTATTGCCTTGACGGTAAAAGTTTCAACGTTTTTCTTTTTGGCTTTTTTCAGACGAGCCATAGCAACCGAGTCGTCGGTCGAGTAGAGCTGGCGCTCGAACTGCATATCGCCATTCAAAACGAAAGCGATGAGGGTGTCGAACGAGCCTGTGTAGACCTGATTGACCTGTTTGTAGGCACGTTCGGCCGAACGTATGTCGATGATTCGTTCGATTACGGCCTTGTCGCGAGCGTCTTTGGAGTTCTTGAACCGTACGGGCGACATAATCTCATCGTAGAGCCAATATGCCAAACCAATGACGACGATTGCCAGAAAGATTTGTAGAATGGTCTTTTTCATCTTATTTTTTATTAAGTTTGTATTCCAAAACAGTTTGCAACAGTTCCCTATTATGCTTAAAGAACACATTGCGTTTCAAATTTACGCCAAATTTGCGTTCGCTCCAACTTTTGGGCAAAAAAAAATCGTCGAATCTCTCGCCGAGTGGATTTTGTCCGACGACTACGAGTCGGTTTTTGTGCTCAACGGTTACGCCGGAACGGGTAAAACGACTCTGACGGCCGCTTTTGTTGCAGTGTTGGAAGAGCTGAAAATCAAACCGATACTGCTTGCTCCGACAGGCCGTGCCGCCAAGGTGCTCGGCAACCACGCCGGCCGTCAGGCCCACACCATTCACAAGCGCATCTATCGCGAGCGTTCGTCGTCGTCGATTGACTCAAAATTCGATTTGGCGCAAAACCGCGAGAAGGGAGCCTGTTTCATCATCGACGAGGCCTCAATGATCTCGGACTACTCGCCCGAGGGGACAATCTTCGGCAGCGGTTCGCTTTTGGACGACCTCTTCGAGTACGTGCGTTCAGGTCAGCATTGCCGCGTGATGTTTGTCGGCGACTCGGCGCAGCTGCCGCCTGTGGGCAGCGAGTTGTCGCCTGCGCTCGACCCCGTGAAGCTCTCGGTTTATGGCCACGTCTGCTACAACACCCTCGACGAGGTTGTGCGGCAGGAGTACGAGAGCGGCATACTTTTCAATGCCACAATGGTGCGCTGTATGTTGGAGAACCGAATTTACGAGATACCTATGTTCGATATGAGCCACCCCGACTTCACAACCGTCGACGGCGGCGAGCTTCTCGAAAAGATTGAGGAGTGCCACTCGCGTTACGGTCACGACGAAACGATTGTCATCACGCGCTCCAATAAACGTGCAAACCGTTTCAATCAGGGAATACGCAACCGTGTGCTCTACGACGAGGACGAACTCACCTCGGGCGATATGCTGATGGTGGTCAAAAACAACTACCACTTTACCGAGCGCGACGAGGGCGCCAAGGCCGATTTCATTGCCAACGGCGACACGGCGGTGTTGAAACGTCTGCGCCGGCAGGAGGAGATATATGGTTTCCGCTTTGCCGAGGCCACGCTGGTCTTTCCCGACTACGACGACTACGAACTTGACTGCAAGATTATTCTCGACACGCTATACTCCGAATCTCCGTCGCTCACCGCCGAGCAGAGCCGTGCGCTCTTTGCCGCAGTCGAACAGGACTATATGGACGTTAAGAGTAAGGCCAAGCGTTATCGTGCCGTGCGTGAAGACCCCTACTACAACGCCTTGCAGATCAAATTTGCCTATGCCGTGACGTGCCACAAAGCACAAGGCGGCGAGTGGAAAGCCGTCTTCATCGACCGACTGCTATTTGGCGAGGAGCCGATGACTAAGGATTTTCTGCGCTGGCTCTATACGGCCATAACCCGTGCGTCGGAGCAGCTCTATCTGGTCAACTTCGACGAACGGTTTATTGACTCGACGACGGTTAAATGAGTGAAGAGTACCAAAAGTCGGAAAGTCTGATAAAGTAAGGTGGATAAAGTGATTAAAGTGATTAATGATTGACCTGACGGCCAATAAAAAGGAATTTCAATAAACTCTAAACTATTTTCGCCCGTAGGGCCATTAATCACCTTATCCACCTTAATCACTTTTTTGTATTGTCCGTCTTAGCCGACCTATAAGACCTATAAGACTTAGTCGAATTTGCCTTTCGCGGCTTTGCAATCTACGTTGTCGTGGTGGTTCGGGGCCAAATGAAGTTCATCTTCACCGGTCCCCACCAAGGCGATACTTTCAGATTGCCGTCGGGTTCGACCTTCACTCGGACGTTGTACTCTTTGTTGAAACGTGTGTCGAAAATCTTACCCGTGTATTCGTTGCGGTCGGCGTTGTAACGCAGGTTTCGCAAGACGATGCTCCCCTGTTTGGCGGGTTCTTTCTCCGACCAAACCATAACGCCCTGAAAGAGATTGCCGTCGCGGTAGACCTCGAAACGGCCGTCGCGGTCGTGCGACATATAGGTGCCCAGAATATCGTCGGCCTTTTGTGCAAAGGCGCTGCCAATGGCCAGCAGGACAAATGTAACCAATAAAGCGGAACGTTTCATAGTCTTTGTGTGCAGGTTTGTTGGCCAAATATACTAAAAAATTCGGTCAATTATTTGCCGTTGGCAAGATTTTGTGCCAGATGAGTTTGCGCGAAACGGAGCCAAGCGAGGGGGTGACCTGCAACTCTCCGTTGCCTAACGGCTTGACTGCCACGTTGTATTCGCGCTCGTCGAAGGGGTCGTAGAGTTTGCCAATCCACGAATCGCTATTGGGACTGTATGCCAGATTGCGCAGAATCAGAATGTTGCGGTTGGCGACATCGCCGTAGCGCGAGTTCCACAATGCCTTACCCTGACAGAGCTCGCCGTCGGCATAGATTTCGACTTTGGCGCTGTCGTCGTGGGTCATATAGATGCCCGTTATTGTGGAGGTGTTGTTGTCGGCCGCAGCCGATAGTGCAAAAAAAGAGAGTGCCGCCGTCAGCAGCACTCTCGAAATGTTTTTGAGGACGTTTCGTGGTACTCTCATAAGTTTTTTACGGCTCTAATATGTTGTTCCCATTTCCAAGCCGATGCCAAAGTTTCGTCGAGAGTACGTTCAGCTTTCCAGCCCAACTCCTTGTTTGCCAGTGTCGTATCGGCCCAAACCGATTCAACATCGCCTTTGCGCCGAGCGACTATGCGGTAGTTGAGTTTGATGCCGTTGACCCGCTCGAAACTTTTGACCAGCTCCAAGACCGAAACACCACGTCCCGTGCCAATATTGAATATCTCGTAGTTTTTTTTGTTCTTGTCACCAACCAGTCGTCCGATGGCCGCTACGTGTGCTTTGGCCAAATCGACGATGTCGATATAGTCGCGTATGCAGGTGCCGTCGGGGGTCGAGTAGTCGTCGCCGAAGATGCTCAGACACTCTCTGATGCCGGCAGCGGTTTGGGTAATGAATGGAACGAGGTTGGCAGGCACGCCGCGCGGCAGTTCGCCAATCAGTGCACTCGGGTGTGCCCCAATGGGGTTGAAGTAGCGCAAGGCTATACCTTTCAGCCCTTTGTAGGCTCCCACTGTGTCGCGCAAAATATCTTCGGCCATCTGTTTTGTGTTGCCGTAGGGCGAGGTGGCAGGTTGACGCGGCGACTGCTCCGTGACGGGCAGCTCGGTAGGCTCGCCGTAGACCGTTGCCGACGACGAGAAGAGAATATTTGGGCGGCCCTCCTCTTTCATCAGCGTCAGCAGGTTGATAAAAGACGAGAGGTTGTTGGAGTAGTATTTCAGAGGGTCGTCGACCGATTCGCCGACAGCCTTGAAAGCGGCGAAGTGAATGGCCGAGCGGAAAGGATACTTTTTGAATACTCTACGCAGTGCCTCGCGGTCGCAGCAATCGACGTTCTCAAACGGAACATCTGTGCCCGTAATCTTGCGAATGCCCTCAACGGCACCTATATCGGAGTTCGAGAGGTTGTCGATAACAACCACGTCGTAACCCGCCTCAATCAATGCTACCGCGGTGTGGCTGCCAATATAGCCTGCGCCACCGCTTACCAATACCTGCTCTTTCATCTGTTTGGGTTTTATGAATTATTCTAAAACAATCATTACTTCGTCGCCCTTGACGGCCTCGCCTTCGGCAACCGTAATCTCTGCAACCTTGCCCGAGTAGTCCGACGGAATCTCGTTCTCCATCTTCATCGCCTCGATAACCACAACCGTTTGGCCTGCCTTGACGCTCTCGCCAACCTTGACCTTCACTTCCAAAACGCGACCGGGCAGCGGCGAGGTGACCACTTTGCCGGTGATGCGCTGTTTGGGTTTGGCAGGTTCGACGGGTGCAGCCGGCTTAGGCTCCTCTTTGGGCTGCGAGGTGGCATAGCGTTCGCACTTAACCTTGGTGAGATAGTCTTTTGCAACGGCGGGGAAGAGTTCCAAAAGCAACTCCTCTTTCTCGTTCTCGGCCAAAAGCTGGCCGCCGCACTCTTCCAATACCGGGTTGGGCTGACGGACGTTTTTCGAGGTGTCGTAGGGTATCTCGTCGGGTGAGCCGGTTATGAGTTTGCGGAATGCGGGGTCGATGGCCACGGGGGTCTTGCCGTATTCGCCTTTGACCAGTCCGACAAATTGTGTCGAGGTGGTCGAGTACATCGGTTTGCCCTTCGACAGAGCTATGGCGCAGCTGACGGCTTGCGAGCCGACAATCTGGCTCGTGGGGGTTACCAACGGGGGCAGACCGGCCGACAGACGTACCGAGGGAATCAGCTTCATTGCAGGCTCCAACAGCTCCTCGCTCTTCAAGGCTTTGAGCTGTGCCACCATATTGGAGTACATACCGCCCGGAATCTCGGCCTCTTTGACCAGCAGGTTGGGTTTCGGGAAACCGAAATAGGCCTCAATTTTGTGGCAGGCCTCAACCAATTTGTCTTCGTCGACCTGCTCGGCGGCCTTGATTGCACTCTCGAAAAGCGAGTCTATTTCGGCCGGCAGAGTCTCTGCAACGGGGTCGAACGGCTTGGGGAAGAGTTTGGTAGTATCGTAGGCGCCGAGCTCTTCGCGAATGGTTTTCAGCTCCTTGTCGATTTTGGCAACGGCCGCCATATCGACACCGCAGTCGATACCCAGCTTTTGGCAGAAAATGTAGACCAATTCTATTGCCGGAGCGCCCGTGCCGCCCGAGAAGTTCCAGATGTTGGTATCGACCACGTCGACACCTGCCACGATAGCCGAAACAACCGATGCCAAGCCGTAGCCCGGGGTGCAGTGGGTGTGGAAGTCGATCGGAACATTGACGGTTGCTTTCAGCTCCTTTATGAGGTTGTAGACCCTCTTGGGCGGAATCAGTCCGCTCATATCTTTAATCGTAATCATATCGGCACCCAGCGCGGCAAGCTGTTTGGCCTTGCCAATGAAATAGTCATCGGTGAAGACCGGAGCCGGATTCTTTTTGCCCCTCAGACGCTCGCCGAACGAGAGCTTCGGGTATTTGGGGTCGACCGTGTAGCAGACGGCGCAATCGGCCGTACCGCCATACTGTTTGATATATCGGATTGTCGATTTGACGTTGTCGACATCGTTCAGTGCGTCGAAGATGCGCATAATGCCCAAACCGCTCTCGATGGCGTTGCGGCTGAAACCCGCGATTATTTCGTCGGAGTATGGTGCATAACCGAAGAGGTTACGACCGCGCGAGAGTGCGGTGAGTTTCGAAACGTCGCCCACCGAATGGTGTATCTTCTCCAAACGTTCCCACGGATTCTCGCCCAGGTAGCGCATAACCGAGTCGGGCACTGCGCCGCCCCAAACCTCCATAGCATAGAAGTGGGCGTCCTTGTAGAAGGGCAGAACGCGGTCGATTTGGCTTTGACTCATTCGTGTTGCGAACGACGACTGCTGTCCGTCGCGCAGAGTTAAATCTCTTATTTTAAGCTTCTTTACCATAACCTGAATATATTGTGTGTTTACCGATTCGATAGTTTATTATCGAGAAAAATTTGCCCAAAGGTAGGTATTATTTTCGATTTTGCATCAGCCCGACCCTAAAATCAGCGTCGGTGCTGCTTGATGGGTCATAGCAAAAAAAAGGCCTTAATGAGTCTTACCCCATTAAAGCCCGTTGAACAGTTCGTCCGGTGAGGACTATTTCTTGATGTTTGGGAGTTCCAATCCAAATCCCTTCTTGCGGTCGAGCGCTTTGAGGTAGATGGCCAAAAGCAGAGCCAACACGCCGAACGATGCGAAAATCAACATCGGAACAGTGTAGTTGTAGGCTGCACCCTCAACACCGGCAGCAATCTGCTCGGCTACGCCCGGGTTTTGTGCCGTCAGTACGCTGCCGATAAGTGCAGGCACGAGGCAGAGTCCTATGTTCTGAACCCAGAAGATGAGCGAGTAGGCGCTACCCAAATAGCGGGTCGGCATAATCTTGGGTACCGACGGCCACAATGCGGCAGGAACCAGCGAGAACGAGATTCCCAAAACGATGATTGCTGCAAATGCGAGTACCTTGCTCGGGTAGGCCGGAAGCACGAATGCAAAGGTGAGGTGGCAAAAGATTTGAAGTATGGCACCCAAAATCAACATCGAAGCGCCCTTGCCCCTGCGGTCGAGGAAGTTACCCAGGAAAGGAGTAATTACTGCCGCACCAATCGGGAACCAGCGGAAGATGTTGGCTGCCGTTTGAGCGTCGAGACCCAGATTCGACTGCAACATATTGGTTGCGTAGCGCTGGAACGGGAAGATTGCCGAGTAGTAGAGCACGCAGAGCAGTGCCACAACCCAGAAAATCTTGCTCGAAAATATCTTGCCTATGTCGCTGATTTTGAACTCGTCTTCGGCGCTTGCAGCACCCGAAGCGGTGGCACCCGTCTGACGGTCGAGCTTGCGGTCCATTACGCAGAAGACCAAGAAGAAAATTAGGCCTATGAGCAGCAGCAGAGTGCAGAATGCAATGGGTTTGATAACCGTAGGGTTGATTTTGCCTGCAATGATTGGCGAGAGCGAGAAGACTGCAAAGACACCGATGCGGGCAATAGCCATTTCGAGGCCCATTGCAAGCGCCATCTCTTTGCCGTCGAACCATTTGGCAATGGCTTTCGATACCGTGATTCCGGCCATTTCGCAACCGCAACCAAAGATCATAAATCCGAGAGCTGCCAGTTTGGCGCTGCCGGGCATTGCTACCCACCAGCTGTTGAGCCAACCCTCCAAGGCGCTGCCTGCAAACCACTCCTCGCCGCTGACGGCATAGAGTTTAATCAGTGCGCCTGCAAACATCAGAGAGGCCGACAGGGTGCCCGTAAAACGGATACCGCTCTTGTCGAGAATGATGCCTGCCAAAACCAGAAATCCGAAGACGTTGAGCAGATACTCGGCGGCGGCATACTTGCCAAATATGTCGGGTGTCCAGCCACGTTCGGTCTGAATCAACTCTTGCAGAGGCGATAGCACATCGACGAACATATAGCCGAAGAGCATCATTAGCGCGATCAGTATCAACGCCGTCCATCGGGCTGCGGGGCTGTCGCTGAGTTTTTGTCGTAATTTTTCTACCATATTTTTTTATTTGTTTGAGTGTGTTGTCTTGTTTAGGACTTTAAGGACGCTAAGGACTTTAAGGTCTTTAAGGTTATTAATGTCGCTGTTCGGCAGCATATCGTTTCAGCAGCGTATAGGCCTCGCCGATGCCCAGTTCGCCGGCCTTCGAGAGGTCGATGCAACCCTTGCGCGTATCCTTCATCATTATCTGCACCAGTCCGCGGTTGAAGTAGGCATCGGCAAAGTCGGGATTCAGCTCAATGGCGCGCGTATAGTCGTCGTAGGCTGAGGGCAGCTCGCCCGAAATGGCCATCAGGTTGCCTCTGTTATAATAGGTATATGGCAGCTCGGGGTAGAGCTTTATTGCTTTGTTGAGGTCGCCTATGGCGTTGTCGTAGTTGTAGGTGCGTTTGGTGGAGCGCATCTTCTGGTCGGCATCTATCGAGATGCGGTTGTAGTTGTTGTCGATTTGCGAGATGAAGTCGATCATCTCGGCCTCGGTGGTTGCGCGGTTGATGTAGAGGAACGGGTTTGTGGGGTTGAGCTCGATGGCTTGTCCAAAGATGCCCACTGCCGAGGTGTATTGCCTTACCTGCGACTGGGTTATGCCGCGCTTGAAGAGTGTCAGGAAGTCGTTGCCCTCGGCAAAACTGCGGTCGAGAACAATGAGCGAGTCGGCCGAGAGGTCGGTCTGACTGTTGGTGAAGGCAAACTCTCTGCCGTCGAGCGTCGAGGTGAACGATTCGAGCCTTTCGGCAAAGTAGCGGTTGAGCACAACCAGACTGTCGGCTTTGGGAGTGGTTATGATGTAACGGAACATCGGGCGCAGAGAGATGACCTCGTCGTCGGTTTTGGTCGCCTTGGCCAGTTCGCGTCCGGCCAACTTGGAGTCGAACGACAGGAGTTGGTTGAATTTGCGGCTCGTGTCGGCATAGATCGATTCGGTGCCCTCGTCCTGCCGCAGTTTGGAGCGGTATTCCGAGATTTTGCGTTCGGCTATGGCGCGGTCGCGTCGAGAGCCCTGCTGGTCGCCAAACTCGTTTTTGAGCATCGAGCGGTTGATGTAGGCGTTGGCGAAATCGGGGTATAGTTCAATGGCCTTCGTGTAGTCGGCCATCGCCTCCGTAAGGCGGCGCATACTCCAATAGACGCCTGCGCGGTTGTAGTAGACCAACACGTTGTCGGGCGAGGTGGCGGCCACGCGGTTGTAGTCGTCGAGTGCCTTTTGCGGCTCGCCCATTTGGGAGTAGAGTATGGCGCGGTTGAAATAGGTGACCGACGAGTAGGGGTCGAGCTCGAGAACGTGGTCGAAGTCGGCCAAAGCCTCTTTTACGTGTCCCAACTGTTGCTGAACTATGGCGCGGTTGAACAGAGGCATTATGTAGGTCGAATCCTTCTGCACGGCAAGGTTGAAGTCCGACAGAGCCTCTTCGTAGCGCTCCTGCCGCATCAGCAGTTGGGCGCGTTTGTTATAGCCCTCGGTGTAGTCGCGATTGGTGCGTATGGCGCGGTCGTAATCTTCGTAGGCCGACAAAGTATCTTTCAGACAGAGGTAGGCCGTACCGCGATTGATGAAGGTCTCGGCCGAGCGGTCGGTGAAACGCAAAATCATATCGAAGTCGTCTATCGCCTTGGAATACTGCTTGTTCAAAAGGTGGGTCACGCCACGCGAATAGTAGGAGTCGGGCAAATCGGGACGCAGGTCTATGGCCTCGCGGAAGTCGTTGGTGGCGTCGTCGTAGTTGCCTATCTGGGCGCGTACTATGCCGCGGAAGTGGTAGGCCTGAGTGTAGACGGGGTTCAGCTCCACGGCTTTCGAGAAATCCTGCTCGGCACCTATCAGGTCTTCGAGGTAGTATTTTGCCAGTCCGCGCAGAAAATAGCCCTCATAGGCGTCTTTGTCGACCCTCAACAACACGTTGAGCGTCTCGATGGCCTCTTTGTAGCGGTCGTCGACCAGATAGTTCCGGCCGACCCAAAAGAAATAATGCTTGTTGATCTGCGCTTTGGTTGCACCAATGCCCAAAAACAAAAAAAATAGTAGTATGACCGCTCTTCGTTTCACTCTTTTTTTACCTGTTTTTTAGTGCTGTCAGACGCTCGCTTGCCGCCGCAATCTTTGCCTCGGCGTCGCGCCGCTTGTTCTGCTCGTTCTCTATTACGGCCGCAGGTGCATTCTGCACGAAACGCTCGTTGGAGAGTTTGCCGTTTACCTGTCGCAAAAAGCCCTCAAAATAGACAATCTCCTTTTCGAGTTTGGCTATCTCGGCATCGATGTCGATACTCTCCGACACAGGCACGAAATAACAGGTCGTCTTCACCACAAAAGCGTTGGCAGCCGAATCCTTTTCGGTAATCTCGGTCAGGGTGTCGACTCCGGCCATCTTCATTACCACAGGGTTGTAGGCCGGCCGATAGTTCTCGTCGGGAATCACCTCCAAGGCAACTTTTTCCTTGTTAGGAACGTTCTGCCCCGCGCGGATATTGCGAACGGCCGTGACAATTTCCTTGACGGCTTCGAACTCGGACAGCATTTTTTCGTCGAAAGCTTTCGGACGCGGCATCGCGCTCACCATAATGCTTTCGCCCTCTTGGCGCGGCGCAAGGTCGTGCCACAACTCCTCCGTCACGAAGGGCATAAAGGGGTGGAGCATTTTGAGTAACTTTTCGAAGAACTCTTTGGTGGCTGCCATTGTTGCAGCATCGGTAGGAGCAAGATAGGCAGGTTTGACCATCTCCAGGTACCAGCCGCTGAACTCGTCCCAAAAGAGTTTGTAGAGCGTCATCATAGCCTCCGAGATGCGGTAGGCCTTGAAGTGGTCGTCAATCTCGGCGAGCGAGCGGTCGAGTACCGACGAGAACCACTCGACAGCCCTGAGGTTGCACTCACTCTGCTTTTGTGCAGGGTCGACCTTCCAACCGTTAATCAGACGGTAGGCGTTCCATATTTTGTTGCCAAAGTTGCGTCCCTGTTCGCAGAGCCCCTCGTCGAACATCAGGTCGTTGCCGGCCGACGAGCAGAGCATCATAGCCACCCTCACTCCGTCGGCGCCGTACTGTGCAATCAGGTCGAGCGGGTCGGGCGAGTTGCCCAACTGTTTGCTCATCTTGCGCCCCAGTTTGTCGCGCACGATACCCGTGAAATAGACGTTCGAGAAGGGTTTCTCTCCACGCCACTCGTATCCGGCCATAATCATTCGCGCCACCCAGAAGAAGATGATGTCGGGTGCCGTCACCAAATCGTTGGTGGGGTAGTAGTAACGTATCTCGTCGTTGTCGGGGTGGCGAATGCCGTCGAATACGGCAATAGGCCAGAGCCACGAACTGAACCAGGTGTCCAAAACGTCGTCGTCCTGACGGAGGTCGCCAATCTGCAAAGCGTCGTTGCCGCTCTTTTGGCGTGCCAACTCTACTGCTTCGTCGGCGCTCTCGGCCACCACGTAACCACCTTCGGGCAGGTAGTAGGCCGGAATGCGGTGACCCCACCACAACTGACGCGAGATGCACCAGTCCTTGATGTTCTCCAACCAATGGCGGTAGGTGTTCTTATATTTTTCGGGGAAGAAACGTATCTCGTCCTCCATTACGGCCTTCATAGCAGGCTCGGCCAACTCGGTCATAGAGAGGAACCACTGCATCGAGAGCTTGGGCTCGATGGGCACTCCCGTACGCTCCGAGAAACCGACGTTGTTGGTGTAATCCTCCGTCTTTTCGAGCAATCCGGCCTCGGCAAGGTCGCGTTCGATTACGCGGCGGCATTCGAAACGGTCCATACCCACATACATTCCAACCTTGTCGTTGATGGTGCCGTCGGGGTTGAAAATGTCGATTGTCGGGAGGTTGTAGCGTTCGCCCAGCATATAGTCGTTCACATCGTGAGCAGGCGTTACTTTGAGTGCGCCGGTGCCAAATTCAATGTCGACGTAGCGGTCGCGTATGACCGGAATAGAGCGTCCAACCAGAGGCACCGTAACTCTCGAACCCTCTTTGAGCCAGTCGTAGCGCGGATCGTCGGGGTTGACGCAGAGCGCCGTGTCGCCCAATATGGTTTCGGGGCGGGTTGTTGCCACCGTCACCGAGCGGTCGGTGCCCTCGACGCGGTAGCGCAGATAGTAGAGTTTGCCCTGCTGCTCTTTGTATATCACCTCCTCGTCGGAGAGTGCGGTTTGTGCGGCAGGGTCCCAGTGAACCATTCTGACGCCGCGGTATATTTTGCCCTTGCGGAAGAGGTCGACAAAGACCTTGACAACACTCTCGGAACGTATCTCGTCCATAGTGAAGCAGGTGCGATCCCAGTCGCACGATGCGCCAAGAGTGCGCAACTGTTTGAGAATGATGCCGCCGTGCTCCTCTTTCCACTCCCACGCGCGGCGCAGGAACTCTTCACGGCTGATTTGCGATTTCTCGATGCCCTCCGAATGGAGCCTTGCCACAACCTTTGCTTCGGTAGCAATGGAGGCGTGGTCGGTGCCCGGAACCCAGCAGGCGTTCAGGCCGGTCATACGCGCACGACGCACCAAAACGTCCTGCAACGTGTTGTTGAGCATATGCCCCATATGGAGCATACCGGTCACATTTGGAGGAGGAATTACTATCGTGTAGGGTTGGCGGCCGTCGGGCACGGAGTGGAAAAACTTGTGCTCGATCCAATAGTCATACCATTTGCCCTCAATCGATTGAGGAGCATATTTGTCCGAAATATCCATAAGGCGAAATCGATTTTGTAACTAAAAACCTACAAATATAGGCGAAAATTTTGGTAAAATTGAAATTGCAGCCCGATTGTTGATAAATCGGTGATTACTTTTCGCGGAAAATATACGGTTGTTCGGCAAAATGCCGTTATATTTGCAACGTGAAATAATATGCAAAGGAGAGAATATGAAGAAAAAAGATAATATAGAGGTCGAAATAGTGGCAGGTATAGGTGACTCGGTCGAGTCGATACAACAGGTTATTCCGATTGTGTCGGACGATGAGCAGAGCGAGAGTGTGACAATCCCCAAGGTATTGCCAATTTTGTCGTTGCGTTCGTCGGTGCTCTTCCCCGGCTCGATTACCCCCATAACCGTCGGCCGTCAGAAATCGATGAAGCTGGTGCGCGACGTGGAGGGGTCGAACGGCATACTCGGTGCGGTGCTCCAAAAGGAGTCCGATGTCGAGCAACCCGCCTCCGACGATATGTACCGCGTAGGTACGGCAGCACGCATTTTGAAGGTTTTGGAGATGCCAAACGGCAATCTGACCGTCATTCTCCACGGCTTGGAGAAGATAGAGATTCTCGACTACATCTCGTCGGATCCCTATCTGACCGCCACGGTTGAGGTACTCAAAGATTCGGCACCCGACCAAAACAATGTGGAGTTCAACGCTTTGGTCGACTCTATCCGCGATGTGGCGCTCAACATCATCTCTATCTCGCCAAACATTCCGAAGGAGGCTTCGTTTGCAATCAAAAATATCGATTCCAAACGCGGCATTATCAACTTCATCTGCTCCAACCTCGATTTGACCGACCTCGACCGTCAGCACCTTTTGGAGGCGCCCGGGTTGTTGTCGCGTTCGCGCAAACTGTTGGAGATTTTGGTTCGCGAGCAGCAGCTTGTGGAGCTGAAAAACAAGATACAGAGCAAGGTCAAGCAGGATATAGACCAACAGCAAAAAGAGTACTTTCTCCAACAGCAGATTCGCTCCATTCAAGAGGAGTTGGGCGACGACGAGCAGGGCGAGATCAAAAAGATGCGCGATAAGGCCAAGACCAAAAAGTGGAGCAAGGAGCTGGGCGAAATGTTCGACAAAGAACTTTTGAAACTCGAACGGCTCAACCCTGCCGTGGCCGAATACTCGGTTCAGATGAGCTATCTCGAAACAATGCTCGAACTGCCGTGGGGCGAATATACGGTCGACAATATGGACCTCTCGCGTGCTCGCGAAAGGCTCGATGCCGACCACTACGGTTTGGACGAGGTCAAAGACCGCATACTCGAACATCTGGCCGTAATCAAACTCAAAGGCGACCTCAAATCGCCCATACTGTGCCTCTACGGCCCTCCGGGAGTTGGTAAAACCTCGCTCGGCAAGTCGGTTGCGGAGTCGTTGGGACGCAAGTTCGGACGCATCTCGCTCGGCGGTCTGCACGACGAGGCCGAGATTCGCGGTCACCGCCGCACCTACATCGGTGCTATGCCGGGCCGAATCATCGAAACAATCAAACGTTGCGGCTCGTCGAACCCCGTCATCATTCTCGACGAGGTCGACAAGGTGGGGCAGGGCAACCACGGCGACCCCTCGTCGGCGCTTTTGGAGGTGCTCGACCCCGAGCAGAACAGCACTTTCCACGACAACTACATCGATACCGATTACGACCTCTCGAAGGTTCTGTTCATAGCCACGGCCAACAATATTCAGTCGGTCAGTCCGGCTCTGCGCGACCGTATGGAGATGATTAATATTCCGGGTTACATCACCGAGGAGAAAATAGAGATTGGCGCACTACATTTGGTGGCCAAAGAGCGTGAGGCTCACGGTATTCCGCAGGACAAACTCTCGATTTCGAAAGAGGTTTTGGAGAAGATTGTGACCGAGTACACGCGCGAATCGGGCGTTCGTTCGCTCGACAAGAATCTGGCAAAAATTGCACGCTACCGTGCCAAACAGATAGGCCTCGAAGAGCAGTTCGACCCTACGGTTACCGCGGCCGACGTGGAGAAGATTCTGGGCGTTCCGAAGTTCAACGCCGAGCAGTACAACATTGCCGGCATTGTTGGCGTGGTTACGGGTCTGGCTTGGACCGAGGTGGGCGGCGATATACTCTACATCGAGTCGATGCTCTCCCCGGGCAAGGGCGGACTGAGCCTTACGGGCAACTTGGGCGACGTGATGAAAGAGTCGGCCACCATAGCCCTCGAATGGGTCAAAGGCCACTATAAGGAGCTGGGTATCAATCCCGACCTCTTCAAGAAGAACGACCTTAATATTCACGTTCCCGAGGGCGCAATTCCCAAGGACGGCCCTTCGGCAGGCATCACTATGGTTACCTCGATAGTTTCGACCTACACCGGCCGCAAGGTGCGCGAGCGTCTGGCTATGACCGGCGAAACGACCCTGCGCGGCCGCGTACTGCCTGTGGGCGGTATCAAAGAGAAGATTCTGGCGGCCAAACGTGCGGGCATTACCGAACTCATAATGAGCGAAGAGAACCGCAAGGATATTTCGGAGATTAAACCCGAGTACCTCGAAGGACTGACGTTCAACTATGTCGGCTCAAACCAACAGGTGCTCGACCTCGCTCTTGAAAAGTAGTAGGCGGCTGTTGGCCATTGGCCGAATGCGGCTGTTGGAAAGTGTGGGCGTTTTGGGAATATAATGCTATGGAAGATAACGACAAGATATTGACCGACATAACGGAGGGTGAGTACAAATACGGTTTTACGACCGATATTGAGACGCACACCATCGAACGAGGTCTGAATGAAGAGACGGTAAGAAAAATCTCGGCTCTCAAAGGCGAACCCGAGTGGATGCTCGCTTACCGCCTCAAAGCCTACCGTAAGTGGCTTACAATGAAGCTGCCCACTTGGGCGCACCTCGATATTCCGCCTATCGATTTTCAAGATATAATCTACTTTGCGGCACCAAAGACCTCGCGACCGGCATCGATGGACGAGGTCGACCCCAAACTGAAAGAGACTTTCGACCGCCTCGGTATTCCGCTCGAAGAGCAGATGGCTCTCGCTGGCGTGGCTGTCGATGCCGTTATGGACTCGGTTTCGGTCAAGACCACATTCAAGGAGGTGCTCTCCGAGAAGGGCATCGTCTTCTGCTCTATGTCGGAGGCTCTGCGCGACTACCCCGAACTTGTGCGCAAGTATCTGGGCAGCGTGGTGGGCTATGCCGACAACTTCTACGCCGCTCTGAATGCGGCAGTATTCTCCGACGGTTCGTTCTGCTACATTCCCAAAGGGGTTCGCTGCCCTATGGAGTTGAGCACCTATTTCCGCATCAATGCGGCCGGGACGGGGCAGTTCGAACGCACGCTCATAGTGGCCGACGAAGGTGCCTACGTGAGCTATTTGGAGGGCTGCACGGCGCCACGGCGCGACGAGAACCAACTCCACGCCGCCGTGGTAGAGATTGTGGTCGAACGCGATGCCGAGGTGAAATACTCGACCGTTCAGAACTGGTACCCTGGCGACAAAGAGGGCAAGGGCGGCATCTACAACTTCGTGACCAAACGTGGTCTGTGCCGTGGCGAGAATGCGCGTCTGTCGTGGACGCAGGTCGAAACAGGCTCGGCCATAACTTGGAAATATCCCTCCTGCGTCTTGGCAGGCGACAACTCGGTGGGCGAGTTCTACTCGGTGGCGCTGACCAACAACTTCCAGCAGGCCGACACGGGCACCAAGATGATACATTTGGGACGCAACACCCGTTCGCGCATCGTGTCGAAGGGAATCTCGGCAGGCCGCAGTCAGAACAGCTACCGCGGTTTGGTCAAGGTCGGCTCGGCGGCTGAGGGTGCACGCAACTATTCGCAGTGCGACTCGTTGCTGATTGGCGACAAGTGCGGTGCACACACCTTTCCGCACATCGATGTGAAGAACCGCTCGGCCATTGTCGAGCACGAGGCTACGACCTCGAAGATTAGCGAAGACCAACTCTTCTACTGCAACCAGCGCGGCATCTCGAACGAGGAGGCCGTGGGGTTGATTGTCAACGGCTACGCCAAAGAGGTGCTTTCGAAACTGCCTATGGAGTTTGCTATGGAGGCTCAGAAACTGCTGAGCATCAGCTTGGAGGGAACGGTGGGGTGATACATTAATTCAGAATTCAAAATTCAAAATTCAAAATTAATGACCTTAAATGAAATTTTAGACACTAAAATATGTTGACAGTAAAAAACTTACACGCTTCTGTCGAGGGCAAGGAGATATTGCGCGGCATCGATTTCGAGGTACACGCAGGCGAGGTGCACGCCATTATGGGGCCCAACGGTTCGGGCAAGAGCACCTTTGCTTCGGTTTTGGCCGGCAACGACAAATTTGAGGTGACCGCAGGCGAAGTCGAGTATCGCGGCGCCAACCTTTTGACTATGTCGATTGAGGAGCGTGCGCGTGCAGGGCTCTTTTTGGGATTCCAGTATCCGGTCGAGATTCCCGGCGTTTCGATGTCGAACTTTATGAAATTTGCCGTTTCCGAGCGCCGCAAATATCGTGGCGAGGAGCCTTTCTCGGCTGCCGAGATGCTGCGTTTTATGCGCGAGAAGGCCAAGGTGGTGGAGCTTGACCCGAAACTGATGAGCCGTGCGGTCAACGAGGGCTTTTCGGGCGGCGAGAAGAAGAAGAACGAGATATTCCAAATGGCTATGCTCGAACCCGAGTTGGCTATTCTGGACGAAACCGACAGCGGACTCGACATCGATGCACTCCGCATTGTGGCCACAGGTGTCAACCGCCTGCGCACGCCCAACAATGCCACGGTGCTCATCACCCACTATCAGCGCCTGTTGGACTATATTGTTCCCGACTTTGTGCACGTGCTCTACCACGGACGCATAATCTGTTCTGGCGACAAGTCGTTGGCACTCAAACTCGAAAAAGAGGGCTACGACTGGTTGATTAACGACTATAAGGAGTGATGGCCACATCGGAGAATATAACCGTTTTGCGGCCTGCCGACTCGGCAGCCGAGCACTTGTTCAGCGTGGGCGAGGGCGAGAGCCTTTCGCTATGCCACATTGTCGGCACCAAGCCGAGTAGCGTGACGCTGAAACTTGCCGCCAATGCCTCGGCCAAAGTGCTCTTCGTGGCTGTCACGGGGACGTGTTCCAAACTGACTGTCAGGGTCGATTTTGAGGGACGCGGCGCATCAATAGAACTCTACGGCCTCTTTTTGGCGGCCGAGGGCGAGCGGCGCGAGGTGGTCACCGAGGTGCGCCACAACGCAGGCGACTGCAAGAGTTTCCAGACGGTCAAGGGCGTGGCTTCGGGCAGCGGTGCGGGGCGTTTCGACGGGTTGGTCTATGTGGCCCCCGACGCTCAACATACCGATGCCGAGCAGTTGAGCCGCAACCTGCTGTTGGGCAACGGTTCGCGCATCGAGACCTTGCCGCAACTCGAAATATATGCCGACGACGTGCGCTGTTCCCACGGTGCAACGGTCGGGCAGTTGGCCGACGAGGCCATATATTATATGCGTCAGCGCGGCATCAACGAACAGGAGGCGCGTCGGTTGCAGATGAGCGGTTTTGCTCACGAGATTGTGTCGCACTGCTCCGACGAAAAATTGTTGGCCGAACTTACGGAATTGATTGATAACAAGATAGAAGAGTTGTAAAATGGCTTTCGATGTAGAAAAAATACGCGCCGAATTTCCGCTGCTTTCGCGTGAGGTCTATGGCCGACCGCTGGTCTACCTCGACAACGCTGCCACTTCACAGAAGCCGCAGTGCGTTATCGACCGCGTGGCCGAACTCTACCGACGCGACAACTCCAACATTCACCGCGGCGTACACTTTTTGGCCGAGCACTGCACCGAACTCTACGAGGAGGCTCGGCACAAGGTGGCCGAGGCGCTCGGAACCGACTGTACGGGCGAGGTGATTTTTACGGCCGGTGCTACGGCTGCCATCAATCTTGTTGCATACTCCTTTGGCGAGCAGATGTTCCACGCAGGCGACAATATTATTGTCAGCGAAATGGAACACCACTCCAATATTGTGCCGTGGCAACTTATTGCCGAGCGCAAAGGGGTCGAAATAAGAGTATTGCCGTTCGACGACGAGGGCAACCTGCTGGTCGACCGCCTGACCGAACTGCTCGACAGCCGTACACGTATGGTGGCCGTCACGCAGGCTTCAAATGTGTTGGGCACGATGCCCGACATCGACCGTGTGGTGGCGTTGGCCCACGCAGCAGGAGCGGCCGTGATGATCGACGGCTGTCAGGGGTTTGTCCACGGCGAAATCAACGTTCGCCAAACCGATTGCGACTTCTATGCCTTTTCGAGCCATAAACTCTACGGCCCAAACGGAGTAGGGGTGCTCTACGGCAAACGCAAATGGCTGGAACAGATGCCGCCATTCCTCTGCGGAGGCGATATGGTGCGCAAGGTGACCTTCCCTAAGACCACCTACGCCGACCTGCCGCTCAAATTCGAGGCAGGCACGGCCAACTATATCGATGCCATCGGATTGGCTACGGCCATCGACTTTCTGCGCACGCTCGACCGACGCGAGGTGGCCGACTACGAACGCTCGCTGCTCGACTATGCCACAGAGAGTTTGCAGACCATTGAGGGTCTGCGCATCTACGGCACTACTCCAAACAAGTGCAGCATAGTTTCGTTCAACGTTGAGGGCATTCACAACTTCGACCTCGGCTCGGTGCTCGACCGTAGCGGCGTGGCTGTGCGTACCGGTGCACATTGTGCCGACCCCGTTATGGCCCATTACGGCGTGCAGGGAATGGTGCGTGCCTCGTTTGCCTTCTACAACACCCGTGAGGAGGTAGACGCTCTCTACAAAGCAGTGCAGAAAGCGGTGAAAATGCTGAAATAATTGAAGATTTTAAGGTCATTAAAGATCTTAAAGACTTTAAGGACTTTAAGGAATTTCTAACAATACAAAGATGTTCATTGTTTTGGAAGGGCTCGACGGGGCCGGTAAATCGACGCAGATCGAGATGTTGCAACAGATGCTTACCGAGAGTGGGCACCGTTGCGAGAGGTTGCACTTCCCCCGTTTCGATGCACCCGTATATGGCGATATGATTGGCCGCTTTTTGAGGGGCGAACTGGGTGGTGTCGACGAGGTCAATCCCTATCTGGTGGGGCTGCTCTATGCAGGCGACCGAGCCGATGCCGCGCACATCATCAGAGCGTGGCTCAACGAGGGCCGTACAGTCATCGTTGACCGCTACGTCTACTCCAACATAGGATATCAGTGTGCCAAGGTTGCCGATGCTGCAAAGCGCAATGAACTGAAAAAGTGGATTTTGGATACCGAGTACAACAAGTTTTCGATTCCGCGTCCCGATATTTCGCTCTTTTTGGACGTGCCGTTCCGTTTCACCGAGGCCAAATTGAGCGCCGCACGCACCGGCAGCGACCGCGATTACCTCTCGGGTGGGAGCGACATTCACGAGCAGTCGCTATCGTTGCAGCGTCGCGTCAGGGAGGTCTACTTGGAGTCGGCAGCCACCGACGGCGAAATTCGGGTGGTTGATTGTGCTGACGCTTGCGGCAATATGGCCTCACCCGAAGAGATATTTTCACGTGTAAAAGCTGTTGTCGAACCGCTTTTGTAGTTATGAAACCTGCAACCAAAGAGAAGATTATTGCCGCCTGCCGCATCGTTGTGGCGGTGGTCTTCATCTTTTCGGGGTTAAGCAAGATAATCGACCCCTACGGAACGGCTCTCAAAACGGCCGAATATCTGAGTGCTATGGGGTTGGACTTTGCACGACCTGCCGCCGAGTTGCTCGCTGTGGTGCAAATAACCTTTGAACTTACGTTGGGCATTGTGCTGCTCACGCGCATTTTGCGCCGTTTGGCCACCTTTGCAGCCTTTGCCGCTATGCTTTTCTTCACGCTGCTCACGCTCTGGCTTGCGGTGTGGAATCCGATTGAGGATTGCGGCTGTTTTGGGCAGATTGTGGTGCTGACTAATTGGCAGACCTTTTTCAAAAACCTCATAATCTTGCCGTTGAGCCTTGTTGCGTGGCGTGCCGGCCGAAGCGAACGACTCCTGCCCCGAGTGGCGACGTGGTGGGTTGTTACGGCGGTTATTGCCGCGGTGGTGGCTCTGGTTGCGCTCTGGAACCTAACTATGTTGCCCCCTGTTGACCTGACTCCCTTCAAAAAAGGAACCGACCTGCGTCTTGCCGAACCAACTCGGCCGGCCGACGGAGCGACCCAAATTGTTTGCCGCAACCGCCTGTCGGGCAAACTGAGCAGGTTCGATCCGGCCGATTCGGTGTGGTGGAACGAGTCGGAGTGGGAGTTTGTCGAGACCCTCACCGACGGCCGTTCGGGCCACAGTGTGGAGGTGACAAAGGCCGATTTTGCCATATTCGACGGTGCTACGAATGTGACCGACTCGTTGCTTGCTCCGTCGGATACACTTCAAATTGTCTGCGCCGTGTCGCTCGACCGACTGCCACAGCACGAACGACAGCGCTTGGGCGAATGGGCTGCCGAAAAGCTCTCGGCCGCCAACCGCGTGATATGCATCACCGCCTCGCCCCTCTCGGCCGACGACACCTTTGCCGGGTTTGGCGAAACCACCATTAGGTGCTACAATGCCGACATTACTCTCTTGCAGGTGCTGCTTCGCGCCGACTTCGGCGTGGTGAGCATTGTCGACGGACGGATTACCGACAAACGTTCGGTTGCCGGATTGTAGCAATACGAAGCTGTCTAATAAGGCCTTTTCTGCGTTACGCTCGCATTGTTCATTTCAATGGGGCCAAAGAGACCAAAGGGACCAAAGGGAAATAGGTGAAAGAAAATAAAGAAAGTGAAGAAAACGAAGGCAATCTCTCACTTTGGCCATTTTGGGCTCTATTGCCCCTTTGGACTCTAATTAAACGTTTGAAAAGCCTCTTATTATACAACTTCTAAGAATCCGGAGTGTTTAACCAACTTGTTAGGCACTCCGGATTGTAGCAATTTCAAAGGAAATTTATATCTTTGCATCAATGTAGACACGTCAAACAGGGAGGACCTTTTGCCGTGCCAACCAAAATAACCCTGCTTATGCGTAAAATTATCATATCGATACTGTTGGCGTTCTCGGTATTGGCCGTGACGGCTCAACAACTCTCTATCGACAACCATATTGAACGTGCGCGCTCGCTCTATGAACGCCAAAAATACCGTGAGGCGCTCTTCGAATTCGGCCTTGCCGCCGAGAAAGCGACCGACCGCAATACACTCTCCGAGATTGGTTTCTACCAAGCTGTTTCGAAGGCTCGTTTGGGGTGCGATACCATCTCCATACGTCGTTACTTGGAGGCTTTCCCCGAAACCAAACTGCGCCGTGAAGCGCTCTTCACTCTTGCCGGCGAATATTTCGAGGCCGGCGACTACGGTGCCGCTCACGCGACATATCGGCTTGTCGATTCACTTCGCGTACCTCAACGCGACCGCGACGAATACTCTTTCCGACGCGGCTATTCGGCCTACCTTACCGGCAACAACGACGATGCCCGCACGAATCTGACAAAGGTCGATCCGTTTGATGCCGACTACTATCCCCACGCACTCTATGCGCTGGCCAATCTCGACTACAACGAGGGGCGCTATGCCGAGGCGGAACGTGGTTTCGAGCTTCTTACCGCCAACACTGCCTATGCCCCTGCTATGCCCTATATGATACTTCTGATGCGCTTTTTGCAGAGCGACTGGGAGTATGTGACGCGCAATGGCGACGACGTATTGGCAGGCATCGAGGGCGGACGGCGACGCGAACTTCAACGAATGATTGCCGAGAGCTGGTTCCGTCAGGGCGGCTGGGCAAAAGCTCAAGATTATCTGATGCTCTACGCCCGCAGTGGAGCGCTCGACCGTGAAGAGAACTATATGGTCGGTTATGCAATGTATCGTCTGGGCAAGTTCGACGGAGCCGTGGGCTATCTGCGTGCAGCCTCGGGCCCCGACGACAACCTGACCCAGCGTGCCGCCTACATTTTGGCCGACTGCTATCTTCGTAAAGACGACCACCGCAGCGCTATGCAATCATTTTCGATGGCCTACCGCAGTGGCGACGACCCCGAGATTCGTGAAGACGCACTCTACAACTATTGCAAGACCGAGGTCGGCTATGGCGACGGCCATTTCGACGAGGAGATTCAGTCGCTGCGCCAATATCTGACCCAATACCCCTCGTCGGCCCACCGCAAGGAGATTGAACAATACTTCATCGGAGCCTGCTACACCGCACACGATAGGCGCAACGCCTACGAGGCACTCTACGAGTTCCGTTCGCTCGACCAAGACATTTGCCGAGCCATTCAGGATATTGCCTACCGCTATGCAACCGATTGTTTTGCCGCAGGCGATTTGGCTTCGGCCGAGGTCTACCTGAACCGTTCGCTCGAATACCGCACCTTTGACCGCTCGGTAGAGGCGCTTGCGCTGCTCCGACTGGGCGATGTTGCCTATGCACGTGCCGACTACCCCACAGCCCGCAAGCACTACGAGGCTTATGTTGCGATGAATTGTACCACGCAGAGCGAATACCCCTTTGCACTCTATATGTTGGGCTACACAAAGTTTTCGATGGAGGCCTACGAATCGGCCTTCGACGACTTTGCCGACTTTACCGAAATTTACACTCCCAAAGACTCTTTCCGAGCAGATGCGCTCAATCGTATGGGCGACATCGAGGCCGCCGCACGAGCCTACGACCGCGCCATAAACTGCTATGCCGAAGCTGCCCGTATGACGGAGTGCACGGAGCACTTCTACGCCGCCTACCGCGTGGCAATGATGGAGGGAATGGCCGGCCGCAACGACCGCCGAATAGCTGCTCTGCGTTCCATAATCAAAGAGGGCAAGGGCGACTATTACGTTCGCTCCAACTACGAATTGGGCGGTGCATTGCTCACCGGCGGCATCTACGACGAAGCCACACGGGTGCTCGAAAACTTTGTACGCACGTGGCCCTCGTCGCCCTACTATATTGCCGCGCTCTCCGATTTGGGTCTGGCCTACCGCAATACCGGCGACGACGACAACGCCCTGCGCAACTACCGTCTTGTGGTTGAGCGTGCCAAGGGAAGCGTGGCGGCTCAGAACGCACTCTCCGAGATTATGAACATCTACGTCGGACGCGGCGAGGTAGACACCTATTTCGACTATGCCGTGAAGGTGGGTGCCAAGAGCAGTGTCGACAACTCTCAACGCGACTCGCTCACATTTGTGGCAGCACAAAAAATCTATATGTCGGGCGACAAGGCTCGTGCCGAGGCTGCTTTCGACAGCTATTTGGTCGACAACCCCGACGGAGTGAACACCGCCGCTGCACTCTACTACGGCAGCGACTGCTCGGCTTCGGTGGGCAACTCGGCCGCCGCACTCGAAAAACTCGCCCGACTGACGGGTATGTACTACAACAACTTCACCCGTCGCGCCTACGAGCGAATGGCACAGATTGGCTACGCAAGTGAGAACTACGCCGCTGCCGCCGATGCCTACCGCAACCTCGGGCGTATGGCCGACACTCCGCAACGCCGCGCCGAGGCTCTGGAACTCTACCTTAAATCGGTCGAGGCAGGCGGTAACCCCGAAACCATCATAGCCGCTGCCGACGATATTCTCGGCTCGGAAGATACTCCCGACCGACTAAAACGCCGCGCCGACTTTGCCAAGGCCAAGGCTTTGAGAAGTCAAGGCAAACAGAATCCGGCCGTGGCCATTTTCAGCCGTCTGGCCGAAGATGTGACCACGCCCGAGGGTGCCGAGAGTGCCTATATTGTTATCGAAACTGCCTACCGATACGGCAGCCGCAAGAAGGCCGAGGAGTTGGTATTCGCTTTCTCCGAGAAGAACACACCTTATAATTACTGGCTTGCAAAGTCGTTCCTCACGTTGGGCGACATCTACCTCGAAGAGGGCGACTCGTTTCAGGCAAGGGCTACCTACCAAAGCATCGTCGACGGCTACTCGGTTTCGGGCGACGGCATCATCGACGAGGCCAAAGAGCGCATAGCAAACCTTTAACAGCAATGAAGATGAAAAAAATCATAATACTCATAGCGTCGCTGACCTGTTTTGTGGCGGCGACGGCACAGGAGGAACTTTCGCGCCGAGTCGACATCTCGCGCGACTACACCGTTGGGGTTCAGAGCGCCGAACCGCTGGCGGTGCCCATCAGCCGCAACGATACGGTTGTGACCCGTCCCGTGCTCTCGTTCAACATTCGTCCGACCGAGTGGAACAGCTCTTTTGAGGCTCGCCCGGTGGCACCTGCCGCGTTGAGTTCGGCGGAGTGGACACCCTCCAACAACTTCTACCTGAAAGCGGCCGGTGGCTACCCGTGGCGTTCGGCACTTGACCTCTACTATACCCCTGTCAGCGAACGCCGTTCGACCGTAGGGTTCTACCTCAACCACGACGGCATAGAGGGCAAGGTCGATAATTTGCAGAACAAAAGAGTAAGCGCTTTGTCGTTGCAGAACCGTCTGGGCGGATTCTACAACCATTACGGCCGACTGTCGACACTGACTGTTGCCGCCGACAACCGCTTCGATTTCTACACCCCCTATGGCGGCTACCTGCTCGACAAAACCAAGACTCAACCCTCTGCGCACGATATTTTTTTCAACCGAACGTCGGCCAGTGCTGATTTGGTCGGCCGTTTTGCCGAGGGCAATGATTTGAGCTATACTGTCGCTGCCGAGGCGCAACACCTCTTGGGTGCAAGCTACGACAACCGCCACAGTTGTACCGACTACAACCTCTCGTTTGCACTAAGCAACTTCGGCAATGATTCGACCTCGCTCTTCGTGCCGTCGAAAATTGCGTTGACCCACGGTGCCTGCATCTCTCCCTCGGAGGGCTACCACAATGTAACAGTTTCGGTAATGCCCGAGTGGAATATGCGCTTGGGCGGTTTTCCGTTGAGCATTGCCGTAGGCTACCTTTTCAATACCAATCTCGAAAAGGCTCACAACAATTTTATTTTCGACCTCGATTGGCGCTACGACCGCCTGGCATTGCTCACTCCGTTTGTGTCGGCGTCGCGCAGTCTGGTCGACAACAGCTTCGACCGTTTGGTGGCCGAGAATCCATATCTGAAATTTGGCTCGTCACTCAACAATCAGATGCTTAGTTCGTTGCGTGTCGGTATTGAGGGTTCCGACCGCGCATTTTCCTATCGTCTGACAGGTGGTGCCGAACGTTTCGATGGCTACACCTCGTTTTGTCTGATTGAGGGCCCCAAAGGACTCTTTGAACCCATTTCGACCCCTCTTACACTCTGGTATGCTGCGGCCGAAGTGAATATCCGCACAACCGAAGCGTTTGCCGTAAACCTCTCGGGTCGTTGGAATGCGCCCCATTACGACACCTCGGACGCCTACCGTAATGCCACTGCCATTCCGTCATTCAAGGCTTTGGCCAATTTCCGTTGGACACTTTTCCGCCGACTTGTAGTTGGTGCAGGCGTTGAGGTATTGGGCAAGGCCGACCACCTGATACACTATTCCGATGATGCACCCATTTGGATTGGCCCGTTTGAGGTCAAAACCCTGCCTGTAACCTGGAATCTCAAAGCCTCGGCCGAATATTCAATCAATAACCGCATTGCGGCATTTGTGGAGGCCGACAACCTGCTCAATCAAACCATTTACCGTTTCTACTCCTATCCGTCGCTTGGGCGCGGCATCGTCGGAGGCGTTAAAATGACTTTCTAACAGACCAAAATCAAAGGATATGAATTACGGCAGAATTAGTCAGTTTATGATAAACTGGTTGGACGACTACTGCAACAGAAGCGGTGCAGAGGGTTTTGTTGTGGGCGTTTCGGGCGGAGTCGATTCGGCTCTCTGCTCGACACTTGCCGCAGCCACAGGTCGCCCGACACTCTGCGTCGAATTATCGATTCACCAGCCCGAAGCACACGTCGCGCGTGCCGACCGCCACATCGAGTGGCTCCGCAGCGAGTTCGACAACGTCGAGAGCGAGTGCATCGACCTTACCGCACCATTCGACTCACTTATGGCCACACTCCCTTCGGGCGAGGGCGAGCGTTACGACTTGGCCTCGGCCAATACCCGTTCGCGCCTGCGAATGGCCTCGCTCTACTTTTTGGCCTGCCGCCGCAATGCGCTTGTTGTCGGCACGGGCAACAAAATCGAGGACTACGGCATAGGGTTCTTTACCAAGTACGGCGACGGAGGTGTCGACCTCAGTCCTATTGGCGACCTGACCAAAACGCAGGTCTTTGCCGTGGCGTCGTTTCTCGGGGTAGGGCACGACATTTTGTCGGCTGCACCCACCGACGGGCTTTTTGGCGACGACCGCACCGACGAGAACCAGATTGGCGCTTCGTATCCCGAATTGGAGTGGGCTATGGAGCAGTTCGGCCGCGGTGCCAAGGCCGACGACTTTGAGGGGCGCAACCGCGAGGTCTTTGAGATTTTTTCTCGCCGCAACCGCGCCAACCGCCACAAGGTCGACCCTGTCCCGGTCTGCATCATTCCCGAGGAGTATAAATAGCCATAGAAGCTGTCTAATAAGGTCTTTTCTGCGTTACGCTCGCCCTTACGATGCTCATTTACGCCGAGTAAACTCCGCTTGCTCTGTCTTCGCAAGCCTTGAAAAGCCGGCTTATTATACAACTTCTAACAAGTAGGGGCTGACCAACAATAAAAACTTGTTGGTCAGCCCCTAATGTTAAAATCGTGGCCGATTAGCCGAGGAAGCTGAGCAAAATACCTGCTGCAACCGCACTGCCAATCACGCCGGCCACGTTGGGGCCCATTGCGTGCATCAACAGGAAGTTGCTCGGGTTGTATTTCATACCCTCGTTCTGCGAAACGCGAGCGGCCATAGGTACAGCCGAAACGCCTGCCGAACCAATCAGCGGGTTGATCTTGTGACCCTCTTTAAGGAAGAGGTTCATAAATTTTGCCAACAGTACGCCACCTGCCGAACCAAGCGAGAAGGCAATGATACCCAGTGCCAAGATGCCGAGTGTGCGCACGTTGAGGAACGACGCGGCGGTGGCAGTTGCGCCCACCGAGATTCCGAGGAAGATGACCACAATGTTCATCAGTTCGTTCTGAACGGTCTTGCTCAAACGGTCAACCACGCCGCATTCGCGCATCAGGTTACCCAACATAAGACAGCCTACCAAAGGTGCGGCCGAGGGCAACAGCAGCGAGATGATGACGGTGATTACCAGTGGGAAGATTATCTTCTCGGTCTTCGATACCGTGCGCAGTGTGTCCATCTTTATTACACGCTCTTTTTTGGTGGTCAGGGCGCGCATAATGGGCGGCTGAATCACCGGCACAAGAGCCATATAGGAGTAGGCCGCAATTGCAATGGGGCCCAACAAGTGGGGCGCAAGTTTCGAGGTGAGGTAGATTGACGTTGGGCCGTCGGCACCGCCAATGATGCCGATACTGCCTGCCTCGGCAGGAGTGAATCCAAGTGCCGAAGCGCCAATAAAGGTTGCAAAAATGCCAAGTTGCGCGGCTGCACCAAGCAGAAAACTCTTGGGGTTGGCAATCAGTGGGCCGAAGTCGGTCATAGCCCCCACACCAATAAAAATGAGGCAGGGATAGATGCCGAGTTTGACGCCAAGGTAGAGGTAGTCCAGCAGACCGGCCGTCTGAACGAAGCTGTCCCAGTGGACGTGGCCGCCCTCGAAGAGTGCCGAGTTGAACATATTTGCTCCCGGGATATTGGTCAACAACATACCGAATGCAATAGGCAGCAGCAACAGCGGTTCAAATTTGCGATGAATGGCAAGATAGAGCAGAAACAGCGAAATGGCAATCATCAGCAGATTTGTCCAACAGCCGCTCTGAATCATCATTGCTATTCCGGAGGTTTCGGCAAAAGTTTTCAGACTTTCGCCAATAAAACCGGCACTTGAAGTGAGTAACGTGGTCATACTATCCGATAACGATAAGAGTATCGCCCTCCATTACTGTTGCGCCCTGTGAAACGAGTACCTCTTTGACGGTACCGCCACGTTCGGCAGCTATGTTGTTCTCCATCTTCATTGCCTCAATAACGGCAATCGTCTGTCCTGCGGCTACGGTTGCACCGACGGCCACCTTGACCGCCAAAACCGTTCCGGGCAGCGGGCTCTTGATGCGTGTGCCGCCTGCTTGTGGGGCAGCAGCTTTGGGAGCGCTTTGTGGAGCTTTTGCAGCTGCCTTGGGTGCGACGCTCTGAACGGGAGTTTCGGCAACCGGGGCACCTGCGACCTCAACGTCGTAAACATTGCCGTTGAGAGTTACGTGAACCGATGTGGAGGAGCTTTGCTGCTCGTCGATCTCGACTGCGTAGCTCTGGCCGTTTATCTTCAAATCATAGTTTTTCATAGTACTATTTTCTTTCGGGTAGTTGTGTTAATGTTAACAATTTGGAACTCCAAGCCGAGTTGCGGCGTGGGGCGAAGGTCAAAACGCCCTCTTCACGCGAAGCGCCCGAGGCGAGGTAGAGAGTAGCTGCAATGACGGCAACCTTTTCGTCGGTTATTGTCGCAGAGGCGGTCGAAACGGGTGCTTTGGCAGCGGCTTCGGCGGCTTTGGCTGCCAAAGCCTGCTTGCGGTAGTGAACCAGACCGAAAATCTTGATGATGTAGATCAGCAGCACCAACACACAGAAGACCAGACCGAAACCGATCAGGGTAATCCAGAGTATCTCCGACCAACCCATAGTGGCCGGGGCCTGCTGCTCGGCAACTGCGCCCATAAGGTCTACGGCGGCTGTGTCGGCCACAGGTGCAATCTCCTCGACTATCTGCTCGACTGCATCTTGTGCTAAAATTAGTAGATTCGTCATAACTTGCGGGCTTTACAAAGGAATGTTGCCGTGTTTCTTGGCGGGATTTTGCAGACGTTTGGTGGCCAGCGATTCGAGCGAACGAATGATGCGGAAACGAGTCGTAGCAGGTTCGATCACGTCGTCGACATAGCCATACGAAGCGGCACGGTAGGGGTTCGAGAATTTCTCTTTGTACTCGGCCTCTTTGGCGGCAATAAGTGCCTCTTTGGCCTCGGGGGTCTCGGCAGCAGCAATCTCTTTGGCATTGAGCACCTCAACGGCACCGCTTGCACCCATAACTGCAATCTCGGCCGAGGGCCAAGCGTAGTTCACGTCACCGCGAATGTGCTTGCTGCTCATCACGATATAGGCGCCACCGTATGCTTTGCGCAGGGTGACCGTAATCTTCGGAGCGGTAGCCTCGCAATAGGCGTAGAGCAGTTTTGCGCCGTGGTCAATCACGCCGCCATACTCCTGACCCGTACCCGGCAGGAAGCCCGGCACGTCGACCAAAGTGACGATTGGAATGTTGAATGCGTCGCAGAAACGTACAAAACGAGCCGCCTTGCACGACGATTTGCTGTCCAAAACGCCTGCCATATATTTCGGCTGGTTGGCAATGATGCCCACCGAATGACCGCCGAAACGTGCGAAGCAGGTGATGATGTTGCGGGCATAGCTCTCGTGAACCTCCACAAAGTGGCCGTCGTCGACCAATTCGCGAATCACCTCATACATATCGTAGGCCTTATTGGGGTTCTCGGGAATAATCTCGTTGAGCTTCTGCGAAGCGCGGCCGACGGGGTCGGCTGTCTGCTTGTCGGGAGCCTCTTCCATATTGTTCTGCGGAACGAACGAGAGTATTTCGCGCACGAGCGAGAGTCCCTCCTCTTCGGTGTCGACTGCAAAGTGAGCCACACCCGAACGAGTTGCGTGAACTGTTGCACCACCCAAATCCTCTTGCGAAACATCTTCGCTCAGAACGGCTTTGACAACCTTCGGGCCGGTGAGGAACATATAGCTCGTATCTTTCTTCATAATGACGAAGTCGGTCAGAGCGGGCGAGTAGACTGCGCCACCTGCGCAGGGACCCATAATGAACGAGATCTGCGGAATGACACCCGAAGCCATCACATTGCGCTGGAAAATCTCGGCATAACCTGCCAAGGCGTTGACGCCCTCCTGAATACGCGCGCCGCCCGAGTCGTTCAGACCGATTACCGGAGCACCGTTGCGCATAGCCATATCCATAATTTTGCAGATCTTCTCGCTCATAGTCTTTGAAAGCGAACCTGCCGTAACGGTGAAGTCCTGTGCGAAAACATAGACCTGACGACCGTCGATTGTGCCGTAACCCGTCACAACTCCGTCACCCAGCGGGTGGCTCTTCTCCATACCGAAGTCGGTGCAGCGGTGCGTTACAAAGGTGTCGAACTCCTCAAAACTGCCCTCGTCGAGCAGCAGTGCGAGGCGTTCGCGTGCGGTTAGTTTACCCTTTTGGTGCTGGGCAGCGATGCGTTTTTCGCCACCGCCCATTTCGGCTGTCTCGCGAAGTTTTGCCAACTCCGCGATTTTGTTCTGAATCTCGCTCATATTGTTTGGTGTATGATTATTTCTCTTTTGGTTGGCACAACTCGGTCAGCACACCGTGGGTCGATTTGGGGTGCAGGAAGGCAATCGAAAGCCCCTCTGCTCCGTTGCGCGGAACCTGATCGATAAGACGAACTTCGTGAGCTTTGGCATCAGATAGAGCCTCTTCAACCGAATTGACTGCAAAGGCCAAATGGTGAATGCCCTCGCCGCGGTTCTCGATAAATTTTGCAATCGTGCTCTCGGGTGAGGTGGGTTCGAGCAATTCGATTTTGGTCTGTCCAACGCGGAAGAAGGCGGTGCGTACTTTTTGGTCGGCTACCTCTTCAATGTTGTAGCATTTCAGGCCCAATACTTGTTCGTAGTAGGGAATCGATTCTTCGAGGCTGCGAACAGCAATTCCAAGGTGTTCAATGTGAGATATGTCCATAGTTTGAATTGAATAAATGTAGTGTTTTTAGAAAGGGTCGCGCGCGCAGGGTTTGCGACGGCGCAAATGTACAAAGAAATTCCATAAAAAACGAGCAGGAACGAATATATTCCTTCCTGCTCGTTGAGGTATTTCGATATGTCGGCTATTTGGTGTAGAAAGAGCGGTAGCCGCGCACGTGGACGACGCCTTTGTCGTCTGTGTAGGAGCCGCTGTTGGTCAGAACGAGCGAGTCGGCAGTGACTCGGTTGACCGCGTAACCGTAGTACATCGTCTGGTTATTCTGCTTGAAGGCAACGTATAGATAGGTATATAGCCCCGACGATACCCACTCGTAGTTGACGGGCATTGTGAGTGCTTCGTATTTGATGTCGTCGTTGACCACGTGGTCGGTGCGGGTGATAGTGCCCGTGCCGTCGAGCAGCAGATTCATACGGTCGACGTTTTCGGGAATCAGTTCGTTGAAGATGGTGTCGATTTTCGAGGTAAAACTGTCGATAGGTACGGCATCAAGCCCCATCAGACGTGTGAGTTGCCAGTCGCCGACATAGGCGGTGTTGTCGTTCTTGTAATCCTCGACTTTCAGACAGCCGAACAATCCGGCGCCAACCAGTAGCAATGCCGCGATTTTGAGTGAGTAGTGTTTCATATCTTTAATATTTTAAGTGTTTTTCACATCTCTCTGACGTGGCAAAGATATATATTATTGTGCAATTCCCAAAAAATGGTTTGCCGATAACTGCCGTCAAAAAAACAGTGTCCAAAGAACCATATTGTTACCTCCGACGGGCGGCGCGATCTCTGGTGTCGACCAACCTTTGGCACACGCTTTGCAACTCTTTTGGGTGAAACTGTGGCGCGAGGCGCGGTAAGCTGAATGTGAAAAAAACTCGTGTTTGATTTGGAAATTTTGGGAAAATACCGTACCTTGCGCTCAGTTTCATTTAAGAAACACCATTATTAACTTCTAAAAGAAAGATTGCCTATCGAACGAAATCTACTCTAAACCAATAAGAAAAGGAGGAGAGTATGATGAACAAGTCATTAGCTTTAAGCGACCAACAATTGCTTAATTCTTATCTTGCAGGCAACCCCGAAGCTATTTCCCAATTGATCGAGCGGCATCGTCGCCGTGTCTTCGACTACATCTATATGATGGTCAAGGACCGCGATCTGGCCGACGATATTTTCCAAGAGACCTTTATCAAGGTTGTACGCGTGGTAGACGACCGGCGTTACACCGACAACGGCAAGTTTTTGTCGTGGGTATTGCGTATCGCCCACAATCAGGTGATCGACCACTTCCGCGCCCAAAAGGGCAAGGGAACCGTCACCGAGAGCGAGGCAGGTTACGACATACTCTCTTCGAAACGCCTGTCGGAGAATAACGTCGAAGACCGAATGGTCTCGGAGCAGATCGAGGCCGATTTGCGTCGACTGGTCGAATTGCTGCCCGACGAGCAACGCGATGTTGTCAAGATGCGCTACTATGGCGAGCTGAGTTTCAAGGAGATCGCCGAGCAGACCGACGTCAGCATCAACACCGCACTCGGCAGAATGCGTTACGCTTTGATAAACCTCCGGAAGATGATCAAGGAGAATGAACTTATTTTGAACTGATGTTACAATAATTGCCCCACAGGCTCGTTATTGTGATAGAAAGTTAATCAAAAACGAGTGCCTATGGGACAGAATGACTACAAAAAGGCCGACGAAACCGACGGTGAAGAAGATATGTTTATCGACCGCGTAATCTGCGGAGAGTACGAGCTACTCTATTTGGATACCTGTCTTCGTGAAATTTTGGGTTCGGAAGCCAACAAACAGGTTAGGTAGTTTTTTGGTTGTTAAATTGGTGTTTGGACGGGGAGTACCGCAAGGTGGCTCCCCGTCGCTGTTTGCCGAAGGCCGTAGGCCTGCGGCCAATTCAAAATTAAGAATTCAAAATTAAGAATTCAAAATTCAAAATTGAAAGAGCCAGCAGGCTCCATTAATCACATTAATCACATTAATCACTTTTTGCATAGTCCGTCTTAGCCGACCTATCAGACCTATTAGACTTAGTCGTATTTCTCTTTCAGGTCTTTCAATAGGTAAAACTGCTGCTGCCGAATACGCTCTTGCTTATTGCAGTTTACCCGTTTCGAGCAAAGCACCCACAGGTGAGGTCAGTCCCGACTTCGACTTGTAGAACTTCCAGGCCAGATTTATGGCAAAATAGCGGCCATAGCAACTGCGCCACGAGTTTAGAATATAGTTTTCGCGCACGCTCGACGAGAATAGTTGCGTGTTGTTCAACAAATCGACCCCCGAGATGCTTAGTTCCAGTCGCCGCTTGAAAAATGAGGTGCCAACAACCACGTCGAGGGTTTGATTTATCTGACTCGGAATTGTGCCCGCAAGGTTTTTGTAGGCCGTCAATCCATAACGGCCGTTAATGAATATCCGCTTGCCAAACTTGCTGTTCAGGTCGACGTTTAGTGAGTTGCGCAACATTCGGTCGGACTGTCCCAAGGTGTTGTTGGCGAGTATGATGCCCGACTGCCCCGACAATGTGAGCCGCACCGATTTGAAGGTGTTGTTGGTGAGCCCGACCAGTAGCGACGGGTAGTAGTTATAGGAGATGCAGTTGTTTTGATTGACAAACGAGGGGGTCACTCCATAATTGAAGGCAGGGGCAATCCGCAGCGTGGTTTTGATGCGTTGGAAGCGGGTCGAGTAATTCAACTTGGCATCGAGCCTAATTGTAGCGCCCATATTTTCATAGGTTGTCAGCGTGTTTTGCGGCTCAATGGTGTAGTCGTAGCGCGGCAGATAGGTTGCGACCGTATAGTAGGTCGACTTGTTGGCAATCGTGCGTTCGATGATTGAGAGGTCGGCCGTGCAATCGAGGGAGTTATTGCCTTTGCGCGTGTTGAATTCGCCTTCAATGAGGTGCACATAGCTGTGCTTCAAATCGGGATTACCTGCCGTCAGGTAGACGGGGTTGGTAGTAATCAGCTGATTGCGCCATTGTTCAATCGAGGGCAGAATAATGTCGGTCGAGTATTGCAGGCTCCAACTCTGGTTGGGTGCCAAAAACGAGAACGACGGTAGCAATATGCCGCAGAGCGAACGGTGGTCGCTGCTTGCTGTGGGGTAGTATTCGTTACGGCCAATACCAATCATCAAAACACCGAGTCCGGCCGAGAGGTTGAGCTTTGGTGAAGAGACGATATTCCTCGTTGCCTTCAACGAGTGGCGGTGGTAGTTGCGCGTAAAGTCGTAGGTGTTGGCAACATCGGTTACGGGGTTTCGTTACCGCTCCAATCGACCGAGGTCATTTTGTCGACGCTGTAAATGTAGGAGTAGTCATACGTCAGCGAAAAGAAATGGCGTGCGTTGGGCATCGACTGTAAGCCTACTGTCGCCTTAACGTTGTGTCCTGTGGCCAAAGGTGCAATACTGGCAATGGTTCGCATCGGTGTTGACGAAACGGTGTCGAGCCGCACCCTCTCGGTTTGAGCGCTTTCGCTCGTCCAGGCGGCTTTGGTACTCCAACGCAACTTGCTGCCCAAGTACCCTTCGTAGGTGAGATCGAGGCCGACGTTGCGGTTAAAGGTATCGCCGCTTTGGTCAACACCCGTGTAGCGCTCAACATTGTCGAGCGAGGTGGTACTTTGTTGCGTCGAATGTGTCCGGCCGCTGTCGAAAGTAAGGTTCGACATCACCAACAATCGGCTCTTGGGGCGTATCATTTCGAGCATTGCGTTGGCGTTAATGTAGTTTAGGGCTCTTTCGTTCCTGTCATGGTCGTTCCTGTTACTTTAATATCTAAGTTAGAGTTGTTCTTTAGGTAATAAACTTGCTGAACCCATAAATACCGTTCAACTGTACCTACTGACATTTTGATGTATACTTTTACCTTTTCGGCATTGCTACTGGCCTTAAATACTTTACTTTCCCCATACTGAATATCATTCAATGAATTTGAACCTACACGTTCATCTTTAGAGTTGTATTCAAATACGGTAATATCAATTTCCACACCGGGAGCCTCCAGTTCATAGGATAAGGTGTAAGTAGTTGGGGTTGGTTTTGCATCATCATCTTTAGAACACCCGGCAAAGAGTAACGATGCAGTCAAAAAAAAGAATAACATTTTCTTCATAATAGTGACTTGTTAGTTAAACAAAAGTGTTTCAGTCTATCACTATGAAGCACAAAAAAAAAGTGCACTCACAATGCACGCCATCAAGGGTTACGACACCCCATATTCCCGCAAAGCAAGCACACGCCAATGTAACTCACTTCACCTAATGGAATATATTAAGCCTTATCTAATATCTGTCGTAATTTGATGGCGATTATGCTATATGTCGCAAAGATATAAAGATTTGTTTATTTAAAAAAGAAAAGCCGGAAAATTATTACCTTTATGTCGCTGTATCACACTTACAGTATATGGTCATCTTATCCGAGATGTTAAACTGATGCCATATAACATAAATTTTTCAGTTATGAAGAGATTACGCAAGGTTACTAAGGTAATCAGAATCGGAAAGAAACTTGTCCGAATAACTTACTACAAGTAATCTTAGGGGAGTAGCGAAGCATAGTAACTGCTCCCCATTTTTATCTCCCGGCTATTTAGTGTAAAGTTATATATAGTTACTTTTGATTATTAGAAAAGCAATAAAATCCTTATTATTTTGCAGTTGGCTAATGGCAAACGAGGGCGACTAAGAAGCAGGCAGATTGTTACTTCTTAATCGCCCAAAGAGGTTGACCAACGAAAAATGACTTGTTGGTCAGCTCCATTTAATAGGTGAAACTGCTGCCGCCGATAAATTCGCGCAGAACCGAGGTAGGCGGAATCTCGTTGGGTGCAATCTCCAAGAAATTGTCCAAAAAACGCAGCAGTCGGTGTGCTTCGCCATACTCCTCCACAGTGTCGGGCACGGCATAGAGCAGCGGCTCGACGTAGTGTTTCAACACCGGAATCTCGTAGAAGAGCGACGAGTTGAACATCACGTCGGCATTCTCTTGGAATGGGAATATGTGGCGGTCTTCGCCGCGGCGCACGCTGCCCCAGCGTTTGAGCGTGGCGGCTGCGTCGGTTCCGCGGTAGGCGTTGTCGCGCACGATGCGGCGTATCAGGCGGTTGTCGGTGGTGGGTATGCGCGAGAGGTCGTCCATCGAGATTGAGGTGAAGCACGAGATGTAGATTTTGAACTTCTTGTTCTCGTCGATTTGGGCCGTAAGGCGCGGATTAAGTCCGTGAATACCCTCTATCACCAAAATAGAGTTGTCGTTCAGACTGAGCGGTTGCTCGTGCCACTGGCGGTGGCCTGTGATGAAGTCGTAGCGCGGAATGTCGACCTTGCGGCCGGCGAACAAATCGTTGAGGTTTTGGTTGAAAGTCGGTATGTCGAGTGCGTCGATGGTTTCGTAGTCGTACTGACCGTTGCCGTCGAGAGGGGTATTTTCGCGGTCGAGGAAGTAGTCGTCCAGCGAGATTAGCACCGGCTCCAGACCGAGTATGCGCAACTGAATGCCCAGACGTTTGGCAAAGGTGGTCTTGCCGCTCGACGAGGGGCCCGAGATGAGCACCAGACGTGTGCCCACGGCGTTGTGGCGGTCGAAAATGGTGTCGGCCACGGCAGCGAGTTTCTTCTCGTGGAAGGCCTCGGCAATCTTGATGAGTTCGCCTGCGTCGCCGCCCAAAATCTTCTTGTTGAGCGACCCGATGTTCTCGACACCCATTACCTCGACCCACCCCTTGTACTCGCGGAAGATGTCGAACATCTTGTCTTGCGGCACCATAGGTTCCAACTCTTCGGGTCGGGTGCGGCGCGGAACGGCAATGTAGATGCCGTTGTAGTATGGTTTCAGGTCGTAGAGCGTGATGCTGCCTGTCGAGGGTGCCAAGGCGCCGTAGAAGTAACCGGCCATATCGTCGAGCCGATAGACCGTAACGTAGAGGTGCGGACGCGACGAGATGATGTCGATTTTGTCCTGAAAACCCAATTGGCGGTAGAGCTCAATGGCCTCGTCGCGCAGCAGTTTGTGGCGCACAATAGGTATGTCGGCCGCAATCAGCTCGTCCATACGGCGGCGAATGTCGGCTATCACCTGCGGCGTGATTTCAATGCCCTCAATCTCGCAGTAAAAACCCTTCGATATGGAGTGGATTATGCGGAAGCGGTTGTTGGGGTAGAGGTCGTGGACGGCCTTGTGGAGCGTGATAAAGAGTGTGCGCTGGTAGACCCTGATGCCTGCAAAGTGGGTGATGTCGATGAAACGCACCGTGACCGGCTCGCCTATTTTGTAGTCCAGCTCTCGCAGGCAGTTGTTTACATAGGCCGCCAAGAAAGGGTGTCCGTTGCCGGCAACCTCAATACGGTCGGCAATCGTGTGAAGCGGGGTTCCCCACTCGACGTATATTTCGCTGTGAGTGTTTTCGCACTCTATTCTTACCGTGTCGTTCATTAAATGATTTTTTTTGTGCTTCAAAAATACAAAAAAAGATGATACCTTTGTCCGGCTACTCTTCAAAACGATATATTATGCGCAAAACTGGACTCTTGTTATTGGCCGCAGCGACGGTGTTGACCGTTTCGTTGACTGCTTGCCGCTCACACGCCGATGCCGACGTGATAATCATCTCGACGGGCGATATCCACTCGCGTTTGGACCGCATTCCGCAGCTTGCCTCACTTGTCGAGGGCTACCGCTCGCAGGATACCGCTACGGTCTTTTTGGTCGATGCCGGCGACCGCTGGACAGGCGACCCCTTTGTTGACCTCGCTCCGCGTCGCGGCTACCCCATAATCGAACAGATGAACTCGCTCGGCTACGATGTGGCCACGCTGGGCAACCACGAGTTCGACAACGGATTGGACACCTTGCAGGCACGAATGGACGATGCGCATTTCCCGATAGTGTTGGCCAACATCTCGACAGGTCGAACCTCTCTGCGCCCCTTTAAGCCCTATGTGCTGCTCAAAGCGGGCGGTGCGCGTGTGGCCTTCATTGGCTTGGTGACAAACTATGCAGGCGGACACCCCGACGGCGACGATGCCATTTTCGAGGGGCTGACCTTCAGCTCGCCCGAGCAGGTTGCAAGCCGTTACTATGGTTTGCGCCGCAAGGCCGATGCAGTGGTGGTCTTGTCGCATTTGGGACTCGACCGCGACACAACCGTTTTGGTCGAGTCGATGCCGTGGGCCGATGTGGTTGTGAGCAGTCATACCCACGAAACCTATGCAGGGGTCAAAAACGGTGTTGCCGTGGTGCAGGGCAAGAACAAATTGGGTGCCGTGGGAATCACCACGCTCCGCATTCGCGACGGAAGAGTGGTCGACCGACAAATTAAATACGTTGAGCTGCCTGCCTGTGGCGACCCAAAGTTTGAGGCCGACATAGAGAAGTACAACAATAACCCCTACCTGCTCGAAACCGTCGGAAAGCTCGACGCGGCTGCCACCAAAGACCAACTTGGGGCAATGCTTGCCCAGGTGGGACGGCGAGCGGCATCGACCGATTTCGGGTTCTATCATCGCGGCGGCACACGCCTCGAAGTGCTCGACAAGGGCAGTGTGAGCCGTGCCAAAATCTACGAACTCGACCCGTTTGCAAGCCGTTACGTGGTGACGACTATGACTCTCGACGAACTTAAAACGCTCATAATCAACAAATTTAACGACAAAACCAATGCCAAGGAGTCGCACCGCATCGATCTCTATCCCGCAGGACTTGACTATACCATTCTGACCGACGGCTCGGGTGATGCCGTCGACGTGAGGTTCGATGTGGCAACGCCCAAAGAACTCTACACGGTGGCGCTGGCCGACTACATCTACGGCAGCTCGACCTACTGCTATCCGCGCCGCGACAAAGAGGGCGAAACGGCACTTGTGACCGATTTGGTTACCGAGGCGTTCGGCTCGGCGGAGTCGCTCTCGCCCGAGAGCTTCTGTGGGTTTGGTCAGGCTTCCATAGTGCGCGCAAAATAGACTCTCCGGTTTCGGGTTATTACTCAATCGTCCCAAAAAGATTACAATTATTTTTGGAACGGGTTGTTTTACGATGATTAATTAGTACCTTTGCCGCGTGTTTCAAAACTTTGTTGAAAGACCTAAAACTCAAAGGTGACACAAATCTAACAAGATTATGAATATTAAAGAGTTAAATGATGTTGTAATTCGTTTTTCGGGCGATTCGGGCGACGGAATGCAATTGACGGGAACGCTTTTTTCCGACACAGCGGCACTCTTCGGCAACGGCATCTCCACTTTCCCCGATTATCCGGCCGAGATTCGCGCTCCGCAAGGCACCGTTTCGGGCGTTTCGGGCTTCCAGGTTCACTTCGGTAACCGCCGTATTCTCACCCCGGGCGACTATTGCGACGTTTTGGTTGCAATGAACCCCGCAGCACTCAAAGCCAACGTTGTTTGGCTCAAAAAAGATGCTACCGTTATTATCGACGGTGACTCCCTCGAAGAGAAAAACATTAAACGAGCAGGTTTCAAGACCCTCGAACCCTTCGACGAACTCGGTATCTCGGACCACAATATTCTCTATCCCAACATCACCTCGATGACCAAAGAAGCGTTGAAGGATTTTACGGAGATGGACACCAAAGCCGTGGTTAAATGCAAAAATATGTTCGCGCTGGGCATCTGCCTTTTCCTCTACGACAAGAGCCTCGACCACGCAATCGAATACATAAACCTCAAATTCGGCAAGAAAAAACCGATGGTTGCCGAGGCCAACGTAGCGGTGCTGAAAGCAGGCTACAACTACGGCCACAACACCCATTCGTTCGTCAATACCTTCTCGGTGCAACCTGCCGACCTGCCCAAGGGTCGCTACCGCTCCATTAGCGGCAACGTGGCCACTGCGTGGGGCTTTATGGCTGCATCGGAGAAGAGCGGCCGCCCACTCTTCTGCGGCTCATATCCCATTACCCCCGCAACGGTCATTCTCGAAGAGTTGGCCAAACACAAGGAGTTGGGTGTCAAAACCATACAGGCCGAGGACGAAATTGCAGGCATCTGCACCTCGATAGGTGCGGCCTATGCTGGCAACTTCGCCGTCACCTCGACCTCGGGCCCCGGCCTGTCGCTCAAAAGCGAGGCTATGGGTTTGGCCGTGATAGCCGAGCTGCCTTTGGTGGTGGTCGACGTTCAGCGCGGCGGCCCCTCGACGGGCCTGCCCACCAAGACCGAGCAGAGCGACCTCTTCCAGGCACTCTGGGGTCGTAACGGCGAGTGCCCGATGGTGGTTGTTGCCGCCTCGTCGCCGAGCGACTGTTTCGACTACGCTTTCACTGCCGCCAAGATAGCAATGGAACATATGACCCCCGTCATTCTGCTCTCCGACGGATTTATCGCCAACGGTTCGCAGCCGTGGAGGATTCCCTCAATGAAGGATTACCCCGCAATCAATCCGCCGCTCATCGACCATCTGCCCGACGACGAACCCGAATTTATGCCCTACAAGCGCGATGCACAGACGCTCGCACGCCGCTGGGCACTCCCCGGCACTCCCGGGTTGGAACACCGCATCGGCGGACTGGAAAAGGATTTCTTGAAGGGCAGCGTTTCGCACGACCCAAAGAACCACCAGCGTATGGTCGACATTCGCGCCGAAAAGGTTGCACGTGTGGCCGACTGCATTCCTACCCAAACCGTCTACGGCAAGCCGGAAGGCGACCTGCTCGTAGTGGGCTGGGGTGGTACCAAGGGACACCTGCTCGCTTCGGTCGAGAAGATGCAGGAGGAGGGCCGAAGCGTTTCGCTTTGCCATTTCAACTACATCAATCCCCTGCCTCACGGTGTTGAGGAGATCTTCTCGAAGTTCAAAAAGATTGTTGTCTGCGAGCTCAACGAGGGTCAGTTTGCCAACTACCTGCGTATGTCTTTCCAGCAATTTTATTACCGTCAGTTCAACAAGAGTCAGGGTCTGCCCTTCACTACCATTGAGTTGGAGGAGGAGTTTAACCGTTTATTGGAGGAGAAATAAGCTATGGAACAGAAAAAAGTATATCACTATACACAAGCCGATTTCAAGAGCGATCAGGAGGTTAAATGGTGCCCGGGTTGCGGCGACCACTTCATTTTGGCAGCCGTACAGAAGGCTATGCCCGCAATTGCCGAGATAGCCGGACGACCCCACTCGCAGTTTGCAATCGTGTCGGGTATCGGTTGCTCGTCGCGCTTCCCCTACTATATGAAAATCTACGGCTTCCACGGCATTCACGGCCGTGCCAACGCCATTGCTACCGGTCTGAAAGTTGCCAACCCCAACCTGAGCGTCTTTGTAGCAACGGGCGACGGCGACTCGCTGGCTATTGGAGGCAACCACTTCATTCACGCTATCCGACGCAACATCGATATGAACGTAATTCTCTTCAACAACGAGATTTACGGTCTGACCAAAGGTCAGTATTCGCCCACCACAAAGCTGGGTAAGGTGACCAAAACATCGCCTTACGGCACTATCGAAAAGCCGTTCAACCCGGGTGAACTGATTATAGGTGCAAAGGGTACTTTCTTTGCGCGCTCCATTGACGTTGAGGTCGACATCACCGAGAAGTGTCTGGTTCGCGCCGCTCAACACGACGGTTTCTCTATCACCGAGGTGCTCCAAAACTGCGTCATCTTCAACGACAAAACCCACGCCGCATTTGCAGCCGACAAGGCTACGCGCGCCGAGCATACAATCTACCTCCACGACGGCGAGAAGATGCTCTTTGGTGCCAACCACGACAAAGGCCTTGTGCTCGACGGCTTCAAATTGAAGGTCGTGACGGTTGGGCAGGACGGCTACACGCTCGACGATATCCTGGTTCACGACTCCCACGAGCCGGCAACCTATATCCACAACGCACTCGCATCGATGAAATACCCCGACTACCCCGTGGCACTCGGCGTTATTCGCGATGTTGCCGACAAGACCTACGACGACGAGGTCGTTCGCCAAATCGAAGAGGTGACCGCTGCGTCGAAGATCAAGTGTGTCGATGACCTATTGAATAGTGGCGAGACTTGGGAGATTGCATAAACACATTATAACGGGCACGTATGCTGCCCTAAACGAATCCGACCGAAACAGTCACAGACGTCAGTCTGCTCCTGCTTCGGTCGGATTCGTTTTGAATGCTAAGGTGTATAAAGTGATTAAGGTGATTAATGGCCCTGCGGGCGAAAAAAATTTAGAGTTTATCGGAATTTCATAAGGGCCCAAAGGGGCGATAGAGTCCAAAAGGGCCAAAGTGATAGATTGAAGGGCCCAAAGGGGCGATAGAGTCCAAAAGGGCCAAAGTGATAGATTGCTCTGATAGTGGGCGGTTTTCCTCTCTTATTTCCTTTTGGTCTCTTTGGTCTCTTTTGCCCTTTTTGCCCCTTTAATCAGCCTGCGGCGTTAGCCGCCCCCTGACCCGCTCATTGCCCCAAAACTCCCGTCTGCCCAAAAAAAAGGAGCAAAATTTCATTTTCGAGAAAGATATTTGTAACTTTGTAAGTTAACTATGGCGAATATGAACAACTCACCTATTGGTGTTTTCGATTCGGGTATGGGCGGGCTCTCGGTTTGGCGTGAGTTGCGGCGCACAATGCCCGAAGAGTCGCTGGTCTATATGGCCGACGGCAAGAACTGCCCCTACGGCAATCGTCCGCCCGAGGAGTTGCGAGAGTATGTATTTGCCGCTACCGAAGAACTTTTGCGTCGCGACATAAAGTTGCTCATTGTGGCTTGCAATACTGCCACCGCGGTAGCAATCGCTTCGTTAAGAGAACATTACAAGATTCCGATTGTGGGAATGGAACCTGCCGTGAAGCCTGCCGCGCTGAGTTCACATACGGGTGTGATAGGCATATTGGCCACACGCGCATCGCTCGACGGCGACCTGTTCCGCAATACCTGCGCCTACTACGACAGCCGCATAAAGATTCTCTCCGCGGTGGGGGAAGGCTTTGTCGAGGCGGTCGAAAACGGCCGGGAACGTAGCCCCGAAACGCTCGAACTTGTAAGGCGTGCCGTAGAACCTCTGATTGAGGGCGGAGCCGACAAGATAGTACTCGGCTGCACCCACTACCCATTTCTGACAGAGGCCGTCAGGCAAGTGATTGGCGACCGAAAAGTCGATATCGTCGATCCTGCACCGGCAATCGTGCGCCGCACCGCGTGGCTGCTCGACAGCAACTCTTTGCGTGCCGAGTGCGGCCACAAGGCCGACTACTCCTTTGTCACCTTTGCGGGCGACGACTATCTCGAAAAAATAACCTGCCGCGCGTTGCGCCTGGCACAAGAATAAAGAACCTTTCACGTCCGAGAGAATATTATGAGCACTGCCAAAACAAATAATACCAAACAGCCCAAATCGGAGCGCGAGCCACTGAAATTGGGTGAAACACAACGATGGGTGATCTGCTTCACAATGATGTGTGTGGCACTCTTCGTGCTGATAGCCATTCTGTCGTACTACTTCACCTGGAAGGTCGACCAAATCGACGGCGCCAAGGTGAACTACGCCGGAGCCTACGGTTACCGCATTGCCGACTTTTTGGTTGGCGACTGTTTCGGGGCACTTGCCGTTTGCATTCCGCTGGTAATCATAGTGCTCTCGCTCAGGGTGATGCAGTACCGGCCGCCATTTTTGGAACGCTCGGTACGCATTATGTTGTTTGTGATGATATTGGGTGCCGTGACCTTTGCTTTTTTCTTCCCGTCGTGGCGAGTCTTCGGCTCGTCGTTGGGCGGCAAAACAGGTATGGTGGTAAGCCTTTGGCTTGTCGACAAAATAGGCAAAATGGGGCTCGGACTGCTGCTCTGCTTCTCGTGGATCATTTTGGCAGTCTACATCAACCGACGTACCATAAAGGCCGTCAACAACGTGGCACGCAAAACCGCCTCGCTGCTTGCGCCCAAACCTTCCTATACTGTGGCCGAGGGCGAGTCGGAGACAGCCGAGGCAGAGCCCGACGATAGCGCCTCACCCGATGCGCCGGCAGGCGATACGGCAGGTATGGAGGGCTTCGATCCGAATGCAGACCCCGATATAGACCCTGTTGTGGAGCCGACAGCAGGGACGACCGACGACGAGTGGGTCGACCGTGTTGCACCCGACGAACCTTCGGTCGAGACTCCCGACACGGCAGAGGCAGCGGCAGCTGAATCGACCGAACCCAAAAACGAGGCTGTGACCGACCAAAACAACATTCCGGACGACGGCGTGGTTATGTTTGGTTCGGGCGCTTCACGTGCTGCGGCGCGCACCGGCGCTCCCCACCGCGCCGAGCCTGTGGGTGGCTTCGAGGTGATCGAAGGCGACGGCGGTATGGCCGGACTCAACGGCAAAGAGGTGCTGCTCTCGACAGGCGGCGTGGTCGAATCCGATGCCGAGGGCATCAAGGTGCTCCAAACCGCACTCGTTGAGGAGGAGGCCGATGAAGACGACATAAAAGACTCCATCGACCCGACGCGCAAACTTCCAAACTACCAACGTCCGCCCATTGAGATTCTCGAGCGTCACGACGACGACGAGGTGCAATACTCGTCGGAAGAGATCAACGAGAATAAGGCAATGATTCAGCGCACGTTGGGCGATTTCGGCATCAAGATCAACCGCATTCGTGCCACCATAGGCCCGACGGTAACACTCTACGAGATTGAGCCTGCAAAAGGTGTCAAAGTATCGCGCATCAAAAACCTCGAAGACGACATCGCACTCTCGCTCAAAGCCACAAGCATACGTATCATTGCCCCCATTCCCGGGCGCGGCACCATAGGAATAGAGATTCCGAACTCCAACCGCAAGATGGTCTCGATGTACTCGGTGGTCAAGTCGGTCAAGTTTCAGGACTGCACCTACGAGCTGCCCGTAGTGCTGGGCAAGACCATTCAGAACGAAACATTCATCATCGATTTGGCCAAGATGCCGCACCTTTTGGTAGCAGGCGCCACGGGTCAGGGCAAGTCGGTGGGATTGAACGCCATAATCGCATCGCTAATCTACAAGAAACACCCGGCCGAATTGAAGTTCGTGTTGGTTGATCCAAAGAAGGTGGAGCTGTCGCTCTACGCAAAGTTGGAACGTTTCTTCCTCGCAAAGATGCCCTCGGAGGACCACGCCATTCTGACAGACACGCAGAAGGTGGTCAACACTCTGCACTCGCTGCTCATAGAGATGCAGAACCGTTACGACCTGTTCGAAAAGGCCGAGGTGAAGAAGATTACCGAGTACAACAACAAGTTGCTGCAACACAAACTGCCCCGACAGGACAATCGCTATTTGCCCTATATTGTGGTGGTTATCGACGAGTTTGCCGACCTTATTATGACCGCAGGCAAAGAGGTCGAGATTCCGCTGACGCGACTGGCACAGCTGGCACGTGCGGTCGGAATCCACCTGATTGTTGCCACCCAACGCCCCGACGTGAAGGTCATAACCGGTCTTATCAAGGCCAACTTCCCTGCAAGAATTGCATTCCGCGTAACGCAAATGGTCGACTCGCGCACCATTATCGACCAACCCGGGGCAAATCAGCTGATTGGTCAGGGCGATATGCTCATTATGATTAACGGCGAACTGACACGTTTGCAGTGCGCATTCCTCGACACGCCCGAGATAGAGCGAATTACCGAGTTTGTGGCCAAACAGCAGAGCTTCAAAGAGGCCTACCGACTGCCCGACTATGTGCCCGAGAGCGCACAACAAAGTGGTGGCGGATCGGACGATATGGGGCGCATCGACGATATGTTCGACGAGGTGGCCCGCTACGTGGTCAGCTCGCAGATTGGGTCAACGTCCAACGTACAGCGCAAATTCTCAATAGGTTATAACCGTGCCGGACGCCTGATGGATCAACTCGAAAAAGCGGGCATAGTCAGTCCGGCCGAGGGCAGCAAGCCGCGCGAAGTGCTGATTGCCGACCCCTCGTCGCTCGAACGCATTCTCAACTCGTTTGCAATTTCGAACCTCGACGATCGTCGAGAACCATTTTAGATTATGAAACGACTCTCTGCACTATTGGCGGCCACGATTGCCGCACTCTGCACAATCTCGGCCGAAGAGAGTTCGACCGTGTTACTTTCGACTATGTCGGCCCGACTGAGCGCAATGGCTCCATACCGCATCGAATTTGAGGTCTCGGCACCCGATGCAGGTTCGTCGAGAGGCTCTATGGTGGTCGATTCGATGCGCTACTCGATTGAGATTGAGGGCGAAAGGCTCTTCTCCGACGGGAGATTACGTTACGGAATCAGCGCCGCCGAACAGACGGTGACGATTGATGCCGTCGATCCGTACAACCGCAACCTGCTCGAAAATCCGGCCGAGGGATTCAATTTCGATGCAGCTCTGTTTGGGTCGACCATTCTGTCGCGCGACCAAAAGAGCATAGTTATGGAACTTGTGCCGGCGGCAGGAGTGCTCGACGCAGTAGACCGCGTGGAACTTATAATAAGCAGCGAGACACTCTTGCCACGCCGCATCGCCTACGACATTGGCGGCACAATACTCACAATCGATATTCTGAACATCGGCCACGTGGTGTTGCCGGCAGAGAGCTTTATCTTTAAGCCTGCCGACTACAAGGATTACGACGTGGTGTCGTTTGTCGATTAGTTTTCCCACTCTCGAAATAAGCAGAGAGGAGCCTGTAACCTTTTTGGGCAAATTGCGTCAAACAATCAAAACCATTCCGGATAAACGTTGGAACCCAAAAGCGACATAGAGTGCGTAGTGGCAACTCTCGACGGACGAATCGAGTACTTCGGCACTCTGGTCGAACGCTACTCTGCACGTATCAGAAGGCTTGTCGGGGGAATGGTGGGTTCGTCGGACGATGCCGACGACCTCACGCAGGAGATATTTGTGCAGGCTTGGACGAAACTCGACACCTTTCGTCGACGCAGTTCGTTTTCGACGTGGCTCTACCGTATCGCCTACAACACAACAATCTCGGCACTGCGGCGCAAACGGTTGCCCGTAGCCGAAATCGATGACCGACGTATGGAGAGCATCGAAGAGGAAGAGGAGTTGCGGCGCTTCGACGATGCCGACATCGACTTGCTATCTCGCGCGCTGGACCACCTCAGACCAAACGAACGTGTTGCGGTGGAGATGTTCTACCGCGACGACTGCTCACTTTCGGCCGTTGGCGAGGTGCTTGGAATAACGGAGGGCAATGCAAAAGTGGTGCTTCACCGCGCCCGACGGCACTTGGCGGCAGAGATGGCAACAAGATAAAATAATTCAAAATTCAAAATTCAAAATTAAGGTCCTTAATGACTTTAATGACCTTAAAGACCTTGGAATTAACTTTTTTGACAAACAAAATGGATACTTTACGTGACGAAAAATTGAGTGCTTTGATGAAAGCGATGCCCGAAGAGGACACCGCAGCACTTGGAGCCGAGATTATGCATCGCATAGGTCGCAAGGCCGCACGTCGTCGCGCTTGGCGCACGGTGAGCCACACGGCACTCGGCATTGTGGCCGGCGCTGTGGTACTCTTGCTGCTTGTGGGTGCATTTGCACTGTTGGCACGCATCGGCGGACTTGGCGACTGGCTCAAAGCGGTCGACGAATATACCGTCTCGGGGTTGTTGCACCTGCGTATGTTCTGCTCGTCGGCCACGGTCATCACACTTTTTGCGGCCGTTGCTACCATTGTGGTAGTGAGGGTCTTAATCTCGGTTTTGGAGCGCCGCCGCCGACAGAATATGTAACCATTTATTCTGATGTGCGTCCAATAGACAGTGAATCAAAAATAAACTAATACTAAAAAACAAAAAATTATGTTTGACGGAGTATGTGGTAACGAGGCAATTTTTGCCATAATTGGTGTCTTTGCAACCCCAATAGTGCTCATCTGGGCAATCTATTCAATTATCAAATCGGCCAACGTGCGCAAGGTCAAAACTGCTATGATAGAGCAGGGTATGCGTCCCGAAGAGGCGCCTGCCGACAAAAAAGGCACCGTATTGCAGTGGGCCTGCTCGCTCATAGGCGCTGGCATCGGCTTGGCTGTCTCGACGCTCTTTGCCGACCAAACGGCTCAGGTAGCAATCGTGGTGGCACTGCTTGGTGTCGGAATGCTGGGCGGCTATTTCCTGCGCCGAGCAGTAAATAAAGAGGCCGAGTAGCCGGTTTCGGCCTAAGCCTCTATTTGATTGAGGGAGAGACATTCAAATGCCTCTCCTTTTTTATTATTAAAATAGGTAAATAATTGGCCGAAGAGGTTGACAATCAAGAATAATGATTATCTTTGCAGGCTTATTCTCCGAAAGGAGAACTCTACAAATAAAGTCTAACTTATTAGTAAAAAGAAAGTTATTAACAAATGGAAGAAAACAAACAAGTTGTTTCGAACGAAAATTTCGATTGGACCGCATTTGAAACCGACGCCAACATCTATGGCGAGCAGTCAAAAGAGCAGGTAGCCGATCAGTACAACGAATCGCTCTCCAAAATTCAGGTTGGCGAGGTTGTCGAGGGTACCGTAATTGCACTCAACAAACGCGAGGTAGTAGTCAACATCGGCTACAAATCCGACGGCGTTATCCCCGTTACCGAGTTCCGCTACAACCCCGAACTGGCTGTTGGCGAAAAGGTTGAGGTCTATGTTGAGAGCGCAGAAGACAAAAAGGGCCAGCTGGTTCTTTCGCACAAAAAAGCACGTCAACTCAAGAGCTGGGATCGCGTAAACGAGGCTCTCGAAAAAGACGAAATCATCAAGGGTTACATCAAGTGCCGCACCAAAGGCGGTATGATTGTCGACGTATTCGGCATCGAGGCATTCCTGCCCGGCAGCCAAATCGACGTGAAGCCCATTCGCGACTACGATATCTATGTCGACAAGACTATGGAGTTCAAGGTTGTCAAAATCAATCAGGAGTTCCACAACGTCGTTGTTTCGCACAAAGCACTCATCGAGGCCGAGTTGGAAATCCAGAAACAAGAGATTATGTCGCACCTCGAGAAGGGTCAGATCCTCGAAGGTACGGTCAAGAATATCACCACCTACGGCGTGTTTGTCGACCTTGGCGGCGTGGACGGTTTGATCCACATCACCGACATGAGCTGGGGCCGCGTCAACCACCCCGAAGAGGTTGTTCACCTCGACGAGAAGATCAACGTCGTAATCCTCGATTTCGACGATCAGAAGAAACGTATCGCTCTGGGTCTGAAACAACTCACTCCTCATCCGTGGGAGGCACTCGACCCGAACATTGCCGTTGGCGACAAGATCAAAGGCAAGGTGGTTATGATGTACGACTACGGTGCATTTGTTGGGGTTGCTCCGGGCGTCGAAGGTTTGATTCACGTCTCGGAGATGTCGTGGAATCAGCACCTGCGTTCGGCACAGGAGTTTATGAAGGTAGGCGACGAGATCGAGGCAGTTGTTCTGTCGCTCGACCGCGCAGAGCGCAAAATGTCGCTCGGCATCAAACAGCTTACACCCGACCCGTGGGAGAAAATTGAAGAGCTCTACCCGATCGGTTCGAAACATACTGCCAAAGTTCGCAACTTCACCAACTTTGGTATCTTTGTAGAGATTGCCGAGGGTATCGACGGTCTGATCCACATTTCGGATCTGAGCTGGACCAAGAAGATCAAACACCCCGCAGAACTTACCGAAATCGGTGCCGACATCGACGTTATCGTTCTCGGAATCGACAAGGAGAACCGTCGTTTGAGCTTGGGCCACAAACAGTTGGAGGAGAATCCCTGGAACGAGTTTGAGGCACAGTTTGCTATCGACTCGGTTCACGAGGGTACAATTACCGAGATCAACGACAAGGGCGCAGTGGTTGCTCTTGGCGAGAACATCGAGGGCTTTGCTCCGACCAAACAGCTTGCAAAAGAGGACGGCACCACTCCCAAGGTTGGCGACGTTCTGCCCTTCAAGGTTACCGAATTCTCGAAATTCACCAAGCACATCAGCCTTTCGCACACCAAGGTTTACGAAGAGGTTAAACGTGCCGAGGAGAGCGCCGTCAAGGCCGAGAAGAGGGCTGCTGCCGATGCTACCAAATCGAGTGTCAAGAAGATCAACGCTTCGATCGAGAAGACCACTCTGGGCGACATCGCAGGTTTGGCAGAGTTGAAAGCCAAAATGGAAGAGGCCGAGGCCGCTCCCAAAGCCAAAAAAGCTCCCAAAGCCGCTGCCGAGCCGGTAGCAGAAGAGGGTGGCGAAGAGGCAAAACCCAAGGCTAAGAAGACGACCAAAAAGGCCGAACCCAAAGCCGAAGAGGTTGCTGCCGAAGAGCCCAAAGCCGAATAATTTACAGACAACTATCTAATTCGGCTCACAATAGCGGAGAAGAATTAAATAGACGACCTCGCGGTATGACGTTTCGAGTGACCATATTGGGTACCAGTTCCGCCAAACCGTCGGCAGGTCGACATCAGACTGCTCACGTGCTTAATGCGCGTGAGCAGTTTTATTTGATCGATTGCGGCGAGGGGGTGCAGTCACGCCTGATGCAGGCGGGCATCGGCCCGCTGAAAATCGACCACATCTTTCTGTCGCATCTCCACGGCGACCACCTGTTTGGTCTGTTTCCGCTCATTTCGAGTATGGGGCTGCTGAACCGTCAAACGCCGCTACATCTCTATGCTCCGCGGCCGATGGACGAGATTTTGGCCCAATACTTCCGCTTCTTCGACACACACCTGCCCTTTGAGGTGGTTTGGCACGAAACCGAAACGCGCCGCCACAAGTTGATTTTCGAGAATAAGGTTATGGAGGTTTGGTCGATTCCACTGCGCCATTCGGTGCCCTGTGCGGGCTTTCTGTTCCGCGAAAAGCAACCGCCACTAAATATCCATAAGGAGGCTATCGAACGCTACGGATTGGGAATTGCGCAGATTGCAGCCGCCAAGCGCGGCGAAGATGTGCAGCTCGACAATGGAGAGTTGCTGTCCAACCAGGAGCTGACCTACCGCCCGTTTGCGCCTCGCTCCTACGCCTATTTGAGCGATACTTCATACTCCGCCCGCGCCGCGGGCTATTGTAAAGGGGTCGACCTGCTCTATCACGAGGCTACCTACGCCGACGACAACCGACGCAACGCTCGTTTGCGCGGTCACTCCACAGCCGCCCAAGCCGCCAAGGCCGCACTCACGGCCGAAGCCAAACAACTGATTATAGGACATTTCTCGTCGCGTTATAAAGACCTCACGGTGCTTTTGGACGAAGCACGTGCAATCTTTCCCGAAACCTGCCTCGCCACCGAAGGACACACCTACGACATTGGGTAGTGGGGAAGTGGAGAGTTTAAGGGATTAGGCCGTTTGAGGCAGGATACTTTGGACTATTTGGACTTTCAGCCTTTCGAACTCGTGCGTCACTGCCAAATCTCGTGGCCCTTGCCAGAGCCGATTTCGAAGTGGCACTTAACGATGCCTAAATCCATTTTTGAATAGAAGCCAAGGCCGGCAGTTGCCTTCACTCCCTCGCCACAAAGCGACAGACGGAACCGCTGCTGATTCATAGCCGTGGGTGCTTTCAGGGCACATTCAACCCCGTCGAGGAACCATTGAGGCTCGTTGCCGGTGATGACAGCCACCTCGGAGAGCTGCTTCGAAAAGTGAGGTATGCCCTCGTTGGCGCCATAGCCCAAAGCTATGACTCCGCGCAAACGTTCACCTTTGTTAACCGTGAATGCGCCGCGCGTGCGGCTGTAGCTAAGCCCCACCCAACAGCTGTTAAGCCCCAGTTGCTGAGCAAGCAACACGACCTGTTGGCCATAGTAGCCGATCTTTTCGTCGGAGTTGGGCGACTGACGCCCCACAAGCGCAATGTAGTCGCTTACGCCCGAAAAACGGCCATAACGGGCAATAAATGAGTCGAAAGCGCGAGGTTCGTTGCAGACAAGTTGAAGATTCAAACCGCTCTCGGCATTGCCTTGGGCGATTGCTTGTTTGAGCGCATCGACCACATCGTCTGCAAGTGGTTGCGCAAGGTATTGCCTTACCGAATGCCGTGCGTCGACGGCCTCCATAATAGTCATTGGTCAAATAGGTTTTGTTTGCGGTCTGTTAAACACAAACTTGCGTCGACTAAATTAGTTTTTTTGTGTGAATTATCCAAATTTTTTTTCACTCTCACCAAGACCTTTGGCAGGCGGCATTCCGCACCGCCAAATCAACGGGCAGATTATTAGACTTATAGCCTTAATTGCCATTATACGGCTAAGTCGAATACAACTAAGTCTAATAGGTCTGATAGGTCGGCTAAGACAAATGCAATTAAGGTGGATAAGGTGATTAAGGTGATTAATGATTGGTCTGTCGGCCAATGGCCAATTCAAAATGAAATCGACCGAAGCAGGAGCAGACTGGCGTCTGTGACTGTTTCGGTCGGATTCGTTTAGGGCAGCATACGTGCCCGTTTTCACGCTATTTTTTTGGTTTCGGGGCCAGCATAATAGTCATTCGCTTCCTATCCAAAGTAGGCATCATCTCAACTTTGGCAATATCTTCCAAGTCGGTTGCAAAGCGCAGAAGCAGAATTTCGCCCTGCTCCTTGAAGACGATTGCACGGCCGCGAAAAAAGACATAGGCCTTGACCTTCGAGCCTTCGCCGATGAAGTTTTGGGCGTGACGCAACTTGAAGTTGTAGTCGTGGTCGTCGGTTTGCGGGCCGAATCGTATCTCCTTGACAACCACCTTTACCTGCTTAGCCTTAATCTCCTTGGCCTTCTTCTTCTGTTGGTAGATGAATTTCTGGTAGTCGGCAATGCGGCAGACAGGAGGTTCGGCTTTGGGCGAAATCTCAATCAAGTCGAGTTCCTGTTCGTCGGCAAGACGGAGCGCATCGCGAATCGACATTACCTGAGCGCCTTCGATGCCGTCGCCCACGACCCTGACGGTCGGTGCGGTGATACGGTCATTGATGCGCATTGCAGGTTGTTGATTCTGCTGCGGTTGAGGCCTTCCTTTCGGTTTAGGCGGGTAGGTAGGTTTTGGTCTGTAAGGTGCTGCCATTCGATCTCTTTTACGTTATCTTTTTTTATTAAGTTATTTTACCTCGGTTTCGGTCTTTACCAGCGAGTTGATCATTGCGATAAACTCGTCGGCGGTCATCTGTCCCTTGTCGCCTTCGCTCTGTTGACGGACGGAGATGAGGTTGTCGTTCTCCTCCTTCTCGCCAACAATGACGAGGAATGGGATACGTTTGAGTTCGTTGTCGCGTATCTTGCGGCCAATCTTCTCGTTACGTTCGTCAACTTCGCTGCGAATATCGGAATTATTAAGATATTTTGAAACTTTTTTGGCGTAATCCGTGAATTTTTCGCTGATTGGCAGCACGACGCACTGCGTCGGGGCCAGCCAGAGCGGGAATTTGCCGCCGGTGTGTTCGAGCAGCACGGCCACGAAACGCTCCATCGAGCCGAAGGGGGCGCGGTGAATCATAATCGGGCGGTGGGGCTTGTCGTCGGCACCGGTGTAGGTCAGATCGAAACGCTCGGGCAGGTTGTAGTCGACCTGAATCGTACCCAACTGCCACTTGCGGCCAATCGCGTCCTTAACCATAAAATCAAGTTTCGGGCCATAGAAAGCGGCCTCGCCGTACTCGACAACGGTTTTCAGTCCTTTGTCTTTGGCGGCCTTGATGATAGCGCTCTCGGCCTTCTCCCAGTTCTCGTCGGAACCGATATACTTCTCCTTGTTGTTGGGGTCGCGCAACGAGATCTGAGCCGTGTACTCCTCAAAATGCAAAGTCTTGAAGATGTAGAGCACTATGTCGATCACGTTTTCGAACTCCTGCAAGAGTTGGTCGGGGCGCACAAAGAGGTGTGCATCGTCCTGCGTAAATCCCCTCACGCGCGTAAGTCCATGGAGTTCACCACTCTGTTCGTAGCGGTAGACCGTGCCAAATTCGGCAAAACGCAGAGGCAGGTCTTTATAGGAACGCGGTTTGAAACGGTAGATTTCGCAGTGGTGAGGGCAGTTCATCGGTTTGAGCAGAAACTCTTCGCCCTCATAGGGGGTGTGAATCGGCTGGAACGAATCTTTGCCATACTTTGCATAGTGGCCCGAGGTGACATAGAGCTCCTTCTGGCCGATGTGGGGCGTGATGACCTGTTCGTAGCCGTACTCCTTCTGTACCTTGCGCAGGAAATTTTCGAGCCTGTTGCGCAGCTCGGCACCCTTGGGCAACCAGAGCGGCAGACCCTGACCGACGCGCTGCGAAAACATAAAGAGTTCCAACTCTTTACCCAGTTTGCGGTGGTCGCGTTTCTTGGCCTCTTCGAGCAGTACGAGGTAGTCGTCGAGCATCGATTTCTTTGGGAAGGTGATGCCGTAGATACGGGTGAGCATCTTGTTGTGCTCGTCGCCGCGCCAGTAGGCACCTGCTACCGAAGTCAGCTTGATAGCCTTTATGTAGCCCGTGTTGGGCAGGTGAGGGCCGCGGCAGAGGTCGGTGAATGCGCCGTTGGAGTAGAAACTGATTGTTCCGTCTTCGAGAGCCGTAATAAGCTCAACTTTATATTGGTCGCCCTTCTCGGTAAAAGTCTTCAAAGCCTCGGCCTTGGGCACCTCGCGGCGCACTACCGGTTCTTTGGTACGGGCGAGCTCTTCCATTTTTTTCTCGATTTTTGGCAGGTCGGCCTCGGTGATGGGCACAGGAGCGTCGACATCGTAGTAGAAGCCGTTCTCAATGCTTGGGCCTATGCCGAACTTGATGCCCGGGTAGAGCGATTCGAGTGCTTCGGCCAAAAGGTGCGACGAGGTGTGCCAAAATGTACGTTTGCCCTCTTCGTCGTCCCATTTGTGAAGATGCAGAGCACAGCTCTCGTTAATAGGGAGTTGCAGGTCGATGACGTGGCCGTCGGTCGAAGCCGACAACACTTCCTGAGCAAGTCGGGGTGAGATGCTCTCGGCAATCTCCATTGCCGTTGTCCCCTTGGCAAACTCACGAATGCTGCCGTCGGGGAAGGTGATTTTGATTTGTTCCATTGTTTTTTTGTTGTGTCCCGCCGCAATACAACTTGCGACCCACTGGGACTGTTTTATTTTTCGACCCACGCGCCGCGAAACTTATTCACGTCCGCGAGGGTTTATAATTGCAAAGGTAGAAAAATTTTTGGCTGTTAGCACGATAGCTGCCAATATTACAATCGTTGCAGCCCAACTTCCTTCCAATCCGAAAGCCCCGACGCCGAAAATACCTTCGTCGGTGGGAGCGAATTGGAGCAACGAACCATTCGAGAGGCTGCCGCTCACCGACAATCCGCAGATGCGCCCCTGGGTGAAGTTCCAAAATGTGTGTATGGCAGCCACGCCCCAGATGTTGCCCGTGCGAACAAAGTAGAGGCCCAAAAATGCCCCCATAAGCACAAGATTGACTATCGCCAGCAGGGTGGCATTGGCGTTGGACAGATGTATGAGTCCAAATGCAATGGAGCTGACGGCTATGGCAGCGGCGGCGGTAAGCGTGCCGCGCAACGAGTTGAGAAACCAGGCACGGAAGAGCACCTCTTCGCGCACGTTAAGCACACCCAGCAGCAGAGCAGCGAAAAAAGGCAGCAGTTCGAAACCGCCAAAACCCACGAATCGTACTCCACCGAACGCCCAGCAGAGCAGCACAATAGCTGCAATCAGGCCGAAACCTGTCGCTGCACCTTTGAGATATTCGTTAAGGGCTTTATGGCGAGTGAAACCGAGCGAGCGGAGCGAACGGCCTTCGCCGAAGCGAGCATAGAGCACTACCAAACCAACTGTCAGCACCAATGCCAACAATGCCCCCAAGAGTTTTACATAAGGTATTGCCTCGACGGGAGCAACCGATATCAGCCAAGAGGTAAACAGCGCAGCCCCACGACGCAACAGACCCGAGACCCAAAACAGACCGCAAAAGAGTAGTATCGAGGTCAGTACCGACGTTTCCTTCGGCTCGGCGACAGGTCTGTCTTTATTAATCATTCGACTCCTCGGGGAGTTTTAGGTCTTTGACACTCACGTCGCGTCCCTTTTCACGCTCGTAACGGCGCAGAGGGTTGGCGCTCATCTCGGCGGCGCGGCGGCGCGATCGGAGTATGTCGACAGCCATATATATGGTGTTGCGCATAGAACTCTCGTCGGCCACACCCTTGCCTGCAATGTCGTAACCCACGCCGTGGTCGGGCGAGGTGCGCACCACCGACAATCCGGCGGTGAAATTGACGCCATAGGGCGAAAGAGTCTTGAAAGGGGTCAACCCCTGGTCGTGGTACATAGCCAGCACGGCGTCGTATTTTTCGTAACTGTGCGAGGCAAAGAAACCGTCGGCGGCAAATGGGCCGAAGGCCAAAACGCCGTTGACCGAGGCCTCCACAACGGCAGGTTTAATGATGCTGTTCTCCTCCTGACCAAGCAGTCCGCCGTCGCCGGCGTGAGGATTTAGCGCGAGCACCGCAATGCGTGGCTCGATAATTTCAAAGTCGGCGCGCAACGATTGGCGCATACGTTTGAGTGTGTCGACAATGCCGTCCTGCGTGAGCTTGGCGGCGACCTCCGACACGGGCAGATGAATGGTTTGCAGCCCCACTTTCAGAATGTCGCTGCACATCATCATCAACGGGCGGCCGCCGAAACGGTCGGCCAAAAATTCGGTATGCCCCGTGAACTTGAAACCGTCGGAGTGCATCTCCTCTTTATTAATGGGAGCTGTCACCAACACGTCCAAAAGGCCGTTTTTAAGTTCGTCGGCAGCACGGTTCAGAGCGGCAATGGCAATCTCGCCTGCCTCAGGGGTGGCTTCGCCCACCGAAATGCGAATGTCGGCCGAAGAGCAATCGACAAGGTTGACACGTCGCGCCACCGACTCGGCAGCCGAGCCGACCACGCTGAACGAGAAGTTCTCCGCCCCCTCGATGGTGGGTTTATAGAATGCCATTGCTTTCGACGAGCCGTAGACCGTAAAGATGTAGGACTCGGTCAGGCGATTGTCCATCAAGGTCTTGATTATCACCTCGGGGCCTACGCCGCCGATGTCGCCTTGCGTTATACCAATTCTGATCATATTGTTTGCGTTTTATCTATCCAATCGAAAGTTCTCTTTCCGCCGAGCGAAAAGCGTATATAGGTTATTGGCACTCCTTGCGCCAGATATTTCTGTTCGTAGGCGGTCTTGACCGAGAGCACTGCGTCGGCAAAACCGCTGCCGTAGATGTCGTCGTTGGCCACCTCGACCGCAAGCGCGTTCTGATTGACTACATCAAGGGTGTAGTCGTACAAAAAACGCGAATCGGTTTTGAGGTTCACCGCTCCACCCTCGCGCAACAGCGCTGCGTAGTAGCCCAAAAATATGGGGCCGGTGAGCCTCTTTTTGGCCCTCTGCCGCGGCATCTGCGGGTCGGGGAAGGTGATCCAAATCTCGTCGACCTCACCCTCCTCAAAGAGCGAGTTGATGAACTCGATGCGTGTGCGCAGAAAGGCCGCATTGGTTATGCCGCGTTCGGTGGCGGTCTTTGCGCCACGCCACATTCGTGCCCCCTTTATGTCGACCCCAATGTAGTTGCGGTCGTGATCGCGCTCGGCCAATGCCACAGTGTACTCGCCGCGTCCGCAGCCCAATTCGAGCACAATCGGATTCGGGTTGCCAAAAAAATCGTGCCAATGCCCCTTCATCGGGTGGTCGCAGCCGAAGACCTCGTCGAAATCGGGCTGAACCATATTCCGAAAGGTAAGATTCTCGGCAAATCGACGCAATTTATCTTTTCCCATAGTCGATATCAACTCCAACTGCCCACACCCCAAAAAGGTCGGTACGTGGCACGAATTCAAATATATAGTCACCCACAAGGCTCAACGTCGCGTCGTTAATCATCGGGCACGAAATGGCATACATCGAGCCGCTCTGTTTCACGCCTGCTGCATTGAACGCCACATCGAATCCGCAACGCTCGCCCGAGGGAGCGGTACAGCCCACCCACATTGGCAACAGCGACTCTTCGTCGGTTATGCCGCGCCGCTCTATTCGAGCCGTGAAGAGAATCTCGCGCAAGCCAACACTATCGGCGTTGGCATAACAGAGGCGCACCGTATCGCCGCGCAACCAACCCGAGGGATTGGTGTCGACCATAACCGAACCGTTGGGCACTTCGCGGCACGACACAGCTGCACAACAGAGGATACAAAACGATGCTATGATGCCTGCCGACTTCATCTTTTTGGCGGCTACTTGTTGTCGTCCGAACCCGACTGAGGTTTGGGCGCATCGCTGCCGGCATTATTGTCGGTGCGTGCAAACTGGCCGCGGTTGTTGCCTCCACGCTCATTGCGTGCCGGACGACGGTTGCGGTTCTGACCTGCGCGGTTATTCTGACCGCCACGGTTATTTTGACCCTCACCACGATTGTCGCGTCGCGGTTCGCGGGTGCCTTGCCCGTTACGTTCTCCGTTGCGGGCACCATTCTGACCGCCATTTGAGTTTTGTGTGCCGGGTTGACCGTCATTTGCGGCAGTGTTCCGGTCGCCCTGAGCTTTCTGACCGTTCTGACCATTCGGCCTGCCGCCCTGCTGACGCTGCGGTTGTGGCTGTCGGGGTTGGCGGTTGTCGCCGCCCTGTTGCTGCGCCGAACGTTGTTGACCCTCGCCGGCAGCATTTCTGTCATTGCGGTTGTTGTTCCCGTTCCCGTTGCGATTTTTCTTTTTGTTGCGGTTGTTGCGACTGCGGTCGAAACGCGTAATGCTCTCCTCGCCAACCATATTGACAAACGTCGGTTCGTCGTCGGCAGGGTTGTAGACCTTGTCGGAGTTGATCTTCTCGGGCTTCGTGCCCTCGGCATTCATCTTCTGTATCTCGCGCACACGATCAATGGAGAGCGTTACCAGGCCGACCAACGAGTGTGGATCGGTGCTGAAGCTCATCGTGCGTGCCAAAATATCGTCTTTCACGTGGTAGTAGTCGGCATCGAGTGCGTGAAGCGGCTCGTTGACTCTCGGGAACTCCTTGCGTGCATCGATATAGTCGTCCAATTCGTAGACCAGACAACATTTGAGTTTGCTGCACTGACCTGCCAGTTTTTGGGGATTGAGCGACAGATCCTGAGTACGTGCGGCATTGGTGGTCACCGAGTTGAAACTGCTGATCCACGAAGCACAGCACAGTCGACGACCGCAAGCACCCAGACCGCCTATGCGTCCGGCCTCCTGACGTGCCCCGATCTGTTTCATCTCGATGCGTATGCGGAACTGGTCGGCAAAGACCTTTATCAGCTCGCGGAAATCGACCCTCTCGTCGGCAATATAGTAGAAAATGGCCTTGATGCCGTCGCCCTGAAACTCCACGTCGCCGATCTTCATATCGAGATTCATCTCGGCTGCAATCTGACGCGAACGTATCATCGTTTCGTGCTCGCGCGCAATGGCTTCGTGCCATTTTTCGAGGTCGTAGCCGCGCGCCTTGCGGTAGATTTTGCGGAACTCGCCATTCTGGGGGTTGAACCCCACGCGGCGCATCTGACGCGAAACCATATCGCCCGTGAGCGAAACGATGCCTATGTCGTGACCCGGTGAGGCCTCGACAGCAACAATATCGCCCTCTTCGAGCGGCAGATTATTGGCGTTGGAATAGTAGCCGCGATGAGTATTCTTGAACCTGACCTCAACGATGTCGGTGGGCAGATTGTTTGGATAATCGGCAAGCCAGTCGGTGGTGTGGAGCTTGAAGCACCCCTCGACAACATCGGCCGAGAGCTCCGCTTCACCCTCTTTTTTGCAGAACTTGCAACCTCGGCCCAGACAGGTGTCGCAGCCGTTTATATTTTGGAAATCCATACTTATTCTTTGGTTTTAACATACAAAGATACAAAGAACTTGCGTAATAATGGCAGGATGAGGGTGAAATTTGATAAGTGGTTGGTACATATACTATTTTTGTGTTACCTCACCATATTGTTAAATTTGGCAGAAGGAGCCGAATATGGTGGGTGTTAGAGAAAGAATTGCTACCTATCCGTTGCCTTTTTATGGAATGGAAATTTGGTAGAAACAGCATCTTTAATCTCTTGCACATACCCTACAACAGCCACAAAGAACGCTTGTTTTTTCTATCATTGCACTGACAAAGGTAATCATTTTTTCTCGTTGGAAGAAAAATACGGGAATGAGATTAATTGTCAAGTACTTGTTGCCTTGTTCCGCTATATTCTACATGCCGTTCATTAACTCTGTAAAATTTATTTTTGCAACCAAAGAAATGAGTTATGAATCAGGTAGATGTAAAGGTGTCGTTCTACCTCAAAAAGAGCGAAGCAGATGCCAAAGGAAACTGTCCCGTAATGGCAAGATTGAATGTCGGCAAGTACTCCGAGACGGCATTCAGTGTGAAAATGTCGGTACCACATACGATGTGGCACTCCGGTCGTGCTACAGGTAAGAGTGTCGCAGCACGCGAAATCAATCGTCAGTTAGACGAGATCAGAGCCTCGGCTCTACATATCTATCAAGAACAATCGGCAATACGAGAAGGAGTAACTGCCGAAGATGTCAAGTGTCTGCTTTTGGGTATGGCTTCAGGGCAGCAGACCTTGATGAGTTATTTCCGCACCTTCATCAAGAATTTCGAGAAGCGTGTAGGTGTGAACCGTGTCGCAGGTTCTCTGCGTGCTTACAAATACGCCTATATGCATGTTGAGAAATTCCTCAATGAGAAATACAAACTGACCGATATTCCCTTTACGGCATTGGATCGTTCGTTTATCGAGAAATATGATCTTCACTTACGAACCGACTGCCATTTGGCTCTTGGTACGATAGTCCATCTTACGACCTCTTTTAGAACCATTATCAATGAAGCCATAGCAGACGGTATTCTTACCTTCAATCCATTTTGGGGATATGAACCTGAACGTCCACAGCGTGAACAGAAGTATCTCACGGCAGAGGAACTGGAACTGATGATGACAACACCCTTGCATAATGCAAGACTCTATATTATTCGTGACCTGTTCCTCTTCTCATGCTACACGGGTATCTCATACGGAGATATGCGTCTGCTGACCAATGAGGATTTGGTTACGGACGAGGAAGGTACACTGTGGATAAGAACAACTCGTAAGAAGACCAAGGTCGAGTATGAAGTGCCGCTCCTTGATGTACCTATTCATATACTTAAAAAGTATCGTGATGTAGAGCCTAACGGAAAGCTGTTGCCCATGTATTGTAATTCTGATGTAAATCTTTCCCTGAAAAAGATTGCTGCAATATGCGGTATTGAGCGAAGAATAGTCTTTCATGCCGCCAGACATACATATGCTACGGAGATCACCCTATCTCACGGTGTGCCATTGGAAACGGTCAGCAAGATGCTGGGACATACACGGGTTGATACCACTCAGATTTATGCGAAAGTTACCGATGACAAGATAAATGCTGATACCAAGAGATTAGACAACAAGATTAGTGAACGCTTTACAATCGCCATTTGACAACCATTAAAACGACTATATATGAAAACAGACAAGAATACAGCTAACCAGAACACGAAGCGTCGCAGTACCTTCGCCATATTGTTCTACATCAACCGCACGAAAGTACGCAAGGATGGTATGTGCCAACTATTGTGTAAGGTCAGTATTGATGCCGAATGGGAACAAATCGGCACAAAAGTATCCGTTAATCCTGCCATCTGGAATCCTGAGAAAGGAAGTGCTGATGGTCGCAGCGAGAATGCTGTAACGGTAAACAGAGCCATTGACGAACTTACCAAAGAGATAACCGAACACTATAACCATATCAAGAAGAGTTTAGGCTTTGTTACCGCAGAACTTGTCAAGAACGCAGTCAAGGGTATCGGACAAAAGCCCGTAACACTGCTTGCCCTCTTCCTTGAGCATAACGAGGAGTTTAAGAAGCGTGTTGGTGTGGATAGAATCAAGGAGACCTACGATTGTTATCAACGCTCATACAAGCACCTTGCAGCGTTTATTCAGGAGAAACGGGGTGTGGAAGATGTCACATTGCGAAGCCTTGACAAGGTGTTCTATGACGACTTTGAGATATTCCTGCAAAGCGATTGCCGTCTAAGTCCCAAGACGGTACACGAACATTTGTATAGGCTGAAAAAGATGACAATGCGAGCCGTCAGTCAAGGAACATTGCGCAGAGATCCATATTGCCGTCTGCATCCGGAACTCCCCAAACGTAAAAGTCGGCACATGAAGTTGGAAGACCTCAAGACATTGATGTCTACTCCTGTGGATAAGCCCCAATTGGAACGGGTACGCGACTGGTTTATATTCTCCACCTTTACAGGATTAGCATACGCTGATTTAAGACGGTTATCCGTGAACGATATAACACAGGCAGAAGATGGCAGCTGGTGGATACACATCAAGCGAAAGAAAACTGACACGTTGTCATCTATTCGATTGTTGGATGTGCCTCTTCGCATTATTGAAAAGTATAAGCACGAGCGACAGGGAGATAAAGTCTTCAACCTCTATTGCCGTGAATATCTCATTAAATTGACAGGAGAATTAGGTAAAGAGTACGGCTTCCATCTGACCTTTCACAAAGCCCGTCATAATTTCGGAACACATATGACTTTATCGCTCGGCGTACCAATAGAAACAGTAAGCAAGATGATGGGTCATACCTCCATCACGACTACACAGATATATGCTCATGTTACGGACAAAAAGGTTGATGAGGACATGAAACGTCTGCGAGAGGTTACAGCCGACAAGAAAATAGAACTCGCAGATGAAGGACTGAAGTTTGAGAGATGTATCAAATGGAAACGGACAACAACAGTATAGAAACGATAGCAACGGCCTTAAGCGGGGTCGTTGCTATTGTTTCGGGTCATACCCATCGCTGTTCCTCTACGCAGCGTTTATGGGAATCATTGAGAATCTTTTCAATCTCTGACTCCTTGTAAAGAGCCTTGCCCTGAACAAGGTAGTAAGGTATTGCACCTGCCGAGCGATACTCCTGCAATGTGCGGCGACTCACTCTGAGTATCTTGGAGAGTTCCTCATCAGTCAGGAACCTCTCATTGTTCAATGTAGGTTGTACCAGAGTCTCCGTCTTGTGGAGAATCTTGTTTACTCGTCTTAGACGCTCAAGAATCTCTGCTATATGCGGATCGGTCTTGTCTATAAAAAAGTTGCTCATGGTCTCTTCTTTTTAATGGGGTGATAAGTACTGTCAATAAATCTCTGAATATCCTCGGGTTTGTAGAATATCTTGTGTTTGATGCGTGCAAACGGTATCAAGCCCTTCTCTCGGTACACTTGCAGTGTTCGCTTCGAGATGCGGAGTATCTGGCACACATCCTGGTTATCCATCCAGTTCTTGAGTCCAAGATCCTTACGGGTAGCACACAATCTGTTCACTCTATCCTCAAACTCACTGATATGGCTGCATATCTCATCAAATGCCTTTTTGTCTATACATACGATTTCCATATTCTATAGTTGTTTAGAGGTTAGAAATTGATGTTATTTCTCATGCTTGCCGGAAGTGGCAAGCCCTTCTGCTCGAAGAAGTCCTTGACCTCGGAAGCCTTGTAGTATGTGCGTCCGTCAATCATATAGTAGCGGATAAGTTTCTTCTGGCGGTAGCGTGCAAGGGTACGGTGAGTCACGCCAAGCAGTTTGCTCAGGTCGTAGTTATCCAGCAGCGTGTCGCCATCGAGACACTCCTTCATTTTGTTCTGTCGCTCCAGCATCTTCTCAATCTTATCGAAGCGTTCCATCAGTTGGATGAACATCTTGTGGGCGGTTTCACTATTTATCTGTAACATCGTATAATCTGTTTAAGTGTGAATAATCGGGTTATTTACACCGTGTTGCGCAACAGGTTATACTTATTAAATGGCATCCTGCGTGCCAATGACATGGAATGACACGAAAAGACACCGATACATCATTGTGTATCAGTGAAATAAAAATTTTCAGCGTGAAATTTGAGGATTTTCAGAGTATTGCAAAATGCAACACTTTTTCGCAACCTGCTATTGCAAAATGCAAGAGTTGCGATAGATGATGCGAGTTATTCCGTTGGAGAAGGATGTAGTCTTATACATATTCCAACGGCTTGGAGTAAGGTCATCAAATACGAGAGTTCCCTTACCTGCAATGACAGGCAAGATATAGACAACCATCTCGTCAATGAGGTTGTAGCGTGAGAGTCCACGCAGAAGTTCTATGCTATCCTTGTCGGATATTTCAGCGATGTATGTATCGGATTGGTTGTTGTCGGAGTGTTTCTCGGCAAGCAGGTCGAGCAACGGATAGTGAGGCATAAGGCGATAGATGCTACGCTCGTGCCAATATGGAAAGCCCTTGGCATCATTCATTACCCACTGCATTAAGTTCTCGTCAGCTTTCGGAAGAAAGCCGTCCATTGTCATCGCTGCTATGATCTGAATCTTTGCCATATCGTTACCTCCGTTCGTAAAAAAAGCGTGGTCATCACGCATCCGAACAGAGGCTCTGGCATGGGCCCAAGGAGAGTACGTAACGCCACGCTATGCCATAGGCATAGCATAAGCATACGCAATACTCTCCTTAACTTCAACTGCCAGATTTCTGTTCGGGATTCTTGCGAACTTATGTCTATATAAACGGACAGGAACAACGAATGTTCCGCCGCGATATTTCAATTTTACGGCTCAAAGATACAACTTTTTGCCGATATGCGGTTCATATTGCCACCACAATCATCATTTTATACCATATTTTTTCATCTTGCGGTATAGTGTAGATGAGTCTACATTAAGCATTTGAGCCGCTTTGGTCTTAACACCACCACATGACTGTAAGGCTCTTATGATGCTCTGCTTTTCCACCTCCTCATCCTTCAATGGTTGCAGCGGAGCCTCCGGAATATCTACTGGCTTTGCCTGTGCAATATTCAAATCTGCAAAGTCAATGAGCGTATCTTTAGCCATCAATACCGCACGCCTAATCTTGTTCTGCAACTCCCTTATATTGCCTGACCAGGAGTGTGAGAGCAATAACCGTTCCGCTTCAGCGGTAAAGCCTGTTCTCTCACGGTGCAGTTCTTTTGAGAATTTCTCGCGGAAGAAGTTGGCAAGCGGCAAAATATCTTCGGGACACTCGGCAAGTGAGGGTTGTCGTATCTCAAATTCACCCAGACGATGGTACAAGTCCTCACGGAAACGCCCCTCGGCAATAGCCTTCCCAATATCTTCATTAGTCGCTGCTACGATACGGACATCCGCCACACGCTCCACACTTGAGCCGACAGGCATAAATGTTCCCTCTTGTAGCACTCGCAGCAACGAGGACTGCATATCGTATGGCAATGTTCCTATCTCATCAAGAAAGAGCGTACCGCCATTGGCGGCTTCAAAACAACCACCTTTGTCGGCATCAGCACCCGTGAAAGCACCTTTTGCGTGCCCGAAGAATGTAGAAGCTGCCAGCTCATGAGGTATGGCACCGCAGTTCACCGCAACAAAAGGCTTATCCTTGCGGTTGCTATGAAAGTGAATGCTTCGGGCAACGGACTCTTTACCCGTACCATTTGCCCCGAGAATCAATACTGAAATATCCGATGGAGCAACCAACTCCGCCATATTCATAGCTTCCATAGCCTTGGGGCTTGTACGCTTGAAGAGTTCCTTCTCCTTGCTGCGTACTGTTGATACGGGTTTCAATAGTTCCTTGACCATTTCCACCAACTGCTCGTGGAATACCGGCTTGGCAAGATAGTCCTTTGCACCCATCTTGATTGCCTTGACTGCATCCGTTACTGATGCATACTCGGTCATTATCACAAATGGAATATCCATCTTCTCCTTGTTAATCCATTCAAGAAGTGATATACCGTCACCTTGTGGCAAACGCACATCTGAGAGTATCAGATCGAACGATTCCTTACGTAATAACTTACGGGCATAAGGTTCGTCTATTGCAGTCGCCACAGCATATCCTTCACGCTCCAGCCAGTCCCTTACTATCTGCGAAAGGGTTATATTATCCTCTACTATCAATATTCTTTTCTTCATCGGCTATTCTTTCTATCTCATTTCCGGCATCCTCAATCAGGTGCTCTATGTGGGTTATTACATGATTCGTGTGGTTTAACACGGTTTGAGTATCACACTCCGTATCCTTCAGGACATTGCGGTAAGCAAGCAGAATCTCATCCATCGAGACCATCTCCCACATCGGGAACATACGATGTGCTATGCTTCGCATCGACTCCCTGTTCTCGGCTGTCATTGCAATCTTCAGATCGACAATATCCTTCTCGCAGGACTCTATCATCGTTCTCAATATTTTCTTCTTGTCCGATACATTGGCAAGTATCATCGAGAAGTCCGTATCACTGCCTGGTTCGCGGCCCTTGACTACTGAAGCAATGACCTTCAACAGTTCATTCATGGAGAACGGCTTGAAGATGCAACCGTCAAATCCAGCCTCAAGAAGTGCTTCACGCTCACTTTCGCTTCGTGCTGTCATTGCCACTATCGGAATATCCTTAGAGTTACCGATGCGTGATTTGCGGAGCAATTCAAGCAACTTGAATCCATCGGTATTCGGCATCTGAATATCGCTCAAAAGCAGGTCGTAGTTCTTCTTACGCAGTTCCTCGGTCAGTTTATCTACCTTGCTGCATATTGTACACGATACTCCATTACGCTCCAACATCTCCTTTACAAGTTCAAGTTGCAGCATATCATCATCGATGGCGATGACATTCTTCGGTAGGTGCAGAGATGCGTCAAACGAAACGCTTTCCTCTTCTATAGGCTCATTGGTAACAGGTAGAGGCAAAGTAACTGTAAATGTCGTGCCTTTATTCAATTCACTCTCTACATTGATTGTTCCGCCAAGCATTGTAACTATTCCGTGGGCGATTGGCAGACCAAGACCATAGCCATCAGAGTTCTCTGCATTTGCGGCACGCTCGAATGGCAAATAGATACGCTTCATCATATCTTCGGTCATACCCACACCCGTATCGCTGACTTTCATTGTGAATGTACCATCCATATAGGTTACATTGAATCCGATATGTCCTGCGGAAGTGAACTTGACGGCATTGGCAATAAGGTTGTTGATGATTTGCTCTATTCTATCGACATCGCCTTTGACTACTGTATCGACACCTATGAACTCATGCTCAAAGAGAAGCCCTTTATCATTGATAGGCTGTGTGGCACCGTCCACCACACGGCTTAACAAATCAGATATACGGAATGGCACAGGATGCATCGTCTCTTTAGCTTGATTAAGCCTATATACATCCAAGAGGTTGTTTACAAGGTGCAGTATATGCTTGCTGCGACCTAATACCTTTTTCAGTTGCAGATTGCGTTTCTTCTTCTCCCGTGTATCCATGGCCAGATCTGTATAACCGATAATGTTGTTGAGCGGACCTCGTATATCATGTGAGATGGTAAGGATAATCTTATTACGCATTTCAAGCAGCTCGGCATTCTTGCGGTTACTCTCCTCTAACTTGCGTCGGCCACGCTCTTTCTTGCCATAGTCACGCATAATGACAAAATACGAGGCTATAAGAGCAATGAAAATAAAAGCCGTAATACCTCCTAAATAAACCTTTGTTCTCTCGCGAGTCTTAATAATCTGTTGTTCCCTTGCTTGAAGATCCTCCGTTACACGCCCGTCCATTGCAGCAATAAGGTCCTTCAATTGCTGGTTGATTACATAATTGCGATGAGCAAGGCTGTCTGCCGTTTCAGAGAGTTGACGGCTCTGCTCGGACTGCTTCTTGATAACATCCCGATTGAGGGTATAAAGTTTTGTGGTTGTCGTGGATTGCGGTTTATCCTTCTTCTTGAAGAGACCCAGGAAACCACTCTTCTTCTCAGCTTCCTGCGTACTCTCATATGCTATGACGGGAACACGCTCGGCAAGTTCTTCGCCGAGTTCTACCTGCTTTTCAAACAGCTTGGAGATATTGAATAGTTGGATTTCTTTCTCTGCCATCAACACCCGTAGGCTATCTATCCGTTCACCGGAATAGTAATCCTTGAACTCACAAAGGATGCTATCCACCTTGAGGCGTTTGGCACGATAGAGAGTTGTGTCGGCTCTTTCCCATTCGAGAATGGTTTCACCGAACATCGTAAGGTCGAGCATATGTACATATGCCTCATGCACACTTTGCCGGAGACGGTGAATCTCTTTCACTTCACGCTCCAATCTGTTCATTTGTCGCCATTCGTGCAGGTACGTATATACGATACCACCAATTAGGGCAACAATAATAGTATAGCCAATGGCTATCTTCCTTTCTATTTTCATTGCGTCCTATATTTAAGTCGGGTTAGTCCGAACTGTTTATCATATATGCCTAATGTGCAAAATTACTAATAAAGCAAAAAAATTAGGTTGCTTTATCATTTTTTAATAGCATTTCAAGGCATTTTTAATATAAAACGCTATAAATGATGAAGATATTGTAATAAATATGGGGCGATAGCATAAAAAAAGCCATCATACTCGTTAAGAATATGACAGCTGTCTATTACGATTATACCATTATGGGATTGACCTTCATCGTACTGAGGTTGAGATAAAGTCCATGATGCTCTATCATTCCGTGTCGGAACATCTTCCAGAGTATGTTGCAGCCGAGTTGAGCCAATGTGGAGTTGATGAACAGGTCCTGCTTCTCCAAAGCCTCGGCAAGCGAGCAACTCGGACCGGAGTCCTCCTCTTTGATGCGAGCATACTTCACAAGTTTGGTAATGACCTTTAATGATGGTACGGTCTGGTAGATTTGAGAAGTAGGTTGCTTTATCTTCTTTGGGATACTGCCCAATACAACCTGTCCCGATGTTTGCGTATTGCCGAAGTCGAGCCAATACAGTGGTGTCTGATAGTTTGTATAATTGTACTGTGGCAATGCTTTTAGTACATTCCAGAGGTCTATTCTCGACTTTATATTGTCCGTACAGGTGATAGTGATATTTGCAAGATGCTCCTGTCGTGCATCTTTCATATTTGAGGGATAGAATGCCGGCACAGCCTTCCAGTCATTTCCGAAGAAGTTGTTGATGCGTGTTATCAGACAGTTCGCCTTATTCAGTCCCAAGTCGGAATATCCGAAGAGTTGTCGTCCGATGTTGGCTTCCGTTACAATATCGGGATCGTATAGTGTTACGAATAGTCCCGGATGTCCGAGGGCACGAAGTGTTACATCCAATCGTGCAAGGTTTGTCAATACTTGCGAGCCTGTACCTCCACCACCTATAAGGTTTACCGTTACGGGGTGTTGTGGATTGAGCAGATAGCTGTCGGTATAATGTACTCTTTTCATCGTAGTATATCTTTAAGTTTCAAATTCTTTAGAGGCTTTAACTCTTCGAGGTTGAAGGGAGCATCCTTTGCTGCCTTTGTTACGAGTACAAGGTTGCTCTTTGTGGGATTTCCGTTACCTCCGAGGTGTGAGAACTCCGTGAGCCAGAACTTCTTCTCCCAGTACTCAAGTAATTTGTCGTAGGTAATCTCTGTCGGTTTGTCAATCTTTGCCGAGCCAAGACAGACGCTTGCCCCCGTGACATTGAAGAACGGAGCAGCGTAGAGTTCCGTTTCAGGCTTCAGTTCGTTGTCTATGTATGCGTAGATATTCATACGCTCATCGCGCACCTCATAGATGACACCGGGCAGGTTATACTCGGCATTCTCAATATGTAGCGACTCCTTGAAGAACATCATACGCTTTTGTGGCGGGTTATACCAGATATATTTCTCGTAGCCCTTGCGGGTATCACTCCATAGCATATTTGTTGGGATGCGACCATGCGGTGTGCTGCTGTGCCTCTCGGAATATCCCTTGATGAGTTCGTTGATGAAGTCCACCGTCACGGGACGTCCTTCGCTCATGGCTCCCTCATTATCTATGCTCCGTACTTCAAGGAAGTATGTATCTCCTCCATCTGTGGAGTATGCTATCAATGCCGCACGGGGGCGCAGCATCGTATTTATCTGCTTGGTAAGTTTGTTGGTATCCATAGTGATTATCGTATGTAGTGAATAAAATCATCTGCCCACTTGAAGAACCTTTCAGGATAGGTATCTTCAAGAGTAAAAACCTTGTCGGTCGTTGGAGAGACGGCAAAGGTTGATGCAGGAATAATATCGTATGACTCCTGACGGGAGGAATTATAGAAGTCGATAAGGTGTTCCGTCATTATATCATCGCTATCATAGACAACCCTTATCTGCTGTTCGAGTGTCATCGGCAGATAATCGGGCTCCTCATCGTAGAACGGGTCATAGCCATAGTACATGATGGCTTTCTCCGTCTTTATGAACTCAAGTCCTCTTCTCAGCAGTTTGATAAGACCTTGTTCAAAGCCATTCTTACACTCATATTCTTCTATAGCTTTCGGCAGGTTCTTGTAGTAGGACTTTCGCCACACCCTGTCGAGGAGTTTATATGCTCTACCATCCTTGTATGATTTCACGAGCTTTTCCCTCGCTCGCCTCTCTTTGGCATCTTCATCCTCATAGCAGCCTTCAGTCAGCATATCAATAGCCCAGTCCATATCTGACTCATCGTTGATAGTGGTTATACCGTTCTCTTTCATGAAATTATGATAGAATGTGATGACAATGCGTCTGAGTGTGGGATTCAGTTCCTCCACAAACTTTACAGGGAAGTAATACAGTGTGTACTCACCCCAAGTATGTGTGTTCCACACATTGAAGTATAGACAGCCATTGTCATCCTCAAGGTTGATATACATGCCGCTTTTATTTACGAGGTCGTTCATCTCATTGTAGAGATTGACAATACCTTCACCAATAGTTCTGCCTGGCGTATGCTCCGCCTTTACATTCATAAGTTCAGCATAGCGGAAATAAGAATCACGCAGGTATTCGTAATTCTCCTGCGTGATTAGGTTATAACTGTTTCCGCTATAGCTCTCCCTCATAATAGTCTGTGGTGCTATGGGGAGAATAGGTGTCTTTAGAAAAGAATTACGGCACCCGTTGGCGCCGTAACTCTCTCTACTCTTGTCACACCGTATCGTACCTCCCGCTTGGTCGATGCGATTATCATCCTCGCGAGCTGTTCCGACTGATGTTCGTCCAATGGTCTGCATGACTTCTTCTTTTTAGTGTCCTTACTCATAGTTCTCATCCTTTTGTTCCGATGGTTGTCTTGAACTCATATACCGCCTTATCATCCTTGATGGTCGGGCCGTGTACGGTTGCTGTGGTCAGTTCTGGATAGATGTTCGAGTAGAAACTCATAACACTCTCCGGAGAGTCGTTCGGATTAGGATCAGGAAGTGTAATCATCTCTGTACCTTTCTTGAAGGTGAATGATCGCTGCATTTCGTTTCTTAAAAGTGCCATATTCTTAAACTGTTTGGGCGTATGCCTGTGAATAATGATTTTCTAACATTGACTGAGGGAAGTCGGGATATTCCTCATAATCCTCGGGGCGATATGCAGGGCCTTCGTGCATATATGCCTGCTGTAACTCTTCAGGCATAGGAGGCTCCTCATGATGTGGGAACATCGGAATCTCACCCTGCGGATAGTGAGGATGCTGCTGTCCTGCATTTTGAGGTGGATAACCGCCTTGTGGTGTGGTGAACATAGGCTGCCCACCATACTGAGGCTGTGGGGCTTGCTGAACAGGGCGTTGCATAGGCTGCTGCACGGGACGCATTACAGTCTGTTGTGGCTGTGGCGGCATCTGTCGGGGTGCTGCCTGCGGCTGTATAGTCTGCTGTGCAGGTTGCGGTACCACATTCTGTGGTTGTGCCACTTGTGGAGCCGGTGCAGGAGTCTCTTCCATCATCTCGAAGAGCGATCCTTGGTTCATCGCCTTCTTCTGTGCGGCAATCTTCTCATCTACCTCCTTCTGCTTGTCGGCAGTGGCATACATACGAGCCTGTTGGAGTGCGGTGATGGCATCCTTATGATTCTTGGCTGTGATAAGTTCCTCAGCCTTCTTCATATGCTTCTCGTACTTCTCACGCTTCTCCTTCTCCTCTTTGGTTTCCTTGGCTTTGGCATCCTTTGCCGCCTTGCTGTTGGCAGCAGCCTTATCTGCCTGCTTCTCGAACTCCATCAAATTGGAGATAAGTCCCGTAGCCTTGCGTATAGGCTGTATGATGTGTTGCAGGAACTCTGCATCCATCTCTTCGGGAGTGCCCGTTAGTGTCAGCGGAACGATGTGGTTCTGGGCTTCATCTTTCAGCCCATTAGCCTTCGGCAATGTTGATACAGTAAGTTGTCCGTTCGCTTTGCGGATGACCAGAGTCAGATCTACGCTCTCGGTCATCATCTGTGAAATTGATGTGAAAAACATAACTTTATGATTTAATGTTAATACTGAATTATTTTCTTGTGATGTTCACTGGTTGAAGAACTCTGCAAGCAGTCTGTTACGGTCAGGGTGCTTGCTTATCTCCAGAATGGGATTGAGCAGCTCCGATATATGTACCGGACCTCGTGAGCCTCTTGGCGGCAACTTGATTTCAGGTTCAGTGACCTTTACTCTTCTTCTACGTACCACAGGCATCTGCATCGGTGCCATCGGTACACTTGCGATGATTGCTTGATTCATAGCTTTATCTTTTATTATATGGTTAATACTAGGACTTTGGCAGTCCGTTGAACTACGAGGGCGTTACGGCTAATGCTTCCGGTAAGGCAAGGTTTTCGGGGAAAATACCGCAGCACGGCGAGGATGATTTTCTCCGAAACCACCTGTGGCCCGACCTTGCTGTCCGATAAGAAGCATTGGCCAACTTTGCCCTGTAGTTCATCGGCTTGCCAATGGCTGGTATTTTCTCTATCCCTTTCTTCATTCATATCCTCATTCTTGAATCGTCCACCTACAAAAAGAGCCGTCCGAGAAGGACAGCTCCCATAACCCATATCGCAATATATCTGCTTATATGTTGTATGTCGATGACAAGACCTTTTCATTGCTTTAAGAGTTAGAAGACTAAGAAACTGAGGATAGCAAAGAGTATCAATGCTGCCATTACGATGCAGGCAATCTTGTATATGAATCGGAAGAAGCCAGGGAAACATACGATGGCTACCGCAGCCCATACGGGTGATACACCTCGTGTATAGAGATAGCTGAAACCTAATGCTGCTACTACGGCTAAGAGTATCATACCTATCCACTTCATTCTCTTTCTTACGGTCGGGTCATTTGTTTTCATATCCTATATTATTTAGTGGGAACAGTCGTTCCCGATTTCGTGGGCTTGGATGTGAAACGCCTCCACCTGCAAGGTTTTCGGTAAAAATACCGCAGCCGTGCGAGGATGATTTTTGCCGAAACCGCCTGCGGCACGACCTTGCGGGGTGGAATGAGGGCGGTTCACTACCTTTGCCTACGAATCGGGATGACTGACATCACCTTTTCTTACCTCTTTTCTTGTCGGGAAATGCCAGCGTTACATTGAACTCATCGTCAAAGGCTACGGCGGCATCGAAGGAGTTGCCCTTCTTGCCTTTGAAACCCTTGATCAGCTTGGTCGCTCCCGATGAAAATAACTGTTCCAGATGCTGCTCGTTAAGCTCCTTGTTCAGTACCTTGCGGAATACAAGCAGACCGCAATCCGGATTGTCGCACTTGGCGACCTTCGGGCGTATCATCACTTTACCTGTACCGCATTTGGGGCAAGGAATGGTACGCTGTTTGGGTGCAGGGAACTTCAGGCCGAGTACCTCGCGTGTAACCTGCGAGGTGAAACTCTCGATGGAGTGCATAAAGGAGCGTGTCTCCAAAGTATGTTGCTCTATTTGCAGGAGCGTCTTCTCCCAACTGCCTGTCAGTTCCACATTGGCAACCTGCATATCCTTTACCGCCTCGTAGATGTATAGTCCCTTCTCGGTAGGTATGAGTGCCTTGCCTGAACGCTCGATGTAGTCACGCTTGAAGAGTGTCGTGATGATGGTGGCTCGTGTGGCAGGTGTTCCGATACCGAAATCCTTGATGGCCTCCTTCGCCTTATCATCGGTGACGTTCTTACCGCAGGTCTCCATAGCGGCAAGGAGTGTCGCTTCGGTGTATAGAGGTTTCGGCATTGTCTTTCGCTGTGCCGTGCCATAGCCCGTAACGGGTATCTGCTCACCCTCGGCGAAGCGTGCCGTACCCTTGTTGGCTTCAGTCTCGTCCTTCTCGGCATCCTCCTTACGGGCAAAGATTGCACGCCAGCCCGGATTGACGATGGTGGTAGAGCGTGAACGGAACTTCATATCCTCTGCTGTCGCCTCCATTACCAATGACTCCTTCTCGCAGCGTGGCGAGAACGCTTCAAGCATACGTCCTGCAATCATCGTGTAGACAATCTGCTCGTGGGCGTTCAACTCCTCGGGCTCTACGCCTGTGATGATGAGTGCGTGGTGATCCGTTACCTTGTCATCATCTACACTACGCATATTCAGATGCTCGAAGTCGAAACGCTTGCCATACTCCTTGAACTCGGGCATAGTGGCAATCTTCCAAAGGGAATCATAGACCTGCTCCATCAAGTCGTGCGAGATATATCTGCTGCCCGTTCTCGGATATGAGATATACTTCTTCTCATAGAGAGCCTGTGCCACAGAAAGAGTCTTCTCCGCACTCATATCGTGATGGGTGTTGCAGTCCTTCTGCAAGGTGGTAAGGTCGTAAAGTAGCGGTGCCTGCTGGTAGGTACGCTTGCGCTCCACCTTTGTGATGAGTGCCGTTGAGTCGGGCGAGAATCGTGCGTGTGCCGCTTCTGCCTGCTCCTTGCTCTTGAAGTCCTCGATATGGGCGAACTGACGGAACTCGCCCAAGCGTTCAAGGGTGATGTGCAGTTGCCAATAAGGTGTGGAAACAAAGTCACGGTTCTCCTTGTAGCGGCTGCATATCATCGCCAGCGTAGGAGTCTGCACTCGTCCGAGGGAGTTGTTGGGCATACCCGAAGCCAAAGCCAATGCACGGCTGGCATTCATACCCACGAGCCAATCAGCCTTTGCACGACAATCGGCAGTGTGGTAGAGACTATCGTAAGCCTCGCCATCCTTGAGATTGCTCATACCTGTACGGATAGCCTCGTCCGTGAGCGAGGAGATCCAAAGACGCTTGAAGGGCTTGGTATATCCGAGGTAGTGGTAGATGTATCGGAAGATAAGCTCACCCTCACGACCTGCATCCGTTGCCACGATGATGCTGTCGCACTTGCTGAATACCTCGTCAATAACCTTGAGCTGCTTGGCGGCACCGATGTCCGTTACCATACCTCTGTCGGTCTTGATCTGTCTTACCACAAGCTGGAACGGTTCGGGGAGCATAGGCAGGTTTTCGGGTGAAGCCTTGCCGTATCCGTATGCCGATGGCATGGCGAGGGAAACGAGGTGTCCCAATGCCCAGGTTACAAGATAACCGTTGCCTGCCATGTAACCATCTTTCTTCTCTGTTGCACCGATGACGCGGGCGATGTCCTGACCTACGCTCGGCTTTTCTGCTATAATTGCTATCATATTTTTTCGGGAATTAAAGAAGCCGTCTCCCGTCCCGATTACGGTGCGGGAAACGGCTGTCAGGTTAGTAATGGAATCGTGTTACTGCGTGGGGGTGATACCGATGATTTCGAGCAGTGGAGAGTCGTTCTTGCGTACAAGCTGCAAAGTGGCATCCATCACCACATCTACACCGAGGAGTACGAGGCTCAGCGATACGACACCCGTCTTCTCGCCTCGGAGCAGTGTCTCAAGCTCACCGGCCTGTTCGAGTTCATCCTTGAGGATACCGATACCTGATAGTTCGTCCCAGTTTACATCTTCCACCTTGAAAGGTGCTTTATTCTTATCGTTCATCTTAAAATTCGTTTTAGAGTTATACATTGATTTGACTTATCCTACTTACGGATTAGATGCTCTGTCCCTTTGACTGACGCTTCTCCTGTTTCTCGGCTACCACATTACGCTGTGAGGCGTTGCGGTTTCGGTCGGGATTCTCGTTATAGAAGTCCAGCTTGTTCTGGTTGGAGTTCAGCTTGACATACTGTGAGATGCTCTTGCCATCGAAGCCCTTCATTCCCTCCACGAGTACCGACTTGCCGTTCTGAAGGTCGGCACGCTGCTGACCGGAGAGCTTGGCACCGAAGATCTCCTTCGGAATCTCGAACTTGGCACGCTCCTCAAAGCCATCGGGAGTGCGAGAGTACATCAGTCGTCCCGTCTCAAGGTCTGCCTTGATGAACGAAGAGAACTCCTCGCCACGGTTGTTCACCATATCATTGAGGAAGATTGCTCGACCTTCACGCAGGTCTTTCTGCTCCTCGGCGGTCAGCTTCACACCGCCTATCTCCTTCGGGATGTAGATTTCTCTTGCACCCTCGGGCGAGTCGGGATTGTAGCGTGTGTAGTTAGGTCGTCCTGTCGCCTCATCGAGTTTCACATACGATGAGAAGAGTTCGCCATCCTTACGCTGCATATCCTCCACGAAGATTGCCTTGCCTGCATTGAGGTCTTCAATCTGCTGCTTGGTAAGCTCCACACCACCGAGGGCGGTACGGTTGAAGATACGGTCGTTCTCGAAGATGAAGTCGATGCCTCTGCGCTCGGCACTCACCTGAATGTGGGCGTTGAACTCGTTGCCCGACTTGGCGGTCATACCCTCGATATAGACCTTCTTGCCCTCACGCAGGTCGTTCTTCTCCTGGTCGGTGAGCTGAACGCCCTTAATCTCGTTAGGGATATAGACATTCTCGGCACGCATGGCCACCACCTCGTTAGTCATCTTGTCAAGGCTGATGAACGATGGGATATACTCTCCGTTGCGACCTTTGAGTTCCACCACTCGGCCCATATTGCCTGTTTCGAGGAGGTTCTTCTTGTCCTCTTCCGAGAAGACATGTCCAAAGTAAGGACGCTCCAATTCGGGTTGCTTGCGGATACCGTGGATGGCGAGTACCACCTCACCGGTGTTGGACTGCTGTAACGACAGGCGTGCATCGGTACGCAGTACGGCAGAGCCGAAGTTAAGGTTGATAGGTACAAGCTGATTGGTCTTGTAGCCTTTGAGCATCGAGTCGAGGAGTCCTCGCTCCTGAAGATACTCACGTGAGAGTCCGAAGTTCTTCAACTGGTCCCAGTTGATCATAGACTCGTTGTAATGATACTGATTGTTCTGCTGCTGGTCGTTAGCTTCAACGACGGGCTGCTGGGTTTGGTTTTTCTTTGCCATTGCTTCTGAATTTTGATTGTTAATACTTTGTTCTGTTTGATTTTTTGGTGTTATCTCATACTTTTTGAGAAACTCTTCCACTGCTTTTGTTTTCTTACCTTCGGCAAGGTCTTCGATGGCCTGCTTGACTTCGGGCTTGTCGAACTCCTCCTCCTTCATCGTGAAGAGACCGAAGTGTGTAGGGTCTTTCAACTGACTCCAGAAGTTCTTGAGGAAATTCTCGAAGAAGGTCGCATAGCGGTCAATCTTGAGAAAGGAGTTCTGATGCTCTTTGTCTGCCGGCACGGTGGAATACTTGCCATTCTTGTTGATTTCGGATACCGCTTGAATGAGCAGTTCCATTTTGTCTAAAACCAGCACGATGTCGCTCATCTGCGGGTTCTCGGTGACTTGTGTTTTTGAGGGGTCATCCCTTACATTTTTCTTTGCCATAACTGTGAGTTTTTAGCGTTAATAACTAATGTTGTCACCGCAAATATATATAGCAAATTTTGATAAAACATTGACATTTAAGCCGTTAGACTATACAAGTCATAAGGTGTCATCACTTGTCATAGCAGGTACGAAAGCAAAGTCACGAAAAGGGGCAAAACAAGGGTGAAAAGAGGGAAAACGCTCCACACAGAAACGGGGTTGAAATGAGCGAAAAACGAAGGCAAAAAAAGGTGCGAGAAAAAGCGGTGGTATGACCGAAAAGAAATAACTTTTGTAATATGCAGAGTTGAGAGCTGAGCTGCTTTTGTCCCCACTTAAAAAATCGGGCACTAAAAAGATGGCGGTGGTTGATAGACCTTATAATGAAATACAAATATGGCAGTCAGGTTGAGAATAGATATGCGGCATATCTTACCGCAATGGATTTTTGACCTGTTGTACTATGCGTCGTAGGTCGCTTCGCTTGCAAAGTCCCGACCTCTGTCTCAACTCGGATGGCGATTCCGGAGCGTTTTTTCGAGTGAAAAATTATCGCAGAGAATTTTTTGCCCGAAGACCCTCGGCTTGAACGTGGAGGTATTGTCCCTCCGAGTTAACTTCTTGAAGGGACTTGGCGAGTGAAGCGGGATTTTCACGCTACATATACTTTTTGTAGTCTATTCTGTCTTTCATTCGTAAAAAACGGAGTACCTTTGCAGTGTATAAAGCATAATATAATGAGTTCAATAATAATCATCTGCATATTTGTCCTACTTGTGGCATTTAAGATTTGGATGTCTTCGCCCAAGAATATAGGCAAATTCGGAGAAAAGCGTGTGGCTCGAAAGCTGGATTGGCTCTCGAAAGAATACACCACGCTTAATGATATATTATTGCCGACTCACTATGGAACAACTCAGATAGACCACATCGTAGTTTCGCCATACGGAATATTTGTAATCGAAACGAAGAATTATAAAGGTTGGATATTCGGACATGAGAACTCGGAAGAGTGGAAACAGAGTCTGCTTGGCAAAAAGAGATTTTGGGGTTGGTCAAGTGAACAGCATAAGTTTAGAAACCCAATAAGACAGAACGAGTTCGAAGATAGATACAATTTGTTGTATATTTCTTATATTTGCACCGAAAAATCGGAATTTGATGGAGAAATCTTTATGAAATCATTTGAAAATATTATCCCAAGAGATTTTCAAGGTGGAGTGCTTGTTCTTAAAGACGGTCAAGTTGTTTTTGAATATTGTCAAGGTAATGCTGACCATAGCACAAACACTCCCTTCACATCACATACTACAATTACATTAGCTTCGCTGTCTAAGCAATTTGTCGCAGCAGCCATTTTCCTTCAGATAGAACAGGGAAAACTTTCTTTAGATGATACAATCGACCAGTACTTTCCTCAATATCCCCAAGGAAAGAATATTACAATTTGTCATCTGTTACATCATTCAAGTGGTATTCCCGATTATATCAGTGATAGAATTATCCCTGACGCAATCCAAAAATATGAATCAGAGCACGGAATAGCACCAACAGATGTTATCGAGTTTAATAAATGCATTGTTTCTGAATGTCGCCCTGTTAGTCTTTCAGAATGCTTTGACCTAATTGGTGAATTACCGTTGTATTTTAAGCCAGGTTCAGATGGCAGATACAGCAATACCAATTATTTTTTACTTGGTTACATTTTGGAAATAGTATCCAACAAGTCTTTTTCAGATGTAATGAGTGATATATTTATGCTCTTTGGGTTGAAATATACACACATGAATGGGCGTGACGCAGATGCTTGTGGATATGTCAAACATGATGATATAATTTTTTCCTGTGGCAGACCTTCCATGGATAGTGGTGATAGCAGCGTTGTTTCTTCGCTAACAGATTTAGGACTTTGGTGCAAGGCTATACTAAATGCCGATATATTGTCTGTTAACAGTTGGAAAGAATGTCTGAATTTTAACCCAAATCCTTATGGATGTGGTTTATGGCAGTTCGATAATGGTTGGTTTGGACATGATGGAGGATTGCCAGGATTGAGACATTGGCAAAGGTTGAATTTTAAGGATAAAGTGGCAATCATTCTCCTCTCTAATGTCGTTATGGAGGAACCGCCCTTTCTTGCCCAATTGATGGAATACTTAATTCGCTAAATTCGAATTTTATGGTAACTTGTTTTGATGTATGTGAGATTCTTGAAATGCTGTCTGAAGCATCTGTAAAGGTGTTTCTAGACGGCGGTTGGGGTGTCGATGCACTTATAGGCAGGGAAACAAGAACACATAACGACATCGATCTGTTCGTAGAGAAGAAAGACTACTGTATAACCATATCCGTGATTACAGGGAAGGGATACAGAGAAGTTATAATGGACTATACGACCGACAGCCATACTGTCTGGAAAGATGACAACGGAAGAA